>JAECQP010000005.1 GCA_015999745.1 Sphingobacteriia bacterium | reverse complement strand
CTCACACAATACATTGTTCAACTGTGTTTGGCTAAGCGCAAATACGAGCACAAAGTCCACTTTTCTGCTTTTGAGCAAGGGTGTTACATTTTTGGCGTAAGTGAGCTTGGCAAATTGTTTTTCAATGGAAGAAGGTAATCCTTGAATCAGCAGATTCTTTTCATCCTTTAATTGAAGTTTCTCGAGTAGCGTTTGACTATACATGCCTTAAAGGAAGTTTAATAGGCTTAAAAGAGCACAAAGTTAAAAAATTGTTACGGCTTTTTATAATAATTTTTAATGGTCTCGTCCATAATCTTCTCTAATTCAGCGATCCTGGTGGCATCGCTGGGGTGCGTACTGAACAAACTGGGGATACTTCCCCCGCCGGAGGCCTTGGACATTCTCTGCCAGAAATCAATGGCTTCCCGGGGATCATACCCGGCCAGAGAGGAGAAACGAAGCCCAAATTTATCGGCTTCCAGTTCATTGCTCCTGCTGAAGGCAGACAATCCCGCACCGGAACCAATACCGTAAGCGGTGTTGAAAATATTTTGTGTTTGGGCAGGTTTATTAGACAGTGCCAGGGAAATTCCCAGCCCCAGCCCCTGCTGAAGCATGGCCTGACTCATACGTTCACTGCCATGACGGGCAAGCGCATGTGCAATTTCATGGCCCATTACCACTGCCAGCGAAGCTTCGTTTTTAGTTACCGGCAATAAGCCGGTATATACTACAATCTTACCTCCGGGCATACACCAGGCATTCATTTCTTTGTTTTGTACCAGGTTTACCTCCCAGTTATAGCCTTCCAGTTCTTTGGAAAGTCCCTGCTGGGAATAATAGGTCTTGATCGCTTCAATGATCCTGTTCCCCACCCGCTTCACCATAATGGCATCCTTGCTGGAAACCGCTGCTACTTTATTGGAGTCCAGGAACGACTTGTACTGCCCCACCGCCAGTGATTGTACTTCGGACTCTGAAACGATCGATAACTGGGATCTGCCGGTAATGGCATTGCGCTGGCAGGCGCTTAACAATAATATTGCACAGATAAAACTGTAAGCAAACAGGTTTTTTTTCATATACATACAAAGACTGTTTGAAGATGAACGCTTATCCCGGTTCAGGCCGGAATGCTTATTTCCTATTCTTTCGCCTGTCCCGGTTCTTAAAGAACGGAATTTTACTCTCGGTACCCTTCAAAATCCGGGTAATATTTTTTTGATGGGTCAGGATGACCATCAGGGCAACCAATACAGCAAATATGCGGTACAGGGTTTCTTTTTCATTGAAGATGAAAAGTATGAAAACCATGAAAGAAACACCGGCCAGTATTGAACTCAGGGATACAAATCGGGTAAGATAAAGCACCAATAAAAACACCCCTACACAGCAAAGCGCTACGAGCGGTTGAATGGCAACGGCCATTCCCAGCAAAGTAGCCACGCCCTTACCTCCGCGAAAACCCGCCCAAAGCGGGAAAATATGGCCCAATACCGCTGAAAGACCCAGTCCTACCATAAAGTTGGTCCTGCTCCATTCGTCGGCCATGTAATGAGGTAACAATATATAAAGTGAGGTAGCGATCACCCCCTTGAGTACGTCAATTGACATAACAAGTGTACCCCATTTGGAACCCAACACCCTGAAAGTGTTGGTGGCACCTGCATTTCCGCTTCCATAGTCGCGGATATCAATTTTAAAAAAATGTTTACTTACCCATACAGCGGTCGGTATTGAGCCGATGAGATAGGCCAGAATGATTAACAAAAGTTCGTTCATTACGTGTAATATGGTTCACAAATATAGCTTTTAGCGCCTAAACTTAATACTAAATTAACGTTGCTGATTTATCATTTAGTTAAAAAAATGGCAACCCAGCCATCCTTTTGCAGGGTTTTTTGGTGGGTGAAACCCAGGCGGCCGCAGGCGGCCAATATGTCTTTTTCATCGCTTTGTAGCAGGCCGCTGAGGATCAGGCTGCCTCCTTCCAGGAGTATCGCGGGAAAGGAAGATAAATTCGCTTCAATAATATGGCGGTTGATATTGGCAATAACAATGTCAAATTTCCAACCATCATTTATAGCATCAACTTGCTGAATTTCAATATTTTGACAACGGTTAATTAAAATATTCTCCTTAGAATTCTCCATACACCATACATCGTTGTCTACCGCCAGTACATAGGAGGATCCAAGTTTTTCGGCCAAAATAGCCAGGATCCCGGTTCCGGTTCCAAAATCCAAAACCCGCTTTCCTTTAAAATCAAGCTCCCGCATCAGTTGCATCACGGTATAGGTAGTGGCATGGTGCCCGGTTCCAAAGCTCATTTTAGGCGTAATAACCAGCTCATGCTTCACTCCGGTAATGGGAGGATGGAACGAAGCCCGGATTCCCACAAAATCATCTACCTGAACAGGACTAAAGTTGGATTCCCATATCTTATTCCAATTCTGATTTTCCAGTACTGACAATGAATACTTTAAACTAAGTTTATTCATTATAATATTTAATTCAGGCTGATCAAAAGCTCCTTCTTTGCTATAGGCTTTCAGGGAATTGGTTTCTTCCAGGAAACCGTCAAATCCGATCTGGCTAAGCGCTGCAATGGCTATTGCACTGGCTGACTCACTAATACCGGTAATCTCAATTTGAATATACTTCTTATCCATGCTTGGGGGGGAGGGAATAGTAAAAAAAAGGCCCCGATAAAGATCGGGACCTTTTAAAAACGTATTTCTAATACAATTATTATGCGTTCTCGGATTGTCCTTCGCGCGGTTGCTTATTGTCTGGTCTTGGCATCAGCACTTTGCGACTCAGTTTGAATTTACCCGTTTTAGGGTCTACTCCTACCAATTTCACTTTCACCATATCGCCTTCTTTAAAAAGGCCTTCCATGGTTTCCAGCCTGCTCCAGCTGATTTCGCTGATGTGCAGCAACCCTTGTTTTCCGGGCATGAATTCAACGAATGCGCCGAATTCTTTGATGCCTTTTACAGGGCCTTCGTACACATCACCTACCTGAGGAACTGCTGTAATACCGCGTACCCATGTAACTGCTTTATCGAGGCTTTCTTTATTAGCAGAGAAAATGCTCACTTCACCGGTATTGCCCACTTCTTCAATGTTGACAGTAGCACCGGTTTCGCGCTGAATTTCCTGAATCACCTTACCGCCTGGTCCGATTACCGCACCAATGAATTCCTTATCGATGATCAGTTTGATCATACGTGGAGCGTGAGGTTTAACATCAGGTCTTGCAGCCGGCATACATTCATACATAGCATCCAGAATATGCAAGCGGCCTTTACGCGCCTGCTCCAGGGCCTCCATCATAACCGCCATGCTAAGGCCATCTACCTTGATGTCCATCTGAACACCGCAGATTCCATCTCTGGTACCGGTTACTTTAAAATCCATATCACCCAGGTGATCTTCATCGCCCAGGATATCCGTAAGAATTGCATATTTGCCATCTTCCCTGGTGATCAGTCCCATTGCCACACCACTTACGTGTTTGTGAATAGGCACACCCGCATCCATCAGCGCCAGTGAACCGGCACAGACAGTTGCCATGGAAGAAGAACCGTTACTTTCCAGGATATCACTTACCACCCGAACGGTGTAAGCATATTCGCTGCCCGGCATCATTTGCTTCAGGGAACGCATGGCAAGGTTACCATGACCAACTTCCCTTCTGCCTACTCCACGCATCATTTTCACTTCACCGGTTGAGAATGGAGGAAAATTATAGTGCAGGAAGAACTTGCTGTACTCAGACTTTGCAGCTGTTTCAGCCAGCAGTTCATCTAATTTTGTACCGAAAGTAACTGTTGTAAGTGATTGAGTTTCACCTCTTGTAAACAAAGCCGAACCATGCGGAGTTGGCAGTGGGGATATTTCCATCGCCAGTGGACGAACCTCGTCCAGTTTACGGCCATCCAATCGAACCCTGTCCTCCAGGATCATATTTCTTACAACTTCCCACTTCAGGTCTTCGTAGTATTTTTTGGCTAATTTCTTATCGAGATCTGTAACCTCTTCTCCCAAGCCGGCGATTAACTCATCTTTCAGTGCGCTGTAAGCATCCGTTCTTTCGTGTTTGGCGGAACCCTTTCTGGAAATCTCGTATACGCGGTCTTTCGCAAAAGCATATACTTTTTCACGAATCGCTTCATTCTGCTCAGGCTTCTTGTAGTCGCGCTTGGTGGTAATGCCAACCTTCGCTCCCAGGTCTGCCTGTGCCTTGATCTGAATACGGATGGCGTCATGCGCCATTTCGAGGGCTTTTACCAGGTCTGCTTCAGCACATTCTTTAGCCTCTCCTTCCACCATCATCAGGTTCTTTTCAGTAGCGGCAATCAGGAATTCCAGATCAGAAACCGCCAACTGTGAGCGGGTAGGGTTTACCACAAATTCGCCATTGATGCGGGCAATACGAACCTCAGAAATGATTTCCTTAATGGGAATATCAGATACGGCCAATGCCGCAGAAGCCGCCAAACATGCCAGTGAATCGGGCATAATTTCCGCATCGCTGGAAACCAGGCTTACCAATACCTGCACATCGCAGAGGTAGTCTTCCGGAAACAATGGACGGAGCGCCCTGTCAATCAGGCGGCTGGTCAATATTTCATAGTCGTTCAGACGGGCTTCTCTTTTGAAGAATGATCCTGGTACGCGGCCTGCAGAAGCAAATTTCTCCTGGTAATCTACACTTAAAGGGAAGAAGTCCTGCCCTTCTTTAGGATCTTTATTGGCCACAACTGTAGCCATAATAATGCAGTCTCCCTGCTGTACGGTAACGGCGCCATCGGCCTGTCGGGCCAATTTACCGGTACCCAATGTAACCTGACGGTTGCCGCCGAGGTCAAAGCTTACGCTTATTGGTTGTGTTAACATAAATTTGTCGGGTTATGACGGTGAGGATGGATAAATTGAAAAGACCTATGATAAAACAACTATTCCCAACTACATGACCTGTGAGTTGGGAATGGTTTTATAACATAGCTGAGGAATTATTTTCTCAGACCTAACTTTTCAATCAATGCGCGGTAACCAGTAAGGTTATGCTTTTGCATATAAGTCAGCAACCGCTTACGCTGACCCACCATCTGCATCAAACCACGCTGGGTGGAATGATCATGCTTGTTAGCTTGCAAGTGCTTGGAAATGTGCGCAATGCGCTCAGTTAAAATAGCTACTTGTGCTTCAATTGAACCTGTGTTGGTTGCTTTTCCACCGAACTCAGCAAAAATGCTGGCTTTCTTTTCTGTTGTTAAATAAGGCATCTCAAAAATTGTTTTTTTGACTCCAGAATTGGACTCTTTCTTTTTTTATTCGCGCAAAGGTACAATTTAAACTGAAAAGATAACCCTTTTTCAACATTTTTTTGCCTCCGGCCCCACTCTTCTACAAAAAGCCGGCCATAACCCGCTAAATAGATATAAATCTAGATAGTTATGCAGCATAAAAATATTTAATTTGTCTTAACTTTACAGAGGGCCGGTTTTGTGATTAAATCCGGGAGTTTTTTCATGTTCGCTGTAACCATTTTGGGAAACAATTCTGCTTTACCTGCTTACGACAGGCATCCTACCTCGCAGGTGGTCACCATCGACGATCAGTTACTCCTGATCGATTGCGGGGAAGGTACCCAAATGCAGTTATCACGGTATAAAATCAAAAGGGGGAAGCTCAATAATATTTTTATTTCTCATTTACATGGGGATCATTATTTTGGACTGATCGGGCTGATCACCAGCATGGGATTACTGGGGAGGGAGCACCCCCTGCATCTCTACGCACCGGCAGGCCTGGATGTCATTATTAAACTGCAACTGGAAGTAGCTTTCACTACCCTGCCCTACGAACTGATTTTTCATCCCCTGACCAGGGAGGAGGTAATACTGGATCATCCGAAGTTTTCCGTGGAATGTTTCAGTACCCGGCACCGCATCCCCTGTTGGGGATTTATTATACGCGAGAAAAAACTTCCCAGAAAAATTGACAAAGAAAAAGCCATTGTCTTTGAAATACCGGCGGCGTATTACCAGTCGTTGAAACACGGATACGATTATACCCGCAAAGACGGGCAGGTTGTTTTCAATGACCAGGTTACCATTCCCAATACCCCGCCCCGCAGCTATGCTTTCTGTGCCGATACAGTGTATGATGAACGACTGGCAGAAATTACCCAAAATGTAACCCTTCTCTACCACGAAGCAACCTACCTGAAAGACCTGGAGGAACGTGCCGCAGCGAGGTTCCACTCCACTACGGTACAGGCAGCCACCATTGCGTTAAAAGCCAATGTTCACCGGCTCCTGCTGGGACATTTCAGCAGCAAATACGAGGAACTGCAGGATTATCTTACAGAGGCCAGCGCTATCTTCCCCAAAACACAGCTGGCCATTGAGGGGGTAACATTCATTGTGCGGAGCTAGACTGGATTAGGTAGCTTATTGACTGAACCGCCTTTTTTCTACGCTTCGATCCATGGAAGAACTTCAATTGCAAAAACGGTTTGATCATTTAGTACACATCAGAAATCCGGCACAAGTGTAAATTATTCCGCTAAGGGATAAGTAAAAAGCATAAATTAGTTTATCGGAAAAATCGCATGAGAAAAATTCAGGGACTCTTACTGCTTTACCTTTTTACAGGAATAAATATTGCCAATGGCCAGTATCAACAGGAGATCGACAGCCTTAAGAAAAAACTCCAGCCCACTATCATTGATACCTCACAGATCAACCTGCTTACCCAACTGGCTTTCTATTATTCTTTTACCGATTCCGTTCAGACCTTTCGGCTTTCACAGCAGGCAACAGGGTTATCGAACAGCCTCCGGTACAAACCCGGCATCGCCAATGCATCGAGGGCAATAAGTAATTATTATATTGTAAAACGGGCTCCGCAAAAAGCGCTTCCCCTGCTGCAACAGGAAATGGCTTACTGGTTGCAGTTGAAAAGACCTGAGGAGATGGCTGCCGTGTATACTGCTTTAGGGCAATGCTTTTTATTAGCCAACCGTTTTGAAGAATCTGCCGGGTATTTTAAAAAAAGCGAGGAACTGCTGATTAAGCTGCGAAACACCCGGGCATTGGGCACACTCTATCACAACGCAGGCAGCCTGTATACCGAAAAGGGTGACAACGATCTGGCCATTGAATACCTGATCAAATCACTGGCCATTCAGGAAACAACCGGTGATACCAAAATGATCGGCGCAACACAAAGCAATATCGGCCGGCTGTTGTACCAAACCAAGAATTATCCCAAAGCCATTGAATATTTTTTACTGAGCATACAGTCTAACACCAGGGCACGGGATTGGCGAAACCTTGGCATTGCACACATCAATCTGGCCAATGTATATGCGGAACAATTAAACTATCCCAGGGCATTGCAGGAACTGGACAAAGGATTGCAACGCTTTAAACAGGTGGATTTTAAAAGAGGTATCCAACTCTGCTCCAATAATCTCGGGGCCATCAACTTAAGGCAGGGCCATTATGATACATCTATTTATTATTTTAAACAAGGCTTGCAGATTGCCCGCGAGAACCAGAATCAGTCGGGTGTTGCATTGATTGAACAGAACATCGGGTTTGCGTATACTAATCTGAAGAATTACCACGAAGCCTTAAAATGGTTTAACCAGGCCGAACTCACTGCGGCTAAATATGGTGCAGACCAGTTTACCTATGGTGAAATTTATAACCACCGCGCTACGCTGGATTCGATGATGGGAAATTATTCCAGTGCTCTTGCATACAGAACCAGGGTAATGAGCATGAACGAAAAATCACTGAACGACAAAGTGATCCGCCAGGTCAATGAACTGCAAACCAGGTACGAAACGGAAAGAAAGGAATTCCGGATCAACCTGCTCAGCAAATCGGATTCGATCAAGAGCCTTGCCATTGCCAACCAGCAACTGGCCATCAATCAGAATAAATACCGGATCGCCCAACAGGAACTGGAACTGGCTGATGCGGAGTTGAAGATTATTTCCGACAGTTTGTTACTTTCGGAACAAAAGGAAAAACTGTTGCGCAATCAGCTGGAGAATAACATCAAGGAAGAACAGATTAATAGCCTGAATAAACTGAACAGGATCCGGGAACTGGAAGTGGCGCAGAAAAACAACCTGATTGCCCTGGTGAGCATCAGCACCATTGCCCTGTTGGCTTTAGGCTACCTTCTTTACAGAAGGAACAAACAACAACAGGAAAAAATCCATCACCGGAAAATCCTGCAACAGCAGCAGCAGGCGGCCATTGATATCATCACTGCGGAAGAAGAAGAACGCAAAAGGATTGCCAGCGATCTGCACGATGGGGTGGGGCAACTAATGTCGGCTGCCTGGCTCAATTTAAAAGCCGTAAGCGACCAGATGATGAGTAATGCCAGGCCGGAAGATGTTCAGTTGATCGGGAAAACACTGGCGCTGGTAAACGAGAGTTGTAAGGAAGTGAGGCAGGTTAGCCATAATATGATGCCCAATGCCTTGTTAATGAAGGGGCTCATTAATGCTGTAAGGGAATTCATTGGCCAGATAGACCAGCGTTCCATTCAGATTAACCTGCAAACAGACGGGCTCAATATTGCGATCCCTTCGCATATTGAATCGGTCTTATACCGGGTTATCCAGGAAAGCGTCAACAATGTAATTAAGCATGCACAGGCCTCCGAACTGGATATTTCCATTCACCAGGAGGAAGATGCCATTGATGTAATGATCGAAGACAATGGCAGGGGCTTCGATAAAACCAAACGTGCTGCCGATGCAGGTATCGGATTACAGAATATTCAGTCGAGGATTGATTACCTGCGGGGTACCGTTGAGTGGAATACCGCTCCCGGAAAAGGAACAGTCGTGGCCATTTATATTCCGTTGAATAATACAGCGGGCAACCAATCAAACAAACAGGTATGATCAGATTAGGGATAACAGACGACCACCAGATTGTGATAGACGGCTTAAGCGCTTTATTAAAAGACAAATCTGCGGTGCAGATCATTTGCACTGCCAACAACGGGAAAGACATGCTCCGTTTACTGGATGAAAACGAGATAGATATATTACTGACCGATGTAATGATGCCCGGTATGAGTGGCCTGGAACTGGCATCAGAAGTAAAACACCAGCATCCTGATATAAAAATCATTGCCCTGAGCATGAATGGCGAGGGCGTCATTGTAGACCAACTGATTAACCAGGCATCTATCGCCGGTTATCTTTTAAAGCAAACCGATGTGCATGAACTGATGGCCGCCATTCAAAAAGTGTACAACGGAGGTATTTATTTTCCGGATACCATACTGAATGCGTTGGAAGCGCAATCCAGGTTAAGGCAGCAGGTTGATACCGCACACCTCACGCAACGCGAAAAAGAAATCATTGCGCTGATGGAAAAAGATCTCTCCAACAAACAGATTGCCGATCAGTTGGATATTTCGGTCAGAACGGTGGAAACCCATCGAAAGAATATCTTCCGGAAAACAGGCACGAACAATGTACTAAGCCTGGTGAAATGGGCCTATGCGCATAAAATCATTACGTAAACCCCCGCTTAAAATGCCCTGATCCGTTTCATCACCGGGCGCCCCTTGGCTCCGGTAACCACTACTGCCACCTCACTGGCTTCCACTGGCTGCGGGAACAGAATGATCCGCTGACTGCCTATGGTAGTAATGGTTTTACGGAATACGGTTTCGCCCCTGTTACTCACATTGATATTCAGTTCACTGATCTTCTGCCCGTATTTAAGGTCTTCCTGAAGAATCAACCCGTTGATCCATACCGGTGATTTTAAAATATGGTACCAACTGTATAAACGATCAGGGTTGGTTTTATCCGGTTCGGATACCCTCAGAGAAGCGCCTTTCAGCAGATCATTTTTCTCCAGTATGGATCTCCTGTTTTTAAATTCCGTTAATGCAGCAATATCTTTTTCATGAATCAGTCCGCTGCGATCGGGCGGTACATTCAACAATAAATTGGCGCCTCTGCCCACGGTTTTCAAATAGATGTCCATCAACTGATCCGGTGTTTTCACCTGATCGTCATCTGTTTTATGATAGAACCATCCCGGACGAATGCTCACATCGGATTCTGCAGGAATATAATAGACTCCCCTGTAGTTACCCCGGTTCAGGGTATCCATAGCGGGCGAACCCGCTCCCCTGGTATAACCGGCCGTATCCAGCAAATTCCAGTTGGTTTCTCCGGCAAATCCTTTTTCATTGCCCACCCATCTGCAATCCGGGCCAATATCGCTGAATACAATGGTTTGTGGCGAAAGACTTCTCACCGTTGCTTCGTAGCGTTTCCAATCGTATACCTGTTTCTTTCCGTTGGGGCCTTCTCCATTGGCTCCATCCCACCAGAGTTCCCATATCGGTCCGTAATTATTGAAAATCTCTTTCAGCATGTTTACATACACATCATTGTATCGATCCGTACCATAATCGGGGTGGTTTCTGTCCCAGGGAGAAAGATATACACCAAAGAGCAGGCCTGCTTTTTTACAGGCTGCTGAAAGTTCTGCCAGTATATCTCTTTTAAAACCACTCTCCCGCACGGTATGCGTGGAGTATTGACTGGGCCACAAACAAAATCCATCGTGGTGCTTGGCAGTGATGATGATTCCTTTTGCTCCGGCTTCCCTGGCCACGCGGACCCATTGACTGCAATCGAGCCGGTCAGGATGAAAGATGGCTGTTTTTTCCTGACCAGTCCCCCATTCCTGATCGGTAAATGTATTGGGGCCAAAATGCATGAACAGGTAAAAATTATTTTCATGCCATTTGAGCTGATAGGGCGTTGGCAATGGATTTTTTGGCTGCCCTGGTTGGGCCTGCAGGTTTTGTATTCCTGCCAGCAGCCCAATGACTGCTGCAATGGAAAAGCGGATTATTTTTTGCATGAGACGCTTTGATTGAGTTGATGTTACCAGTTATTCGACATCCATTTGTAAAAGTCGGCAAACTCCCTTCTCCAGTACGTTTCATTGTGCTGTCCAAGGGGATTTACGACGGTCCTGATTACAAACTGTGGCTTTTTCTGCAGAATTCCTGCCATCTTTTTCATATTGGCAACCATACCCGCTTCTTCCTGCTCCCCCGCGTAGAAATAAAACTTAGGGATTGATGTAGTGGTGAATTGTTCTGCATCCACAAACGACTGCGGAGATACCCGGAAAGAAGGAGATAAAACACCGGCTCCGCCAAATACAGCAGGGTATTGCATCACTGCATACCAACTGATCAGTCCGCCCATTCCACTTCCGGCAATATAAGTATAATCCGGCCCTTTGCGGGTTCTGTAATGGGCATCGATATACGGCTTTAAGGTGCTGGCAATAAAATCCACGTATTGTTTTCCTTCGCCCTTGCCAAAACTGAAATGATCGTAAGGACTGTATTCGTTCATTTTCCGGTTACCTCCGTTGTCGATACCCACCACGATACACTCCCTACCCAGTTTTGCCTGCAGCGTATCCAGGCATTCATCCACGCCCCATTCACCGGCAACGGCTGTTTTATCGTTGAACAGGTTCTGGCCGTCCTGCATATACAATACCGGGTAGGCCTTTCCCACGGATGCATAGTTTTTGGGCAGATAGATCCAGATTCTCCTGGAACAACCCAATTGCGGAATCCGGAATGCCGTATCCATCAGTTTTACCCGCGGACTGGCCGTGTAATTTTTGGGGCGTTCCGGATAATCATCCTTCCAGCCTGCAATGACAAATTCATTGGATGCATCCGCATTCACTTCAATCATACGATCGGGTATATCCCGGCCGTCTGCAGCACACTCCAGCTTATCAATGCTACCCCTGGTAAACTTGAATGCATAGTTTCCTGCGGGCAGATCCCTGATCACAATACTTTTTCTGGTCCCCCCAAATGGTTTGAGTTTGTACTGTTCATCTTTGGGGTTCCAGTTATTGAAATTTCCGCTAATGTAGATGTCTTCATTGACCCTGGTGGCAACTGCTGTTACCACAAAGCGGGCAGCGTACTGTGCTGAACCACCGGCTGTCAACAGGAAAAAAAGGAATGAAAGCGCAATTCGCATATACATTTTTTGGATGATCGAATGTACAAATAATACAAAAGCCGTTCCGGATAATGCGAAACGGCTTTTGTTAAATTCGGTTAAGATTAATCCAGTATTTCCACATCCTTTGGATACCGGGCCTTATTGAATACAAAGAGATGGTCGGCCAGCACCGCAGAAAGGTTAAGATTGTTCACTTTCAGTTCTGTTACGTTATTACTCTTATCCAGTATGCGGGCTTTTACCAGTATATTTTTTGCCTTGTCGAAATAAAGATTCACCTTCTGGAAATTTTTGCGGTTGTCGAGCGGCTTCATTTCTATTTCATTCTGTTTTCCCCTGGTAGCAATCAGCTTGTAGGAAAAATCCTTTTCATAAGATCCTGCCAGTAATTTCTGCGGACTCAGGGTTTGACTGCTTTCATCTACGGAAGATTTAGTAATGGTTTTAGCGCCATCAAAATTGTACACATTTTTACCATCACAAATAATTTCTGTTTTGCCCTGCTTTAACTGGTACTTTTCGCCACGCATAGAGAGCGCCAATTGTTTGGAACCCGTTGCCCTGCCCTTGCTGGTGAATGAATTCAGGGTAAATACGGCAGTGATCCCTTTCGACGCTTTTACTTTATTTCCGAATGCCTCAATTACTTTTTTGGCAGCCGGGTCATTTTGTGCGTGGGTGAAAAGGGCGCAACCCAATACTAACAGTGTAACCAGGTAAAATTTACGCATGTTGTTCTTTTAGGGATGCAAATATAAGTTTTACAACAGAAATGCCTGTTGCCAGGCAAAACAGATACGTTAAAATCGGCTTAGGAGTTGATTTGTATCGGTGAAAAGCTATGCCATGGTATCCAGGAACTCCTGCAGTTCGGTTTCTGTTTTAAAGACAACCTCCCTTGCTTTGCTTCCCTGGTTGGGCCCTACAATTCCTGCAGCTTCCAACTGATCCATCAAACGACCGGCCCTGTTGTAGCCGAGTTTCATTCTTCGCTGGATCAGTGATGTGGAGCCCATCTGGCTGCTCACAATCAGGCGTGCTGCGTCTTCGAAGAGCGGATCCCGATCGTTGGCATCAAAATCCCTGCCTTCCATCTCTTTTTCATCCACATATTCCGGCAAGAGAAATGCATGCGGGTAACCGCGCTGATCGCCTATGAACTCGCAAATACTCTCCACTTCGGGGGTATCGACAAATGCGCACTGCAATCGGGTGATTTCACCATTGTAGCTTACGAGCATATCCCCCTTTCCAATCAGTTGCTCCGCTCCGCCTGCATCGAGAATGGTACGGCTGTCTATTTTACTGGAGACTTTAAAAGCTATCCTTGCAGGGAAGTTGGCCTTGATGGTACCGGTAATGATATTCACGGAAGGTCTTTGTGTGGCAATGATCAGGTGTATGCCAATGGCACGTGCCAGCTGCGCCAAACGGGCAATCGGCATTTCCACTTCCTTACCCGCCGTCATGATCAGATCGGCAAACTCATCCACCACCAACACAATGAATGGCAGGTATTGATGCCCCTTTTCCGGATTGAGTTTACGCGCTGTAAACTTCTCATTGTACTCTTTAATATTCCGGCAACCTGCTTCTTTCAACAGATCATAGCGATGATCCATTTCTATACAGAGCGCATTCAGCGTATAGATTACTTTCTTGGTATCGGTGATGATGGCTTCTTCCTCTCCCGGTAGCTTGGCCAGGAAATGTTTCTCAATAACGCGGTAGAGGCTCAGTTCCACTTTCTTCGGATCCACCAGTACAAACTTCAACTGAGACGGGTGTTTCTTATACAACAGCGAAACCAGGATGGCATTTACACCCACGGATTTACCTTGTCCGGTAGCACCGGCCATCAGCAGGTGTGGCATGGACGCAAGGTCTACAATAAAGTTTTCATTATCGATGCGCTTTCCAATGGCAATCGGCAAAGAGAATTTACTGGTCAGAAATTTTTCACTGGCCAGCAGGGTCTTCATACTTACAATGGTT
This sequence comes from Sphingobacteriia bacterium, assembly GCA_015999745.1. Taxonomy (GTDB): domain Bacteria; phylum Bacteroidota; class Bacteroidia; order Chitinophagales; family Chitinophagaceae; genus Sediminibacterium. Next base: position 81,914 of record JAECQP010000005.1, on the reverse strand, counting down.
TTGCGTACGTTGGGTACTTCAATACCAATGGTACCTTTACCCGGAATCGGCGCAATGATCCGGATCCCAAGCGCTGCAAGGCTCAGGGCAATATCATCTTCCAGGTTCTTAATGCGGCTGATCCTGACACCGGGTGCAGGAACAATTTCATACAGGGTTACGGTAGGCCCCACGGTAGCCGCAATACGCTGAATGGCGATATCATAGTTTTTGAGTGTGGCAATAATCTGGTTCTTGTTGGTCTCCAGTTCCTGCGGGTCGTGTACGATCTTCTCGCTGCCGTGTGTTTCAAGTAATTCAAGACCCGGATATTTGTAATCTTTCAGGTCGAGCGTCACATCGTATTTGGTTGCAAGGCTACCAATGGTTGCTGCAATTTCTTCTTCAATATGCTCTTCGGGTACTTCCTTAATTTCCAGTTCAAGGCTGGCTGGAGAGGGCACATGAGCTGTGATGGTTTTGACAGTTGGCTGAATCTGTGCCTCTTCTTCCTGTTCCGCTTCCAGTTCTTCCTCAAGCTCTTCTTCCAATGCATCCATCTCAGTCTCTTCTTCCGGCAATTCCGGTTCTTCCTTTTCAATTACATTGAACTGATTCAATGGATTGGAGACATCTGCACTGGCGGGCATTACCACAGAAACCAATGAGCCTTCTCCTTTTAATTTATTATTGCTGAGGGGCTTTCCCTCCGCTGCTGTTTCTGCATCAATGTCTTCTGCATCAGGCAGTTCCAGCGCTTCCTTTGTTTCCGGATCGGTATCCGCTGCCAGGTTTTTGGAAAATGATTCTTTTTTATCGAACAGATCAAACTTCCAGTCGGGCACGGTAAAAGTGGGGTTGAACCTCCAGATAATATAGCTGAAGAACGCCAGCCCGATCACAGCTCCTGTTCCTATCTTCCCTATCCATTTGGTACTCCAGTCGCTGAGGTATTCTCCTACGGCACCTCCCCATGAAAAATCTGCGCCCCTGGAGGCAAAGGCAAAACTCATACTGAATACCACCAGGCCAACCAATACATATTTCAGGTTGCGCAGCAGTTTGAAGATCTTCTTTCCAAAAAGTAGATTCACACCCAGTACAAAAAAGAAAGTGCAGAATAAATAAGAGGCCAGTCCAAATCCGTTGTTCCAAAGCGTGTGCGCGGTATAAGCGCCCAATACGCCCAGCAGGTTGTTTACCCGAACATCATCTGTGGCAAATATGCGGATCCCGAATTGCTGCACTTTATCCTGGTCTTCCTGCCAGGTAAATAAATAAGAGGTAAATGCAATAAAGAGAAAAAGGGTAAAAAGAATACTCACCGCACCGGCAATCTTTTCGGTACGTTCGTCTTTCACCACTTCCGTTACGGTTACTTCTGCTTCTTTATCGGCAGTGAGGGTTTCCGGGTCGGGTGGCGGTGGCGTTTTCTTTCTTAAGCTATTTGCCATGAAAACAAATATAAGCTAAGGGGGAAGGAGAAGGAACGCATTATCTGCAATGTGCAAAACTGCTGGATACCCCAACAGTTTTCCACTTACCGTTTGTAAATGAAATTATTTCCTGTAACTAAACAGTGTATACGCCAGGGTAAACCATCCGGCCACCAGCAGCAACCCGCCCACCGGGGTAATGGCACCCAGCCATTTAAACTTGTCTGAACCGCCGAGCGACAGGGCGGTCATGAGGTACAGTGAGCCGGAGAAAACAGCCATTCCGGCCATAAAAAGTTTACCGGCAGTAATCACGCCGCTTACCGGGAATGCATAGTACAATACACCGCAAAGGGCCAGCGCAAATACATGGTAGAACATATAGCGCACAGCGGTTTCATAGGTATTGAGCTGCTGTTCGGTAGCATATGCCTTCAGGCCATGCGCACCAAAAGCGCCCAGTAATACGGCGAATCCACCTAATATGGCTGCGGTTGTCAGGAATTCCTTATGCATGTTGACTAATGATTTTTTTTAAATACTTCAGGTTGATTTGATCGCCCTGCAAATGATGGGTGGCTTTGGAATAAAAAGGTTTGCGTTCTTCCAGTTTTTGCGAAAGGAATGTACGCAGGCCTTCGTCGTCCACACCGGCCAGCAATGGCCGGTGTGCTTTTTCTTCAGACAGTCTTTCCACCAATACATTCAACGGTTCATCGATCCAGATGGTGATACCCTGCTGGTTCATCCACTCCATATTCTGGTGAAAACAGGGAGTTCCTCCGCCGGTTGCCAGCACGAATGCTTTTTTCTCTCCAAACCAGCGGAGCAACTTTGCCTCTGCCTTCCTGAAATAAATTTCGCCGTCTTCCTGAAAAATTTCCGGGATGGTTCGTTCCTCCTGGGCTTCAATGATAAAGTCCAGATCATACCCCCCGGTTTTGCATTGTTTGGCCAGCAACTGTTTCCAGTAAGATTTGCCGGTACCCATCATGCCAATCAGGAAGATTTTCACAGAATACTATTTAAATGCGTTCAATCCGGTAACATCCATACCGGTGATCAGCAGGTGTACGTCGTGTGTTCCTTCGTAAGTAATCACACTCTCGAGGTTCATCATATGACGCATAATGCTGTACTCTCCGGTAATACCCATACCACCCAGCATCTGGCGTGCATCGCGGGCAATATTGGTGGCAATTTCACAACTATTCCGTTTTGCCATACTGACCTGTGCAGGAGTCGCCCTTCCTTCGTTCATCAACACGCCCACTCTCCAAACCAATAACTGTCCTTTGGTGATCTCGGTGATCATTTCAGCCAGCTTCTTCTGTTGCAACTGGAACCCCCCGATAGGACGATCAAACTGGATACGTTCTTTGCTGTAACGCAATGCAGTATCATAGCAATCCATTGCAGCGCCCAGTGCGCCCCAGGCGATACCATAGCGGGCTTTGGACAAGCAGCCCAACGGCCCTTTTAATCCGATTACATTCGGTAAGATATTTTCTTTAGGAACTTTTACATTGTCGAATACCAGCTCTCCGGTAGCGCTTGCGCGGAGGCTCCATTTACCATGTGTGGTTGGAGTGGTAAAACCTTCCATCCCTCTTTCCAGGATCATACCCTGAATACGGCCTGCTTCGTTCTTAGCCCAAACCACGGCTACCTGTGCAAACGGAGCATTACTGATCCACATTTTTGCACCGTTCAGGATTACGTGCTTACCATCACCTGCATCCTTGATATTAGTGATCATACCTGCCGGATTGGATCCGTGGTCAGGTTCTGTTAAACCAAAACAACCCAGCCATTCGCCGGAGGCGAGTTTTGGCAGGTATTTCATTTTTTGTTCTTCGCTACCATATGCATAGATCGGGTACATCACCAGACTACCCTGTACACTGGCGGTACTCCTTACACCACTGTCGCCACGCTCCAGCTCCTGCATCATCAGACCATAGCTGATATAATCCAGTCCGCCACCGCCATACTGTTCGGGCACGGTAGGACCAAAACAACCAAGCTCACCCAATTGCTTCACAATGTGCTGCGGAAATTCCGCACGCTGCGCATAATCTTCAATAATCGGAGAGATCTCTTTCTTTACGTAGTTTCTAACGGACTCCCTGATAAGTTTATGTTCTTCCGTAAGCAGTTCGTCGATCAGCAAATAATCAGGAGATTGGAATAGATCTGTTCTGGCAGCCATTGAATCGTTATTTTAGGTTTAAAATCTTGGCTGCAAAATTACGGGTATGCAGCTTACGGGCCTTGTTTTGAGGAAGATTTTTGTACCCAAACCGACCAAATACAATAAATCCCCGTTCGATTGCAGAACGGGGATTTATATATTAGTAATTTATCTACTTTTTCTTTTCTATTTCGCGGTTCATTTCTTCCTCATCCACCGGGCGTTCCGTGGTATCGCCCATCAGGTAACGGGAAAAATAATCGCTCATTTTCCAGAAGAAATATTCGGTCATATCGCCGAAACCGTGGCGCTGTGTTGGAAGAATAATCATATCGAAACGCTTATTGGCCTTGATCAGGGCATTCACCACCCGCATGGTATTGGCAGGATGCACATTGTTATCGATCTCGCCATGAGACAATAATAAGCGGCCTTTCAGATTCTTTGCCAGCTCAGGGTTTTTGTCGATACTGTACTGGAAACTGGTGTCTTTCTTTTCGTTGATGATCTCTTTTACACCATGGTGTTTCTCGCTCCACCAGCGGTTGTACACGGAATTGTCGTGGTTACCCGCTGATGATACGGCTACTTTAAAAAAGTCGGGATAGACCAGCATGGCCGCAGTACTCATGAAGCCGCCGCCGGAATGCCCGTGGATGCCCACCCTATTGATGTCGAGGAAGGGATGCCTGTCTGCCAGTTGCTCTGCAACCGCTTTCTTATCGGCCAGCCCATAATCGCGGAGATTGCCATACCCGTAGTTGTGGTACCACTTACTGCGAGCCGGATGCCCTCCCCTGTTCCCCAGGGTAATCACCACCATGCCCAACTGCGCCAAACGATCGGTACGGTCCATTCCCTTGCTGAAGGATTTATTCACCGCTTCAGTTTGCGGGCCGGGATATACATATTCTACAATCGGATATTTTTTGGCGCTGTCAAAATCGAAGGGTTTATACATCACCCCATATAGATCCGTGATGCCGTCATCGGCCTTAGCCTTAAAGGGTTGAGGGAACTTATATCCCGCAGCCAGCAAACTGCTCAGGTCGGCAGTTTCAAGCTCCATGATTTTTCTGCCATCTGCTGCCAGTAACACCGATTTGGGCACCGTATTGACGCGGGAAAAATTGTTCACGATATAGCGCTTGTTATCGTCCATGGTGGAAGCATGATCAAACTCGCCTGAATTCAGGAGTTTGAGACCTGTTCCATCAAAGTTGATGCGGTACGCATGCAGGTAGTATGGATCTTCATTGCTTTCTCTGCCATTCGCTGAAAAATAGAGTATCCTGTTCTTTTCGTCTATACCCAGGATATCTTCACAATGCCAGGGGCCGGAGGTAATCTGATTTTTGAGTTTACCGTTTTCATCGTACAGATAGAAATGGCCCCATCCATCGTCTTCACTCCACTGAATCAGTTCCTTACCGCCATTCACCAATCCCGGTCTGCGGATCTCCACATAGGTATTCAGTCTTTCTTCGATCACTGTTTTGGCCGTAACTGTTTTTACATCCACATAGCCGATGTCGATGCGCTTAAGATCGCGGCTGGTTCTGCTGAAATAGAATTTATCTGCAGTTCCCAACCAGATCTGCGGACGAAAATCATCGTCGCGGCTACTGGCTTTCAACGGCTCGCTGAAAATATTTACATCCTGGTCTTTAAACAGGCCTGCCGCAATTTCCCGGCTGGTTTTGGAGGTTGCATCAAACAACAGAATATGTTCAATGGGAGCTTCTTTATCGCCGGGCATCTGGTATTTGTAGGTTTCCAGCGTTGGGCGCGGATCAGCAATACTGTTGATCACCCAGAGGTCCTTTACTTTTCGGTTATCGCTGCGATTCATCACAAAATATTTTGAATCGGGTGACCAGAGCAGGAATACAGACTTGCGCTTCTTTTTATTCTTTTCCTTATCAATATTGGTTTCGCCAAAACCTTCGCCGTGGTAGCTGAAATACGCTACCCCATCGGTAGTGATGGCTGTTTCTACGATGGTGCTGTCGTCCTCATTTTTCAGGGCTTTCTCATAATTGGTTTTATCCATCCAATAGAGATTTTCGTTTCTGCCAAACAGGATGGTATTTCCATCCGGAGAAATATTGGCCCAGGATGGTTTACGTTTAGGCTTTTTAAAGTCGGCCAGTTCCACCAGTTCTCCGCTAAGGATATTGTATTCGAAATAGAATATTTTTTTCTCTTTGGCCGGCGCGGTGCCTTTTTTGGCCGTAGTATCTTTTTTCTCTGCTTCTTTGGTGCTCTTTACTTCAAACTGAATCCAGTTCTCATCTTTCACAAAACGCATACTGTCGATATTCAGGTGCTGTGCATCCATGGGATCATCGGTAATGCGGGTAAGCTTTGCCGCCAACTCTGCATTATTAAAGAGTAATTTTTTCTCTCCCTTTTGCGCATCTGTGATGTACCATTTTTTCCCTTCCGTGGTTTCGTACATATACCAGAAACGATCCGTCTTTTTAAGCCAGTGCGGATCCACATTCAGGCTAAAAATCATTTTCTCCAGTTTCTTGGGAGAAAATCGTGCAGCCAACGCATAGTTGGCCCTGGTAACCGGTGTTTGCTGCGCATTGAGTGAACTGCTGAGCAAAACAATCAACAACAGATATATCAATCTCATATGAAGTGGTTTTGGAAGGTTGAAAATACTCGATAACTCAATAGCACCCCACCCATTTATCAAATAATTGTAAGCGCTGCTTAAGCCCTTGTATATAATTAGGGATATCCTTACATTGTACGAAAATTTGATATGCGTGAAGTATGAGAGGAGCTTCCGCAGTCCATTCCTGATTTTTAAACCTATTATCAGATTATATGCCATTGAACTTTGAAACCGGAATTGATTATGCAAAAAAAGCCGATGCGACAGACCCGCTGAACCATTTTAAGGAGTGGTTTTATTTTCCGCAGCACAAGGGTAACAATGCCATTTATTTTTGCGGCAACTCACTGGGGTTACAGCCTGTTCATGTAGAAAAAGCCATACAAACAGAACTGGATACCTGGCGCGAAAAAGCAGTTGGCGGTTATTTTGGGGGAACGAATCCCTGGCTGTTTTACCAGGATTATGTGGGGCAGTCTCTGGCCGCTATGGTAGGGGCAGAACCGGGAGAAATAACTGTCATGAACGCTTTAACCGTGAACCTGCACCTGATGCTGCTGAGTTTTTACCGGCCTACTGCTACCCGGTTCAGGATTATCATGGAGGCCGGGGCCTTCCCTTCCGATCAGTATGCGGTGGAAACCATGGCCCTCCATTACGGACTGAAGCCCGAAGAGGTGATCATTGAAGTGGAACCCAGACCCGGAGAAAAAACACTGCATACACAGGATATACTGGATGTAATTGAAACACATCAACACGAACTGGCACTGGTATTGTTCGGGGGCATCAATTATTATACCGGGCAGTTTTTTGATATCCCGTCCATTACCCAAAAAGCACATGAAGCCGGTGCATTTGCCGGATTTGACCTTGCACATGTAACAGGAAATATCCCCCTGCACCTGCATAGCTGGGAGGTGGATTTTGCCGTTTGGTGCAGTTACAAATACCTTAACGCAGGCCCTGGGGCTGTGGGCGGCGTATTTATTCATGAGCAACATGCAGGCAATATTCAAACGCCTCGCCTGGGCGGCTGGTGGGGAAACGAAGAGAAGGAAAGGTTTAGAATGGAAAAAGGATTTGTTCCCAAGCCCAATGCAAGCGGCTGGAACCTGAGCACGGCACAGGTTTTCAATACGGTTGCACTCAAAGCCTCCCTGGAGCTTTTTGAGCAGGCCGGTATGGCCGCCATTCGGCAAAAGAGTATTGCACTGACGTCTTATCTGGAGTTTTTGTTGAAGCAACTGAGCAATATCTCTTTTGAGATCATCACCCCGGAAGACCCGGAACAAAGAGGCGCTCAGTTATCCCTGTTTTTCTCCAGCCAGGGAAAAGCCATACACAATAAGATGATGGAAAGCGGAATTATTGTAGATTACAGAGAGCCCGGAGTGATCAGGGTAGCTCCTGCACCTCTTTACTGTAGTTTTGAAGATGTGTATCGCTTTTATGAAATACTGAAAACCAATTTTTAGCAATGATGCATCACAACAGTTATCTGGCATTGGGAGATTCTTACACCATCGGAGAATCTGTTCCGTTGCATGAAAGTTTCCCTTACCAGGCTGTGCAATTGCTGCGTAAGCAGAAGCTCCACTTTCATGCGCCGGAGATTGTTGCCCAAACCGGGTGGACAACTTTTGAGCTGGCTGAGCATTTACTGCATACAGAACTGAGTGAACAGTATGATTTTGTATCGCTGTTGATTGGCGTGAACAACCAGTACAGGAACCTGACACATAAAGATTTTAAAACAGACCTGGAATTTCTGCTCCACAAAGCCATCCATTACACCGGTCAACGACCTGAGCGGGTAATATTGTTATCTATACCCGATTGGGGGGCCACCCCGTTTGCCAAAGACAGGGACGTACAAGCCATTGGTGAGGAGATCGACACTTTTAATAAATTCTGTGCCAACGAGGCTAAGAAAAATAAAGTACACTACATCAATATCACCGATGAAACCAGGGCCTACAAGAATAACCTGCAGGCCCTGAGTCCGGATCTGTTGCACTACTCCGGTATGATTCATGCTATCTGGGCAGAAAGAGTTGCAGAAGCGGTGATGGAGCAATTATAAAATAATTACCCTTTCTGTGCTTCTTTTTTAGCTTCGGCCTTCATTTTTTCATTGGCGGTGATCACAATCTGAACCCTTCTGTTCAGGGCCCTGTTCTCTGCGCTGGTATTATCTACTTTAGGCTGAGACTCACCGTACCATTTAGTGGTAATACGAGCCGAAGCAACACCGGCGGCTTTTAAAGCATTACCCACTGCATTTGCCCTTCGCTCGGACAAGGTCATATTGGATGCTTCGGAACCCACATCGTCGGTATGGCCTTCAATCAGGATATCGGTATCGGGGTATTCTGCAAAAATCTTCTGAAATTTATCCAGGGTAATTTTAGCATTAGGGTTGACATTGTATTTACCGGTTTCAAAGTACAGGCCTGCTTTGGAACCATCCGGGTTGTTTTCATCAAAAGTCACATTGATTCCTTCACCCTCTCTCGTAACTGTTGCATCCGGCACTTCCTTCTTGATGGCCTCGGCCTGCTTATCCATTTTGTTTCCGATAATGCCTCCTGCAGCGCCACCAACGGCAGCGCCAAGGATAGCGCCCAGCGCTGAATTATTTTTATTACCTACATTGTTACCGATAATACCGCCAATCACTGCACCACCTGCTGCGCCAATGGCAATTCCTTTGTTTTTGTTGCTGGTATTTTTCACTGTTTCACAACTGCTGGCCATCATCACTGCAACCACGGCAAGGGACAAGATGGAAATCTTTATTTTTTTCATACTCATTTATTTTAAATATCCTTTCATTTCATCGCGATAGGCAGATGCAACCAATGCTGCTTTCTCCGCAAAATCTTCTCCATCACCGCAAAAAATGATGGCACGGCTTGCGTTTACCAATAAACCTGCGTCATTATTCAACCCAAGCCGGGAGATCTCTTCCAGGCTTCCCCCCTGCGCCCCAACACCGGGAACCAGCAGGAAATGATCCGGAATAATTCTGCGGATATTCTCCATTTCTTCCTCCCGGGTGGCGCCTACCACAAACATTAAATTATCTGGTGTTCCCCACCCGCTCACTGTTTCCAGCACATGTTCGTACAAACATTTCTCCAGGGTTCCCTGGGTAATATGCGGCACCATCGACATGGCTTCATCGTATCTTGATAAGAGCAGTTGCTGGAAGTCATTGCTGCCTGTGTTGGAAGTTAATCCGAGTACAATGGTCCATTTATTTTCATATTCCAGGAAAGGACGCACACTGTCTTCGCCCATATAAGGGGCCACCGTAATTGCATCGAAGGGCAGCACTTCAAAGAAAGTTTTGGCATACTGCGCAGAAGTATTGCCGATATCCCCCCTTTTGGCATCCGCAATGGTGAAATGCGTATCGGGTATATAGGCCAGTGTTTCCTGCATGGCTTCCCATCCTTTTAATCCCTGCGATTCGTAGAACGCCGTATTGATCTTATAACTTACGCAATAAGCGCTGGTGGCGTCAATGATGGCTTTGTTGAAAGTCACCACCCCATCGGACCGGCCCTGCAGGTGTTTGGGCAGTTTGGTGATATCTGTATCCAACCCTACACAGAGATAGGACTGCTTCTGTTGAATATGGTCTGCAAGTTGTTGGCGGGTCATATTGCAAAATTAGCGAATTAATAATAGATCCTGCTTTCCCAGGGATTCAATCTGCTTTTACCGGAGGGTGCAGCATGATATGTTTTCCCTGAAAGCAGCTCCTTCACCGGTTTTCCGGAAATTTCCCTGACGCGGCCGGCATCAATGGAATAATATTGCTGCTCACCGGTGAGATTAACCACTACATATACAAACTGATTGCCCGATTTACGATAGAAAGCATAAACAGCTTCATCATTACCGGTATTCAGTTTCTGCATCGGCACATTGGCAGCCAAAGCTTTGTTGGCAGTGCGCAGATGCAGGAGCTTGTTGTACAGCGGCGCCCGCTTATACTGTCCGAACACCATAGGATCTTTTTCGAAGAAAGCGATGGGCCTTAGCACGGGCTCTTCCTGGCCGCTGTATACCAACGGGATACTTCCGGGCAGGGTTTGCGTTAATACCGCAAAAGGCTCGTGAGAAGCGCCGGGCATGGTAGCGAAATCTGCCTTGTTCCAGCTATTCTCATCGTGATTGCTGGTAAATTGCAGGAGCATCGTATTCTTTGGATAGATGGAGCCCATCAGGCGCTGTACAGTATCCAGCGCCAATGCATTTTTTTTACCGGCAGCAATATCTACCAGTACATGAAAGGCTCTCCATGGATAAACGGCATCAAAACCATTTTCGGGGAGATAGGCATCTTCCCCTTCGGCCAGCATAAAGATGTTCTTCATCTTTCTTAACTGCGCAATGCATTCCTTCCAGAAATCTCCCGGAACATTCCAGGCAACATCACAACGAAAGCCGTCGATATCGGCATTACTGATCCAGAATTTCATGGCAGCGATCATACTGTCGCGCATTACCTGATTGGTATAATCCAACTGGCGTGTATCTGACCAGTCCTTGGCCATCGCGGCTTTACCGGAACTGTCTTTCACAAAAAAATCCGGATGCCCGGCTAACCAGCGATGATCTGCCCCGGTATGATTGGGCACCCAGTCTATCAGCACTTTCATTCCTTTTTGGTGAATAAGTTTCACCATCTGCTGAAAATCTTTCATGCTTCCAAACTCCGGATTCACTGTTGTATAATCAGCTACCGCATAATAGCTGCCCAATGTGCCTTTGCGATCTGTTTGGCTGATGGGGTTGATTGGCATAAACCAAAGCGTGTGTACGCCCATGGTTTTGAGGCGGTCAATATGTTTGGCGAAAGCATTGAATGTACCCTCCGGAGTATACTGGCGAATATTGACTTCATAAATATTGGACTGCATTGACCAGGACGGGTGCAGGTTGATGATATCCTGCTTGCCAGGCTGCGCCGCAGACCGAAAAAGGGTTGCCGAAAACAGCAGGACCAGCAATGGTTTTAAGGAAATGGTCTTCATGATGAATTTGTTAAAAATGGATCAGCTACAATTTAATCAAAATCAGTCAATCTGCCGTATCTCCCCTTCCCCTTATATTTGCCCCACAACGATTGTGTATGAATAAGGAGTCTATGTATTATGGCAGTTACCTGCATTTAGATAAAATCCTCAACAGCCAGCATCCGGTAAGTTTTGAACCCGGTAACGAACCTGCACATGATGAAATGCTGTTCATTGTAATTCACCAGGCCTATGAGTTGTGGTTCAGGCAGATTTTATTTGAACTGGACTATGCCATGGGCGTGTTTCAGAAAGAACAGATCAATGATAATTCAGAAGACCTGAACCTCGTGCGTCACCGGTTCAACAGAATCATCCGGATATTGGAACTGCTGAACCAGCAGGTAAACATATTGGACACCATGACGCCAATGGACTTCCTGGCATTCCGCAACCTGCTCACGCCTTCTTCCGGATTCCAGAGTTTACAGTTCCGTTTGATTGAAGCCAAACTGGGATTGCAACTGAACAACCGGCACCAGAAAGATTATTACAAAAGAACCAATGAAGGTGGTTTTACACAACCCGACTTCAACTCCATCAATACCACCGAGGGCAGCAAAAACCTCTTACAACTGGTAAACGACTGGCTGGAACGCATGCCCTTCTTTCATGCAACGTATTGGACCAATACAGTTAGCGGCGACTGGCCGGAGCACCCGTTCTGGAAAGCGTACAGAAGCATTTATGAAAACGGATTGACCGAAAGGGAAAGAAGCAAACTGGCCGACTTTGATTATGTATTTTTCGAAAAAATCCCTGCTGATGCGGATGAAACACAACTGGCTGCATTAAAAGGCAGCTTCAGTACCGCTGCCATGCGTTCTGCCTTATTTATTATGTTGTACAGGGATTTTCCGGTGTTCCAGACCTCCTATCAACTACTGGACTCCCTGATTGAAATAGACCACCTGATGAGCAACTGGCGTCACAAACACCTGATTATGGTAAGACGAATGATTGGCATGCGGGTGGGAACCGGCAATACTTCCGGGGCAGGTTACCTGGAAGGCGCATTGAATAAGCACTATGTATACAGGGATTTATCGGGGCTTTCCACTTACCTGATCGAAAGAAGAAAACTTCCTAAGCTGCCGGAAACATTAACGCATTACCTGGGATTTAAAATGGGATGACCCTTGTAGCACGGACAACCAACCTACCGCTTCCTCGCAAGGATAATCAGCCGGGGAGATGTTTTGATATCGTAGCGCCCCAGGTGGTAATCGCCAAATACTTCTTCTACCTGCATACCCTGGTAGGTAAGCATATCGTTGAAATCGCCGAGGGAGAATTTGGCAACACGTTCTGTATAAAGATGCCGGGGCGCCTGATGATCCTTATCCGTAACCTGGATCTGTTTATAGAAATGATCCTCATCCTGCCACTTGGTAATATGAAATGTCACTTCATCGATCGTAGTTGTAAAAGATCGTTCCTCGTGCTGCCCGGCGTAATGTACGTTGAGGTAATCTATCACAAACAATCCACCCTTGCGCAGACTCTGGGCAATGGTCCTGATGGTATTATCGTGCTCTCTCCTGGTTCGGAAATAACCAAAGCTGGTAAAAAAATTAAATGCGTACTGGAAATAGTTGATCCAAAAAAGATTACGCATATCGTGCTGGTAAAAATGCAGGTATGCTGTTTCCTGCAACCTGGCTTCTGAAATAGAAGCCCCTGAGAGGTCTATCCCCGTTACATCAAATCCCATTTCTGCCAGGGCAATGCTGTGGCGCCCCTTTCCGCAGGCAACATCCAGCATCAGACTACCCTTTTGGGGTTTCAGATATCTGATCAGGGTTTCTATAAACCGGCTGGCCTCTTCCTCATCCCTGTGCTGATACAGCAGGTGATAGTAAGGAGAATTGAACCAATCTTTATACCAGGCTTTGTCGGGCATATTTAATGTTTCAACCGCAATATTACAACGAAGGAGCGAACAAAAAATTTGAATTATGTTTGCAGACAGATTATTTGAACAATATGGCATTAATTAAGAGCATTTCAGGCATTCGTGGTACAATTGGTGGTAAACCGGGCGATACTTTAAGCCCGATCGACGTGGTTAGGTTTACAGCTGCTTACGGCAGTTGGCTGAAACAACAACCCGGTTCCGGCAAAAAAGTAGTAATTGGCAGAGATGGAAGGATCAGTGGTGCAATGGTGCAGGGATTGGTCGTGAATACCCTGATTGCCCTGGGCCTGGATGTGGTAGACCTTGGTTTGAGTACCACCCCTACCGTTGAAATGGCGGTGGTATTTGAAGAAGCTGCAGGCGGGATCATCCTTACCGCCAGCCACAACCCTAAAGAATGGAATGCCCTGAAACTCCTGAACCATAAAGGTGAGTTCATCAGCGGTGCAGACGGTGCGCAACTGCTGGAAATGGCTGCCAGCGAAGATTTTGATTTTGCTTCCGTGGATCAGTTGGGTACTTATACCCAGAACAATACCGCACTGGACAAACATATTGAAGCGGTGGTAAACTATCCCCTTGTGGATGTGGCTGCTATTAAAAAAGCTAAATTCAAAGTGGTGGTGGATGCCATCAACAGTACCGGTGCGATTGCCGTTCCGGCCCTGTTAAAAGCATTGGGTGTGAAGGATTATACCGTGCTGAATGAAACCGTAAATGGGCAGTTTGCGCACAATCCGGAACCACTGCCCGAGCACCTGAGAGGCCTTTGCAACGAAGTGAATGCCCTAAAGGCCCACCTAGGCATTGCCGTTGATCCGGATGTGGACAGGCTTTGCTTTGTGTGCGAAGATGGTTCTCTCTTTGGAGAAGAATACACCCTGGTAGCAGTAGCCGACTATATTTTACAAAACAGAAAGGGCAACACGGTGAGCAATATGAGCAGTACCCGCGCCCTGAAAGATATTACCCTTAAATATGGTGGCGAATACACTGCCAGCGCCGTGGGTGAAGTGAACGTGGTAACTAAAATGAAAGCCGTCAATGCCGTAATTGGAGGTGAGGGTAATGGCGGCATCATTGTACCGGATTTGCATTACGGCCGTGATGCCCTGATTGGCATTGCCCTGTTCCTGACCCATTTGGCCAAACAAAACAAATCAGCAAAGCAACTGAGAAACAGCTACCCCGACTACGTTATCAGCAAGAATAAGATTGAGCTAACCGGAGATATCGACCTCAATAAGATCTTCGACCATATTAAAAATAAATATAAGAAGAACCCGATCAATACCGAAGATGGCCTGAAGATCGAATTCGACAACGACTGGGTTCACCTCAGAAGCAGCAATACCGAGCCCATCATCCGGATTTATGCGGAAAGCAACAGTGATACCGTTGCAGCCAATATTGCCAAACGTTTAATGGAAGACATCCGGGAAGCAGCGCAATAGATTAGCAAAGCTATAGACTAGTAATTCGTAAATTGCGGCTATGGAAAGAATATACTTCGACAACGCAGCTACTACGGCATTGGATCCGGTGGTACTGGAGGCCATGATGCCCTACCTGACTACTCACTTTGGTAATCCTTCTTCTATTTATTCTTACGGAAGAGAATCGAGAATGGCTATTGAAAATGCGCGTAAGTCGGTGGCGAAGCTGCTGAATGCACATCCTGCAGAGATTTTCTTTACTTCCGGGGGTACCGAAAGCAGCAATACCGCTATTACTGCTGCCGTGCGGGACCTGGGTTGCAGGCACATCATCAGTTCTGTGATTGAGCACCACGCCACCACACACACTGTTGAATATTTATACCATAATGGCGAAGCTGCCCTGAGCTATGTTAAACTGCTCCCCAATGGTCATGTAGACCTGGAAGACCTGGAACGTATCCTTGCGGAGAGTGAGGAAAAATGCCTGGTTACTTTAATGCATGCCAATAATGAGATCGGCAATATGCTGGATCTGCATGCAGTTGGTAATCTTTGTAAACTGTACAATGCCATTTTCCATAGTGACACCGTTCAAACCGTAGGCCACTTCCCTTTCGATCTAAGAAACACCCCGGTACATTTCATTACGGGCGCCGGCCATAAATTCCACGGCCCCAAAGGGGTGGGTATGTTGTACATCAATGAGAACGTAAAGATCAAACCTTTTGTTCACGGAGGAAGCCAGGAAAGGAATATGCGCGCAGGTACAGAAAACCTGTACGGCATTGTGGGGTTTGGCAAAGCGCTGGAACTGGCTACTGCCAACTACGAACAGGACAGCGCCTATATCAAGGGGCTGAAAGTGTACATGATGGAGCAACTGAAAAAACACATCAAGGGTATTGGCTTCAACGGAGACACGCTGGGCAGGAGTCTTTATGCCGTATTAAGCGTAAGCTTCCCTAAGACGGAAAAAAGCGAAATGATCCTGTTCAATATGGACATCAACAATATCTGTGCAAGTGGCGGCAGCGCCTGTACCAGTGGCGCCGATCAGGGTTCACATGTTATCAGGGCCATCAACAATAATCCCAACCAGGTTACCGTGCGCTTTTCGTTTAGCAAGCACAATACCAGGGCTGAAGTGGATACCGTTGTAGAAAAATTAAAAGAGCTGATTTAAGATCAGCTCTTTTTTCGGCGCCGTTGAGCGGCCATTCACTTTAAGGATTATAATCATCCATTTCGTTGTAATCGTCTTCCTCTTCCTGCCCCAGTTGACTGAGGTTCATCATGCCCCGCATCAGATCCTGAAACTGTACCTGTCCGTTGATCACCCGCTTGCTGATCAGCGAATAAGCCGCCAGTCCGTGTAATACGAACTCCATGAGCAGGGACTGTTCCTTTTCATTCGCATGAGGGTAGTATTTTTTCACGAGTCCGAACAAGCCGTCTACCTGGTACAGGGCCGCTATTTTGGCGGCATCTTTCATATCGAGTAAAATGTCGAGCTCATTGCCTTTATCGAACCAGGAGATAACGACTTTATATGGATTTTCCTGCTGCTTTCCTTCCGTGGATCTTTTCCCTGTAGGGATTTTCTTCCCTTTGCTCTGCTCCGGATCGGGAAAATAAGTAGCAAACGCTGTTCGGATAGATCGGTCGATCAGGTTTACGGCTACCTGGTAAGGGCCTTCCTGCTCACCCTCATATACCAGTTCAATTTTACCGGTAATGGCCGGAATAATTCCATTAAGATCGCTGATCCAGACCTGTGTTTTTTCTTCGTTGTGAATGATGGCCCTTCGTTCTGCACTACTCACCGCATTTTCCAATGCAGCAATGGTAAGCCTTGCACTCACCCCGCTTTTCTTGTCTACATATTCATTGGACCTGGCTTCAAATGCCACCTGTTCTATCAGGCGTTTGACCAGGTCGCTCACCACCACTTTTTCCCGCTGGGCTTCCAAAATTCCAGCCTCCTGTTCTGTAATAGCCAGCGAGGTTTCAATGTCTTTGGGATAGTGTGTCAGGATCTGGCTTTGTATACGATCTTTCAATGGCGTTACAATACTTCCGCGATTGGTATAGTCTTCGGGGTTAGCCGTAAACACAAACAGGATATCCAGCGGCATCCTCAATTTAAACCCGCGGATCTGTATATCGCCCTCCTGTAAAATATTGAACAAAGCCACCTGGATCCTTGCCTGCAGATCGGGCAGCTCATTGATTACAAAAATGCCACGGTTGCTGCGCGGGATGATGCCATAATGGATCACTTTCTCATCTGCGAAACTGAGCTTTAAATTGGCTGCCTTGATCGGATCAATATCCCCAATCAGATCGGCCACGCTTACATCGGGTGTTGCCAGTTTTTCTCCATATCGTTCGCTGCGGTGTACCCAGTGTATGGGCGTTTCATCGGCATTCTCTGCAATCAGATCCCTGGCAAATTTACTCATGGGGTTCAGCGGATCATCGTTCACTTCACTGCCGGCCACCACGGGAATATATTCATCGAGCAGGTCCACCATCTGGCGTGCCATACGGGTTTTAGCCTGGCCCCGCAATCCGAGGAACAGTATATTATGCCGGCTTAGCAAAGCGCGCTCTGTATCCGGGATTACGGTGTCTTCATACCCCAGTATTCCCTCAAAAGGATTCTCCTTGTTGCGGATGGTATTGATCAGGTTCTGCCTGATTTCTTCGTGCACCGTTTTGGATTGATATCCCGACTGTTTCAGTTGACCCAGTGTAATAATCTGCTCAATGTTCATTCCGCTAATTTAATCTTGTTCTAATAAACCTTCTTGTTCTTTCCGCTTTGAAAATCCCTGAACAGGAAGGCCCCCAGTTTATCGAGGGTGGAGAAAAATGCTTTCCCGTTATTGGCTTCGGTAAACTCTGTTACAAACTGCTGCAGATAAGGATCTGTTGCAATCATGAATGTAGTGATGGTGATCTTCAGTTTCTTACATTGTGTTGCCAGGTTTATGCAACGGTTCACCACTTTTCTATCTAATCCAAAGCTGTTCTTATAGTACTTGTTCCCCAGTTTTAAGCAGGTAGGCTTTCCATCGGTGATCATAAAGATCTGCTTATTGGGATTCTTCCTTTTGCGGAGAATATCCATTGCCAGCTCTAACCCCGCAACAGTGTTGGTATGATACGGCCCTACCTGCAAATAAGGAAGGTCTTTGATTTCAATGGTCCATGCATCATTGCCAAATACCACAATATCAATGGTGTCTTTGGGATAACGGGTAGTGATCAGCTCGCACAATGCCATTGCCACTTTTTTGGCAGGCGTAATCCGGTCTTCGCCGTAAAGAATCATGGAATGCGAAATATCAATCAGCAATACCGTAGAGGTCTGCGTTTTGAAATCGGTCTCCCGGATCTGCAAATCATCTTCGTGCATGGAGAACTGCTCCACACCCCTTGCTACCTGTGCATTACGGATACTCTCGGTAAAATCGATCTGTTCCAGCATATCCCCAAACTGAAACGGCCGGGTATCCGGATTTACTTCGTCCCCGCCTGTGCCCGGCTTAAATGTTTGGTGATTGCCCCGCTCCCCTCTTTTGAGGTTGCCGAAGATCTCTTCGAGGCTGGATCTTCTTACGGTCTGTTCAGTTTTGCGGGTAATTTTATATTTTCCGGTCAACGGACTTTCATCGAGGTACCCATTTTTTTTGAGGTCCCCGATGAAATCCGCCATACCATAGTCTTCTCCCAGTATATGATATTTCCGGTCAAACTCGGTCATCCATTCCAATGCCCTTGCTGCATTTCCATTCATCCTCGTGAGTAATTCTATGAACGCCTGTAACAGGTTTTCATAAACCGTGCCCGCTGCATCTTTGGCTTTGAATTGTTCAAAGCGATGTCCTTTCATAGTTCAACTGTTATTGCCACTACTTTCCGCTATCCTTCGGCGCCATCAGCTTTCCGGGGATCGTAATGGCAGGATTATAGATTGTACGCATCCGCTCCATACCTTCGATATAGCTCTCTGTCATTCTCTTCTCATCGTCCATCATCTCCGCCTTCCTACCGGTAAGGGTATTATAATATTTCACCTGTTGCTGCAGATCCTTTTTCACCGATGCGGTAACTTTTTTAATCAGTTCCTTCGCATCTGCCAGGTAGCAGGCCTCCAGGAACATCAGTGAGTTGCGGTTATGCATATTGCCCCTGCTGGTCATTCCATAAGGGAAATTCTCCTCATCCATCATCTTGTCTACTTTTTCCAATACCTGTACAGCTTCGGCTTTTCTTCCCTTACCGGCCAGATCAATCGCCAGTTCTGCATAAGCGGAACGAATGGTGTTCAGGTGTCTGCGATTCTCTTCATCAAAGTACACTCCTTTCAGATCTGCATTGCCTGCTTTGAACACATTCATGGCTCTTTCTTTCATCCAGTCTGTATTCACCCTTGAGTCCTGAACAGGAACCAGTCGGTAGCTCAGTCCATCTCTGCGCAGGAACTGGTCAAACCCAAGATCCACACTTGGGCTGGTAAAATAAATCGGACGGCTCCATTTAGCTGCTGCAATGATATTCAGCACAGCCATATCATTCTTCATCATCGATTGCTTAGGCAGTTCAAAACGCAGTTCACTCACAACACTGTCGGCAGGGTTTACCGTTTTGTTTTGCAATACCTGGGCTTTATCTACCGGCACAGAGAATCTCCGTACAGGGAATGTGCTCAACGCATCTCCGTTACCACGGTCTTCCATTTTAGTCGGATCATCGCTGCCTACATAGTTCTTCATCAGGTCATAGAGGTCGTAATAACGATCTTCAGGAATACCTGGTTTTGGACGATACAATGCATAGTCTCGCTTACCGCCTTCAATTTGTTCCGCTGACCATATAACATCAATCGGTGCACTTTGGTTCACTTTATAACGCAACACGTTGATGTACCAGTCGATACCCAACAAGCTGTAATTGATCACACGTATATCCGGGCGCACGCCTTCCACTTCCTGTGCATACCAGAGCGGATAGGTATCATTGTCTCCAAAGGTGAAAAGAATTGCATTGGGTGCACAGCTCTCCAGGTAATCCCTTGCAAGATCAACAGACAGTAATTTCTTGCTCCTGTCGTGGTCGTTCCACTCCTGCTGTGCCATCAATACCGGAACTGCCAGTAAACAGATAATGGTAGCCAGTGATGCGGCTATGGGCTGGCTCAGCTTACGGCTAAACCAATCGCGCACACTCAATACACCCAGGCCTATCCATACAGCAAATGCGTAGAAACTTCCCACATAAGCGTAATCCCGCTCACGGGGCTGGTTACCCGCCTGGTTCAGGTACAGCACAATGGCCAGGCCGGTAAAGAAGAACATCAGGAAGTTCACAAATCCGTCGTCCCCCTTCCGTTTGAACTGGTAGAACATACCGAGTAATCCGAGAATGAATGGAAGTGCAAATAATTTATTGTTGGCTTTATTATTTTTCAGTGTATCGGGCATTGCATGCTGATCGCCGTACATCAGGTTATCTACAAAAGGAATACCGGTGATCCAGTTTCCGTCTCTTACATTACCGGTGTAAACACCCTGCAGGTCATTTTGCTTACCGGAGAAATTCCACATGAAATAGCGGAAGTACATCCAGTACACCTGGTAACCCACAAAAAACTTCACATTGTCTGCCTGGTTAGGTGAACGGTCGTATGTGCCATCTTTTAATTTAGGGATATTCAGGTACGAAGAATAGTAATAGGCATGGTACTGGTCATCGCTGGCATCCCAAACCCTCGGGAACACCATTTTATCATCTGCTGTATACAAATATTTCTTATCCTCACCCAGCTCAATGTATTTATTATGAGACTTTTGGTAGCGCATACCGGTACTCTTCATATCTACCGGCTGTGCTGTAAATTTCTGCCCGTACAGCAGGGGAAAATCGCCGTACTGTTCACGCCCCAGGTAACCGACCAAGCTCATTGGATTATCTACATTATACATATCCACCGATGGATTGGCGCTACTGCGGATCATGGTGGTGAGATAGGTACTGTAACCGATGAACATAAAAGTGATGCACCAGAGAGCCAGGGTTAAATACTGCCATGATTTTTTAGCGGCCAGTTTCAGCCCGTACCAGATCAATGCTGCTACCAGCAGGAAGAAAAAAGAGAATCCGGAGAAAAACG
This sequence comes from Sphingobacteriia bacterium, assembly GCA_015999745.1. GTDB lineage: Bacteria > Bacteroidota > Bacteroidia > Chitinophagales > Chitinophagaceae > Sediminibacterium. The sequence continues at coordinate 61,048 of JAECQP010000005.1, read as the reverse complement.
GCAAGCCTGCTCCGTTTACAAACCATCTGTCGAATGTACCCGCCAGTTTAACGGAATATTGTATTACCCCTACCTGCACCACACCGGTAATAACACAACCGATAACAAAGAAAATATAGATTCCGCCGTAGTAAGCTTTTTCGTTAGGCTTCCAGCGTTCGATCAGGAACAAAACGCCAACTCCTATTACGGTAGCCAGGATCATTAAGCCGGCGACAGTTCCATCCATCGGCACATTGTCTGTTGCTTCGCCTGCTGCGCTGATCAATGCACCGATAAATGCCAGCACACCGCCCACCAATACAATCCTGATAAACCATCCGCGGATAGCTGAATAAGACACATGGAAGCTTTCACGCCTACGGAAATAGTACACCATTACAATAGCTGGAATCGTCAGAAGGTTCAACAAGTGAACACCGATAGACAGACCCATTATAAAGAAAATAAACACAATCCAGCGGTCTGCGCCCGGCTCATCGGCCTGGTGCTCCCATTTCAGGATAGCCCAGAATACAATGGCGGTAAAGAAACTGGACAAAGCATACACTTCTCCTTCCACGGCGCTATACCAGAATGAATCACTGAAGGTATATGCCAGGGCGCCTACAACACCCGCACCCATAACGGACCATATCTGGTAAGCGCTTGGGGGTTCTGTTATTTTGAGGTTCACAATCCTGCGGGCGAAATGCGTAATGGTCCAGAACAGGAACAGGATGGTAAAAGAACTGGCCAGCGCGCTCATGATGTTCACCGCCTTTGCAGCATTCATCGGATTATCGCCGAATACTACAACAAACAACCTGCCCAGTATAACAAACAATGGCGCTCCGGGCGGATGGGGAATCTGCAACTTGAAACAACTGCTCACAAATTCACCGCAATCCCAGAAACTACCCCTTGCTTCGGCAGTCATGATGTACACAAGGCTTGCGATTAAAAACACGGCCCAACCTGTGATGTTATTGATCTTGCTAAACTTCATACTGGTTTTGATTTTTAAGACGGGCAAACATAGTTTATTATAGCTAAAATTTGAAATAGAAGGGCTTGTTTGGGAAGAATTAAGAAAATCTTAGAAAATGAGCCTTTCCCCGCCCGAATACCCTATCCTGCATAGTCTTTCCCGTATTTCCTTAACTTTGCCGCCCAATGAACAAAAAACAGACCGTTGCCTTTCATACGCTGGGTTGCAAACTCAACTTTTCCGAAACCTCCAGCCTTTCCAGACTGCTGGAACAGGAGGGTTTTGAAAAGCGGGATTTCACCGATCTGGCCGACGTGTATGTAATCAACACCTGCTCTGTTACCGATAATGCCGATAAAGAGTGCCGGCAACTGGTCAGAAGGATCCAGCGAAAAGCGCCCGACAGCTTTGTAGTCATCACCGGCTGTTATGCCCAGCTCAAACCTGCGGAAATTGCCAATATTCCGGGAGTTGACCTGGTTTTGGGGGCTGCGGAAAAATTTAATATCGTTCGCCACATCGGCACGCTCACCAAAACCAACGATGCAGCCAGAATCTGCAGTTGCGATATCGGGGAGGTCAGCGGCTTCAATGCTTCTTTCTCCCAAAATGACCGTACCCGCAGTTTCCTGAAAGTACAGGACGGCTGCGATTACAACTGTTCTTTCTGTACCATTCCCATGGCAAGGGGTAAGAGCCGGAGCGATGTGGTAGCCAATGTGGTGAAGCATGCGCAGGGCCTGGCTGCTGATGGAGTAAAAGAGATTGTACTTACAGGCGTAAACCTGGGCGATTTCGGGAAAGGTCCGAATGGAGACAGGAAGTACGATGAAAATTTTACCGGCCTGGTGAAAGCCCTCGATGCGGTTACCGGTATTGCCCGTTACAGGATTTCTTCGATAGAGCCCAATCTCTTAACCAACGAACTCATTGAATGGGTAGCCAACAGCGATCAGTTCATGCCGCATTTTCATATCCCCCTGCAAAGCGGTTCCAATGAAATACTGGGCATGATGCGCAGGCGTTACAAGCGCGAACTATATACAGAAAGAGTGCAGCTGATTAAGCAACTGATGCCGCATGCGGCTATTGGCGTAGATGTGATTGTTGGATTCCCCGGAGAAACAGACGGGCATTTCAGGGAAACATTTGATTTTCTGCATTCACTGGATGTTTCTTACCTGCACGTATTTACCTATTCTGAAAGAGACCATACCAAGGCGCTGGAATTCAAACCTGTTGTACCGGTTCATGTAAGAAACGAGCGCAACAAAGCATTGCGGAACCTTTCCTACATGAAGCTGCAATACTTCTCCACCCAGCATGCCGGCCAAACACGCAAGGTTTTGTTCGAAGCATTCAACAAGGATGGAATGATGGAGGGATACACCGATAACTATATCCGTGTGAGCACGCCTTTCCGCCCCGAATGGGCCAATCAGATGGTAGACTGGAAATTATAACAGGGCAGGATGGTTTCTCCGGAATTATTGTGCCCCCCTTTGAATATATGGGACTTTACAATGCATTCCGTTAACCCACTCCTGCATTAACCGGAAATAGCCCAGCGACGCTTCGATTGTTACAGCCCCATCATCCAAACCGGGCAACATATGCGAATGCATATCCACGCCAATAAAAGAGAGGTCTCTTTCCATACGTGCCGGCCGGAATAATGATTTAAACATGGATTGAATTAAAGCGGAGATAAATATTCTGCGGGGAACTCAACAACCATTACCTGTCCAAGGCTCTGCAACTGTACGTATACTTTTTTCCTGCTTCCGCGCAATACGGTTCCTTCCTTATCCATGAACACTCCGAAGTTGACGCGAATCTTTTCGCCCTCCCGGAATCCTTCTTCTGAAATAATGGTAATACGGGCGTCTTTTTCGGCGAGGTACATTTTGATATTGTTCACTTCCTCTTCCTTGATCACTGCGGGTTTTCCCAGATAGTATACAAAATTCAGCACCCCGTCGGTCAGGAGTACATTGGTTTTTTCTGTTTCGGCTATCCTAACAAATACATAGGACTTGAACAGAGGATCTTCAACTACTTTTTTACGATCGGACCACTGTTTTTCCACTTTTTGCAAAGGACACCAGCTTTCAATGCCCTTCCTGAGTAATGAGGCATCAATCTTTTTTTCCCATCGCGGTTTTGTATACAGCGCAAACCACTTCTTTTCCAGTTTCTTTTCCATGTAACAGCATTAGTTCGATCAGCGACAACCAGTTGTAAAAGGGCTTATTTACGTGCAGTAGCCGCCATTTGAGACATGGCAATTTCATTTACCACTTTTACACCCGCTTCAATATGCAAATCCGTTTTCAGGAACTTCAACCATTCCTGGTAGCGGATTCCCTTGTTCTTATCCGGGTTGTTGTAAAACTTGTCCTTATCTGCATCCATGGCAACAACCTCCATCTCCTGCTTCAGTTTCAGAAGATTATTGTTCTGGTTCACGGTATTGACAACCTGTTTTTGCTGTGTTCTATATTTCTCCAGCTTCAGATCTACCGGGTTCTCGCTGTTCTTCGATAACCAGCGCAGGTTTTCCTGCAGCAGGTTCAGATTGGCATCGGCAGCAATTTTAGCCTGCTCCTGCTTACTGATGGTAGCCAGATCGGTTGAACCGGTAAACTGCCATGGTTGAATATCTGTCTTAGCAATGGCATCCCATGGCAATGAGTTGGGATTATCTTTTTCCCTGATCTTTAAATATTCATAAGAATCCGGCATCACCACATCGGGTACCACCCCGTTCAACTGGGTAGAACCGCCGTTTACTCTGTAGAATTTCTGGAAAGTAAGCGTTACTGCACCATATTCTGTTCTGCCACTGTAAAAGTCGATGGGCTTACCGAATGGGATCGGGCGCTGTACTGTTCCTTTACCATAGGTGGAGGTACTGCCTATTACGATTCCTCTCTTATAATCCTGTATGGCAGCAGCAAAGATTTCGCTGGCAGAGGCGCTTAATTCATTCACCAGTACGGTTAACGGGCCATCGTATAACACAGATTCATCATTGTCTCTCCAGGTTCTGCTGTCTACCTTGCCTCCGCGCTCTTTCACCTGCACTACGGTTCCGCTCTTAATAAACAAGCCTACCATTTTTACAGCTTCCACCAGCGATCCGCCTCCGTTAAAACGAAGATCGATGATGATGCCTTTTACATTCTCGGCCTTGAGCTTGGTTACTTCTTTCGCCACATCATCTGCACAGCGGAATCCGTTTTGGTCCTCAAAATTGGCATAAAAATCCGGCAGGGAGATATAGCCGATTTTATCATTGCCACTCTTAATAACTGCGCTTCTGGCCAGCCCTTCATCCTGCTCTATCTTTTCACGAATCAGGGCAACCACTTTACTGGTACCGTCCTGTTTCTTAATGGTCAGGCTTACTTCTGTGCCTTTATTTCCACGGATCAGTTTCACTGCATCTTCTGTTTCATATCCGCTTACATCCACCGGTTCATCCTTACCCTGTCCTACTTTTACTATCATATCTCCGGTGGCGATCTGGCCGGATTTCCAGGCCGGCCCGCCTGTTACCAGGCTGGCAATTTTGATTCCATTATCGTTCTGCTGCAGCTGTGCGCCAATTCCATAAAACTGGTTACTCATGCGCTCATCAAATCCCCTTTTCTCCAGCGGCGGGTAATAATCGGTGTGAGGGTCCATCAGGTTGGTCACCACATTTACAAATGAGTTAAACCGTTGTTCTTCATTAAAAGTGGTTTTGATCCGGTTGAAGGTACGATCCATGAATTTCATCACTTTGGTCCTTGCCTCCAGTTCCAGGCTATCATCAGGCTTGCTGATGAATCCTTTCTGATCCTTGTTTTTTTCTCGCTGATCCAGCAGATCCACATAGCGTTCCAGGGTATAGTATTTCAGTTTCTTTCTCCAACGATCCATCCGATCAGCTTCACTGGTTGCAAAAGGCAGTTTTTCCCCATCCAGTTGAACGGACTCATCCACTGAGAAATTGAATGGTTTAGACAGGATGTCCTTATACAGCTGGCTGGCTTCCGCTACCCGCTTAGCGTAGATGGCGCTTACCGCCGGCTGAAACGTCAGCACCGCTCCGTGAATTTCGTCGTCGATGGTAGTCTCGTATTTTTTCAGAGATTCTATATCGCTCTGTAAAAACAGGGTTTTATCTCCATCCAGCTGATCCAGGTATTTGTGGAAAATTTTTTTAGAGAAATCGTCGTTAATGGCTTGGGGACTAAAATGTTCCTGCTCAAGAAGCGCTCCCACTGCATTCAGTAAACGTTGTTGAAGCGTAACCATTTCATTGGCATTACTGCCTCCAATGTTCCGAAACGCAAAAAAAAGCGCACCGAATAATACGATGGCTGTGAGCACCAAACCTTTTCTACTCTTCATAAATTGCTTGAGTTTTTGCATGATCTGCCCAAAAATAGCCTAAAATGATTTTATTAAAACATGAATATATCCAATTAACAAAGCTTTGGATTGATTGTTTTTTCAAAAAATATACTATTTTCGCAGCCCATTAATTAAACGGAGAGCGTAGCTCAGTAGGTTAGAGCGTCAGTTTGTGGCACTGAAGGCCGTGGGTTCGAGACCCATCGTTCTCCCCTTATAAAACCTATAAGACTTCTGTTTTATAGGTTTTTAAATTTAAACCCAATATGAAGCTGATTTACCTGATCCCGCTGATTTCAGCCTTTATAGGCTGGTTTACCAACTGGATAGCTATCAAGATGCTGTTTCACCCGAAGGAGCCTAAATACATCCTCGGCATCCCGTTTCATGGTATTTTCCCGAAAAGGCAGCAACAATTTGCTGAAAAACTGGGAAAAATGGTCAGCAACGAATTACTCTCCTTTCAGGATATTGAGGCTAAAATCAGCAATCCGGCCAATGTACAGAAGCTGATGCCCTTTGTGGAACAGCATATCGATCATTTCTTACGGGTTAAACTGGCCGATCAAATGCCGGTAATCAGTATGTTTATCGGCGATAAGACCATTACCCAGTTGAAAGCAGTCTTTATTGCTGAATTAACCGAACTCTTTCCGGAGATCATGAAGAATTACATGAATAACCTGCAGGAAGAGCTGGACCTCGAAAAAATTGTTGCTGAAAAAGTAAGGGGATTTTCCTCCGATAAACTTGAACAACTGCTCAATGACATTATGTCTAAAGAGTTCCGTTTTGTGGAAATTATTGGCGGAGTTCTTGGTTTTGTGATTGGATTGATTCAGGTATTATTGACATTGATCGCCTGATCACCGATCAGACAAGCCGATCACCGATTGTACGACCGGGTGGCACCCTATTTGACTAAACTTTACCCATTCAAATTTGTCTTATTACCGCTTGTATAAAGCGAATCTTAACCACATAAACCTGATGCAACTTTGCATTTAATTAATTCAAGATCATGATGCGCAATTTTTTAGTTATACTCACCTTCGTATTTTCCAGCAGTTCATTTGTCTCGGCCCAGATGCCGGGAATGATGGGCGCCCGAAACGGCGGCGGACAAAACATGAATATCGGCCATTTCTATGGGAAGGCCGTGGATCCCAAAACAGGCAAAGGCATTGAAGGCGTTACCGTTCAATTGAAAGGAAATAAGTTTGATTCGGTTGCAAAGAAAATGAAAGAAGCCATTCTGGGTACGACCATTACCCCGGCCAACGGAGATTTTAGTTTTGATAATCTTCCCGTATTCGGAAACTTTAAACTGATCATGAGCTCCCTGGGTTATAAAAACCTCGAAAAAACCATCAGCTTTGGTATTAAAATGCCTACGGATCGCTCCGGCGCCAATATGCAGCAATTACTGGGTATGGCCGACAAAGACCTGGGTAATATTAAGCTGGAGGAAGACGCCACCAACCTGGGTAATGTAACCGTTACTGCTTCCAGCAAGCCTCAGTTTGAAATGGGCATCGACCGTAAAATTTTCAACGTAGACAAGAACCTGATGGGATCCGGCCAATCCGCTACCGAGTTAATGAGAAATATCCCCGCGTTGAACGTGGATATTGATGGCAACGTAACCCTCAGAAATGCGGCCCCTACTTTATTCATCGACGGAAGACCTACTACTATTACATTAGATCAGATTCCTTCAGATATCATTGACAGAGTAGAACTGATCACCAACCCTTCTGCAAAATTTGATGCTTCCGGCGGTAACGCGGGAATCTTAAACATCGTTTTAAAGAAGAACAAAAAAACAGGGTATAATGGCGGTTTGAGAACCGGCATTGATACACGCGGAAGAGTAAACCTGGGTGGAGATATCAACCTCCGCCAGAACAAGATCAACTTCACCGGTAGCGGCAGCTACAACCAGCGTAAATCTTTGTCTGACGGTATTACCAACAGAAACAACCTGCTGACAACACCAAGCAGCATCTACAATGTGCAGAACTCCACCAACAAAGGTTATTTTGCCTTCTTCAGAGGTGGTATTGATTATTTTGTGGACAACAGAAATACCATTTCCATTACGGCCAACTACAACAAAGGCCAGTTCAACAATGATCAGACCCAGAAAGTAGACTCAACCATTAAGGGTATTTTAACTTCTTATAATAATATTAACACACAATCAACATCCAACTTCGAAAACATTGGTACGCAGCTGAGTTACAAACACAATTTTGAGAAAAACGGGCATAATATTTCTGCAGACTACAACTACAACAACAGCAAAAACAATAACGAGTCCAATATTGCCAACCGCACTTACAACCTGGATGGTACTGCCAAAGGAACGCCGTTGCTGCAGAAAGGATTGGGAAATGGTAATACCATCAACCACACTTTTCAGGTAGATTATGAAAATCCGCTGACCGAAGACTCCAAATTTGAAGCCGGTGGCAGAGGCGCAATCCGTGATTTCAGCAATATCCTGGATCAGTACCGGATGAATGCTTCAACCAATGTGTACGAGCTGGTTCCGTTGATCAGCAATCGCTACAAATACAACGACCAGGTGTATGCGGCCTATTCCACGTACAGTTTTAAAGTGAAGAAATGGAGCTACCAGCTGGGGTTACGTGCCGAAAGTTCCAACTACAACGGCACCTTACTGAATGCGAAGGGTCAGGACTCTGCCAGCTTTAAAGTAAACTATCCGTTGAGCCTGTTCCCAAGTGCTTTCATTACCTATAAGATCAACGATAAGCAGGATTACCAGATCAACTATTCCCGCAGGGTTAACAGGCCGAACTTCTTTCAGTTGATGCCGTTCCCAGATTATTCCGATCCGCAGAACATCAATATTGGTAATGCCGGGCTGAAGCCGGAGTTCACTAACTCATTCGAAATGTCCTGGAACAATGCTTACAAGAAGGGATCTAATTTCCTGGCTACCGCCTTCTTCAAATATTCCACCAACCTGATTACCCGCTACGTATATCGGGATGCCAATGCCCTGATTCCAGGCGACAGCGCTTATTTCAGTACTTACATCAACGCCAACGAAGCCTTTACCTACGGGTTGGAACTGACCAATAAAACCCCCATCACCAAATGGTGGGAAATGACAGCCAGTTTGAACATTTTCAATTCAAAAATCAATGCCAATGTACCCGGCCAGGACAACCTGAGCCAGGAACAGTTGAGCTGGTTTGCCAAACTGAACAATACATTTAAAGTTGCTAAAGGTGTTTCCATTCAGCTAAGCGGAGATTATATGGCTAAAACCGTATTGCCGCCAAGCTCTGGCGGTGGCGGCGGTCGCGGCGGCGGTATGATGTTTGGCGGCGGCCCTCAATCCGGCGCACAAGGTTACAACCTGCCACGTTATGGCGTGGATCTGGCGATCCGCAAAGACTTTACCTGGAAAAACGGGAAAACAGGTGTGCTTACCTTAAGCATGAACGATATTTTCAGAACACAGTTATTTGAATCCTATTCAGAGAGTACTTTCTTTAATCAGACCAGCCAGCGTAGAAGAGACCCGCAGATTCTGCGACTGAACTTCAGCTATCGCTTTGGTAAGTTTGATGCCACACTGTTCAAACGTAAGAACACCAAGGCCGACCAGAATGGCGGTATGGATATGATTCAGCAATAAAAATTTTGTGTTGAGTTTTAGAGTAAGTTCAAGAGAAGAGTGGTTCGCGAAAGCGGCCACTCTTTATTTTTGCCCTGTTGGTCCCGCTTTGATCCGGCCATCGTAGTCCAGTTCCCGGACTGCAGTAATACGTAGTTTTGCATGGTCTTTATGCAGGGGATTCAGCAGATAATTGTATTCATCCGGAACAATCACCGAAGGTATGGCAATGACACTGTAACGGGCTTCCTGCAATAAGCCTGTTCCAAAATCCCGGGTCGATCCGGGTGCAGGAACCTCCTGCCAGTTTCCTGGCAAATCCCGGATATCCAGCTTCAACATGTTTTTTTCAGAAATTTCCAGCGTTACGATACAGAGGCTTTTAGGCGCCAGTATCCTGTTTACATTTACAGAAAACTCCAGTAAGGCAAGCGCCCGGGACGCAGATGTATACAAACAGCCTGTGTGTATGTGGTTCCAGCGTCCGCCAAACAACCGGGCCCCTTCCCCTGTAAGATCTGATGCAAATTGCTTTTTGGATAAGCGATATACGGTCATAAAAGGGAATCAGGAATAAACGCCATATTCAATACGGCCAATCAGGTTTTTAACCTCTTCTCTTCCAAACTGGTTATCGAGCAAGGCAAAAGGCTTTTTACCGCCCAGCGCAGCATTGGGCGTATCCACCCATTCATTGAAAGCGTCCACTTCTTCAAACACTTTATACCCGTACGAATAAATATCCGCCAGGCTCAGTATCCGCTCGCTCAGGTCTCTGCTGAAACGCTCTTTCCCTTTTTTATTGATTAACGTAGTCCTTGCCGCGGACAGCACATTGGCCAGCTGATCGTACCCCAGGCCGGATTTATCTTTCAGTTGAACCAGGTCATTCTTGGACAGGCCACCTTCCAACACAACCATTTTTTCAAAACCGGTCATTTCGCCCGGAATCTTTGCAGTTGTTTTGATGGACGCTTCGGTAACAGGCTCCCTGACAATCGATAATACACTGCCCTGCCGCTGGTATACACCATGCCTGATTTTCAGGGGTTTGTTCTCCCCGGGTGCCAGCGCCTTTCCTTTGACAACTTTTGACATAGTATTATTTTACACTAAAATTAGTACAAAAATAAACCCATGTTGTTTTTGCAGCATTAAATTTTCCTGAAAACCTGTATTATTCATTCTTCCCGGTCAGCATCGGCACAAAAGAGAAGCGCTCAAAAGCTTCTTCCTGAATACTGCCATCCTCCCGTTTCGTGATACGCAACATACGCTGCGCTTCGCCCTCATCCACCGGCAACACCATACAACCGCCCGGTTTCAGTTGTTCCACCAGTTTAGGTGGAATAAAGGGGGCAGCGGCGGTGATCAGGATCTTATCGAAGGGAGCGTAAGTGGGCAGCCCGGCAAATCCATCTCCATAAAAGAATTTGATATTGGGATATTTGCTGCGGAAATGATAGTAGCGTTTCTGCTCGTCGAACAGTTTTTTCTGCCGTTCAATCGTAAATACGGCCTGTGCACCCATCTCTGCCAGTACCGTAGTCTGATAAATGCTTCCCGTACCGATTTCAAGAATCCTGTCGCCCTTTTTCACCTGCAACAACTGTGTTTGATATGCTACGGTATACGGTTGCGAAATTGTCTGATCGGCAGCGATCGGAAACGCCCTGTCTTCATAAGCAATCTTATCAAATGCAGAATCCAGGAAATAATGACGGGGGATATTGTTCATGGCTTCCAGTACCGCCTCATCCGTAATCCCTTTCTCACGCAGCACTTCTATCAGCTTTTTCCTCATCCCTTTGTGCTGAAAACTATCCTTGTAATCTCTGTCTGGTTGCATGCCGCGAATATACAGAAGAAGAACTTATTTATCCAAGCTGCATATCACGGATGATCCCTTTGATCCGGTTTTCCAGTTCCAGCTGTTTGGCATCAAACTCCGTTTTGGAAGCCAGTTGCGTATTGACGCTGAAATAGAACTTGATCTTAGGCTCGGTTCCGGAAGGACGGGCAGAAATCTTGCTGCCGTCTGCCGTAATAAATTGCAGCACATTGCTCTTTGGCAGATTTATTGCCCAGGTTTCTCCTGTTTGCAGGTCCTTACCGGTCTGCAATTCATAGTCGAGCAGGGTTACCACCGCAGAACCATTGATCACTGCCGGAGGATTGCTGCGATAGCCTTCCATCATAGCAGCAATTTCCTTCTGGCCGTTCATGCCTTTTTTGGTTATGCTGATCAGGTTCTCGTAGTAGAAACCATATTGAATATAGAGCTCAATCATTTTGTCGAAGAGACTCTTTCCTTTTGCCTTTTCATAAGCGGCCATTTCGCACATCAGGGCAACGGCGCTGATGGCATCCTTATCGCGGATCTGGTCGCCGATCATTAAACCAAAACTTTCCTCCCCGCCTATTACATAGTTTTCGTGACCTTCCAGTTCCTTGATTTTTTCGGCGATCCATTTAAACCCGGTCAGTACATTGTAGCAACCTACCTTGTTTTGCCGCGCCACTTCATTGATCATTTCAGTGGTCACAATGGTCGTAATCACCATATCATTGGGCTGTGCGATGCCTTTGGCCTTGCGGGCCTCGATCATGTAAGCAAATGCCAGTACGGCTGTTTGGTTACCATTCATCAGCACCCACTCGCCCTTGTGATTTTTTACACCAATACCAACACGGTCGGCATCCGGGTCTGTTCCCAGTAAAATATCTGCATCCAGTGCCCTGGCTTTTTGCAAACCAATACTCATGGTTTCGCTTTCCTCCGGATTGGGGTATGCCACGGTAGGGAAATTACCATCAGGTGTTGCCTGCTCTTCCACAACCGTAACATTGGTAAACCCAAAACGCTTCAATACATCCGGAACAAGGGTAATACCGGTTCCATGGATGGGCGTGTAAACAATTTTAAGGTCATGCTGTTGGGCAATCACGTCGGGATAAACACTCAGGTTATTTACCATATCCAGATATGCATTGTCCATGTCTTTTCCAAGCAGGGTGATATTGGCTTCGCCACCTGTCCATTTTACCTCATCCACGCTGTTGATGGCCTCTACCTCTTTAATCACATTTTTATCGTGCGGTGGAACCAATTGACCGCCGTCGTTCCAGTATGCTTTATAGCCATTGTATTCCTTCGGATTATGGGATGCGGTACAAACCACCCCGGCCTTACATCCCAGGTGACGGATGGCAAAGCTCAACTCCGGTGTGGGACGCAGTGATTCAAAAAGGAACACTTTAATACCATTGGCTGCAAACACATTGGCAGTCGTTTCTGCAAAGAATCGGCTGTTGTTGCGGCTGTCATGTGCAATGGCCAGTTTTATTTCTTCGTTGGCGTATATTTTCTTCAGGTAATTGGCAAAACCCTGTGTAGCCATACCAATGGTATATTTATTGACCCTGTTGGTACCCACTCCCATCAATCCGCGTAATCCTCCCGTACCAAATTCGAGGTTCCGGTAAAAAGCATCTGCCAGCTCATCCGGATGGTTCTTCTGCAAATCTGCAATCGTATTTTTGGCGTCTGCGTCGTAATTTCCGTTCACCCAAACATTAATCCTTTCCTGTATGGAAGCGTCCATATTATATTTTTTAGTAGGCAATTTTAGTAATAAAAGTTCAGAAAACAATAGGCTTTACTCCAAATCCCAGCCATGTCCTTCCGCATATTTGTTGAGTATGTTTTTCAGCGAATCGTAATAGACCTGCAATTGTTTTGCCTGGACATGCGGATCAGGCTCATTGGGTATGCTTACCGGCATTTCTTCGATGTATTTGGAGAGCTCGGGATAGGTTTCCCGGATACGCATGGTCAGTGACAGAATCCTGTCGTTTAATGCATGTACCAACTTTTCCATCGTATAAAGTATTGATGAATCTTAAAGTTAAAACAATCAAACCACAAAAGCGCCGGTCACTTCGCCGTCTTTCGTTTCTACCTGGATATGGCTTTCCTGTGTAGTTGCCAGAGACAGCCCCACATAATTGGGATTAACCGGAAAGAGCTTGTGCATTCTTTCTACCAGCACCATCGTTTGAATGGAACGGGGATGTGCTTCCAGCAAAGGTTTCAGGGCGTAAAGCATGGTCCGCCCGCTATTGGCCACATCGTCTACCAGGATCACATTGGCATTATTGAGCGCCACTTCCTCACTCAGGTTAACCGTAGTGGGGTGCTGCTTGTCCATTTGCAGAAAAATGGTCTTAAGGGGATTGGGGATATACTGCTTTAGAAGGGCTTCGATCTTCGCTGCCAGCACCACCCCGTTGTTACGGATTCCGATCAGTATAACAGGCGCTGTATTGCCGCTCAGGTTTTCTGCAAGCTGAAGGCTCATGCGATGCAATTTCTGCGCTGCCTCTGCGGCAGAGAGGATATATCTTTTTTCGGACATCTTGATGGTTTATCCCTCAAAATAACAACAATAAATGCAATCAACAATTGGTTCCTGCACCCCTTAAATTACTATCTTAGCGGCATAACTGTTTTGTATGCATTATATACCACAAATCGGGTTCCTGATCCTGGCTGCAACCGGTAGTTTTCTGTTTGCCAAAAAAACCGGAGAAATCAGACGGAATATTTTACTGGGAAAGGATGAAGACCTGTCCAACGATCCCGGTAAACGGTGGAACAACCTGATTTTGCTGGCGCTGGGACAGAAAAAAATGTTCAAAAATCCACTGGTGGCCATCCTGCACCTGGTGGTATATGCAGGATTTATCATCATCAATGTGGAAGTGCTGGAGATTGTACTGGATGGTATTTCAGGCACCCACCGCCTCTTTCTCCCTGTTTTAGGCGGCGTTTATACCTGGCTGATCAACTTTTTTGAATTCCTCGCAGCTACGGTGATATTGGTATGTATCATCTTCCTGATCCGCAGAAACATCATTCAACTCAAAAGATTCATCAGCAAAGACCTGAACGGCTGGCCCCGCAGCGATGCCAACTACATCCTGCTGACCGAAATTGTACTGATGAGCCTGTTTCTCTGCATGAATGCCGCTGATCAGGTTTTGCAGGGCCGCGGTGCTGAGCACTACCATACAACCGGAGCTTTCTTTTTCTCAGATCTGCTTGCCCCGCTCTTCAACGGCTTCTCCGACGGAGCACTGGTTGGTATTGAACGTACTGCCTGGTGGTTACACATCATCGGCATTTTTGCTTTTTTAAACTACCTGCCCTATTCCAAGCACCTGCATATTATGCTGGCGTTCCCGAATGCCTATTATGCCAGGCTGGAGCCGCAGGGTAAAATCAAAAATATGCCTGCCGTGCAGAACGAAGTGCGCTATGCCATGCAGCCCGAACTTGCACCTGCCGATGCCCCACCCCCTGCCCGTTTTGGCGCAAAAGATATCTTTGATCTGAGCTGGAAAAACCTGCTGGATGCGTACAGTTGTACCGAGTGCGGAAGATGTACCGCTTCCTGCCCGGCCAATCTCACCGGCAAACTGCTGAGCCCGCGCAAAATCATGATGGCTACCCGCGACAGGCTGGAAGATGTGGGCAGAAATATAAACCTCCATAAAACATTCAAAGACGACGGAAAATCGTTGCTGCACAACTATATCAGTGTGGAAGAACTCCGTGCCTGTACTACCTGCAATGCCTGTGTGGAAGCCTGCCCGGTAAGCATTGCGCCGCTGGATATCATTATGGAATTGCGCAGATCGCTGATTATGGAAGAAAGCAATGCGCCACAGGAATGGAACGGCACATTCAGCAATATTGAAAACAATTTTGCCCCCTGGAAATTTGCCCCGGATGAGCGCGACAAATGGGCGGAGGAAATGGCCTCTTAATTATCTGAACTAATTTAAACGATTGTTATGAAGATTAATACAATGGCGGAAATGATGGCAGCCGGTGAAACACCGGAAGTGCTGTTCTGGGTAGGGTGTGCAGGTAGTTTTGATCAGCGTGCACAGAAGATCACCAAAGCATTTGCCGCCATTCTTGATAAAGTAGGTATGAAATTCGCGATTCTTGGTAAAGAGGAAGCCTGCACAGGCGATCCTGCACGAAGGGCCGGCAATGAGTTCCTGTTTCAGATGATGGCCTACCAGAATATCCAGGTATTAAATGGGTACGGCATTAAAAAGATCGTAACTACCTGCCCGCACTGCTTCAACACACTTAAGAATGAATACCCCGAACTGGGGGGCGCTTATGAAGTACTGCACCATACCACCTTGCTGCAGCAACTGATTGACGAAGGGAAAATTAAGCTGAAGGAAGGCGGTGCATTTAAAGGGAAGAAAATCTCTTATCACGATAGCTGTTACCTGGGCCGTGCCAATGATATTTATGAGGCGCCCCGCAAAATACTGGAAGCGCTGGATGCAGAGCTGGTGGAAATGAAACGTTGCAAAAGCAATGGATTATGCTGCGGTGCAGGCGGCGCCCAGATGTTCAAGGAAGATGAGCCGGGAAACAAACGCATCAATATCGAAAGAGCCGACGAAGCCCTTGAAACCGGTGCAGGCTTTATTGCCGCTGCCTGTCCTTTCTGCAACACCATGATTACCGATGGGGTTAAAAACCGGGAGAAGGAAAACGAAGTAGCTGTATTAGACATAGCCGAGATGATTGCCGCAAGTATGCAATAAAAAATAAACAATATGGACTTACAATACCAACAACATATTCCGGCCGGTTTCCACGACAACTCCAAAGTCTGGATTTACCAAAGCAGCCGCCTGTTCAGCATTAGCGAAGCTTTGGAGCTGGAAAAAATTCTCAACGACTTCATCAGTAACTGGGAAAGCCACGGCTCGCTGATTAAAGGCTATGCCAGTCTGTTCTTTGGGCAGTTCATCGTACTGATGGCAGATGATTCTTCCGCCCGTCTTTGCGGCTCCAGCGCCGACAAATCCATTCGGCTGATCAAGGAAATTGAACAAAAATTCAATGTAGATCTGCTCAACAGGCAAAGCCTTGGATTCATTGTAAAAGACAAAGTGGAAATCCTGCCGCTGAATCAGTTGAATTATGCACTGGAGAATGGATTCATCGATGCAGACACGCTGTATTTCAACAACCTGGTTACGAATAAGAACATGCTGCTGAACGATTGGCTGGTTCCGTTAAAGAACAGCTGGTTGAAAACAAAGCTACCCAACACTGCACATTAAACTTTTGGCTGCTTCAGTTTATTCAGTAACTGCTGTTTCTCCTTTTCTTTGAGGTTACTTTTCTGTACAAGCCTGTTGAGCTGGTAACTGACAGACAGCCTGTAATTGCGCGTACTGGTGGCGTTAAAACTCTCTACGGTAAAGCGCTGACCATTGGTAACCGTTACGTATTGCTGCGGTGTAAAGGGATCCACCATATTGAACGCTACAATCAGCCTGCGGTCGAAGAATTTTCTTTGTACGCCAAGATTTAAACTGATATTACTCCTGCTTCTGCCTTGTGGATTGGCAAAACTGTTGTACCTGGCGGATCCTTCAAAGTTCCAGACATTGGTTGGTGTGAAGGTATAATTTACACTGGTATAAAAAGTACCGCCGTTCCTGTAATTGTACAATTGCTTTTCCCTTTCACTGTATTCATTGAAAGTGTATCCTGCACTGGCATTCATTCTGAACTCCTTGGTGAAAGTATATCCTCCGAATGCGCTGGCCTCATATTCGTTCCGGTCGGCAATGTTCAGCCAGGTAATCTGTGTTTTACCGCCTTCTGTTAATGTACGGATGCTATTGAATACATGCTTTACCTTGTTCAGGCCCAGGGAAGTATTGATATAATATTTCCCTTTCATCCAGCTGAAGTTCCAGTCGAAATTATGCGACAGCGAAGGCAGCAGGAACGGATTACCAAAGCGAAGATTATACGGATCTCCGTAATCCACATTGGGATTCAGTTCGCTGATACCGGGCCTGCGAATGGTGGCCCTGTACACCAGTGAGGTATTCAGGGTTTTATCAAATTCCTTCCGCAGGGTGGCATTCGGAAGGATGTTCCAGTAATCGTTGTCTACATTGCTCACATTGCCTTTGATGAAATCAAACGACATCCGCGTATGCTCTGCCTGTGCTCCGGCAGTGAGGCGAACATTTCCCGGAAAGAGGAAACTGAATCCCGCTCTTGCCGTAAGGATGTTCTGCTTAAACAAAAAATCATTGCTGAGCAGATCATTGGGCACCAATACCCCGTCTGCTTTTCTCAGGAAGGAGGTATTCAGGTAATTGTGGTAATCAGACAACAGGTAAGTGATGCCACCGGAGAAATTACTTCCTTTCAGTTGCAGGGGTTTGGTATATTCCAGTCTCGCGGAAGCAGAACGGTTTTTGGAATTAAAATACTGTGTTTGCACCGAATCAATACCGGTTGGTATATAACCGGGGTCTAGAAATTGCTGAAAGAAGTCGCGGTCGTTATCGTTCTTGCTGATATTCCCGGAAAGGATCATCCGCAACACTTCTGCCAGGTTCTTTTTTCCCTTGCGGGTATAAGAAAGTGTGAGGGCATGGGTATAGCCGTCACCCTTGCTCTGGTTTTCCCTGGTGCTGATCTTATAAACTTCCCCGAACCGGTTGAGATTGGTATAACTGTTCCTGCTGGTATTATCGAAAAAGTTCAGGTTACTCTGGTACACCAAACCTGCCTGGTTGTTCTTGTTCATTTCATAATCCAGTTGCGTACGCAGATTCGGACGAATATTCTTGTTAAAGAATGCTCCGGTGGTATTGAAATAATTGGTGGAGTCCGTATAAAAATTCTGCCGGTTGCTGTAGCTATGCCCGCCGATCTGGCTGACGCCGGTTCCGATCGATTGATTCAGCGACAGTTTTTTATTCCGGTAGCTGAGGTTGGTGGAGAAATTACCTTCTCCCCTTGTACCGGCGCTCAGGTTGATTCTTCCCACCCAGCCGATCTTTCCTTTCCTGGTAATAATATTGATAACACCTCCTGTTTCGGTAGCATATTGCGGAGGCGGGTTGCTCATGATCTCCACTTTGTCGATACTGCTTCCGGGCAAACTTTCCAGCAAATCCTGCAACTGCTGCGCGTTCAGCTCTGTGGGCTTATCATCGATCAGGATCTTGGGCTCCTTTCCCTTCAGAAGAATTTTCCCATTTGGATCGTTGTTGATGAGGGGGATATTCTTCAGGATCTCTGCAGTGCTGGAACCGCTGCTCAATGCGCTCTCACCTACATTATAGGTGAGTTTATCGTCTTTATTTTCGATTAAGGGTTTTTCCGAATACACAATGACCTCATTCAGTGTATTACCGGCTTCCTTCATTTTTACATCCCCGATATTAAAATCGTAGCGGTCTGCACGCAGGTAAATACTGTCGATCCTGGTATCTGCCAGCCCCATTGATCTTGCCACCAGCGAATAATACCCAAAGCCAAGCTGGTTAAACTCAAAAGCGCCGTTCTTATCCGAAATGGTAGACACCAGCACCGTATCTGACGTATGATGATACAGGTCTACCCTTGCATAGGGAACGGCTTTCCCGGAGGTATATTCTACCAGGTTCCCCATGATGATACCAAACCTTGTTTTTTCACGCAAAGCAGTTTGCTGGGCCTGTGCAGTTCCGGTAATCAGTATAAAAACGAAAATAAATAGTTGCTTCATGCTGTATGAAGAGGCAAAATAGAAAATCCACTGTAATCAGACACAAAAATGGATGGCCGGTTTAACAGCTATTTCAACAACATTTTCAGTGTCTGGTGCAAGGCCTCACCCCGCAGGTCTTTTGCAATGATAATCCCATTGGGATCGATCAGAAAATTAGCCGGAACGCTTTCCACCCTGTAAAGACGGGCTACAGCGTTATTCCAGTATTTAAGATCACTGACATGGTTCCAGGCGAGCTTGTCTTTGCGGATTGCATTCATCCAGCTGGATTTGCTCTCGTCCAGTGAAACACCCAATACGGTAAAGTTCTTGTGCTTATAGAGATTGTAAGCCGCTACCACATTCGGGTTTTCGGCCCTGCAGGGTCCGCACCAGCTGGCCCAGAAATCGATCAGCACATATTTTCCCCTGAAGGAAGAAAGGGAGACCATTTTACCGGAGGTATCTTTTTGACTGAATTCCAGCGCGGCTGTTCCGATGCCGTTCACTTTGGCATCACTGATGGTCTTCTCCAGCATTTTAGAGAAGGTTCCTTTTTTAGCCGCCGGCTCCAGGGCATTGTAGCGTTGTTCCAGTTCGGGGATGCCGCTTAACAGGGGATTAATCACAAACAGCACAAACGGGCTTACCGGAGAGGCTTTCTTTTCGGCGGTAAAAGCATTGGCCTCTTCCAGCACTTTCCCTTTGGAGGTTTCAAACAAACGGATCAGGGAATCTCTTGTTTGCGGATTCTTTTCCGGGCTGATCCGGGCGGCCAGGCTATTCAATGATTCCCGGATGGGATTGAACCTCGATTTGAACAACTGGTAATCGTCTTCAACAGGGCAGCCTTTGATCTCGGCCTTACTGAGTTCATTAAAGTCTCCGTTAATGGTAACGGTATTGTTATCGAGAAACAGGTCAATCCCTTCCTTGTAGCCAATAAAACCAATCTGGAATATATCGGGTTCTGCAAGCTTTCCTTTGAAAGTAAAAACGCCATTACGGATTGTATCGGTGGCAATGGTTTTGCCATCGCTTCCGTTCATGAGAAAAACCAGTGTATTGGGTTTGGTATTTTTCAGCTCAGCTTTGATTTCGAAACCATCCTGTGCAGTTGCAGTAAAACCGATGAACAAAAAAACAGCTATAAATAATTTATTCATAATTATTTGGAATGACGTTTTTGAAGAATCGCCAATACATCTGCTAAAGTATGCCCTTTAGCGTTAAGTAAAAGCAAATAATGAAAAAGCAGATCGGCCGATTCGTTCAGGAACAGATCGGTATTATTGTCCTTGGCTTCTATCACCATTTCCACCGCTTCCTCCCCCACTTTTTGGGCAATTTTATTCAACCCTTTTGAAAACATGCGGGCCACATAGGATTCTTCCACAGGCGCCTTCTTACGCAGATTGATGATATCCTGGAGATACAATAAGAAATCCCCGCTGTGGTTGGGCTCACTCCAGCAGGTATCCGCCCCTGTATGACAGGTTGGCCCCAGTGGATGCACTTTAATCAGCAGGGTGTCATCATCACAGTCGGATGCAATGGATTTCAGCTCCAGAAAATTTCCGCTTTCCTCTCCCTTGGTCCAGAGCCTTTGTTTGGTTCTGCTGTAAAAAGTAACTTTTCCTGTTTCGGTGGTTTTGGCCAACGCCGCTTCGTTCATGAATCCGAGCATCAGCACTTTGTGGGTTTGATAATCCTGAATCACTGCCGGAACCAGGCCATCACTGTATTTTTTAAAATCAACTTTCATAGTCGCTGTATTCGTAGTACAAATTTGGGTTATAATCGCATAGCGATGCCTTTTTCGGCCAGATATTCTTTCAATGCAGGAATACCGATCTCCTTAAAATGGAAGATACTGGCAGCCAGGGCGGCATCGGCGCCGGATTGTTCAAACACATCTGCAAAGTGTTCCATTGTTCCGGCGCCGCCGGAAGCAATCACCGGTACGGGCAGGTTCATGGATAACTGCCGGGTAATATCGAGTGCAAAGCCCTGCTTGGTGCCATCGTTGTTCATGGAAGTAAGCAGGATTTCTCCGGCACCCAGCTCCACGGCTTCCCTGGCCCAGTCGAAACAAAGCTTATCGGTTTTTACCCGCCCGCCATTCAGGTACACATACCAGTTGCCATCGGATTCCTTTTTGGTATCAATGGCCAGCACCACGCACTGGCTGCCAAACTCCTTCGCCAGCTCTTTTACCAGCCCTGGGTTTTTAAAGGCCGAGGTATTCACCGAAATCTTGTCCGCGCCGTTTTGCAGCAGCACACTTACATCATCTACCGAAACAATGCCCCCGCCTACCGTGAAGGGAATATTGATATGGTGTGCAATCTTATTGACCAGCGCACTCAGGGTTTTCCTTCGTTCATTGGTGGCAGTAATGTCGAGGAATACCAACTCATCCGCACCCTGGGCTGCATAAAGCGCCCCCAGTTCCACCGGGTCTCCCGCATCGCGGATGTTTTCGAAATTCACCCCCTTTACCGTACGCCCGTCTTTAATGTCAAGACAGGGTATAATTCTTTTCGTCAGCAAAATTATCTGTTTTAAAGTGCTTGATTCAGTTTACTTAATTCATCGATGGTGATCCTTCCCTCGTAGAGGGCTTTCCCGATAATCACGCCCTTACAACCAATGGCTTTTAAAGAAAGTACATCATCCATATTACTCACCCCGCCACTGGCCACAAAATGAAGGTCGGGGAAACGATCAATCAGCGCCCTGTACAAATCCAGCGAGGGGCCTTCCAGTTTTCCGTCTTTGCTGATATCGGTGCAAAAAACCTGGCTGATTCCCCGGACAATGTAATCCTGGATAAAATCAAATACGGAAAGCTCAGTAGTTTCCAGCCAGCCGCCTACCGCAATTTTTTCTTCCTTTACATCCGCCCCTAAAAAAAATTTGTCTCCGCCATAGTCCAGGATCCAGTCGCCAAATGTTGCCGGGTCCTTTACGGCCAGGCTGCCAATAGTAGCCAGTGCAGCACCCGAATTGAATACAATCTTAAGATCGGACTCTTTTTTAATGCCCCCGCCAAAATCGATGGTCAGTTTGGTGAACCCTGCAATGGATTCCAATACTTTCCAGTTTTGCACTGCGCCTGCTTTGGCTCCATCCAGGTCTACCAGGTGCAGCCTTTTGATGCCTGCATCTTCAAATTCCCTGGCTACTTCCAGCGGATTTTCATTGTATATTTTCTTTTGGTTGTAATCGCCCTGGGTAAGTCTTACACATTTACCATCAATGATATCTATTGCGGGTATAATCTCCATGCACTTGTATTTACAGTTCAATAAAGTTTTTCAATATCTGTTCTCCAACACCGGCGCTTTTTTCAGGATGGAACTGTGTTCCGTAAAAATTATCCCTGTGCAGGGCCGAGCTGTATTCAATTCCATACTCCGTGGCAGCAATAGTATGTTCGCCCAATGCCGCATAAAAACCATGTACAAAATAGCAATAACTGTTTTCCTTTACTCCGTTGAACAAGGGCGTTTTAAGATGATAGATATTGTTCCAGCCTATCTGCGGAATTTTAATAGCTGCCGTTGCAGATGCAGTAAAGGCTTTCACATCTTCGTTGAAGATTCCCAGGCAATCGGTGTTGTTCTCTTCGCTATACCTGCACATGAGCTGCATACCCAGGCAGATTCCCAGCACCGGTTGCTGCAGCCCCGCGATTACCTGATCCAGTTTTCGTTCTTTTAAATAGCGCATGGCCGTGCTGGCTTCTCCCACACCCGGAAATATCACTTTGTCTGCAACCTTTATTTCGGCGATATCGTCTGTAACAATGGCAGTAGCACCAATCCGCTCCAGCGCATACAATACCGATTGAATATTGCCCGCATTGTATTTTATAATGACCAGTTTCACGTTTACGTTATTTAGCTTGTATAATCGGTTTCACAAATGCTTTTGTAGCGGCATCAATATCCGTTACATTGGCAAGCGCTTTAATGTAGGCGCTGCCGATAATAGCGCCATTGGCATATGTACAGGCCGAGTCAAAACTGGCGCGGTCCCTGATACCAAAACCGACCAGTACCGGGTTATTCAGCTTCATCTGCTGCAGCTTTTGCAAATAAACCTCCACTGCAGCAAAATTCGTATTTCCACCTGTGGTTGCAGAAGAGCTGACCGCATAGAGGAATCCTGAACTGAGCCTGTCCAGCTGATGTATACGGGCATTGGTGGTTTCCGGGGTTACCAGGAACACAAAATCGAGCCCGTACTTTTTAATAATGACGCCGAATTCGTTTTCAAATTCATATTCCGGCAAATCCGGGAGAATTAATCCATCCACACCTGCTTCGGCGGCAGCTGCACAAAATTTTTCAAAACCATACTGCAGCACCGGATTCATATAACCCATTAATACCACACCGGTTTTGGCGAGTAAAGGATCCTTGCGAAACCCTTTTAACTGTTCAAAAAGGGTTTGAATGGTCATTCCATTGGCCAATGCCTTGCTGCTGCTATCCTGTATCACGGGACCGTCTGCCAGCGGATCACTGTAGGGCATTCCGATTTCAATCAGATCAGCACCCGCAGAAGCCAGTGAACGCATCACTGTTAATGTATCATTCAATGCAGGGTATCCCGCAGTAAAATATACATTCAGCACACGCTGTTTTTTTTGTTCAAATAGGTTGGTGATTCTACTCATAGTCATTTATTTATTCATCGCTTTCATATAGGTATCAAGATCCTTGTCTCCCCTTCCGCTTAAACATACCACCACCCGATCGGAAGGGGTAAGATTCAGCCTGCCTAAAACAGACAATGCATGAGCCGATTCCAGGGCGGGAATAATACCCTCCGTTCTGCTGAGGTGGAAAGCTGCTTCCAGCGCTTCTTCATCTGTAGCACTTAAGAAGGTTCCCCTTCCGGTATCAAATAAATTAGCGTGCAATGGCCCTACACCCGGATAATCCAATCCTGCTGAAATACTGTGTGGTTCCACCACCTGGCCGTCGGCAGTCTGCATCACCAGGCTTTTACTTCCGTGAAGAATGCCCGGCTTACCCAGTTGTGTTGTGGCTGCGCTCATACCGCTGTTTACGCCGTGGCCCGCTGCTTCCACTGCCACCAGTTTAACAGAAGCTTCGTTCAGGTAATGGTAGAATGCCCCTGCTGCATTGCTTCCTCCACCCACACAGGCTACTACATGTGTGGGCAGTTCATTACCGGTTTTTTCTTTCAACTGAAGCTTTACTTCCTCGCTGATCACGCTCTGAAAACGGGCTACCATATCCGGATAAGGATGCGGGCCTACCACGCTGCCGATGATGTAATGGGTATTGTGCGGATGATTGATCCAGTCGCGGATGGCTTCGTTGGTAGCATCCTTCAGCGTTTTACTTCCGCTGGTTGCAGGCACTACGGTGGCTCCCAGCATTTTCATCCTGGCCACATTGGGCGCCTGGCGTTCAATGTCTTTCTCCCCCATATAAACAATGCATTCCATGCCCTTCAGCGCACAAACGGTAGCGGTAGCGACGCCGTGTTGCCCTGCCCCCGTTTCTGCAATGATACGGGTCTTGCCCAGTTTACGGGCCAGCAGGATCTGCCCGATCGTATTATTGATCTTGTGTGCACCTGTATGACAGAGGTCTTCGCGCTTCAGGTAAATATGGGTATTGAACTCCCGGCTCAAACGCTCTGCATAAAACAATGGCGTAGGGCGGCCCACATAATCCTTCAGCAGCAACCTGAATGCTTCTACAAAAGAAGGCTCGTTCATGATCTGCAAATACTGCGCCTTCAGTTCTTCTACATTGGCATGCAACATTTCGGGGATATAAGCACCGCCAAATTTTCCGTAATAACCTTGCTCGGTGGGTTGTTGATAATTCATCGTATTCTTTTTCTACTTATGAAAATTTAGTTGCAATATGATCAGCCCCTTGCTGTCATCGATCTTCTGCACCTGTTTGTTATAATTATACACGATCCTGTACTGGTCGAACTGGTCAATGGTATGATCCGGATTGTACCGGATACCCTGGTCCCCCACAGACACCAGCAGATTGTTATAATTGTACCGAAAGCCCAGGTTGCCGATGCGGTCTACCCTTCCGCCAAAATCATATAGAATGGGAGTATTGCCTATCCTGTTGATTTGGCCCTGGTAATTAAACCCGATTTTCACATCTCCGATCTGCTCTACCTGCAGGGTAGTATTGTAGATAATGGTTCCGGATGCAGCGGTTCTGATTTCGGATAGTTTACCGGAATCGCTGATTACCACCGCCAGCGTGTTCACGGAAATCAGGTAGCTGGCTTTCCCTTTTTCGGTCAGGTATATATTCGAGAGCTGTTGCGCATGGGAGTGAGAACTCATCAGAAGCATCCATCCTGCCAACGCCATCCATTTCTTTAGTTGTTTCATCAGATTCTTTTAACCTCCTGTATAAATTTTTTCAGTAACGCCATATTTTTGATACCGGGCGCCGTTTCAAATTTACTGTTCACGTCTATGGCAAAAAGGTCTTTTGCTACCGGATCTTTGGCAAATGCTTCCAGCATACCCAAATCGTCCGGGCCAATGCCCCCGCTCAGGTAAAACGGCTTATTGATGGTCAGTTCTTTTAATATGCTCCAGTTGAACTGCTTCCCTGTTCCGCCAAAAGCAGCCCCCTCCGTATCAAATAAAAACATGTCTGCCACATCGTAATAATCTTTAACCTTCCACAACACATTATCATCGTTCCTTAAGCGGAAGGCTTTGATCACGGTAACATAGTCGGCTATCTTTTCACAATAACGGGGTGTTTCATCTCCGTGTAACTGAACCAGGTAAAGGCCAAAATCGTCTACCATCCGCAGCACATTTTCTGCCGGTTCATTTACAAATACCCCCACTTTGTTTATATGCTGCCCCTTCGCCTTCTTCAGCTCGGCTGCCTGCATATGTTTCAATGCATAACGGGGACTCTGGGGATAGAAAATAAATCCACCGAATTCTACACCCAATTCATCCAGCTGCATGAATTGATCTACACTGTTTAAGCCACATACTTTAGCCCGCATGTTGTTTTGCTTTTAATTGCGTTACAAAATCAGCAAAAGCAATCGAAGGGTTTGAAGCTTTCATAAAATGTTCCCCAATCAGGAATCCTTTAAATCCGGCCTGTTGTAAAGTTACAATGGTATCCACATTATTAATGCCACTTTCTGCTACTGCCGGCTTATTGGCCGGGAGCATATTCAGTAACTGCATAGACTTATTGATATCCACTTCAAAATCCTTCAGGTTCCGGTTATTGATCC
This sequence comes from Sphingobacteriia bacterium, assembly GCA_015999745.1. Lineage (GTDB taxonomy): Bacteria > Bacteroidota > Bacteroidia > Chitinophagales > Chitinophagaceae > Sediminibacterium. The sequence goes on along the minus strand of JAECQP010000005.1, from coordinate 35,121 downwards.
CAACCAGGTCTACTTCCTCACAGATATGACCCAGTTCCTCCTCCTTGTGTATCTCCAGCAACACTTCCAGCCCCAGCAATTTGGCCTTAACAGCCAGCCGTTGAACTTCTTCAGGGTTCAGGCAGGCCGCAATCAGCAGGATGACGTCTGCACCAAAGGCCCTGGCTTCCACCAATTGGTATTCGTCTATCATAAAATCCTTTCTGAGAATCGGTATAGCATTGATATTGGCTGCAACCAGATCATTGATGGAACCCCCAAAAAATTGTTCATCTGTTAACACTGATATGCCGGAAGCTCCGTTAGATGTATACGCCGCAGTAACTTCTTCCACCGTTGCGGTTCCGTTGATCAACCCCTTGCTGGGAGATTTACGTTTATACTCTGCAATGATGCCTGTTTTGGAAGGATCCAGCAACGACTGCTTCAGCGAACAGGTTACTTTGGTAAACAGCGGTTCCTTCTGCAAATCTTCTACAGATCGGATCGCCTTGCGTTCCTTCACTTCAATTCTTTTTTGGGTAATGATGGTATCTAAAATGTTCATGGTTGGTTCAGTTATTGCAAGGCAATCAGTTTTTTAAGCCCCTCATACGCTTTCCCGCTTTCCAGGCTTTCCACAGCGGCCTTATAGGCATCGTCGTAACTGGAATAAGCTCCGGTGCAATGCAGCGCCATCGCCGCGTTGGCCAGTACTACCGCATTCTGAGACCAGGTACCCTCTCCTTTAATGATCTTCTGGAAAATCTTTGCAGCTTCTTCTACTGTATTGCCTCCGTGAATATCTTCCGGGCGTACCGGGCGTTTGCCCAGTTGTTCGGGCGTCATCACTTTTTCTCCGTCATTGGTGATGACCTTGGTATCGCTGGTGAGGGATATTTCGTCGTATCCGTCGAGGCTGTGGATGATGGTAAATTCCCTGCCGGTTGGCTGCAGCAGGTAGTTATAGATCCTTGCCATTTCCAGGTTATACACTCCTACCAGTTGAAAATCGGGGTTGGATGGATTGATCATTGGCCCCATCATATTGAAGAAGGTTCTGATCCCCAGGCTTTTCCGTACCGGGCCTGCCGTTTTTAATGCAGGGTGAAACAATGGCGCATGAAGAAAACAGATATTGGCAGCATCCAATTCCTGTTGCAATGCTGTATTGTTGTTCTTGAACCTGTAGCCTAATTGCTCCATCACATTGGATGCGCCGCTGATGGTAGAAGCGCCGTAGTTACCATGTTTGGCTACTTTTTGTCCGGCACCTGCCACAATAAAGCAGGCCAGGGTAGATATATTGAAGGAATTCTTGCCATCTCCACCCGTTCCTACGATATCCATTAGTTTACCGCCTTCCAGTTTCACTTTAACGGAGAGCTCCAGCAGTCCGTCGCAGAACCCCTGCAGTTCCTCTATGGTGATACTTCGCATCAGGTATACGGTAATGAATGCGGCAATCTCCGCATCATTATACTGGCCTGCTGATATATTGAGCATGACCTCCCTGGCTTTTTCCCTGGAAAGCGTTTTATGACTGAATAAGTATTGTAGTATTTTTTTCATTGTATCGGTATTAATGCGTTTTAAATTGCTCCCCGCAGGAACTCTGCAGAACGGACAGCTGTTTTGATCAGCGACCCAGCCAGTTCCGGAGAATGGTTTCGCCATCCGGTGTCAGCACACTTTCCGGATGAAACTGTACACCCTGCACATCGTATTTTTTATGCTGCAGTCCCATAATATACCCATTGGCATCACGGGCGGTAACCTCCAATTCTGCCGGAAAATCTTCATCGCTAACTACCCAGCTATGGTATCTGCCCGCCACAAATTCTTCGGGCAATCCTTTGAACAAAGGACTTTTAGCAGATTCGTTTGTAAAGACCGGCGTTGCTACTCCATGATATACAGTAGACAGGTTGACCAGTTTTGCGCCAAAGGATTCTCCGATGGCCTGATGGCCGAGGCAAACGCCTAATATGCTTTTAAGGGGTGCGTAGGCTTTAATCAGGTCCGGCAAAAGGCCCGCTTCCGAAGGAATCCCCGGGCCGGGAGACAAAAGGATTTTATCGTATCCCGCAACTTGTTCCAATGGCAGTTCATCATTGCGGTAAACATCCACTTTATCATTGGTGATTTTGGTCACCAGGTGTACCAGGTTATATGTGAAAGAATCGTAGTTATCAAATACAAGTATTTTCATTGGTTGCTGCGCTTATGAGTTGATGGTTTCCGCCATTTTTGCTGCGGTCTTTAATGCGTTCAATTTATTATTTACTTCCTGTAATTCATTTTCCGGAACGCTGGCGGCAACTATACCTGCACCCGCCTGGCAGATCAGGGTATTCTGACGGGACAGGAACGTGCGGATCATGATGGCATGATTACAGTTGCCTTCGAAATCAACAAATCCGATGGCGCCGCCATAGTATCCTCTGCTGGTTGGCTCCAGTGCGTCAATCAGGTCAATGGCCCTGATCTTTGGAGCGCCGCTGAGGGTACCGGCAGGGAAGGTTTTGGCCAGCAGTTCAAAAGGATTCTGCCCTTCTTTTACTTTGCCGGTTACTTCGCTTACCAGGTGAATCACATGACTGTAGTACTGTACCTGGCGGTACTGGCTCACTTCCACATCGGAACAAACACGGCTCAGGTCGTTCCTGGCAAGATCCACCAGCATTACATGCTCTGCATTTTCCTTGGCATCTTCCAGTAACCGTGCCGCCGCCGCTTCGTCCGTTTTTTCGTCCCCGGTTCTTTTAAAGGTTCCTGCAATCGGATGCACCACGGCTTTTCCATGCTGCAGAATGATCTGCGCTTCGGGAGACGAGCCGAATAATTTATAATCGCCGTAATCGAAGAAAAATAAATAAGGAGAAGGATTGATGCTGCGCAATGCACGGTATACGTTGAATTCGTCGCCTGTGAAACTGTGTTCAAAACGACGGCTCAGCACAATCTGGAACACATCGCCCCGCATACAACTTTTAATTCCCTGCTTCACCATGTTCACATAATCCTCATTGCTCATATTGGAACGTTCGGTTCCTTTTAACCTGAACGGGAACACCGGCACATCTTTGCTTCTGATCAGCGATTCCACTGCATCCAGGTCAGATTCTATTCCGGCGATTTTGTTTTCACAGAGATAGAGTACGTCTTTATAATGATTGATGGCAATCACATATTGGTAAAGCCGGTAACGCATCAACGGAATCACCGGCGCGCCCTTATCTTTCAACGGCACTTTATCAAAAAACTGTACTGCATCAAAGCTGGTATATCCATAAAGGCCCTGTGCAAATTTCAACTCCCTGTTTTCTACCGCCGCTGCTTCAAAACGCTGCATATACTCCCATACAAGGTCGGGCACTTTACTGCCTTTACTGATATTAATTCTCTCCGGATCCTGTCCGGGAAGTTTAAATTCCACCCTGTCGGCTGATGTAATTTCAATACCGCCAATGGCATTGATACAAATGAATGAATAGCTGTTTTCCGAAACATGGTGATCTGTACTCTCCAACAGGATGGTATCCCTGAAACGGTCTCTCAAACGCAGGTAGATGCCGACCGGCGTATGGATATCCGCCAGCATCTTTTTACCGCCTGTTTCAATCTTAATTTTTTTCATGCTTTCTGCTTCAATTAAATCAATAAAAAAACCCCGGTTTTATCCGGGGCCTTGAATATATTCAATCAGTATTGGCAATGCCACTACAATCCCCGTTCAGAGTTTGTATGCCACCACCAATGTTTGTTTATTATTGCCATAAGTGGTACAAAGATGACCATTTTGATGGAAATTGCAAAAAATAATCTTTGGAAAAAATTATTTTCCCCGATACATGGCTATTTTAATCCTGTTCACAGGTTAAAGCACTCCTTTGGTGGAAGGCAACTGATTCGACAAGGGATCTCTTTTTACCGCCATGCGAATGGCTTTGGCGAATGCTTTAAAGATGGCTTCAATTTTATGATGCTCATTTTCTCCCTTGCATTCAATATTGAGATTGCATTTTGCACCATCGCTGAACGATTTGAAGAAGTGGAAAAACATTTCTGTTGGCATTTCTCCTACCCGCTCTCTTTTAAATTCCGCATTCCATACTATCCAGTTTCTTCCGCCAAAATCAATCAGCACTTTAGCTTCGGCCTCGTCCATGGGTAAAGCAAATCCATAACGCTCCATCCCCCGTTTATCGGTCAGAGCCATGGCAAATGCTTCGCCCAATGCAATACCGGTATCTTCAATGGTATGGTGTTCGTCTACATGAAGATCCCCCTTTGTATGCACGGTCAGATCCATTTTACCATGACGGGCGATCTGGTCGAGCATATGATCAAAGAAACCCAATCCTGTATTGATATTGGATTTACCGGTACCCTCTATATTCAGTTCTATATGGATTTTTGTTTCGTTGGTATTTCTTTCGTGCGTCACTTTACGCAATCCCAGTTTCAGGAACGCATAGATTTCTGCCCAGTCGGAGGTTTCGAGCGCAATGGTATCAGCATATTCAAACACCTGTTCATCGCTCAGTTCGTGCAGCCCCGATTTCAGATAAATGGCTTTGCACCCCAGGTTTTTTGCCAGCTGAATATCACTCCACCGGTCGCCGATTACATAGGAATGGGCAAGATCAAATTGCGGGTCGTTGATAAAATGACCAAGCAGTGCCGTGCCCGGTTTACGGGTAGGCCGGTTGTCGGCAGCGAAGGTTCTGTCGATAATCATTTCATCAAACAGAAAGCCCTCCCCTTCCAGGGTTCGCAGCATTAAATTTTGAAACGGATGAAACTGGTGTTCCGGATAGCTTTCTGTGCCCAGGCCATCCTGGTTGGTCACCATCACTTTATAATAATCAAAATCTGCAGCAATCCGCGACAACTGGGTAATAGCACCCGGTACAAAACTGGTTTTTTCGATACTGTCTACCTGAAAATCGGTGGGCGGTTCCTGTAGTACCACTCCGTCTCTATCGATGAATAAAACGCTTCTCATCATTTATTTTTTGCCCTCGCGGATTTTACTTCTGCAACCGTTACTGCAGACGCTTTGTTTCCAAAGGAATTACGAATATAAGTTAACACATCTGCTATTTGCCCGTCTTTGAGAAAAGCATGTGACGCCATTGGATTTTCATATTCCTCTCCGTTGATTTCGAGCGGAATATTCAACCCGTTTAACACAATACCAATCAATCGCTGTTTATTACCCAGCACATATTCTGTATTGGTAATTGGCGGATTCATCCTGGGAACGCCTCCCCCATCTGCCTGATGGCAGGTAAGGCAATAACGGTCGTACACCAGTTTACCCCTTGCCATCGTAGTTTTCATCTGCGTATTACCTGCCTGAGATGAAACCATCATACCCATGGCCGATACCAGTATCAGGCACAACACCATCCATTTTTTCATCCCTGCCGTTTATTGATTGTAATTGATTTTCCAGACATATCCTTTGTTATCGTCGGACACATAAATGGATCCGTCCGGCCCCTGCGCCAATCCGCATGGACGGTGTTTTACAGCGCTCAGGTTGGTTACTTTTTCCACGCCGGAGAACCCGTCTGCAAATACTTCCCATTTACCGGTTGGCTTACCATCTTTCATAGGAATGAATACCACATAAAACCCTTCCTGGTTTTCAGGAGCCCTGTTCCAGCTGCCATGAAAAGCGATGAATGCACCATTTCTGTATTTTTCCGGAAATTGGTTGCCTGTATAAAACAGTAAAGCATTCGGCGCCATATGCCCGGGGAATCCCACCAGCGGGCTCAGGGCTTTTTCTGCACCGGTCTTTTTTCCATCGCCCCCATATTCAGGGTTCAGGATTTTCTTATTTTGAAAATGATCCCAATGCACATAGGGCCAGCCGCAATCATCACCTTTTTTCACCATATACATGGTTTCTGAAGGAAGCTCCGCGCCTCTTTTCTGATTATATATTTCCGGGTAAAACTGGTGCAGCATATCCCTTCCGTGAACGGTAATAAAGAGTTCATTTACTTCGTTGTTCCAATCCAGTCCCACGCAATTCCGGAGGCCTGTTGCATAACGAACCCCCTCTTTATAGGTTTGGTTTAGCCGATCAGCCCTGAACTGCCAGATTCCACCGGCAGTTTCCAGGATCGGGCAGGGATTCATGCCCATGGAGCCCTGTTTGCGATCCTGTTCCTGACAGGCATTGCTGGGAGCGCCAATATTCACATAAATATTTCCTGCATTATCCAGTGCAATGGATTTAGAAGCATGTTGTCTTTTATCTACCAGCCCTGTAACGATGGTTTCGGGCTGATCGGGGTGCAGGATATCCTGCTGTGCATCCAGCTTGTACCGGAACACTTCTGAGTTGGAGGAGGCATAGAGATAGCCATGCTTAAGCGCTATACCCGTGCCGATATAATTACCAAAAGCCAGGGTATCGTCCATTACCCCGTCTTTGTTGGTGTCTCTTAACCGATAAATTCCTTTTCCCTGGTTCAGCTTTTCCAGCTTCATATACACATCACCATTGGTGTTTATGGCAATATGACGAACACGGCCAAAATCTTTTGCCACATTGGCAACAGTAAACCCAGACGGAACCCGGATGGATACACCCGGTAGTTGCGCAGCAGCACTGCCTGCAAATACAATGGTTGAAAGGAGGAACAGCTTAAATCGCATATTTCAGTTTTAGGTGTCGTAAAATTAGGGATTCAACTGATACCATTCATGCATGGCATCTACCAGTAATGTGTTATCCTGCTCAGTTCCTACGGTGATCCTCAAACAATCTTCACAAAGTTTTACATTACTCCTGTCCCGCAATACAATGCCCCTGGTAAGCAGGAACGCGTAAACCTTACGGGCGTCCCTGATTTTAACCAGTATAAAATTGGCATCGGAAGGATACACTTGTTCTACAGTAGGCATTGAGCGGAATACTTCCGCCAGCGCTTCACGCATATCCACCAGCAATTTGATCATATCATTTACCTGCCCTATTTCGTCCAGCGCCTTTAATGCCAGTTCCTGCGTGGCCTGGTTGATATTATAAGGTGGTTTCACTTTATTCATTACATCAATAATCGCCGTAGACGCAAATGCCATCCCCAGGCGCAGTCCTGCCAGCCCCCAGGCCTTGCTGAAGGTTTGCAGAATCACCAGGTTGGGGTAATCGGCCAGTTCCTGCACAAAAGATTTCTGCTGTGCAAAATTGATGTAGGCCTCATCTATTACCACAATACCATTGAAATTATTCAGCACCGTTTCAATATCCATCCGGTCCAGTGAATTACCGGTCGGGTTATTGGGAGAGCAGATCCAGATCAGTTTGGTATGGGCATCCACTGCATTTTCCAGGTGAACCAGGTCCAGCTGAAAGTTGTTCAACAGTGGCACTTTTTTTACAGCAACATCATTGATATTGGCGCTCACTTCGTACATGCCGTAGGTAGGCGGGCAAATGATTGCATTATCCTTCCCCGGTTCACAAAAACAACGGTACAATAAATCAATGCACTCATCGCTTCCGTTTCCCAGAAAAATATGTTCTGCAGGAAGTTGCTTCACAAAAGCAATTTTTTCTTTCACTGCCTGCTGGTGCGGATCCGGATAACGGTTGTACCATTTGGACAAGGGAGAACCCAGGCTGTTTTCATTGGCATCCAGAAACACTTTTGCTTCACCGCTGAATTCGTCTCTCGCGGAAGAATAGGCCGTCAATTTGGCGATATTAGGGCGAATGAGTTGATTAAGATCGAATAACATTATTAGTAATTATAAATTGAGTATTGATGTACAAACCCGTTACAGGGAACCTGATTTTTAAAATTCATTTTTCAGGCGGATCGATACCGCCTCTTTATGTGCATGCAGCCCTTCCGCTTCCGCCATAATCTCCACAGACCTGCCGATATGCTGTAATCCGATTTTGGTAAGCCGCTGGTAAGTAATCTTCTTCAGGAAACTATCGAGACTCACGCCGCTGTAGGCCCTTGCATAGCCATTGGTTGGCAGGGTATGGTTGGTTCCGCTTGCATAATCTCCCACACTTTCCGGGGAGAAATTGCCCAGGAATACCGAGCCTGCATTTACAATGGATCCGGCCACCAGTTCATCATTGGCACAGGCAATGATGAGATGTTCGGCGGCATATTCATTCACCAGTTCAATGGCTTCCTTCTTTGTTTTTACATAGATGGCCTTGCTGTTTTCCAATGCTTTTGCCGCAATCTCTTTTCTTGGTAACCGGGGCAACTGCACCCGCAGCGCTTCGTTGACTGCATTGATCAGTTCCTTACTGGTACTAACCAGTAATACCTGGCTGTCCACACCATGTTCTGCCTGGCTCAGTAAATCAGCCGCAACAAATTCCGGACGGGCTGTATCATCTGCCAGTACACATACTTCACTGGGCCCAGCGGGCATATCGATGGCAATACCATCCTGTTGCACCATTTGTTTGGCGCAGGTAACATACTGGTTACCGGGGCCAAAGATTTTATACACTGCAGGAACGGTTTCCGTACCATACGCCATGGCGCCGATAGCCTGCGCACCGCCAATTTTATACATACTATGGATTCCCACCAGATCGGCAGCAAAGAGTATGGCAGGGTGCAGCTTCCCGGTTTTATCCGGGGGAGAGCAAAGAACCACTTCCTCACAACCTGCAATAGCTGCAGGAATACCCAGCATTAATATCGTAGAGAACAAGGGGGCTGTGCCTCCGGGAATATAGAGCCCTACTTTTTGAATGGGCACTGCTTTTCTCCAGCATTTTACCCCGGGGATGGTTTCTGCCTTCTCCACTTTAGGCACCTGTTTTTCGTGAAAACGGCGGATATTGGCAGCCGCCAGACGAATGGCATCTTTCAGTTCCCTGGGCAAGACAGCGGTAGCAATTTCTTCCGGAGTTACTTTGCTGTTTTTCAGCCGGGCCCCGTCAAATTCGGCGGTAAACTGCTGAACGGCAGCATCTCCCTTCTGTTTTACCTGTTGTAACACATTGCCGACTTTGCCGATCAGATCGGTATGATCAAATACGGGTCTTTTCAGCAATACGGGCCAGTCCTTGCGATCCGGACTTACAAATATCTTCATCATGATCACCAGTTTAAAAGGTTAAATAATCATTTTTTCGATCGGTACGACCAAAATACCCTGAGCGCCAGCTGCTTTCAGTTGCTCAATGATCTCCCAGAATTCATTTTCATTCAACACACTGTGTACACTGCTCCAGCCTTCCTCGGCCAATGGCAATACCGTAGGGCTTTTCATACCCGGCAGCAGACCAATGATTTCTTTCAGCTTATGATTGGGGGCATTCAGCAGAATGTATTTATTGTTCCTGGCTTTTTTCACCGCCTGTATGCGGAACAGTAAACGATCCAGCAATTGCTGCTTACCGGCACCCAGTCCATCATTCTTAATCAGCACCGCCTGAGATTGCAGAATAATTTCTGCCTCTTTCAATCCGTTCATGAACAGGGTTGATCCGCTGCTCACCAGGTCGCAGATGGCATCGGCCAGCCCTATACCCGGCGCTATTTCCACGCTTCCGCTGATTTCATGAATTTCGGCATCAACACCATTCGACTTCAGGTAGTCCGATACAATCACCGGGTAACTGGTGGCGATTTTCTTCCCCTGTAAAAAACCTATACCCGTGTACTGTTCATTGCGTTGAATGGCCATACTCAGGCGGCATTTACCGAAACCCAGTTTTTCCGTAACAACTACTTTTTTCTTTTTCTCAAAAACCACGTTCTCTCCCACAAATCCAATATCCGCCACGCCGTCTTCCACATATTGCGGAATATCATCGTCTCTCAGAAAAAACACTTCTATGGGGAAATTGGTTGCATCGGCCTTCAGCTTATTGATGCCATTACTGATATCAATACCGCATTCTTTTAAAAGGCGTACAGAATCATCGTGCAGCCTGCCACTTTTTTGAATCGCTAATTTCAGTTTACTGTTGGTGTTCATTGGATTGCTCATAGTCTTAAAAATAAAAAAGCTTACCAAACTGGTAAGCTTCACTGATTTGTATTTGGTTTACATACACGCCAATTGCCTACCCCCTGGGTAAGAAATGATGATGGTGGATATGCAGTTTTTGTTTCATTTAGACAGCAAAAGTACAGCAGCCGGCTTATACCCGCAAATTATTTTTGGTCATCCACCGATTCGGAGCCGGATGGCCCCATTTTATCATTAATTTAGGCTCCCCCTGCTAGTGCGGGGTGCATCAATTATTTCTTCTAAACCAATCATTATGTTTAAACTCAAATCACTTATTTGCTTTTGGCTGTTGTTGGGCTTTGCAACAGCACAGGCACAGGACGCAACCTCTTACCAGACGCCGCCAAAAGATATAGCCGATCTGTTGCTGGCAAAACCAACGCCTGCCGTAAGCCTGGATGGCAAAGCCAACTGGATGTTGCTCAGCGAAAGAAATTCTTATCCAACGGTGGAAGAGTTGGGGCAACCCGAACTGCGTGTTGCCGGGATGCGTTTAAACCCAAACAACTTCTCCCCCAGCAGGCAGAGCTTCATCAACAATTTCATCCTGAAAAATATTCCGGCCAACAAGGAATATAAAATAACCGGTCTTCCGACCAACCTGCTTGCCGGCAATGCAGTATGGAGCCCATCCCAAACAAAGATTGCATTCACCAATACAACCGGCACACAGGTAGACCTTTATATGATTGACGTAGCCACTCAAAAGGCAGTTAAAATCAATAAGAAACCTGTAAATACGGTATTAGGCGCCGCCTTCACCTGGGTAGACGACAACACCCTGCTGTACAAGGCCGCCACACAGCCTGCTGCCAATGCACCTAAGCGCCCCATCACACCAAAGGGCCCAACCATTCAGCAGAATCTCGGGAAAACAGCTCCCAGTCCTACTTTCCAGGATTTGATCAAGAGCCCCTATGATGAGCAGATTTTTGAATTTTATGCTACCGCTCAACTGGTACTGCACAGGAACGGTGTGGAAACCAATATTGGCAAACCCTGCATTCTCGGCAATTTCAGCCTGTCTCCCGATAAAAAATATTTATTGCAGCGCCAGATCCAGAAACCTTTCTCCTACCTCGTAACGGCCAACGGGTTCCCCGCTCATTATGTTATTACAGATTTAAGCGGCAAAACCATCAAACTGCTGGCGGAATTGCCTTCTACCGAAGGAACACCTTCCGGCTATGATAATACACAGAATGTACCGAGAGCCTTCGACTGGAAAGATGATGAAGCGGCTGTCATTACCTGGGCAATGCCGCTCGACAGTGGCCTGATCAAAAAAAATGTAGCATTCCACGATGCAGTATTTGCGCTGGCTGCGCCGTTTAATGGTCCTGCCAAAGAACTGTTCAAAACCAAACTACGTTATGCCGGTACCAGTTGGGGCAATGAAACCCTGGCCCTGGTAAACGAAATTTCCAGAAGTAAACAAAGCACTCGTGTGAGCCGCTACAACCCTGCTACCGAAAGCATTGAATTGCTGTATGAGCGCAATATGACCGATGCCTATAACAATCCGGGCAGCCCTGTTACCGGAAAAAATAAATACGGCAGAGAAGTGGTCATTACAGTAGACAACGGCACTAAACTGCTGATGAACAATACAACGGGTTCTTCTCCCAAAGGAGACCTTCCTTTCTTAGCCAGGTTCGACCTGGTTACCAAACAAAATGAAATCATCTGGCGTTGCAGCGAAGGCAGCTTTGAATCTGTTGCAGAAGTGCTGGATGCAGATAAGCTTACCCTGGTTACCAGGAAAGAATCTCAAACAGAAGTTCCCAACTATTACATCCGGAACCTGGTGCTGCGTATTGCAGACAAAAGCATTACCAGTTTCACCAACCCTTACCCGGCATTGGTGGGCGTAAGCAAAGAAAAAATCAAATACAAGAGAGCAGACGGGGTTGATTTAACCGGCGATCTGTATTTACCAAGAGGATACGATAAAGACAAGGATGGCCCGCTGCCCCTGCTGATCTGGGCTTACCCCCGCGAGTTCAACTCTGCTGCAGATGCGGCACAGGTGCGTGGCAGCAAGGATCGTTTCACTGCGTTGAGCTGGGGCTCCCCGATTTATTATGTAACACAGGGATATGCGGTATTGGATAATGCCGAAATGCCCATAGTAGCTCCCGGCACAGACAAAAAGCCGAACGACAATTTTATAGCGCAGCTGAAATTAAATGCGGAAGCTGCAATCGACCAGTTGTCTGGTATGGGCGTGGCCGATAAAAACAGGGTGGCAGTTGGCGGACATAGTTACGGCGCCTTCATGACAGCGAACCTGCTGGCGCATACCAACCTGTTCAAGGCAGGACTGGCACGTAGTGGCGCCTACAACAGAACGCTCACTCCTTTCGGATTCCAGAACGAAGACCGCACTTACTGGCAGGCGCCGCAGTTGTATTATGAAATGAGTCCGTTCAGTTATGCCGATAAAATCAAAACCCCGATCCTTTTAATTCATGGTGAAGCGGACGATAACACGGGCACTTTCCCTATTAACAGTGAGCGCTTATTCGCAGCTATCAAAGGAAATGGCGGCACGGTAAGATTTGTTTACCTGCCTTATGAGGCCCATGGTTACAGAGGAAAGGAGAATATTTTGCATGCCCTCTGGGAACAATTCCAGTGGCTGGAGAAATATGTGAAGAATGCTAAATAGCGTAATCTTTGTTAAAAAAGGGCAAGCTTACCGCTTGCCCTTTTTTATTTGCAGTTCTTTCCAGGGAGTAGTTCCATCTTCTTCCCTGCTGAATATGAATGCATCGGAAGCAGCAATTACCACTTCGGCTGTTGTATAAATTTTACACCCGTCCAGCAAATGGCCGCCAATGGTTTTTCCGGTGCTGTCGGAAACCGAGAGATGAAGATGAGCGCCTTCGGTGGATAGGGTTCCTGCCAAACTCACGATCTCAAAATGACCGGTACCCTTTGCACCTTCGGGCATATTGGCGAAACGGATATTGTATGCAGTAAGGCTTCCCGCGCAGGTTACCACCCAGCCGGCTTTGATTTTTTGGGCCTTTACCACAGAATCAATGGATCCATACAAATCCTGACCGGGTTTTAAACGAAATGCGTGGTACTGTGTTACAGTGGATGAGGTACAGGCACCCAGGCTAAACAGCAAAACAGCAGCTACAATCCATCTCATGGGATAAAGATAGAAAGGTTCCCTGAAAGATGTTGTGGCAAAACATTGGGCAGGATGTCTTAAATTGTATTTCTAACACCTTGCCAATGAAATTCTGGAAAATCAAGACTGCACTTTTTCTGAACTATTTTGTGTTCGCCATTCTGCTGAACAGTGTGGGAACCGTCATTCTGCAGGTGCAGAATAATTACGGCATCAGCCAGGGCGATGCCTCCATACTGGAAGCATTCAAAGACCTCAGCATAGCCATAGTATCTTTTCTGCTCTCCTCCTATATTGTTCGTATTGGCTACAAAAACGCCATGCTGATTGCATTGGGATTTATTGCATCCATCTGCCTGATCATGCCCTCCACCCATAGCTTTGGCGCTACCAAATTATTGTTTGCTGCTGTGGGCAGCAGTTTCGCCCTCATTAAAATGTCGGTATACAGCACCATTGGTTTGGTAACCAGTTCAGAGAAAGAACATATCAGCCTCATGAGTTTTATTGAGTCTTTTTTTATGGTGGGGATTCTCACAGGCTATTTCATTTTCAGCTATTTTGCAGACAGTAGTGACCCTGCTTCCACCGCTTGGCTGGATGTATATTATGTACTCGGCGCATTATCGGTTGTTGCCTTCCTGTTGTTGCTGAGTACCCCGCTGGACGAGTCCTCCATTAAAGCCGAAAAAAATGAATCGCTTGCCAGTGAGTTCGCTCAGATGTTTAAGCTACTGGCCAGCCCGCTGGTATTGATTTTCATTGTTTGCGCATTCTTTTATGTATTGATTGAGCAAAGTATCATGAGCTGGCTACCCACTTATAACAACAAAGTGCTGCTATTGCCGGTTGCACTGAGCATTCAGATGGCCGGTATCCTGGCGGGATCAACGGCACTGGGCCGTTTTCTGGCCGGCATCCTGATGAAAAAATTCAACTGGCTGTATGTACTGAGTATTTGCTTACTTACTGCGGGTTCATTGGTATTGCTGGCTATTCCGCTGGCTGGCAGCGCCGGCGGCAAGGCTGTTACAGGCTGGACTGATGCCCCGGTGGCCGCATTCATTTTTCCACTGATCGGTTTATTGCTGGCGCCGATATACCCTGCGGTGAACTCGATTATATTAAGTACGCTTCCCAAAAAGAAACATGGATTAATGTCGGGCCTGATCATCATTTTTTCGGCATTGGGCGGAACAACCGGATCCATCATCACCGGCCATATTTTTGAACAATACGGCGGACAAAACGCTTTTTATTTTTCCCTGATCCCGATGGGAATACTGCTGGCCTGCCTGATACTGTTCAACCGTATGCAACTTAAAACCGCCCGGCTACTTTCCTGACCGGCTCAATTTCTGTGTTACCCTTAATCCAATACCATGCTTTTTTATATTGAATCCCTGTCCCCGCTTTATGAAGATGTTCAGTTGAGTGGCATTTTTCCCGACTCGAAGTTCTTTGTTGATTGTACACCCCGTGATACTGCCGGAAACATACTGCAACAATACCATGCACAGAAAGACCTGGAAGGTTTTTCACTGAAAAAATTTGTAACGGAACATTTTATCTTTCCCGAAGAGCAGAACAGTACCTATCATTCCAACCAAAAACCCATTCAAACGCACCTGAATGATTTGTGGAATGAACTAACCAGGGAACCCGATCAGCAATCCGGCACGTTGATCCCCCTGCCGCACCTGTATCTTGTTCCCGGTGGCAGATTCAGGGAAATTTATTACTGGGACAGCTACTTTACCATGCTTGGGTTGCAGGTAAGCGGCAGAACCGATCTGATTGAGCAGATGGTCGGCAATTTTGCCCACCTGATTGATCAGTTCGGCTTTATACCCAATGGCAACAGAACCTATTACCTGGGGCGTTCCCAGCCCCCTTTCTTTGCCATGATGGTTTCTGTATTAATGGAATCCAAAAGCATTTCGGTACTACAGCAATACCTGCCGCAACTGGAAAAAGAATACGCGTTCTGGATGGATGGGGCCGGCACCCTCCACGCAGAAAAGACCACACACAGAAGAGTGGTAAGGCTCCATAACGGTGCAGTATTGAACAGATACTGGGACGACAGGGAAGGGCCAAGACCAGAAGCCTTTGCAGAAGACCGTCATATTGCAGCAGTATCGCAGCAGCCTGAAGCGGAGGTATACAGAAACATCCGTGCAGCGGCAGAATCAGGCTGGGATTTCAGCAGCAGGTGGTTTGCAGATGGGGAAAACATGCATACCATCGAAACCACTTCCATTATTCCGGTAGACCTGAACTGTTTATTACAGTTCCTCGAAACCATGATCTCCATGGCCTATTTTGAACAACAGGACAACAACAACGGAAAGAAATATTTACAGAAAGCAGAACAGCGAAAGCTGGCCATCCGTCATTTTTGCTGGAGCGAAGATCACCGGTTTTTCTTCGATTACCATTTCGTGAACAGGCAACACACACCTCATTATACGTTGGCTGCCGCGTATCCGCTCTTCTTTCACATCGCCAGCCTGGAGCAGGCGACGGCTACAGAGGAGCAGATTGCGAAAAAATTCCTGCAACCCGGCGGAGTAGTGACCACATTAAATCACACCGGCCAGCAATGGGATGCACCCAACGGATGGGCGCCATTGCAATGGATTACCTATAAGGGGCTGAACAACAACGGTCCTTCGGCAACCGCAAATACGATCCGGAGCAACTGGATGGCGCTTAATGAACGCACTTATTTACACACAGGTAAAATGATGGAAAAATACGATGTGACCAACCCCGAAGCGGCAGCCGGCGGCGGTGAATACCCGAACCAGGATGGCTTTGGCTGGACCAACGGCGTATACCTGGCTATGCAACGGGAAGTACAGGCTTAGGCAGCTATCAGCTTAGCCAGATCCAGTTTTTTCATGGACTGAAAGGCTGTAAAAATCCGTTGGGCCTTTTCAGGATCCTGCATCAGTTCATTTAATGCAGAAGGAATAACCTGCCAGCTTACCCCAAAGCGGTCTTTTAACCAGCCGCACATACTCTCTTCGCCTTCCTGGGTCAGCCTGTTCCAGTAATAATCAATTTCGTCCTGTGTATCGCATTCTATCACAAAGGAAACGGCTTCATTAAAATCGAATTTATGCTCGCCCGGTCCGTCCATGGCAATCATCTCATAACCGTTCAATGAAAATTCGCCGTACATCAGCTTCCCTTCAAAATCGTCTCCTTCCGGAAAATTCACCACAAAATCCTTGGTAGAATTATTGAATATAGTTCTGTAGAAATCAATGGATTCTTCCGCCCTTCCAAACCGGACTCCTGTAAACAGGAAACTTGGCCGGATTTTTCGCGGGTCGCCGGGGTTGTTTACCAGCGACACCTGCCAGGTAAGCCCGAATTTATCTTTGAGCCAGCCATAACGGGGGCTCCAGGGGTACTCATCAATCGGCATCATGGCCGAGCCCCCTTCAATCAGCTTATTGTATATCGCATTGGTTTCTTCGATCGTTTCACAGTTGACAAACAAAGAAATGGAGGGGTTAATTGTAAACATTGGCCCACCGTTCAATCCCATCAGCCTGAATCCGTTTAATTGAAAATCAACTACCATGGGAGTATCTGACCGGATGGATGACTGTTCAAATATTGAACAGTAGAATTCAGCTGCCGCTTTTGCAGTTCCATCAAACCACAAACAAGGATAGATGGGCTTCACCATATAAATTATTTTAAAGGTTGTTGATTATTTTGCTGAAACTACGGCCTGGAGTTTCTGGTAATAGAAATAAGAAACACCCAGAACTGCCAGCACAACAAATGGGAAAACTGTACCAACCCCAACACCATCAATCACCGTATGACTGATACTGGCAAACACAAAATCATATACAAATCCTGCATAAGCAAATTTCTTCAGCCAGGATGGGAGTTTAGGTACAACCAGTATAATGGAACCGGCTACTTTAAACATCGTTAATGCTATTCCAAAATAACCGGGATATCCTAAATGCCGGATACCCTCTTTGGCCATTTCGGTTTGCGATGTAAGCGCAGGCATTACGCCTTCAAACAAAAAGATCAGGATCGTACTGATCCAATAAATGATTTTGTCTTTTTTCATTGTAGCGTGTTTAATGGTTTCAATAATCAGATCCTACTTTAATATTAAACACTATTTGCTTAAAAAAAAATTAATTACGATGAGCGGGTTTCGAAAAGAGAAATTCATTCTTGGGGTATTTACCGCAGTTATCAGAGAACCTGATGCAACAGGACGTATTGAAGCAACAGGATGGTTTTGGCGTCTTTGATGGTGCCGGCTTCCATCATTTCTTTTGCCTGATCAATAGGAAGCTCCAGCACTTCAATATTTTCTTCCTCCCCTTCCACCCCGCCTCCGGCATGCACTTTCATTTGTTTTGAATAGGCTGCAATAAAGAAATAAAGGATCTCCGTTACCGAACCGGGAGACATATAGGCTTCAAATATCTTTCGAATATCCCTGATCTTATATCCGGTTTCTTCTTCCGTTTCTCTCCGGATACAATCCTCTGCATTATCCTTATCCAGTAATCCCGCGCAGGCTTCTATCAACATTCCATCCGGGTTGCCATTTACATAGGTGGGCAAGCGGAATTGACGGGTTAGAATTACAGTACGCTGCTCCTGGTTGTACAGTAATATGGTTGCGCCGTTTCCTCTGTCGTAAGCCTCACGGCTCTGGGTCAGTACCGTTCCGTCCTTCTTCCGGTATTCATAGGTAATCTTTCTTAGTGTATACCAATTGTTCGATAGTACCTCTGTATGAAGAATCTTTACATCACTGATCATATTGTTTTTTGTATGTCTAAATAAACATTCAAGGTATCAACATAGTATTCTCCGGCTTCGGTTTCCGGTACAAGCGGTTCATTAAACCCCTGTTTCCGGTTAATATGCTGTATAAATGGATCCCTGAACGCAATAAAATCCGCAGCATCCTGTGCAGGTGTTGAAGGCATTGGTTTCCTGCCCTTTTGCGAAAGCGCCTACAATTTCAGCAACCCGAGTTTGCTGAGGCCGCTTACGGGCTTATTGTCCCAGAACAATTCAAAGTCTTCCAGCCCGGCCAGTTCATAATTTTCCTTTACCGCCTGGTAGGTATAGGTGTTACTATTCTCCAGCTTTAGCTTTTTGAGCATTGCCTCCAGCCATTGTCCCTGTTCCCTGTTTACACTGATCTGTTGGGTATTTTGAAGTGTTTCAAAACTGAGGCTGGCCATTTCCCAGGTATTGCCCTTTTTGGATTTGGTAAAGTATTCGGTTTTGGTATGTTTTCCCAGCCAGATCAGTTTTGCAGTTGGTTTAACGGAACCGGTATCCGGTTCGTTTAATATCTTCTCAATGTAATCGGGTGCGATGGTTGTTTTTGGAACCTTAAAATCGAACCATTTGTGAAGCGGATCGTCCAGGTGCGTGCCATGCATATAATTCAGCAGTGATTTGGCCAGCCCGTACCCAAATTCAGAATGCGCTCCCCCCAAGGGATCTATATGCGCTATATCGTTGTTGGCAAAACTGCCCGTTTCGTCCTTTACTTTTTTTACCTGGTATTTTTCCGGGTTCAATCCCACCGGACTATGCGCCGTCATGGTGAACAGGTGCCAGAATGCAGATTGAAGAATTCCCAGGCGGAACATTTGCCTGGTCATCTCCAGGGAGTCGATGGTTTCCTGTGCACTTTGGGTAGGAAATCCATACATCAGGTAGGCATGCACCATGATCCCTGCTTCTGTAAAGTGTCGGTTTACGCGCGCTACCTGGGCAACGGTGATCCCTTTCCGGATCAGCTGCAACAAACGGTCCGATGCTACTTCCAGTCCGCCGGAGACGGCAATACAACCGGATGCTTTCAGCAACAAACAAAGATCCCGGGTAAAGCTTTTTTCAAAACGCACATTGGTCCACCAGCTCACCACCATCTTTCTACGTATAATTTCCAGGGCCAACTCCCGCATCAGTGCGGGTGGCGCAGCTTCATCTACAAAATGAAACCCATTCTGTCCGGTTTGCCTGATAATGGTTTCCATTCTGTCGCAGAGCAGTTGTGCCGCAATGGGTTCATACAGCCTGATATAGTCCAGTGAAATATCACAAAACGTACACTTACCCCAATAGCAACCATGTGCCATGGTGAGTTTGTTCCAGCGGCCGTCACTCCATAGCCGGTGCATGGGATTAACCACTTCTATAGCGGAAATATACTGATCCAGCAGCAGGTCGGAATAATCGGGTGTTCCAACGTCTGCCTGTTTATAATCCTTACAGGACTGGTTGTTGCAATACACCACTTTACCATTGTCCGGCATCATGGTCCTTTTCAGTTCGGACCTGTCTCTTTTACCCGCAACATGTTCAATCAGGGCCTCTATCGGCGCTTCCCCGTCGTCCAGGGTAATGAAGTCTAAAAATTCAAATACCCGTAGATCGGAGAGCGACCGTAATTCTGTATTAGGGAATCCTCCGCCCATTACAATCCTGGTTTCGGGGTAATGGGCTCTGATCCATTGCCCGCAACGCAAAGCCGTATACAGGTTTCCCGGAAAAGGAACAGAAATTCCCACCAGTTCTGGTTGCACATTTTCCATATGTTGTTGCAAAATGGCAATCAGAATTTCATCCACATAGGTATAAGGCTGCTGCAGGCTTTCATAGAGTTCATCAAAACTGTTGGCAGATCTGCCGAGTTTTTCCGCATAACGGCTGAATCCGAAATGAGGATCTACCGTTTCCTTGATCAGGTCGGAAATATCTTCGAGGTACATGGTGGCAAAGTGCTTGGCTTTATCCTGTATCCCCATAGACCCGAATGCCCAATCCAGATCATCCATCTGTTCAAACCTGGCTGCTTCAGGAAGGAAATTCCTTTTGCTGATCAGGTGCGCCAGTGTTGGATTTCTGCCCTGCAAAAAACAGATCACATCATCAATGGTTCGTATATAATCCTCCTTCAGGGCTATTATTCTTTGTATATTCTCCGAATAAGCCTGCAATGGTTCAATCCGTTCAAATAAACGAATCAATCCTTTCTGTGAAAAGATGGCAACCGTTGTTTCGATGCCTAAATCAGCCTGGAAGGAGGATATATTTTTGGTATTCAGAAACCCCTTGAGATATGCCGTAGCGGGGTACGGTGTATTCAGTTGCGTAAAAGGGGGCGTAAATAAGAAAACGGTTGCGCTCAAATCGATTGGTTGAACAACAAAACTATCCAAAATCAGGTTAACTCGGGCATTGTTGCGACGATTAAAAGAATCCAGTTCATGCTATCCGGTTAAATTACTTTAATTGGTTTCTTATGTTCATCGATGGCTACAAAAGTGAATGTACCCGTAATGGCTTTTTCTCTTATGTCGGAATACATTTCTTCAATAAAGATCTCCACCAACACCTTCATACTGGTGTTGCCAACATGCACTACTTTACCCACCAGTTCAATGATGGTGCCGGCCGGAATAGGCATATTAAAATCGATCCTGTCGGAGGATACGGTCACCACTCTTTTCCTGGAAAACCGGGTGGCGGTCATAAACGCCACTTCATCCATGAGGTACATGGCCGTTCCGCCAAACAGCGTGTCGTAGTGGTTGGTACTATCGGGAAATACTGATTTAAAAATCCTGGTAACTGATTTTTCTATTCGTTCCTGGTTCATGATCTGCAGTTTTAATTGGGTATATCAATAATTGAACACAAGCTGCAAAGTTAGCATTTCTGATTTCAATCAACATATACCTGTCAGCAACCCTTAAATTCCGGCTTATTCTGTTGTGAACCAAAACCGGCTTTTTATTTCACCAAAACACCTGTACATTTCACCCAATACCCCACACAAAACAGCCACCCCTTTTGGAATGGCTGTTGTATGAATTTGTTCAGTGTGGTTAATATCCCAGTCCCCGGTCGCGGCCTTTCAGTACTGCCGGAACACCTTCGGCAATCCATTTGGCAGGCTTTGCCCCTTTCAGGAAGTAATCAAAAAACTGCTGTTCGCGGATCTGGATATCTTTCCTGTTTCTGCGCTCAACCAGGTTATGGTCTTCGTTATTGTAATTCAGCAGCCATACCGGTTTTCCCAACCTGCGCAATCCGGTAAACATTTCAATACCCTGGTACCAGGGTACGGCCCCGTCGGCATCGTTGTGCATGATGGCTACCGGTGTTTTCACTTTAGGAAAATGGAACAGTGGCGAGTTTTCCAGATACAGGTTCTGCTTTTCCCATAATGTGCCGCCAATACGGCTCTGTGTTTTTTCATATTGAAATTGTCTGTTCAATCCGGTTCCCCAGCGGATTCCGCCATAAGCGCTGGTCATATTAGCTACCGGCGCCCCAGCCCAGGCTGCGGCATACAGGCCGGTTCTGGTAATCAGGTGGGCAATCTGGTAACCACCCCAGCTTTGCCCCTGGAGGCCCATTTTGGTACTGTCTATATATCCTTTCGCCACCAGCGCTCTTGTTCCGCTTACGATATAATCATAGGCGCTTTTACCCGGGTATCCGGTCGTATACCAGATATCCGGTACAAATACAATATAGCCTCTGCTAACAAAGAAAGGAATATTTAAACGGGACGGTGTAGGTGCAGGTGCACTGTATGTATATAAACCATCGCTGTTGCGCTCGTAGAAATAAGCGATCATCGGATATTTTTTCTTCGGATCAAAATCTTCGGGCTTGTATACGATGCCTTCTGTAATTTTTCCGGTATAGGCTTTCCAGCTAAACAGCTCCGCAGTTCCCCAGTTGTAACCGGACTGCTGCGAATTGAGCTGGTACAATGATGCTGTAGTTGCAACACCATTCAGCGTATTGATATCAATCACCCTGATATCCGGTGTTTGCACAAAGGTTTCAGTGCTGTAACTGATGAGGTCCGCATCTTTTGCCTTTATTGCATTGGCAATGCGCATTGGGCTGGTGATTTTAGCCTCTGCGGCCAGTTCAAAAGCGGCGCCATATGTATAATATTTCAATCCACTTCCCTTATCGGTATTATTGAATACGGAGAACAACATTTTCTGTCCCTTGCCAATAAAGCGCTGTTCCCGGTCCAATACAATATTCCGGAATGTAAGCTTATACTTGCGACCTAAGCCATTGGTAAGGCTTACAGAGGGTTTCACTCCTTTGGGATCCAGCTTCCAGATATCATATTGATCGTACACCAGTACCTCTTCGTCATTTTCGGTAAATCCGGCTACTCCGTAAGGATTCGGATCATCCGGCACATCGTTCTCCACATCATACAGGGGGAACTTCACATCTTTCGCCAACTCAGTCAATTTCTTTGCCGCGGTTTCGTACGTGAAGTATTTTCTTTTGGCATCATCGTACGCCAGGATCATTTTTCCTGTTGGAGCTACATTGAAATTGCCATTCAGGTCTTTGATGATCAGGCTACGCTCACCTGTTTCGGGGTTAATGGCATATACATCTGCTTCTGCCCTTCCCTTCCACTGAGCGGCAATTCTTTTACCCTCATCGGATGCTGCGTAGAAATAGTCGCCATCTCCTTCGTTACTCTGTATCACATTTCTGTATGCAGGGCTACCCAGTTGCACCACGGCCTTATTATTGAAATCATAGCGGGCCAGGTGGTACCTGTTCAGTTCCTGCTGAAGATTTTTCAGCTGCATGGGTTGCAGGTAATCATCTTTGTGGTGCCAGATATCCACGCTTACTCTTTCAAAATCCGGCGTAACGGTATCCCGTACCGGCAGTATCGGCGCAGTTCCAAAGAACAACCGCTTTCCGCTTTTGCTGAAACTGACGGATTGTGCATTGTCGCTTACCATCCAGTTGGCCGGTATCCCTTTCGTATTTTTATCGGCAAGCAACACAGCGCTGTCTGCACCGTTTACATGATAATAGAGTTTATAAAACTTCTGCAATGATTTTACACTGCTGTCACGTTCTGCCACAAAGGCCAGCTGCTTTCCTTCTTCATCTGTTTTGAAGCCTTTGGCATCATTGAACCCCTCCAGCACTACAGCCATCTTGCGTGTTGCAAGCTCCAGTTTCACCACTGCAGGCTTTGCCTTAGGATTTCCGGTCTTCTTAGTGGTTTCCATCACCAGCACCGTTCCTTTTTTATTGAACAGGTACTCACTCACCAGCGCATACCCCTCCTCTTCTCCGGTAAGCAGGTTCCTGACCATCAGCATCGTTCCTTCCTCAAATGGTTCTTCCGGCGCTTTAGGCAAAGTACCGCGCAGGTTTTGTACGGTATTTAAAACAGTGAGCCCTTTTAACCGGGCATCATTGGCTTTATTGCGGATACTGTCTGCCACGCGTACAAGGCTATCGGCCATGTTTACCATGGCATTGATCCTGCTGAGGGAATCCTGTTTGGCCCTGGGCTTTGCTTCAGGCAATGCCTTTTCCAGCAGATATGCCAGTACAGTTGCATTTTCATCTGCTACCTTAAAACTTTTTACCCTGGCAACCTTCGTTATTTTTCCGCTGCTCAGCTCCACAATGGCCAGTGAATCTTTGGGCATTTCATCGGGCCGCTTTTTCTTAATACGAGCCTCCCTCGTTTCGCTGAAATAGGGCTTGATTTTACAGATCAGGAATTTACTATCGTCAGTAATGGAAGCCCCATATCCCCTGGCAATTGCTGCAAGCGGGGTGCCTGTTGCTGTTTTTACAATCAGCATTCCATCCCCTTCCTGTGGGGTAACAGTAAAAGCCACATATTTACCATTATCACTCAACATTCTTTCTGATATACTCTGCCATCCGTCGTATACGGAATGGTCCAATGGTTTCTTTTGGGCAACGGCTGCATTCACCAGGAACAGCAGCCCTAAAACCGGGGTTATTCTCATATTCAGTTTAATTTTTATTATATCCGAAGATAATTAAACAATAGCCATATTGGCGTAATGCCAGTTTGTATTTTATAAATGGTTCAACTTAAAGCAGGATCGGGTAAGATGAGCGCAACCACTCCTCACCGATCAAAGACGCCTCCCTAAATCCGGGGCAACCCTTTATCATAAAATCCGCAGGCAACCACCGAAGCATATTATTTTTTCGTAGCTTGAACCGATAATTTGACAAATGTCCGACTCCCAATCAACAGGTGATAAACTGGCTACCGCAATTGCCGGCACCGGTAGCTACTTTGTCATTCAGATCTCATTGAATGGGCAATATTTGTACGCCAATCCATACTTCGAATCGGTTTTTGTTGAAGAAGGAGACAGCGCCGTTGGCAAACCTTATACTTTTGGTTTGCTGGAAGAGGATTTCCCTGCAGTGGGCAAAGTGGTTACCGATTGCATCAACGATCCCGGAAAAAGCAAACCCATCATCTTAAGAAAATTCGCCCAAGGGCACTATTTCCTGACTTTCTGGGAATTCACCTGTGCAACAGACCAGGCCGGCCAGCCTGATTCCATTATCTGTATAGGGCATAATATTACTGAGTCTGAAAAACAACAGATCCGGACGGAGTATTACCTGCACCAGATCAATGAATACCTGAACAGCATCACGGATGGCTTTTTCACCCTAAACAAAAACTGGGAATTTGTGCGGGTCAATGATGTATTTGAACAAATTGCCGGTAAATCCAAAGCGGAACTGGTTGGCAGCAGTTTCTGGGACAGTTTTGATGAAAACACAAAAGAGCCCTATGCACAGGCCATCAAATTTGCCATGGAGAATAATGATACCGTTCGGTTTGAGCAATTCTGGCCTCCGGACCGCTATTATTCGGCTGCAATCTTCCCTTCCAGTGAAGGGTTAATCTGTTACATCAGGGATATCACCAACAAGAAGAAACAGGAATTTGAACTGAGAGACAGTCAGATTAAACTCAGGGCAATTCTCAACAGCACGGTAGATTCTAATACACTGATCAGCGCTGACCTGAAAGTGATCAACTTTAACCGCGCTGCCGAAGAGCAATCCCGTTTATATTATAACCGGGAGTTGGTTGCGGGCGAAGACTTTCTGCATTTTGTTCCTCCGCACCTGCTGGAAAAGTTTAAAACCAATTTCAGCACGGCCCTGAAAGGAGGAACTGTAAAAAGCGAGGAACTGATAAAGGTATATAATGGTGATTCGGTCTGGGTAGAATTTCTGTACTATCCGGTATTGGACGACGAAAAAAACCTGCTGGGCGTGGTCATTAACAGCACCATTATAGACAAACGCAAAAGAGCCGAACTAAAAGTAAAGACACAATATGAACAGCTGAAAAAAATCGCCCATATGCAGTCTCACGAATTAAGAGCCCCGCTCACCAATATTATGGGCGTAGTGAATGTACTCAACATGCTCAAGCAAAAAGTAAATGATCCGGAAATTATTGAGCTGCTGAATACCCTCGCCCAGAGTACTTCAAAAATGGACAGTATCATCAAGCAAATTGTGGAAGCCACCAGAGAATAATCATTCAGTGCCGCTTACCGATCACTACCCGCATCATCTGCAATACTACAGAAATCAGGATCAGGCCAACTCCGTAATAAAAACTGGGCTGCAGGTCTTTGTTCTCATCAAATAAAATAAATGCCATAATGATGGCATACACAGGTTCAAGATTCAGGCTGAGGTTCTGCGTAAAAGCAGATACTTTCTGCAAAGATTCCAGCATTAGCTTCATCGCAATAATGGTGCAAACCCAGCTTAGGATCAGTAGCCATCCCCAATCGGAAAGCGAAGGGAACAAAGATGCCTCCGGAAAGAAATAAATATACAATGGCATCAGCAGCGTAAGCACCAACAGGCCTCCCAATAATTCGTACAGCATAATTACCTGTGCATCAGCTATCGCCAGGTGCTTTTTATTGAGTACTGAAAACAAGGCCGCAAGTATGGCCGAAATAATACCTACAATAATGCCTGTCTGATAACGATCGTCGAAATGAAAGATCAGGTAAATACCAGCCAGGCTGAACAGTCCCAGCAATACCTCTACCCAACGCACTTTCCGGGTAATCAGCAGTGGTTCGAGCAATGCAGTAAATAATCCGGTAGCCGAAAAGCAAACCAGCCCGATAGATACATTGGATAATTTGATACTTCCGTAAAAGCAAACCCAATGCAGGGCAATGACAGATCCGATCAGTGCTAATTTTTTAACAGCGGCAAGAGGCAACCGCGTTAGCTTTCCGCTAAACTTCAGCAGCACAAACAAACTCACCACCGTAAGCATGATCCTGTACCATACCAGGGGCATTTCATTTAACCGGATCAGAACGCCCAGTATTCCGGTAAACCCTACGAAGAAAATAGCTGTGTGTAATTTAATCAGGGCAGACTTCATTAATTACTACTCTTTAATCTTCTATGATAGTCTTTAAACAGGCTTTGCCACTGGATACTGATTACGCCCAGTACGCCTTCTTTGATAATTCCTTTGTTCATTTTACTAACACCTACCTTTCTGTCGCGGAAAATAATGGGCACTTCCTTAATCCTGAAGCCTAGTTTCCAGGCGGCGAATTTCATCTCTATCTGGAAAGCGTATCCCACAAAAGAGATCATATCAAAATTGATGGCTTCCAGCACTTCCTTTTTATAACAAACAAAACCCGCAGTTGGATCCTGCACCGGCATCCAGGTAAGTAATTTGGTGTACAATGCTCCCCCTCTTGAGTACAGTTGCCTGTCGAGCGGCCAGTTTTCTGTTTTACCGCCTTTTATATACCGACTTCCCACAGCAAGATCCGCGCCTTCGTTTTTGCAGGCATGATATAATCTTTCCAGGTCATTCGGATCATGCGAAAAATCTGCATCCATCTCAAAGATGAATTGATAGCCTCTTTCCAGGCACCATTTAAATCCGTGAATATAGGCTGTGCCCAAACCAAGTTTTCCTTTGCGCTCTTCCAGAAAAAGCTGATCCGGGAACTCAGCCATCATTGATCTTACCACATCGGCAGTTCCATCGGGAGATCCGTCATCGATCACCAGCACATGGTATTCCTTGTTCAGGTTGAACACGGCATGAACAATGGCTACGATATTCTCTCGCTCATTATAGGTTGGTATGATGACTATCTTTTCCAAAAAAAGGGGGAATTCTCGGGATGAATATACGATTTTGATCAGGGTTTTCTGACCAATGTTCTGTTAAGGATTTCAGTGAGCTTCTGTTTGGTATCCATTGCAAAATCCCCTTTCATCATCCAGTCGTAGTACTGTGGCTCTTCTTTCAATACCTGCACTACGGGTTTCCCCTTGTGTTTTCCAAAGTTGAAAACCTCCACACCCTTCTCTTTCACAAATCTGCGGGCAAAATCTACAATCTCATCTTCTCCCGTAAATTTCACAATGCTATCAACGGTTGCGCCAATCTGGGGGTATCGTTCTACCTGCGCTTCCAGTACTTCCCAGGTTGCCGTGGCATCCACTTCTGCACTGTGCGCGCCTTCCAGCGTTTTATTGCAATAAAATTTATACGCGGCGCTCAGGGTACGCTGTTCCATCATATGAAACACTTTCTGCACATCCACCAGCTTTCTGCCTTCTACCGAAAACTCAATTCCTGCACGCAGGAATTCCTCTATCAGCATAGGTACATCAAAACGATTGCTGTTGTAACCACCCATATCACAATTTTCGATGAACTGTTTTATTTCGTTGGCTACCTGCTTAAAACCGGGTGCATCCTTCACCATTTCGTCGGTAATTCCATGCACATCACTGGCTCCGGCAGGAATCGGCATTAACGGATTAATCAGCTTACGCTTCACCTGTTTGGCTCCATCGGGTAAGATCTTGACGATCCCTATTTCCACAATACGATCGTTGCTGATGTTTACGCCGGTGGTTTCCAGATCTATAAATGCAAGTGGGCGGTTTAGTTGAAGTTTCATTTGCCTTTGGTGCTTAATTATTGAGTGATTTCTTTCGCGAACGAAAATATGTCTATTCCATCATAATTACCGCTGCTCATCAACAGAATATTTGAATGGGAAAAATCCTGCGATTTCAACCAGGTTTCCAGAATTGCTTTATCATTGATTACCAGGAGTCCTTCTTTGGCAAAACCTTCCTTCACTTTTTTTGCAGGTAAATCCGGCATTCGCTTCAGTTCCAGTGCATGCTTCGAATAAAATACAACACCTACGTCTACCTGATCAAATGCGCCTTTATATTCTTGCATAAATGCTTCATTCAGGCTGCTGTAAGTATGCAGCTCCAGGATACCAAAGAGCTTTCTGTCGGGATACTGTTGTTTAACAGCTTCGACTGTTGCTTTCACCTTGCTGGGTGCGTGCGCAAAATCTCTGTACACATTCACCTGTTCATTGGAAGCCAGTAATTCCAGTCGCTTGGAGGCTCCGGAAAAATCCTGCATCACCCGGATGAAATCACCGGCAGTTACCCCCAGTTCGGCGCAGGCATAATAAGCAGCCTGCAGGTTCATCAGGTTGTGATTGCCAAATACACGCAGTTTTCCGGAAACACCGGCAATTGTAACGGTGGTTATTCCATCCTGTATGGTATGGTCCGGCACCGCATAGGGTTGGTAACGGATATCTGTTCGCTGGTGGTCCTGCACCAGTTTATTCAGTACCTCATCGGATGTGTTGTAAATGAGTATCCCGCCTTTCTCTATCCGGTTTATAAAAATCACAAACTGTTCCAGGTAAAATTCAAAAGTGGGAAATACATTAATATGATCCCAGGCGATCCCGGTCAGGATGGCCACATGCGGATACAAAAAATGGAATTTGGGTTTTCGTTCAATGGCACTGGCGGGATATTCATCCCCCTCACATACAATGACCGGCGCATCGGTTACCCGTACAGATTGTTCAAATCCTGCCAGTTTGGCCCCTACCAGGTAATCAAAATCCCGGTTCAGTTCTTTCAGGGCATGCATGATCATGCTGGTCGTGGTGGTTTTACCATGACTTCCCCCCACAACCACTCTTTTCTTTTGCCGGCTTTCCTGGTAAATATATTCAGGAAAAGAATAAATAGCCAATCCTAACTCCCTGGCTTTCAGTAATTCAGGGTTGTCATCTTTTGCATGCATGCCTAGAATTACCGCATCCAGATCGGTGGTAATCAGTTCTGGCTGCCAACCGATTTGGGCTGGAAGTAAGCCTGCTGCAGCCAGGTTTCCGGCAGCCGGCTCAAAAATTTCATCATCTGTACCGCTGACCTGGTACCCTTTTTTGCTTAATGCAATCGCCAATTGATGCATTACACTACCCCCGATTGAAATAAAATGAACACGCATACGTTTATAGTTTTATCCTGGCGGAAATTAACATTTTAAATGATTCCTGCCGGGCTGCATTTTGCACAGAAAGTTTATCTTCGTTCCTGTGCAAAATACATGCTTATCATGTACAATCAACAACGTATGAAAAAGATTGCCTTATTCTTAGTTCTTGCAGGTTTCATCACGGCTGCGCTTTCATCCTGCGCATCTGAGAAAGGCAGAGGCTGCCCCACTACCAACCCCCGATATTTCAGAGGTTAAACCAAATAGAGTAATTTTACAGAAAGTTACTCCCATGAAATGGATCCCTTTAACCACGGCAGTCCAGCTGGACGATATTCGTGTAAAATCAATTCAAAAACCTCAGGTGATATTCAAGCATAGTACCCGGTGCAGTATTAGTTCTATGGCGTTAAACCGGCTGGAGCGCGAAGAAGCCCCCGAAACTGCCGATTTCTATTACCTGGACCTGATTCAATACAGGATCTTATCTAACGAAGTGGCGGAAACCTTCCAGGTACACCACGAATCTCCCCAGATACTGCTGATCAAAAATGCGGAATGCGTTTACGACGAAAGTCACCAGGGCATCAGCATGCAGGAACTGGCCGAACAAATAGCCGGCTGATATAAACTTTATAAACTGTTCTTTATGCATATTACCGTATTTGGCGCTACCGGTCAGGTAGGCAGGCGTATTGTTCAACAGGGGCTGAACAGAGGTTTTTTGATTACTGCCTTTGGCAGAAATGTGGAATCACTGATAGATCAGGACAATCGGAATGATCACCTGATTGCCCGCAAAGGCTATATCTTTGATGCCGGAGATGTGGCTGCAGCATTGGATCATGCAGATGCAGTGATCTCAGTTTTGGGCGGCGCTTTTGACGGCTCCGACAAAAGCAGGAGCCTGGGCATGAAGAACATCATTGCCCAAATGAAGAAGAAGGGTGTTGAACGGATTGTAGCCCTGGGCGGCCTGGGCGTACTGAATACCCCCGACAACGAATACCTGGTCAATGATCCGGATTACCCCGAAGAATACAAGCCCGTAGGAATAGAACACCTGAAGGCTTTTGAGCAGCTCAATGCCTCCGGTCTGAACTGGACCTTTTATTGTCCACCAAACATTATAGATGCGGACGAAACCGGGTTGTACCTTACCAGTGTAACCTACCCTGCTGTTGCAGGTATCGGCGCCATCAATGCAGGCGATCTTGCACACGCAATACTGGATTCGGTCGCTAAAAATGAATTCATCCATCAACGGGTAGGAATCAGCAACAGCTAATGGAAATAATCGGCTACTTTACAGCATTGCTCATTGGTATTTCTCTCGGACTGATCGGGGGCGGCGGATCTATATTAACCATCCCTGTATTGGTTTACCTGTTTGCCTTAGATCCGCTGAGCGCTACCGGATACTCGTTGTTTATTGTAGGTTTCAGCAGCCTGGTTGGCGCCATCATGAAATACCGGCAAAATGAAGTGGACACCAGGGCTGCGGGCTACTTTGGCCTAACATCCATTATCACCGTATTGCTGGTCAGAAAATTCATATTACCCGCCATACCCGATCACCTGTTAACCATTGGTAACCTGAACATCACCAAATCGCTGGCTACACTGTTCCTCTTTGCCATTATCATGATCATTTCCTCCATACATATGATCGGGAAAAACCCAAAGAACAATTCCTCCCTCAACAAACCGGTGAGTGCCTCCGGCGCTTTGATCAGAGGCGTGGAAGTAGGAATTCTTACCGGGTTTATTGGTGCAGGAGGAGGTTTTGTTATTATACCCGTATTGATCTTCTCCTTTCAGCTTCCTATGAAAACGGCCATCGGCACTTCGTTGCTGATCATTGCCGCGAATTCACTCTTTGGCTTTGCCGGCGATTTACTGAGCAGTTATTCTTTCGACTGGCTGCTCTTAGGAAAGATTACCGCCATCAGTTGTGCAGGTATTTTTATCGGAGATCGGCTCAGCAATCATATTTCGGGAAACCGTTTAAAGAAGGGATTCGGTTTTTTTGTACTTTCAGTGGGTTGCTATATTATACTGCATGAAATTTTCAAGGCTTTTTAAACTGCTGCATTTTTTTTTGATGGCTGCTTTTGTGCTGGCGCTGTTTACGCAGTGCAGCAATCAGTCAATTGGCAACAATCCCGGTTTTATCGTAACAGATACCAGTTGCTGGGTAGGCCCGGGTGTATACCAGATCCCGGAAAATAAAACCGGTGATACCATCCGCTACGGAAGAGCATTGATCAGCCAAACCGCATATTACCTGGGGGCAAAAGGCACTGTTAGCCAAACCACCAATGGCATGAATTGCCAGAACTGCCACCTGGATGCAGGTACCAAACCCTGGGGCAATAATTTTGGAAGGGTTTCGTCCAACTATCCTTTATACAGGGCAAGGTCCGGAACCATGGAAACGATTCGCAAAAGGATCAGCGACTGCTTTGAACGAAGTTTGAATGGCATCCCGCCCGATTCCGGTTCTTATGAAATGGAAGCCATTGTTGCCTATATCCGCTGGGTAGGACAGGACGTGGCAAAGAACACCACACCAAGAGGCACGGGCATTCAGGAACTCCCCTACATGAACAGGGCGGCAGATCCGGTAAAAGGTGAATGGGTGTATACCAGTTTCTGCGCCAATTGCCATGGCAAAAATGGTGAAGGGGCGCCGGATAAAGACCGGATTGGTTACCAATACCCGCCACTCTGGGGGAAGCATAGTTACAATGTATCTGCAGGTCTTTACCGGCTTTCCCGCTTTGCCGGTTTTGTGAAGTGCAATATGCCTAACACGGTCAACTATCATAACCCGGTCATCACCAACGAGCAGGCATGGGATGTGGCAGCATTTGTAAATTCCCGGGAACGCCCCAATAAAAAATGGTCAACAGACTGGCCTGATATCAGGAAGAAGCCCGTTGACCATCCGTTTGGCCCTTATGCGGATACATTAAGTGAAAAACAACACAAATACGGACCCTGGAAGTAATTAAAGTATTAGGCCAACTCTATCACCATGGCACTGGCACCGCCACCACCATTACAAATACCTGCTGCTCCAATTTTACCGCCCTTTTGTTTTAATACATTGATCAGTGTAACAATAATTCTGGCACCGCTGCAACCCAGGGGGTGCCCCAGGGATACTGCGCCACCATGAGCGTTTACCCTGGCCGGATCCAGTTTCATTTTTTGCGTATTGGCAATGCCAACCACGGCAAAAGCTTCGTTCAGTTCTACATAGTCTACCTGGTTCATTTCCAGTCCTGCTTTTGCAACGGCTTTAGGAACGGCCAGAGAAGGTGTAGTGGTAAACCAATCAGGAGCCTGTTCTGCATCTGCATAGCTGCGGATGATGGCAAGCGGTTTAATACCCAGTTCATCTGCTTTTTCCTTACTCATCAATACTACTGCTGCTGCACCATCATTCATGGTACTTGAATTGGCCGCAGTTACAGTGCCGTCTTTTATGAATGAAGGTTTTAATTCCGGAATTTTATCAAATTTTACATTGAATGGTTCTTCGTCTTTGTCAAAAAGAATCGGATCGCCTTTGCGCTGTGGTATTTCAACAGGAACGATCTCTGTTTCAAAAGAACCGTTGTTTACGGCTGCCTGGCTTCTCTTATAACTTTCCACTGCAAATGCGTCCTGGTCTGCACGACTGATATTGCATTCTTTTGCACAGAGCTCAGCGGAATTACCCATTGCATAATTATGGTACACATCGGTTAACCCGTCCTTGGCCAGGCCATCAATCAGGCTTACATTTCCATATTTATTTCCCCACCTGGTATTGGGGCTGTAGTAAGGCACATTACTCATGCTTTCCATTCCACCTGCCACTACAATATCTGAATCTCCCAATAAGATAGACTGCGCTCCCTGTGCAATGGCCTTCATACCGCTTGCACAAACTTTATTGATTGTCGTTGCAATCACATGATCCGGAAGACCTGCGAACTTAGCTGCCTGACGCGCAGGAGCCTGTCCCGTATTGGCTTGTATAACACAACCCATTAAAACCTCATCTACCAGCGCCGGATCAATTCCCGCTTTTGCAACTGCGCCTTTGATGGCAACAGCACCCAGTTGTGGTGCAGTAAAATCTTTTAAAGTGCCGCCAAAGCTACCAATGGGTGTACGAACGGCAGATACGATGTAGACGATTTTTTTCGACATGACTTACAATTTTTTTAGAGGGACGAAGGTAATCATAAATACTAACATTTGTTAGCGAAATCATTCAGAAGTAGATACCAATCATTCGGCTGCGGTCAATTGTATACCGGTTTTGGTAAAGGCAATCTTGTGTTGCTTATATAAATTACCGGTGGTCATTTTAAAAGTCTTCTTACTCATACCAAAAAATGCATATATATCTTCAGGATCGGATTTATCATGATAAGGCAGGTAACCGTTGTTTTCCTGCAGGAGCCGCAGAATTTTTTCACCCTCATCTTCTACTTTATCAAAGCCCGGCTTTCCCAATACCAGATCGATCTTATTGTCGGGGCGGATCTTCTTGATGAAGCCTTTTACCTTATCACCGATTTCCAGTTGCTGAAACACTTCATTGCCATGCAGGATTCCGATATGCCTGTTATTAATGATCATAACATATCCCAGCTCAGAAGTCCGGTATACCAGCAGGTCTACCATCTCCATTTCATTTACCGTAAGGGTATCATTGCTCATCAGGTTCTCTACCTTTTCGGTAGCTGCTACCCTGCCCGTCATTTCATCTATATAGAGCATTACCAGGTATTCGCCTCCGAGGCGCATTCCGGAAATTTGTTTGGACGCCGGTACAAAGAGATCCTTCATTAATCCCCAGTCCAGAAATGCGCCCTGCTTCGTTACAGATACCACTTTCATTTTGGCGATCTCACCTACAACCGCCTTGGGCGTTTGTGTGGTGGCAATTAAACGGTTATCCGAATCATGGTATACAAAAACCCTCATCTCATCGCCAATGCGCAAATCCCGCGGGGCGAACCTTTTGGGCAGCAATATACCTTCACCGCCGTCGTCCAGATAAAATCCAAACTCAACTTTGCGGCTCACTTTAAGCGTGTTGTAATTTCCAACCTGTATGCTGTCCATAATATCAGTTAAAATAATTCAGGTGCCGCATCCTTTGGCGCCGCCTGCTCCCACTCCATTTCAATGGTTTTACTGTAGTCGGTCAGTTTTGCGCCAACTGCTTTCCAGCCCATCACTTCCACCATTTTGGCCACTTTAAATTTAGCCTTGCGCACCTGCTGCCCGCGACCGGTTTGTACCACTAAGATAGGCTCATCTTCGGTGGTAACCGCTTCCAATCTGTTTCCCGCCCCTTCCTTGATGAACAGGAATTGGGTTTTCAGTGTGGACGTCTCTATTTTAAACCGCTTGATATTGTACTGATTTTTATCCTGATCCAGGTAAACCGCCGTAATTACCTTACCGGGATTAAACTGTTCAATCAACATCACCTGATCGGGCTCAAAGCGCTGCGTAATCTCCGTATCGGTTAACTCGTAGGTGCCGTCTTTGTAAAAAATAATGATCTTTTCGTCTTCAAAACTTCCCAGGTATTCCCCTTTTTCTTCGGTGTTGAGCCGGCCAAATTTATCATCGAACCAAAGCTTTCTGCCGGCCAGTGTACTCTTTCCGGCTTTCTTCAGTTTGACGGTTTTGTTCGGGTACTTGGCAACCTGGTTACCCATGCTTCCCC
>JAECQP010000004.1 GCA_015999745.1 Sphingobacteriia bacterium | reverse complement strand
GTTGTTACTGGCAGACAAGGCAGATCAGGTGAAAGGCTTTATTACTTCCAACAGGATCTCCTTTAGAAAGGAAGAGGACCTGGTTAAAGTGTTTAAGTACTATAACTCTTTGTAGGTGCATAAAAAAAGAGGGCAAGCCCTCTTTTTTTATGGTTATATGCCGGAAATCTTACTTCAATACTGCCGCAAGCTTTTGCTCCAGTTCGGCACCACGTAAATCGGTAGCGATGATTTTTCCCTGTGGATCAATCAGTACATTAAAAGGTATGGCGTCAAACTGGTAAAGACCCGGCATGCTGCTTTCCCACTGTTTCAGGTCGCTCACATGCTTCCAGGTTAATTTGTCGTCTTTAATACCCTGTAACCAGGCTTCCCTGTCATTATCGAGGGATACGCCCAGGATGGTGAAATTCTTGTTTTTATACTTGTTGAATGCATTCACCACATTGGGATTTTCCCTTCTGCAGGGGCCACACCAGCTTGCCCAGAAATCGACCAGTACATATTTTCCTTTCAGACTGCTCAGTAAAAAGGGCTTACCATCCATGTCGGGTAAACTGATCTCAGGCGCCTGTTGATTCAGCAGCGCATAAGTTTTAGGGGTGGGCGCTTTTTGCGCGGCAGACGCATTCACCAGGGCTTTGATTTTTTGTAAGCCACTGTGGTCCTTGTATTGGGTGGCAGATTCGTTGATCAGCGTATTCAGTTCCTCGGGGATCATGGTCCTGGATGCCATTCCCAATGCGTAGTAACGTGCTGCGGGGCTTTTACTTTCCTTTATAAAACTACTTACAGCCGCATTCATGGCTTTCATTTGCCGGTCGCGGTCGGCCTTGGCAAGATTGAGCAAACTGTCTGTGCCTGTTTGCTTTTGAAGTGTATCAATTTGCATAAAAACGGCATACAATGCAGAATCCTGCTTGCGGTAATCATTAAAGAGGCTATGGAGGCTTTCTGAAGCTTTGGATCCTTTGAGTGTATAGTCTCTGTAATGGTTTACGTCCAGCTCCACTTCTATATAATCGTTGTCGTTTACAATCAGTACATCCGGACCATTCTCCAGTACAAGCCGGTAGAGGCCTTCTTCCCTGGCTACACCCTTCAGGGTAAATTGACCATTTTTTTCAAGTCTGCCGGAATCCAGTATTACAGGCTGCTCCCCGCCAAATGGCAGCTCCTGCAAAAAAACTTTATCGGTAGGGGCATTCTTAATGGTACCTGTTACGGTGAACCCGCCATATTTTTTTTGCTGGCAGGAACCGAGCAGTACCGCTGCACCAAGCAATAGTAAGGAGATTTTTTTCATGTATATTAATTGTTGAGTTTTGCTTCAAGTAATGCTGTTACCAGTTTTGGATCGGCCTTGCCCATACTTCTTTTCTTTACCTCACCTACAAAAAGCCCGATCAATCCTTTTTTCCCTTTCCTGTATTCGGTTACTTTGTCGGGCATGGAAGCCAGCGCTGCTTCCACCCATTTTTCCAACTCGCCGGTATCGCTTACCTGCAACAACTGTAGTTTTTCGGCAATGGCCAGCGGCGCTTCATTATTTTCGGCTAGTACCGGTAAAAGCTTGGCGGCAGCAACAGAAAAGTTCACCTGTCCTGATTCCACCAGTTGTATCAGCGCTGCCATGCGCTGTGGCGCTATGGTTATTTGTTCGTAGTCTTTTGCATGCTCATTCAGGTATTGCCGGATGGGTCCCAGCATCCAGTTGGCCAATGCCTTATATGCAGTGGTATGTTGTATCACGTTCTCAAAATAACCAGCAGCGGCTTTGTCTTCGCAGAGTTGCGCTGCATCGTACAGACTAAGGCCATACTGCTGCTGGTATTTCTTGATCAATGCGGCAGGTAATTCGGGCAATGCTTCCCTGATTTCCTGAAGATAGCTGTCTGATAATACCAGTGCAGGAAGGTCGGGATCGGGGAAATAACGGTAGTCATTCGCTTCTTCTTTATCGCGTATCGCAAACGTGGTATCGGTAGCCGCATCAAAACTGCGGGTTTGCTGTTTGATCCTGTTCCCTGCTTCCACTTCCCGGATCATCCTGTCTATCTCAAACTCAATTGCTTTCTTTACGTTGCGTATGGAGTTCAGGTTTTTCACCTCTACCTTAGTGCCCAGTTTTGTTTCGCCCTTTAACCGGATCGATACATTGGCATCGCAACGAAGGCTTCCTTCCTCCATATTCCCATCGCAGATATTGAGCCATCTTACCAGTTTGCGTACTTCAGTAACATACTGCCAGGCTTCTTCTGCAGAAAAAAGGTCGGGTTCGGTAACAATCTCTATCAGTGGCGTTCCCGCCCTGTTTAAATCGATACAGGTATACTGATCGTCTATATCATGAATACTTTTACCGGCATCTTCTTCCAGGTGAATCCTGTTGAGTTGAACAGATCGTTCTCCATCGCCCGATTTGATCTTTACGTTGCCGCCTTTACAGATGGGGGTGGTGTGTTGTGAAATCTGGTATCCTTTCGGTAGATCGGGGTAAAAATAATTTTTACGGGCAAACCAGTTGACCTTTTCAATTTCACAACCACAGGCCAGCCCCATTTTAATGGCGTATGCTATGGCTTTTTGATTAACCCTGGGTAAGGTGCCGGGATGGCCAAGCGTAATCGGGCTTATATGTGTATTGGGCGCTGCGCCAAACAACGTACTGTCTCCACAAAACAATTTACTGGTTGTTGCCAGTTGCGCATGCACTTCCAATCCAATGACAGCTTCGTATTTCTGGTTCATAAATTACCTGATTAACCCTTTAACTTTTTCTATAACAGCCAACAGGTTAGAGGCATCCTGTCCGCCGGCAGTAGCCAGTGTTTTCTGCCCCCCGCCACCACCTTTGATCAGTGGCGCAATCTGTTCTTTAATGATTTTTGGCGCCTCCAGCCTTTTTGAGGCAGACAATGCTTCATCAATCAGTATGGCTACCTGCGCTTTGCCATCTACATTGGCGGCGAGTACTACCAGGTAGTTATTCAGGTCTTTCTTTAATTCAAAGCAGAGTTTCTTCACTGCATCCGCACTGCCTGTCTCTACCACCTGTCCTACAAAAGAGATGCCATTGATGGTTTCTACCTTACCCAGGAGCTCCTTATAGGTAAGTTGTAATTGTTTGGCTTCGAAGGATTCTATTTTCTTGCGCAGTTCTGCATTTTCCTGCAATATCTGCTCGGCTGACTTCAGCAGTTCTTTTGGGTTTCTGAATAATTCTTTTAACTGTTGCAACTGCCCCAGTTCCTCACTAATGAGCCTGGCAGCAGCTTCTCCGCATACCGCTTCAATCCGGCGAACCCCTGCTGCAACAGCCGATTCATGTTGTATTTTGAAATAACCCAGTTCTCCGGTAGCGCCTACATGGGTTCCGCCACAAAGCTCAATGGAGTAATTGGGATCCATGATCACCACACGAACAATATCGCCGTATTTTTCTCCGAATAAGGCCATGGCGCCCAGGGCAACAGCCTCGTCCTTCTTCATTTCCTTTATGTAAACAGGTACATTGGCCCTGATTTTCTCGTTCACCAGTTGCTCTACCTCCGCTATTTCTTCCTCCGTCATTTTTGCAAAATGGGAGAAGTCGAACCGGAGCATGGTGTCATTCACCATACTTCCTTTCTGTGCAACATGAGTGCCCAGCACTTTACGTAAAGCTGCATGCATCAGGTGCGTAGCGCTGTGGTGCACTGTTGTTTTCATTCTCTTTTCCCTGTCTACCGTGGCAATAACGTTGGCATTGATATCGGAAGGCAGGCTTTCCGTAAAATGAATGATCAGGTTGTTTTCTTTTTTTGTATCGGTAACCCGGATCTTCTCTCCTTCAAAATCCAGCACGCCAGTATCACCAACCTGTCCGCCGCTCTCTGCATAAAAAGGAGTGCCGGCCAGCACCAACTGGAAAGATTCTTTTCCTTTCGCCTTCACTTTCCTGTATTTGATCACTTTTGTTTTTACCTCCAGTGAATCATATCCCACAAATTCCTGCAAGGCATCGGCGTCTGCCTCCACCCAGTCTTCCGTATCCATGGAAGTAGCGGCACGGCTCCTGTTTCTTTGTTGCTGCATTTCCGCCTCAAACCCGGCTTCGTTGATGGTGAAATTATTTTCCGAAGCAATCAGCCTGGTCAGGTCTATCGGGAATCCGAATGTGTCGAAGAGTTCAAAAGCGGCTTTTCCTTCTATGAGTTTACCTGTTGCATTACCAATGATATCATCCATTCTTTTCAACCCCTTGTCGAGGGTACGTAAGAAGGCATCTTCTTCCTCCTTTACCACTTTGGATACAAAATCGAGCTGCAGTTGCAGTTCGGGGAATACCTGCTCAAACTGTTTGGCAAGCACCGGCATCAGCTGGTGCAGTAATGGTTGCTTATAGTTGAGGTGAGAGTAGTAGTAACGAACAGCTCTTCTTAAAATTCTTCTGATTACATACCCTGCCCCTGTGTTGGAAGGCAATTGCCCGTCGGCAATGGTGAACCCAATGGCACGGATATGATCGGCCAGTACGCGGAAAGCAATAGCAGGTTTGCTGTTGCCAAAATCGTAGGTAATACCGGTGATCTTTTCGATCGAAGCAATGGTTCCGGTAAATACATCCGTATCGTAGTTGCTGGTTTTTCCCTGAATCACACGTACCAGCCTTTCAAAGCCCATACCGGTGTCTACGTGTTTGGCGGGTAATGATTCCAGCGAACCGTCTTTCAGGCGGTTGAACTGCATGAACACGTTGTTCCATATTTCAATCACCTGCGGGTGGTCATTGTTAACCAGTGTTTTTCCGGCTACCTGCGCGCGCTCCTGATCGGGACGGCAATCTACATGTATCTCGGAGCAGGGGCCACAGGGGCCGGTATCTCCCATCTCCCAAAAATTGTCTTTCTTGTTACCCGGTAAGATCCTGTCGGGAGAAATAATTTTTTTCCATTCTTCGTAGGCTTCCGTATCCCTTTCCAGGTTCTCCTTTGCATCACCTTCAAAAATGGTCACATAGATACGATCCTTGTCGATCTTGTATACTTCGGTCAGCAGTTCCCAGCTCCAGGCAATAGCTTCTGCCTTGAAGTAATCTCCGAAACTCCAGTTGCCGAGCATCTCGAACATGGTATGGTGATAGGTGTCTACCCCCACTTCTTCCAGGTCGTTGTGTTTGCCACTTACCCGCAAACATTTCTGTGTATCGGCCACCCGGGGGAACTCAGGCTTACGGTTACCCAGGAAGTAGTCTTTGAACTGGTTCATCCCCGCGTTGGTAAACAGCAGGGTCGGATCGTTTTTTACCACAATTGGCGCGGATGGAACGATTTGATGCTTTTTTGAAGCAAAAAAATCCAAAAATTGCTGGCGAATTTCGGCACTCGTCGTCATGAATCACTTTTTATGTCCCTTTTTAGGGCTTAGAAACTATATTTGTTGGCATTTCAAGGAGAGCAAAGGTAAGGATTTAGGCGGCTCTGACCCATGAACAATCACGAATGAAAAAGGTAAAATACTTCTTTAATACCCATACGCTCCGCTACGAGAAGCTGACCACCCCATTGCGGGTTCGCCTGTTGCAGGTGATTGGCTATATAGCGGCCTCTATTGTTACCGGTATCCTCATTTTTGCCATCACTTTCCGGTACATCGATTCTCCCAAGGAGAAATACATGCGCCAGCAAAATGACGATTTAAAGCAGAACTACAGTGTGCTGATGGAAAGGGTTAAACAACTTGAATTGCAGATGGATGAAATTGAGAACAGAGACAACAACGTTTACCGTTCCATTTTTGGTTCAGATCCTATCCCTGACAGCGCCCGTATTAAGGACATTGAAACCAAGAAAGAAGTGAAACTGGTGCAAAGCATGGGCGAAACCGAACTGGTCAAAAGCATGATTTCTCAGTTGAATGATCTTTCGCTTCGCCTGGGTTTTCAGGCCAAATCCTTTGTGGACATCGCCGATATGGTGAAGAATAAGGAAAAACTGTTGGCGGCAACTCCTTCCATTCAGCCTATCAGCAATAAAAATTTAAACAGGGTGGCTTCCGGTTTCGGATACCG
Organism: Sphingobacteriia bacterium; assembly: GCA_015999745.1. Classification (GTDB taxonomy): domain Bacteria; phylum Bacteroidota; class Bacteroidia; order Chitinophagales; family Chitinophagaceae; genus Sediminibacterium. The sequence continues at coordinate 93,083 of JAECQP010000004.1, read as the reverse complement.
GATTGATCCGATCTATAAAGACAGGAGACTGCATGCAGGCCTAGATTTTACGGCACCTTCCGGAACACCGATCTATGCAACTGCCGATGGTGTGGTAAGAGATGCCGGGTTCAATACCGGCGGTTATGGTAACAGGGTAGTGATCAATCACGGTTTTGGATACCAAACCACTTATTCACATATGTACCGGATCAAAGCCCGCGTAGGTGAGCGGGTGAAGCGGGGAGAAGTGATAGGTTATGTAGGAAGCACCGGTAAGAGTACTGGCCCGCATTGTCACTACGAAGTTCACAGAAATGGCGTGCCGGTAGATCCGATCTATTATTTCTACAACGATCTTACCCCGGCGCAGTTTGACCGGATCCTGAAACTGGCTGCCGTAAGTAACCAGAGTTTTGATTAATCCGGCCTGATAAAACCTGTATATAGGAGGATCCAGGCGTCAATATGCAGGAATCATGTTTGGTTATGTGCTAACTGCTGTGGTCGGCTATGATCACCCATTGGCCATTGATCTTTTTAAACAGCAATGTGTAGTGCCCGCTTACGTCTCCGGCTGTCCTGGTTAAAGCCCATTTGCCCAGTACAAACCAGGTATCTGAAGACAGCGGCCTGATTTGCAGGAGTGTAAATTTCAGCTGACCCATGGTGGCATTGTCGGGATAGCTTTTACGATAATTTTGAAGGGTGGTATTGTATCCGTAGGTAGGTCCGTTCTTTCCAACAAATAAGAGGCTGTCGTTTTTCCAGTAACCCTGCATGAATGCCTCCAGGTCGCCCCTGTTCCAGGCTGCTGTTTGTTTCTCCAGTATTTGACGGATAATTTCCCCGGGATTCTCAGCATTTTTATGCGCAGTTGCCGTGTTCATCAGCAACAGCGCTGCAAACAGTGTCAATAATTTCATTGAACAATTTTTAGGTGATACGGGAATATACAAATAATCCGGAATTACCGCGCGTGTACCTGGAATCAATTCCGGTCGTGTCCGGGCTATCCCTGTTTGATGGCCCTTACCATTTCGCGCTTGCCGTAGGGCCCCTGAATTCTTGTTGCCACAAATCCTGCAGACTCCATGGCATGCCGTACGATACTCTTGCTGCAGTAGGTAACCAGGATGCCGCCTGGTAAAAGCAGCTCATACATTTGCCGGAATGTTTCGGCGGTCCATAACTCAGGCTGTACGGAAGGGGCAAATGCATCGTAGTAAATACAATGAAATCCTGCGCTTTGCTGCTCAATTGCTGCTGCTGAAAATGTATCTGACAAGCGATAGGCCTGCAAGGTATTATGCAGTTTTTGTAACCTGAAAAAGGGGGTGATTGCAACAGGTTCATTCCAATTGGAGGCAAGTATTGCTTCAAACAGCGCCGGTTCCAGCAATTGGCTGCCGTAGTTGAGCGAACCGTATTCAACCGGGGTTAACGGGTATGCCTCCATACTGGTGTATTCAATCAACCGGCCGGTATTCCCCGCTTCAATAGCGGTTAATAGTGCATTAAGTCCTGTACCAAAACCAATTTCCAGTATCCGGATAACTGGCTGAGGCGCTACATATTGCAGACCGGCACGGATAAACACATGCACACTTTCCTGTATGGCGCCGTGTTTGCTGTGATACATCACTTCCATTCCGGGAATGGCAATGGTATGTGAGCCGTCTGCCGTTAGTTGAATGATTCTTTCCATCTTCTGCAAAATAATTAACTTACCGTATGGGATATGTTCAACATCTTTCAAAAGACAAAAAACTGGCCAAGATCATTGGGAAAGACCTGCACCAACTGAAGATGCGGAAAAATATCCCGCTCCGGTTAATGGCCGGTATTATGAGCCAGCAACTGAGTACAAAAGTGGCCGAAGTAATCTTTAAAAGATTCCTGAAACTCTTTCATGGAAAGGAACCCCGGCCGCAGCAGGTACTGGATACCGCTTCTGAAATCCTTCGTGCCATTGGTTTGAGTAATGCCAAAGTAAGTTATATAAAAAATGTGGCTGCCTTTTGTATTGAGCAGGGTATTACCGATAAAAAACTCATGAAGTTAACCAATGAGGAAGTGATTGAATTACTGGTTCAAATCAAAGGTGTTGGCAGGTGGACCGTGGAAATGCTGCTGATGTTCAGCCTGGGCCGTGAAGATGTTTTTGCAGTGGATGACCTGGGCATACAGCAGGCCATGACCGCTATTTACAAACTGGACCCTTCCGATAAGAAAGCCATGAAAGAACAAATGCTGAAGATCTCCTCCAGGTGGAGTCCTTACAGAACCTATGCCTGCATACATCTCTGGCGCTGGAAAGATGTTTAAGCCGAGTTTCTTGCGGCGTTGATAATACCGAACATACTCCTGGTTACCAGTTTTTCATAAGTAGCTTTCTGTGTATCGGTAAGTTTCCCGGTCCGTAGCTGGTGTAGCGCATATTGCTGAATGGTGAGCAGTGGTAATACAATTTTGTCGCGCATCAGAATGGAGGCTCTTCCTGTTTGATCATCCTGCATTAACTGGCTTGCATTTGCCAGTTCCAGCACCAGTTTTTTGGTGAGATCAAATTCTTGTTTAATCATTTCCCAAACCGACCCGTAAACAGGATCCTGTTGTATATAAGCAGTAAGCGGAAAGAAGGATTTGAGCATACTCATCATGCTGTTGTCGATCAGCGTTCTGAAGAATAAGACATTGTTGAACAGGGATTGAACCTGCTCCCATTTCCCATTGTCTTTCATTTGCTGAAGGGCGGTTCCGACGCCAAAATAACCGGGTACATTTTGCTTCAGCTGGCTCCAGCTTCCTACAAACGGAATTGCCCGCAGATCTTCAAATTTCAATTGTTCGGCATTGCCCCTTTTACCCGGCCTGCTGGCAATATTGCTTTTGCTGTAATAGTTGAGCGGACCGAACTGTTGCATATAAGGCAGGAACTGCGGATGTTCTTTAAAAGACTGATAAGCGCTGTGGCTGATGGCTCCCAGTTCTTTCAGTATTTCCCTGTCTGCTTCGGAGATCTGGGCCCTGTTGGCGGCAAAAACAGTATTGCTGATACCTGCACTCAGCAACTGTTCCAGGTTGTACTGTGAAGACTGAATGGTGCCGAAATTGGATGTGATGGTTTGGCCCTGAATGGTCAACTGGATTTCTTCGTTTTCGATATCGCTGCCCAGTGACGCGTAAAACTTATTGGTCTTGCCGCCACCGCGGGAAGGAGGGCCTCCGCGTCCGTCAAAGAATTTCACTTTGAAATTGTGCTGCCTGGAAATAGCGGTAAGCGCTTTCTTAGCGGTATAGATGCTCCAGTTCGCCTGCAGGTAGCCGCCATCCTTGGTACCGTCGCTGAATCCCAACATGATGGTCTGGTGCAGGTTTCTTTGCAACAGGTGTTTTTTGTAAACAGGATGGGTGTAAAGCGTATGCATGATTTTCTCCGCATCCTGCAAATCGTCGATGGTTTCGAACAGTGGAACGATGTCTACGGTGAGCTTGCCGGTGTCCCATCCGCATAGCCTGAAGAGGGCGAATACCTCCATCACGTTCAGTGCAGACTGGCAGTTGCTGATCACATAGCGGTGGCAACCGGATTCTCCGTTAATCTGCTGTATGGAGTGTATGGCAAATATGCTTTCAATGGTGTCTTTTGAAATCTCTTCTGTAACATCTTTTGTTTCCACTACCTGGCTGATGGAACAGAGTGCTTCTATTTTATCCGCTTCAGATAATGCATCGTAGTTATCCGGAAGAATGCCCTTCCCATTGAGTTTACGGGTTGTCTGGTCAATATCTTTCAGCACTTTGGTATGAATCCTGCTGTCTTGTCGGATATCCAGTGAGGCAAACCAGGTTCCGAATATTTTTACTTTATTGATGAGGCTGTCTACCCGGCTAATATATAAGCCATGGTGTTGCTTTAACAGCAAGGCTTTAATGTCCATGAGTTTACCCATCAATTCCTCCCGATGTACCCGCTTACTTTCTTTGGGCCTGAATACATTTTCGTAGAGCTGTTCTTCCAGTTGTGATACAAGGGTATCTACCCCGGCAAAGGTTAATCTGCGTTTGAGTTTCCGGATATCCCTGTAATAACAGACGATGATGGCGCTGCGCAACGACTCTGCTACTTTTAAGGTTGTGGCGGCATTCACAAAAGGGTTGCCATCGCGATCGCCACCCGGCCAGAACCCGAGTTCTATGAATGGGTTCTCCGTGTCGAATTCGCCATCGAAAATATCGCGCTGGATAAAGTTGTAAATATTACCGATAGACTTGTACAGGATATTTTCAAGATACCACATGAGGTTGATGGCTTCGTCGAAAGGGGTGGGCTGTTTCTTATTGAAGAAAGGGGTAATCCCCAGTTGTTGTATATACAGGTTGATTGTTTGAAAATCGTTCCTGGCAATGGCTTCCCCCAGGTCGTGAATGATGCCCAACACACTTCCCGGATAAAATTGCGTTGGGTGAGCTGTAAGTACCACGCGCACTTTAAAGTTCCGGAGCTTTTCTTTCAATGCCGGTACTTTTCCGGCATAATAGGCTTCATTGTACAGGGCTTTTAAACTACCCGAACCGTTGGTGTTGTGTACGGTTTCAAATGCTGCGTCTTCAATGGCATCAAACAGCACTACCTGCCGCTCTATATACTGTACAAATTTGAACAAACGTTCCATCTGTTCGGCTTCTGTAGCTGCGGGGGTATGCTGTTTAAAGAAGTTCTCCAGGATCTCCATGGGTTCCTTCCCCTCCTGGTATCCGTCTACACAGGCCTGTAATAAAATCGGCAATAAGGCGCCCACATTGGAAATGCCCGAAAAGGGTAGTGCAGCAAACAGACTGTTGTAGATGGTATACTTATCTGTTACGTTCCATTTAAAATGCTGTATATAAGTTGAAGATGGCATATGATTTTAAAAAAACAATATACCGAAATTACCCTTAAGACCGCTTAGACAGAACCGGATTAAGCCCGGAAAATATATTTTAAGCATAATTAAACGTTCATCTCTTAAATTTATCTAATAAGTGTAGAACAAACAGCGCTGAAGATATATGGAGGATGATGAAATTGTAACCGCCTTTAAAAGGGCCGGTACAAAAGAAAATGCTTTTACCCTGCTGGTAAAAAAGTACCAGGAGAAACTGTATTGGCATATCCGGCGCCTGATCCCCGCTCACGAAGACACAAATGATGTATTGCAAAATACTTTTATAAAAGTATGGAACGGGCTGGGTTCATTTCGGGAAGACAGTCAGTTGTACACCTGGCTGTACCGGATTGCCACCAACGAAAGCCTGAGTTTTCTGGAACAGCAGAAAAGAAAGGCCGCTGTTGATTTTGATCAGCTGGGAGAGGCGTACAGCAATTCCATAAAAGCCGATTCAAATTTCGACGCAAACCGGCTGGAATGGAAGCTGCAACTGGCGATCCGGCAATTGCCCGATAAACAAAAGCTGGTGTTTAATCTCCGGTATTTTGATAATATGGGCTACGAAGAAATGAGCAGGGTTCTGGATACCAGTGTTGGCGCTTTAAAGGCCAGCTACCATCACGCAGCCAAAAAAATTGAAGAATTTATTAAAAATCATTAAACCTGTATTTCAACCATCAGTCAAAGAAGCATCATGAATAACCAGAAAGACATCAATGAAGAACTGGACGCTATTGCCCCGCTGCTGAAAAACATTTCCAGGCTGCCGGTGCAGTCGGTGCCGGAAGGCTATTTTGAACGGTTTTCCGTGAAAATTCCTGCCGAATCCGCACCTGTTGTAAAAATGCCCATGGTTCGTAAATGGATGGGCTATGCTTCCGCTGCATTGGTGGCAGGTATACTGGTTACTGCCGGATTTATATTTACCGACAGAAATGTACAGCCTTTTAACTATGAACAGTACCGCCGGATAGATGTACCCGCAGAGATGAACAAACTCACCGATGATGAATTACAGAACTACCTGGTTACGGCAACGGTACTTTCCGGTGCAGGCCATACCAGCTCTCCTGTTTCGGAAGAGATCAATGAAACAATAACAGCAGAAACTGCCTCCCTGAACCAGGTATCTGATGAAGAACTGGAACAATTTCTTAACGAGAATGCCGGCAACACGGATATAAAATAATCTACTTAAAACACGTATTATGAAAAAGATCTTACTATTGATGCTGATCGGGACCGTTGCTTTGACCGCTTCAGCGCAGGATAAACAGCCTGCCCCCAGGCAAAAGCATGAAGCGATGCATCAGCCTGCTCCCCGTGTAAATGCGGAAGCGTTGAAAGTGGCGTTTGTTACCCGTCAGTTGAATCTGACAGTGGAAGAAGCCCAGAAATTCTGGCCGGTTCACAACAGTTACATGGACGAACTCCGGAAGACAAGGGTAGAAAACAAAGACAATGAGCTTGCATTTGAAGAAAAAGCGCTGGCCATCCGTAAAAAATACAATGTTGATTTCAAAAAAATCCTGAACAGCGATGAGCGCGCCAATAAGGTGCTGAAACTGGAAAAAGAGTTTAACAACATGATGCGGAAAGAGCTGGTAGAACGCATGAAGAAGAATCCGGCCTTTCAAAAAAGAATGGAGAACAACCCGGAATTAAAGAAAAGACTGGAAGAGCAGCGTACTCCCAAAAATTAATACGGGCTGTTTTTATACACCGGAGCTGAGATGTCGTGGTAAAAGAGAAAGGACCATCCCTGTTTGTTTCCTTCCTCCCACCATTGCCTTCTCAGCTCCATGCATTTTTTGCCATCAAAGTCGTACTTGGCTACAACCCGGCTTTTCATTTGTTGTAGTTGCGGGGCATCATCCCCTCCAAAGAATGCAATTTCCCCTTCATCTTCTATGCTGAATACCTGGTGAAACTTACTATGCGCTCCGGTTAACTCATACCGGATATAATTGTCTATATACCCCATGTCATCTTCCAGCCATTCCACCCTGCTGAATTCTTCCAGCAAAGCAAAGTCCGACAGGGTATAGGACAAAGTGCCGATGGTTTTGGCATAATCAAATTCACGCTGTTGCACATAATAAGTGGCATAGGGAAATGCAATGAACTGTTCTGCGGTGAGGCTGTTCTTTGTGGTAATTCCACCGGCATGATCCTTGTGAAGATGACTCATCAGTACTTTGGTTACCTGCGATGGATTAATGCCGGCCTTCATCAGGTTATGGTGCAACTGCGGCGTTCCATCAGGCAGGTTGTAGCCCAGTCCTGTATCAATCAATATAATATCCCTGGAGGTTATCACTGCAAAAGGCTGAATTTCTACCAGCAGGCTCCCGGTTGGACGGCTGTTCAATTCTTCTGTTGCAGTATCGAAGGGAATAAACTGTTTGGTTTTATCTATGGTAAAACTTCCTTCTGATAAGGGAATAATGGTCATGTTGGTTATTTAACGCAGTACCATCTGCCTGTCGGCATCCAGTCTGAGTAATACAAAAATTAATATCGTAAAAGAAACCAGCGAGGAACCTCCGTAACTGATCAATGGCAAAGTTACTCCCGGCGAAGGGAATAATCCAATGGTCATACAGATATTGAAGGCAATATGAAAAAACAGAATACTGGCTACACTATAAGCATATACCCGGCTGAATGTACTTCGTTGCCTTTCGGCAATATTGATGATCCGGATGAGCAAAAACAGGTAAATCATCAGGAATACAAAACTGCCGGCAAACCCAAAAGCCTCTCCCAGGGAGGCGAAGATGAAATCGGTGTGCTGTTCCGGTACATATTTACCCCTGGTTTGGGTCCCTTTTAAAAATCCCCTTCCCCAGAATCCTCCGGAACCAATGGCGATCTTACTCTGGCGAACATTGTAGTCGTCGGGCTTTCGTGGCGTTTTGTCCGATTTTTTTGCAGAGCGTTTGTTCTGGCTGCAGTCGTAGTCTTTTCCAAACGCGCTGTATACCCTTGCGCTCTGGTAGCATTCCAATACATTGTTGAAAATGAATGGAACGGCAAACCTTTGTATGCCCACACAGGCAAACCAGATAACCAGTACCAGGTATAAGAGCCCCTTTCTTTTTTTAATGGTTTTACGGGAAAGATAAATCACCAGCAGCGCTGCAACCGACAGGATGATGGCCAGTGTGTTGGGTTCTATCAGTAAGGTGGATACAATCAAAGCCACAAAGGAGAACCCGATGATCAGCACTGCAGGAGAAAGCCCTTCGCGATACATCACCAGGAAAAAACTGAAATAAACCAGGGCCATACCCGATTCATGCTGCGCTACTGATATTACAGCAGGCAACAGGCAGATGACTCCGGCAATGACCTGCGACTTGAATTTGGTGAAATCGGTTTCCTGCCGCGACAGGTATTTGGCCAGCGCCAGGGCGGTAAAAATTTTACAAATTTCAACCGGTTGCAGGTTAAATCCGCCCCCTAAAGGAATCCAGCTTTTGGATCCGCTGATATTCTTTCCAATAACGAATGTAGACAGCATCAGCAGGATTCCGAGAATATAGGAAAGGTTGGCAAATGCGGTAAAGAGCTTACTGTCTGTCAGCAGGATCAGCATAGCTATGATGGTACAGATGCCCGTAAATATCAGCTGCTTGCTGTAATTGGTTTTTCCTCCAATGAATGATTGCAGCCAGTTGGTACCTGTACGGTATTCAACCATGAAAATGCAAAGTATACCAATAGCTACCAAAATGGCATACAGCCATATCACCACATAGTCTACCCCCTGCGATATGTTATTTTGTCTGTTCATGGTTTACCGGTATCTCTTCTTTTTCTTTTTTCGTCATTCAACAGAAGCGACGACTTAATGAGTTTAGTTTTATTGCCTGTATCATTTCCGCCAACGGGCTTTGAAACAGGTTCCAGCTGAACTTCTGTGCTGGCTTTATGGGTTTCCTCTTTTTCTTCCGCTCTTGCAGCAGCTTCTTCCAGAGCAATCTTTGCCTGTCTTTCTATATCTTTCCGCTGATACCAGCTTTTAATGGCCGAAGGAATCAGATCGGTCTTGGATACTTCTTCCACCCTGGCAAGGCCGGCCGTGCTGATGGTATCGTTCAGGTATTTTTCCATGATAAAACCCGCAATTGGTCCCGCTGCTACGGATCCGTAACCTCCGTTCTCTACTACTACCGCAACTGCAATCTTCGGGTTGTCTTTTGGTGCAAATGCCACAAAGAGGGAGTGATTCTTTCCATGCGGGTTTTGTGCGGTACCCGTTTTGGCGCAATATTCAACGCCTGGTATTTTGATGTAGGCGGAGGTTCCGTAAACGGTTACATCGTGCATCCCATCGTGTACGGCCTGGTAGGCACTGTCTGAAATACGTGTTACAATATGTTTGTTTCTGTATTTGCCCATCAGCACCGTATCGTTGTCGGTTTCCTGCTCAATGCTGTCTACAAAATGCGGCGGATAATAATATCCTTTATTGGCAATGATACACATCAGGTTGGCCATTTGCAACGGGGTAGCCGTCATCATATCCTGGCCAATGCCCAGGGTTAAAACACTACAGCTGTTCCATCTTCTTGCGCCCCCGAAAAAGCGATTGTACTTGCTGGTATCAGGAATACTGGCCTTGTCTTCGCTGGGCAGATCTACTTCCAGTCTTCTTCCCAAACCAAAGGCGTTCATATATTCCTTCCATTTCAGGTAACCCTGGATGGTGCTGCCGTATTTTCTGTTGTCAATGGCTTTCCGAAAGATGTCTGAGAAATAGGAGTTGCAGGAATTCGCCAGTGCCAGCCGCAGATTGGCCGCGTGTCCGGGATTTTTGTGCTCGCATCTTACATATACCCCCCCACAGGCGCCATAACCGCCCGAGCAGCCAACTCCATAAGAAGGGGTGATCAGGCCTTCATCCAATGCTACCAGGGCGCCCAGTGGCTTGAAGGTGGAGCCCGGAGGATATTGCCCTTTGATGGCGCGGTTGTACATGGGTTTGGCAGTATCCATTACCATGCGTCCCCAGTTTTTTCTGCGGGCGTTACCGGTGAGTACATTCGGATTATAGGTTGGGCTGGATACCATGGCAATGATGCCCCCGGTACGTGGATTGATGGCAACGGCGCTTCCGATTTTATTCTGCAATAATTTTTCCGCTAGTTGTTGCACTTCTACATCAATGCTGGTGTACAGGTTTCTGCCTGCAATGGCTACGGTATCAAAAAGCCCGTTTTCATAAGGCCCCTGAATCCTGCTTTTATTGTCTCTGATAAACCGTTTAATACCTCTCTGCCCCATCAGTACCGATTCGTAGGTTCTTTCCAATCCATTCATACCGGCATAATCGCCCATTTCATACCCTTCCTCCCTGTGCCTTCTTAGGAAAGTGGTATCCACTTCGGCAATGTATCCCAGTAACTGGGCTGCGGTATTGTAAGGATAGGTTCTTACAGAACGTTCGCTTAGCATGAAGCCCGGAAACTTATACATGTTTTCATTGAGCCTGGCGTACATATCCGGAGACAGCAGGGGCTCAAACACACTGGGCTTAACGCTGGTATTCTTAAATATGGCATCCCGGATTCTTTTCTTGTATTCGGCTGTATCTATCTCCAACAGGGCACAAAGCGCGGCGGTATCAATGCCTTTTGCTTCGGAGGGGGTTACCATCAGGTCATAACTGATGGTATTCTCGAGCAGGGCCCTTTTTTTTCTATCGAAAATGATGCCCCTGTCGGGATAAATGATTTTCCGGTAGATCGCATTGTTTTCCGCAGCCAGTTTGTATTTGGAGGAGAAAAGCTGAAGGTTGATCAATTGAATGGTAATCACCAGAAATACGGCGGCAAATATAATTTGAATAACCCTGCTGCGGCTTTGATTGAAAACGGACATATATATATAAAGAGGCGGTTATTTCGAACAAACGAATTTAGGAATTATTTATTGGTGCGGAACTTCGCTTTTCTGCTGAACAGCATTTCTGTTACGAAGATCAGCATCAGGCTCACCCCGGTGGTGGCCGTAACCTTGCCCAGGAAATACACGAAGTTGCCGAATTGAAGCCATTCCAGCAGCACCAGGTAAAAGTGATGGATGAACGTAAGCAGGCCTGCATACAGGCTGTAAGGGGCCCAGCCCATGCTGCTGATGCTGGGTTCCACATAACTCTGTTCGGTGCTTTCTTTCGGAATCAGGAGGCTGAGCAGGAAAGGCCTGATATAGGCGATCATCACACAGGCTGCTGCGTGAAGTCCGGTTGTTCCGGTGAAATAGTCAAAACTAAGTCCAAAGAAAAAAGCAATGAGCATCAGCGGGAAACGTCCCAGGCTGAAGGGAAGCCAGAGTATGTACAGGAAATAGAGATACGGCACAATAAACTGGTGCAATGGGGGGATCTGGTTAAGGATGTACACTTGTACTCCTATGAACAGCACGAAACGGATGATATTTTTGACCAGTGTACTCATTGATGTTTTCCGCTGTTTTCCAGTTGTACCTGCTCGGTGTAGCGAATATTTTCAATCACATTCACAAACTGCAGGGTAAAAAAATTAGTGGCTGTTTTTATTTTGAGGGTATAAAAGTTGCTGGAAGGGTCTGCTGTAATCCCGGCAACCGTACCCACCATCAGGTGTGAAGGGAAGTTGGAGGAGTAAGTGCTGGTTAACACTGTATCTCCTTTGGCAACCTTCGCACTCTTGGTTACATTCTTCAGTGTTAAATAAGAAGGATCTGCGCCATCCCATTCAATACTGCCCGCTGTATTGTCTTTCTTCAGCATGGCGCTTACTTTGCTGTTCCGGTGCAGCAGACTCATCACCTTACTGATGTTATCGGTGGATTCTACCACCACACCCACAATGCCGGAGGGTCCGGTTACCGCCATGCCTTTGTGAACGCCCTGTAAAGTGCCCCTTTCGAGCATGAGGTAATTGTTTTGTAAAGTATAGGTATTGCCGATGACTCTTGCAGGGAGGAAAGTGTATTTTCTGGATCTGCCCAGTGTATCTCTTACTGTGGTGTCTTTTGCATTGATGCGGGCACCGTCCGGCGCCTGAAAACTACCGGAGAGCTGGTTCTTTAGCCTGGCATTTTCTTCTGCCAACTGGCGGTTGGTTTCTCTGAGTGTAAAATAACTTCTGAGTGTACTGTAACGGCTATTCAGATTTCCCGTAACGGCATTGGTGGCTTCTGCAAAAAAAGTTTCGTGAGTTTTGCTGGAGGTAGTCAATAAAATAACAGAGACTACCTGCAACAATAAGAAGCTGATAAAATTGATGTATTGCCGTATGAACAGGAATATATTTTTCAAGGCAGCTGACGATCGTTCTATCTCATAATGAAAGGAAAACGTTGGTAGTTTTTCAGTGCAAGTCCGGTGCCCCGCACCACACTCTTCAACGGATCATCCGCAACATGAACAGGCAATTTGATTTTTGCACTCAAACGTTTGTCCAGACCGCGTAACAATGCACCGCCACCAGTGAGGTACAGACCTCTTCTGTATATATCTGCAGCCAGTTCCGGAGGAGTTGTTTCCAGTGCTTTCAGGATGGCTTCTTCAATTTTGAAAATACTTTTATCAAGGGCTTCCGCAATTTCCTGGTAGCTGACCATGATCTGTTTAGGAATACCGGTAACAAGGTCCCGGCCGTTTACAGGCATATCATCAGGAGGATTGTCGAGGTCTTTCATGGCAGCGCCAACATTGATCTTGATTTGTTCTGCAGTGCGCTCTCCAATCAGTAAGCTGTGGTATCTCCTTAACGCTTCCATGATATCTGCAGTAAATTCATCGCCTGCAATACGGATACTCTGGTCGCATACAATTCCCGCCAGTGCAATCACCGTGATGCCGGTAGTACCACCGCCAATGTCAATGATCATATTTCCCACCGGCTCTTCCACATCTATACCAATACCCAGGGCAGCAGCCATAGGTTCGTGAATCATGTATACTTCTTTTGCGCCAGCCTGTTCTGCACTGTCTCTTACCGCACGCTTTTCTACTTCCGTGATGGAAGATGGAATACAAATGACCATTCTCCAGCTTGGGGGGAATAATGGTTTCTTAGGGTAGATCATTTTCATGAGTTCCCTGATCATCAATTCCGCAGCATTAAAGTCGGCAATTACGCCATCTTTTAAAGGACGAACGGTTTTAATGCTTTCATGTGTTTTTTCGTGCATCATCAATGCCTTCTTTCCAACCGCAAGCACTTCCTTCATGTTATTGCGGTTCAGCGCAACAATTGAAGGTTCGTTCACCACTACATCGTCATTATGGATAATAAGGGTATTTGCAGTACCCAGGTCCATCGCAATCTCCTGTGTAAAAAAGTTAAATAATCCCATTGTATAATTCAGTTCTTATATAAATATCGGCAATACGTGCAAAGGTGCTTGAAATTAGTGGAATTAACAAGGGAATTCAAAGCCAATGTCCTTCCGGTAATACATGCCCTCAAAGGAGATCTTTTCCAGTATAGCGCGCGATTTGGCCGCTGCTTCGCCGATTGTTTCTCCGTAGGATGTTACAGCTAAAACCCTGCCACCATTGGTGAGCACTTCTTCACCTTCCCGGCGGGTACCGGCATGAAACAGCATGCTGTCCTGGTTTTGAAGCAAATTGGCCGGTATGTTAATTGGCTTATCTTTTGCATAATTACCCGGATATCCTCCGCTCACTGCCATAATGGTGGCCGCCGCCCGTTCATCGAAAGAGATATTGGCATCCCGGAGCGTTCCATTGTCCATTGCGGCGAAAAGCGCCACCAGATCGGTCCGGAGCCTGGGGATCACCACTTCGGTTTCCGGGTCGCCCATCCGGCAGTTGTATTCAATCACGTACGGCACTCCGTTCACGTTAATCAGCCCAAAGAAAATAAAGCCGTAATAAGTCAGGTTTTCCCTGCCCAATCCTTCTACGGTAGGACGGATAATCCGGTCCTCTACCTTTTTCATGAAAGTCTCATCCATGAAAGGAACAGGGCTTACACAGCCCATTCCACCGGTGTTGGGGCCGGTATCGCCCTCTCCAATCCGCTTATAGTCTTTGGCGTGGCCAATGATCTGGTAATCCGTGCCATTGGTCAGTACAAAAACGCTTACTTCAATACCACTCAGGAATTCCTCAATCACCACTTTTTCGCTGGCAGCGCCGAATTGTTTATCTACAATCATTTCGGTGAAAACGGCCAGGGCTTCTTCGGTGCTATTGGCAATAACTACTCCTTTTCCTGCAGCCAGCCCGTCGGCTTTTAGCACCACAGGCAGGCTGTGCCGGTTGATATAGGCCCTGCCTTCCTCCAGGTTTTCTGCCGTGAACGAGGCATAGGCCGCAGTTGGAATGCCGTGCCGCTGCATGAACTGCTTACTAAAGGCCTTGCTGCCCTCCAGTTGGGCTGCTTGTGCAGACGGCCCCACTACAATCACCCGCTTCAGGTCGGGGTTATTCTGGAAGAAATCATAAATGCCTTTCACCAGCGGTTCCTCGGGCCCCACTACGAGCATATTAATTTTATATTGAATACAGGCATCTCCAATGGCCTGGAAATCGGTCACCGAAATGGGTAAATTGTTGCCAAATGCAGCAGTACCCGCATTTCCCGGGGCTACATACAATTGATCACAATGATGACTTTGTACCATTTTCCATGCTAAAGCGTGTTCCCTGCCGCCGCTGCCTAAAAGAAGAATATTCATAAGGTATAAATTGGTTGCGAAAATAACCCATGCGTTTCACTTTTATTACTATTTTGAGCCAATTACCAAAATGATTACTATGCCGGAAAAAGCGGGGTCTGCTGCGCATCCAAAAGGACTGTATGTTTTGTTTGCGACAGAAATGTGGGAACGGTTCAATTATTATGGGATGAGAGCGGTATTGGTGCTCTTTATGACCAAGGCCCTGATGTTCGATAAAGTCTTTGCCTCCAATTTATATGGCAGTTATACAGGCCTGATTTACCTCACGCCGCTCCTGGGCGGGTATGTTGCCGACCGCTACTGGGGCAATAAAAGGTCCATTCTTGCAGGCGGTATTGTAATGGCCATCGGGGAATTTATCCTGTTTTTCTGCGGAATGCTTTACAGCAGCAATCCGGATCTGTCGGCGCTGCTCTTCTTTTCCGGACTGGGCTTTATGATTGCCGGAAACGGGTTCTTCAAGCCCAATATTTCTTCCCTGGTAGGACAACTCTATGCCAAAGGGGATAAAAAAACAGATGCGGCCTATACCATCTTCTATATGGGAATTAATGTAGGTGGCGCCATCGGACCCTTTGTATGCGGGCTGGTAGGCGACACCGGAAACCCTGCAGATTTTAAATGGGCGTTCCTGGCAGGGGGTATCGGCATGTTGCTGAGTGTAATTACCTTGAAGTTGCTGCACAATAAATATGTGGTGGATCCACAGGGAAAGACCCTGGGTTTAACTCCGGCCAATGTCCCCCAAAAATTCTACCAGCCGGTTGCCATGATCGTGGGGTTACTGCTGTTTTCGCTGGTAACCATCGGGTTAATCTATGCAGATGCAAAAATATTCAGTTACCTGTTTTACCTGCTGATTGCCTGTATCCTGTTGATCGCCTATATCGTGTTCTCCGATAAAAGCCTTAACAGCATTGAAAAGAAAAGAGTAGTGGTCATCTTTGTGGTATCTTTTTTTGTGATCTTTTTCTGGAGCGCTTTTGAACAGGCGGGAGCTTCGCTTACTTTCTTTGCCGAAGAACAAACGCAAAGAGATCTTGGATTTTACCTGGTACCCACCAGTTTCTTTCAATCCCTCAATTCCATTTTTGTAGTAACCCTGGCTCCCCTGTTTGCCTGGCTGTGGGTAAAGATGGGCAGGCGTGAACCGGCTTCCCCAGCTAAAATGGCTATGGGGTTGTTCCTGCTGGCATTGGGTTATCTCTGGATTGCCTTTGGTGTAAAGGATGTTCAACCCGGTGTAAAAGTGAGTATGATCTGGTTAACCGGAATGTATGCCATGCACACCAGTGGTGAACTTTGTTTGTCTCCAATTGGCTTGTCGCTGGTGAATAAACTGGCGCCGGTAAAATTCGCCTCATTGCTGATGGCCGTGTGGTTCACCGCCAATGCATTTGCCAATAAACTTGCGGGTGTATTGAGTGCATTGTATCCAGACGGGAAAACAACCTATGTGGCCGGATTTGCCATTACCAATCTCTATGATTTCTTTATGATGTTTGTAGTGATGGCCGGTATCGCTTCTGCAATACTATTTGTGCTGGCATCCAAACTTAAAAAGATGATGGAATAAGGTTCCGCTCACTACTTCAAAACAAATCTATATGTCTGATCAGCAAAAAGCGTTCAAACCATTTGTAGCTCCTGAAAGCAAAATGGCGGAGCTGACTGTTAAGTCTATTTTAATGGGCAGCCTGTTTGGCGTGATATTCGGAGCGGCAACCGTATACCTGGCATTGAAGGCAGGACTGACTGTTTCTGCGTCCATCCCCATTGCGGTGATCGCCATTACACTGGGCAGAAAGTTTTTAAAGACAACGATACTCGAAAACAATATCATTCAGACCACCGGTTCTGCCGGAGAAAGTATTGCCGCCGGTGTGGCATTTACCCTGCCGGGTTTTTTGTTTTTGTCTTCGCCCGACAGCGCAGCATACTTTAATTACCTCACCATCCTGATTCTTGCAATAGTGGGTGGTTTGCTGGGGACCCTGCTGATGGTTCCGCTGAGAAAAGCCCTGATTGTAAATGAACACGATAATTTACCTTACCCGGAAGGTACCGCCTGCGGCGATGTGTTGAAAGCCGGAGAAAAGGGTGGGGATTTTGCCAAGACTGCTTTCTGGGGATTGGGTGTTGCATTTGTATATGCACTGTTGCAGAAAGTGATGCATGTGATTGCAGAAACACCGTACTATGCCACAAAGCATATCAATAAGTTCTTTCCTTCCGCTAAAGTGAGCGGCGAAATTACCCCTGAGTACTTAGGTGTGGGGTATATCATTGGTCCTAAGATCGGCGGTGTACTGGTTGCAGGTGGTGTATTGAGCTGGCTGGTTTTTATTCCGCTGATGTCTACACTGGTTCCTGCGGATGTAATTGCCACCCAGTTGATTAAACTGGGTTACCTGGCCGATATCACCAAGGCAGGCGGTAAAGGAGGATGGGATCCGGTTGCGCACCAGTTTGCCGATTATTCTTCAGCCATTTATTATGCCTATATCCGCCAGATCGGTGCAGGTACAGTTGCTGCGGGCGGTATCATTACCTTAATTAAAACCATTCCTACCATCGTTAAATCAGTGAAGGGAAGTGTGGCTTCACTGAAGGCGGAAAGTGCTGCGGGTAGTGCTACTGTGGCAAGAACCGAAAAAGACCTGAGCCTCAAAATAGTGGGTTTTGGTACACTCGGGCTGATTCTGTTAATCACTTTGTTGCCCCAGGTTCCCGGAGACAGCATTTTGCAGAAGTTACTGATTGGCGTATTGGTGGTAGTTTTCGGAGCGCTCTTTGTAACCGTATCTTCCAGAATTGTAGGCCTCATTGGATCTTCCAATAATCCCATCAGCGGGATGACTATTGCAACCGTAATGGGAACCAGCCTGATCTTTTTGAGTGTAGGCTGGACGGGTCAGTCATTTGAACCATTGGTACTGGTAGTCGGCGGAATGATCTGTATCGCTGCAGCCAATGCAGGCGCCACTTCCCAGGATTTAAAGAGCGGCTATATTGTTGGGGCAACACCACGTAACCAGCAAATTGCCTTGTTCGTAGGCGCCATTGTTTCTTCTGTGGTGATTGGCCTTACGGTCAAATTCCTGGATAAACCCAGTTCCGAAATGTTGAGCCAAGGCATCAACCATGCGATCGGAACAGAAAAATATCCTGCTCCCCAGGCTACCCTGATGGCCACTTTAATTAAAGGAATCTTATCACAAAACCTCGACTGGCAGTATGTGTTTGCCGGCGTATTCCTGGCAGTAACCATGGAGCTTTGCGGAATCAAATCACTCAGTTTTGCTGTTGGCGCCTATCTGCCGTTGGCTACTACCTTACCTATTTTCATTGGCGGGGCCATCCGGGGTTTGGTTGAATCCAAACAGAAAAAAGAGAACGCTGCCGTATCTGCTGAAGACGAGGAACTGGGCAAGGGCAATTTGTTTGCTACCGGCCTGGTGGCGGGCGGTGCTGTTGCCGGCGTCTTGATCGCCTTTGTTTCCGGATCGTCGGGAGGGGAACAGTTCCTGAAGGCCATCAGTATGGAAGAAGGACTGGTGCATGCTTTGTCGGAAGGTGGTTACTTTCTTTTAGGAACGGCGCTCTTTGCAACAATGGGTACCATCCTTTACAGGGTAGCGATTAAAAAATAAATTTCTACAGAAGGAGTACTTTCATTAAACCTTCTTTCCATTGATTGATCTTATGGGAAACCATTTTTATGCAACCACCACGGTTCATTAAAGTTTTTTCTATAGGTGTGGTCTTCACGGTTATTTCGGCATATACCCCTGCGCCGCAATCGGGTACCGGACTTTCAAAGATCCACCTGCCTTATGCCAAAGCAGGCCTGACAAAGCAACAGGCTGCAGCTCATTTACTCAACAGGTTCAGTTTTGGGGCTACCCCGGGCGAACTGGATGCCGTAGTATCGATGGGGCTGGAAAACTGGCTGCAACAACAACTGCAGGCAAATCTGCCTGATGAAGAGGTGAACAAAAGACTTGCCACCGGATACGATGCGCTGGCCATGACCAATGCACAGATCGTGAACACTTATGTGCGGCCGGATCAGGCATTGCAGATTGGCGTGGCCAAAGGCCTGATCAGAAGAGATAGCATTAAGGTAGCCGCAAACACAGCCGATTACAGGAATATCATCCGGACCCTGATGGATTCGGCCAACCTGAAACCGGTGAATGAACTTCATCGTCAGCTGATTAATCAGAAAGTGATCCGCGCTGCATACAGCAATAATCAACTACAGGAGGTTTTAACCGATTTCTGGTTCAATCATTTCAATGTATCACTCACTAAAAATCAATCCCAGCAATATGCGTTGACCTATGAGCGGGATGCGATCCGTCCGAATGTACTGGGACATTTCAGCAGCCTGCTGGAAGCTACAGCCAAACATCCGGCCATGCTGGAGTACCTGGATAATGCTTCCAGTGTCAGCAATGATAATAATGTAACCAATCCGCGGTTGAATGCACAACTACAGAAGCGACTGGAAAAGAGAGCCGATCAGCTGATGGAGGAAGGGCAAACACAGCAACAGGCAAGGTTGATGAAACAGATTGCTGCGCAAAAGAAAAATGAAGGACTCAATGAGAACTATGCCCGTGAAATCATGGAACTGCATACCATGGGCGTGGACGGCGGATATACACAGAAGGATGTTACGGAAGTGGCCAGGGCATTAACGGGCTGGACGCTCTATCCCAATAGCGAATTTGGCGCAGGCAGTGCGCAGCGGAAAATACTGGAGAGAATAGGGATGAACACCCTGCTCCAGCGGGGTTTTGTGATACAGGGCGATTTTTTATACCGTGCCGATAAACACGATCAGCAGGAGAAAAACATACTGGGCCATGTTTTTCCCGCCGGAGGCGGTTATGAAGAAGGAATGCGGGTTATAGAGCTGCTGAGCAGCCACCCTTCTACAGCCGGCTTTATTTGTAAGAAACTGGCTACCCGTTTTGTTTCGGACACACCCTCCGCAGACATGGTGAAAAAAATGACTGCCGCATTTATTAAATCCAAAGGAGATATCAGGCAGGTTCTGATCACTATGGTAGAACAGGTTGATTTCTGGAAACCGGCTAATGCGCATGAAAAAGTAAAATCTCCTTTTGAGCTTACTGTCAGCGCCATCAGGGCTACCCATGCAGATGTGCAGGATCCGTTCCAGGTGTTTAACTGGTGCGCAAGAATGGGGCAAAGATTTTATTACTACCAGGCGCCTACAGGCTTTCCGGATAATGCCGCTTTCTGGATCAATACCGGCTCCCTGCTGAACAGGATGAATTTTGGACTGGCATTTGCTACACAGAAAATTCCGGGAATAAAGATGAACTGGGCCCAGTTGAACAACAACCATGAACCGGAGAGCGTGGAACAGGCATTGACCGTATTCAGTGAGATTCTTTTACCTGAACGAAACCAGGAAGAAAATATCAAGCGCCTGCTGCCGCTGGTAAAAGATGTTCGCATTGGTGCAAAAATTGCGGCTGCAGCAGACAAGGCGGCTCCTGTAACGGGCGGCGAAATGAAAATGGCGGAGGAACGTCCTTTGAAAAAACAGGAGCGGAAAGCGCTGGCCAAAAATTCAAAACAACCACTGCAAATACCTTACACTGCAGGAACCAATAGTCCTATAGCACAGGTAGCCGGAATTATTATCGGATCGCCTGAATTTCAAAGAAAATAAAACGCATACGATGACCAATAGAAGAGCATTCATGAAATCGGGGGCCATGGCCTTATTTGCAACCGGACTGGGCGGAGGGTTGCCGTCATTTGTTGCCAGGGCAGCACAGAGTCAGAAGCTAAACCAACCTTATAAAAAAGGAAAAGTACTGGTATGTCTTTTTCAACGCGGCGCCATGGATGGATTGATGACCGTTAGTCCTTATACGGATCCTGCACTAAAAGCGGCAAGGCCTAATTTATACATGAGCCCTGCTGCAACAGAAGGTAAACTCTTTGACCTGGACGGAAGATTTGGCCTGCATCCCGCACTGGAGGGGTTGTTCCCTTATTTCTCCGAAAAGAGAATGGCGATTGTGCATGGGGTAGGCAGCCCGAATAATACCAGGAGCCATTTTGATGCACAGGATTATATGGAGTCCGGAACGCCCTTTAGTAAAAGCACTCCAAGCGGCTGGTTAAACAGGGCGGTAGGGTTGATGGGGCACGATGCCACCCCATTCCGGGCAGTGAGTATGACCAATGCCCTGCCCAGAAGTTTTTACGGGTTGGAGGAATCTCTTGCTATCAGTAACCTGCAGGACTTTGCGATTCAGATGCGCGGCAATCCGATGGCAGCCAATTTAGCGGCAAAATCTTTTGAAGAATTATATGATCAAACCTCCAGTAGCATACTGAACAGAACCGGTAAGGAGAGTTTTGATGCGATCAGGATGCTCAACCTGAATACCATCCGGAATTATAAACCGGCGGATGATGTTGTTTATCCCGCCTCCCCTTTAGGAAATGCATTGAAGCAGATTGCGATCCTCATCAAAATGAATGTAGGGCTGGAACTGGCTTTTGCTGAAAGCGGCGGATGGGATACTCATTTTAACCAGGGAACAGCCAATGGTGCATTTGCCCGGAACCTCAAAGATTTCGGCGATTCCATTGCGGCATTCTGGAAAGACCTTGGGGCATACCAGGACGATGTTACCCTGATGACCATGACAGAGTTTGGCAGAACCGTAAAACAGAACGGAACAGGTGGAACCGATCATGGCAGGGGCAGTTGCCTGTTTGTATTAGGCAATGATGTGCAGGGAGGAACCGTTTACAACCAGGTACGATCCCTGGCTAAGGAAGAGCTGGAGGATGGGAGGGACCTGCCGGTAAGTACCGATTTCAGGTCTGTGTTCAGTTCAGTAGCCAATGCGCACCTGATGATCAATAACAACCAGGTACTGTTTCCCGGTTGGGAGGGCGCTTCATTGCAACTAATGAAGGGATAATTTATTGAACGGCCCTGATATGGTACTCCTGGATCAGCGCCGGATTTTCCGGTGTGAGAGTAAAGCTGATGCTCACCTTTCCACTTTCGCATTGCAGGATGCAATAACCGCGGAGCTGGTTCTCCGGAACCATTTCTCCAACAGAAATAATTTTACCCGCTTTTTCAAAGATGGCTGTTGCTTCTGCTTGTAAGGAAGCAGTGTTATAATCCAGGAAGAAATTATCTGCGAATATGCCGGATTGCTCAGCACCGGTAAAATTGGGTAGCAGCTGAACCAGTTCTTTTTTCCGTTGTGTAAGAATGGGGGATGGCTTGAGTTGAGCGGGTTGCAGGCCTGCAAGTTTCACCAGCGTATCCATCACCCGCAGGTTAACAGCGGCGGTGGGCGCATAAGTTACATTGGCAAAGAGGATCACGCCAATGCCATAGTCGGGCAGGGTATTCCAGTTGCTGCCGAAGCCCGGCAAACCTCCGGTATGTCCTACCATCATTTTGTTATCGCAGTCGCGGGCAATCCTTAAGCCATAGCCATAGGCGGAAGCAGTAGGGCAGGTCCTTCCATCCATATATTTGAATTTGGCGTTCAATGCGCTGAAATTCCAGGGCTGGTGCATTTCGCGGATGCTGCTTCTCTTCATGATGATATTTTCTGCGTCATTCCGCGGAGGCCATGCAGACAGGTGCAGCGCTACATATTTGCTGAAAGATTCTATAGAAGTGATCATCCCACCCATGGCGCCATAGATGCCATCGTGCAACAAAGCTTCTTCTTTCCAGTTGTTGTTGATCCAGCGGTAACCCTTTGCCAGTTGTTCCTGCGGCACTTTGGTATATTCCCATGCCGCCTGCATACCCAGTCTTTTCCAGATATGCTGTTCTATGTAGTTGCTGTAAGGGATACCGGTTACTTTTTTGATGATGTACCCGAGTGTGGCAAAGCCAAGATTACTGTATTCATAGGCAATGCCATTGGCATTGGAAAAGCTGATGCCTTTTTTAATGAGGTTGATCAGGTCTTCGTCACTATCGGCCAGCTGCCGGTCTCCCCAGGGATTGTCTTCCGGAAAACCGGCGGCATGTGTTAAGAGTTGCCGGATGGTAATTTCAGCTGCATCTTTGGTAAGCCCCTGGTTCTTCATTTCGGGGATATAGAGCGAAACAGGATCGTCGAGTTTCAGCTTGCCTTCATCACGCAATTTCACAATGGCCATTGCCGTAAAACTCTTGCTCATGGAAGCTATTCTGAACATGGAGCGGGTATCGGCCTTCGTTTGCTTCGTAAGGTCTGTAAACCCATTGCTGCCGGATACAACCAGTTTGCCATCCACCACTATGCCAAATGCATAGCCGGGAACATGATTGGCGACGGCAAAACCGGCATACATTTTTTCGATAACCGGCGCCAGCGCTTTGATTTTTGCTGTACGGGCCGGGTCTGCAAATTGAGGCGGGGTATAACCTTCGTTGGGATTGGTTTGTGCAGAAAGCTGCAAACAGATCATACCGGCAAGGATTGATCCGATCCATTTTTTAGACAGGCGCATACGGACAATTTTATTGAGTTAGTACTGCATTAATTTTTCGATGCTTTGCTGTAACCGGCTTTTTGCCATAAAGTTCTTTTCCAGGTCCACATTAAACGGAACAGGGGTGTCTAATGAGGCACATCGCATAACAGGTGCATCCAGTAATTCAAAACAATGTTCACTGATCCATGCACTGATTTCTCCACCGATACCGCCAATCAACGTGTCTTCGTGCAGCAACAATACCTTTCCGGTTTGCTGAACGGCTGCGCGAATTGCTGCATAATCCAGTGGTAACAATGTTCGGAGATCCAGTATGTGCAGGGAAATCTCCGGGTGATTCTTCTGGTATTCAACTGCCCAGTGAACACCGGCGCCATAGGTGATCAGGGAAAGATCTTCTCCTTCCTGTACCAGTTTGGCTTTGCCAATTTCCACCTCATAATAATCTGTGGGAAGTAATCCGCTGATACTTCTATACAGGGCCTTGTGTTCAAAGAACATAACCGGGTTCGGATCATTGATTGCAGCAATCAGTAAACCTTTTGCATCGTGCGGATTAGAAGGATAAACAACTTTTAAACCGGGTACATGGGTAAACCATGCCTCATTGCTTTGAGAGTGGAACGGACCGGCTCCAACACCACCGCCTGTTGGCATACGTACCACCACATCTGCGTTCTGCCCCCACCTGTAATGGATCTTTGCCAGGTTGTTTACAATTTGGTTAAATCCAACAGTAACGAAATCTGCAAACTGCATTTCCATGACACTCTTGATGCCTGCCAGGCTCAGCCCCAGTGCTGTTCCAACGATTGCACTTTCGCATATAGGGGTATTGCGGATTCTGGCCTTGCCAAATTTTTCTACAAACCCTTCGGTGATCTTGAAGGCACCACCGTATTCGGCGATATCCTGACCCATGATCACCATGTTGGGATATCGTTCCATGCTTTGTTTTAAGCCCTCCGAAATGGCATCTATGAAACGGGCGTCCCTGGATGGGCCGTTTGCTTTTTGTAATAAGGATTGATCAACGGTATGAGGTGCATAAACATCGGCCAGTTCAGTGGCAGAATGAATGGTCATCGGTGCAGCCTGGTATGCCAGGGCCAGTTCCTTTTCCAGTTCTTCTTTGAATGCATTCCGGATATTTGCAATCTCCATTTCAGTAATCACTCCTTCATTCAGCAGGAACTGCTCATATTTTTTGATCGGGTCTTTTGCTCCCCACTCTTCAAAAAGTGCTTTAGGAACATACTTCGTTCCACTGGCTTCTTCATGACCGCGCATGCGGAAGGTCATACATTCTATCAAATAAGGTTTCTGGTTTTTGATACAATACTCCCGTACACCCTTAATAGTTTCGATAACGGTCAGGATATTATTGCCATCTATCCGCACTCCTTCCATTCCATATCCAATGGCCTTGTCTGCCAACTGCTCGCAACGGAACTGTTCATTGATGGGTGTACTTAAACCATAACCATTGTTTTCGATCACGAATATAACCGGCAGGTCCCATACTGCAGCTACGTTCAGGGCTTCATGAAAATCACCCTCACTGGTGCCGCCATCTCCCGAAAATGCAAGGGAAACTTTGTTTTCCTTTTTTAACAGATGCGCCAGCGCCAAACCATCGGCAATGGCCAGTTGCGGGCCAAGGTGGGAAATCATGCCACAGATATGATGCTCCCTGGTGCCGAAGTGAAAACTTCTTTCCCTGCCCTTGCTGTAACCGTCCTTATTGCCCTGCCATTGCATGAACAATTTGTTCAGCGGCATATTGCGTGCAGTGAAAACACCCAGGTTTCTGTGCAGGGGCATAACCCATTCGTCGGGCTCCAGCGCCAGTGTGGCTCCTACCGAAATGGCCTCTTGTCCAATACCACTGAACCATTTGCTGATCTTCCCTTGTCTCAGTAAAACCAGCATTTTCTCTTCGATCATCCTGGGCTGGAGAATGCTTTGATAAATATGAATCAGTTCGTCGTTCGTAAAGGAGCTTCTGTTAAAATCCATTATCGGTCGTCTTTATTTGGGGCGTAAGTTAACCCCTTTTCCTTTGTTGAAAAAGGGACTAATTATAAAAAAAGACCCTCCGGGGGAGGGCCTTTTGAAAGTTCTGTTATAGATATACTGCTTAGTCTCTGCTGGAGAGTTTGCTCAGCAGTTTCAGCATTTCGATGTACAACCAAACAATGGTTACCATTAAGCCGAAAGCGCCATACCATTCCATGAATTTAGGCGCGCCTCTTTCTGCACCCTGCTCAATCATATCGAAATCCAGGATCAGGTTCATCGAAGCCACTACTACCACAAACAGGCTGATACCGATGCTGAGCATACTGCTGTCGTGCATAAAGCTCACATTCACGCCAAATAATCCCAGTACCATGGTCAGCAAATAAAAGATAGCGATACCCAGGGTAGCCGTGAAAACGATCGACTTAAAACGCTGGGTAGCGTTGATGATCCTGAAATTATACAGCAGGAACATAGCGATAGCCACACCAAAAGTGAGCCCTACAGCCTGCATTACCAGGCCGGGATAGCTTTCAGCAAAAGCATTGTTCATGATTACGGAAATACCGCCCAGGAACAAACCTTCGAGTAATGCATATAATGGAGCCAGGTACTGTGCCCAGTTGGGTTTAAAGCTGATGGCAAGCGCGGCAATTAATCCGCCGAATATTCCCACCATCATCCACATATTAGCAGTGGCTGTTTTTCCTTCCTGAAATAAATGCCAGTTGAATGCAGCGCCTGCAACCAGCATCAGCATCATGAATCCGAATTTATTGATGGCGCCCCTTACGGTCATAGCGCCCTGCAGGCTGGCATCCATCCCCAGGCTTTTATCGAACATCTTCTCTGTGAGCGTTGGGTTACCAGATTTAAAAATTGCCATAGTTTCTGTTTTTCAGTTTTTTCAAATTTACAATAAAGAAAGTTGATTAATTGTTAACTGCAATGCCTGTTGGAACTTTAACGAATCATTTACCACTTTAACCCGGGGTAATGATCCAGCGTTTCAAATACATAACGCGGGTTTTGCTTTAAAATTTGCAGCATTTTCTTCAAAGAATCCAGATCGGATGATCGTTGGAACATCCGGTCGTGTGCCAGTAAAACCAGGTGGTTCCGGGTGAATGTCTGATTACTGTCGAGCAGGCTTTTGATTTTTTGAGCCATTTTTTCGGCAGATTGAAGCGGTCTGGCGTCTTTATGGTTGAAATGCCACTCAGCGTCCCATCCCAGTACATTATAGCCCGCACTGTCCAGCTTTCTGGCAACGGGCCTGACCAGCCGGGATGCCCGCATGGTATCTTTCAGCACCCAGGCATTATTGCCCGGGAGACGAAGCAGTTTATAAGGAGGGCGGATGGTGTCCTGGGCCCTTAAAAAATCTTGTAAAGCCCTGTTGGGATGGCGATAGAAACTGTCATACTGACCCTTTGCATGATCATAGCTGTGATTGGCAGTGACAGATCCGGGGTAGTTGTTGTAAATAGTGTTCACGATCCTTCTTCCGTCTCTTCTGCCTTTTACATGTACCGCCACAATAAAATAGGTGGCTTTAATGCCCAATTCCTTACAAACAGCATAGGATTCCATGGTGCCGCGTTGTGGCCCGTCATCAAAACTGATATAGATATATTGCCTGGAACTATCGTAAACAAAGGGTTTCCGTGCAAATTTATCTGCAGAGGTTTCTATGGCTGTATTAGCCCGTTTGCCTGAAGTCGCCGGCTTAACCGAGCTAACTTCGTTGGGAGTACAGCCGCTCATGAGAAACAGTCCTGACAATGCCCTTACTCCAATCAAATGCTTCATTTTCACTATCTGAACGCTTTCATGATATTCAACTAAACGATTATATTGCAAATAAAGTACCGATTTACTAAAAATCCTGAAAAAGATGTCAGTTAGGCAGAAAAAATGCCCGTCAGAAATAGTACCTTTATCCGCACAAAAGGAAGAGATGAATATTAAAGAAGAAGTTCTACAGGACGTAGTAATCAAGTTTGCCGGCGACAGTGGCGATGGCATGCAGTTAACAGGTCAGCAGTTTACCAACAATACTGCTCTATTAGGAATTGATCTGGCAACATTCCCGGATTTCCCGGCCGAGATACGTGCCCCGATCGGAACTGTTCCGGGTGTGAGCGGATACCAGCTCCACTTTTCTTCCAACAAAGTATTTACACCGGGTGATATAGCCGATGTGCTGGTAGCTATGAACGCTGCTGCATTAAAGGTAAACCTCAAAGCCATTAAGGCCGGCGGCAAAATCATCGTTAATATTGATGGATTTGATAGCAGAAACCTGCGCCTGGCCAACTATCCCGACGGCGTTAACCCGCTGGATGATGGCAGCCTGGATTCTTTTGAAGTCATCAAGATCGATGTAACCAAACTCACACGCGAAGCACTGAAAGAGTTTACAGAACTTGGCGTAAAAGAAAGAGACCGTGCCAAAAATATGTTTGTACTTGGCTTTATCTATTGGATGTACAATAGAAGCCTCGACAATACGATCAGCTTCCTGAAAGAGAAGTTTGGTAAAAAAGAAAGTATTCTTCAGAGTAATATCAAGGTATTACAGGCTGGTTATAACTATGGTGAAACCACTGAAACCTTCACTACCCGTTACAAAGTGGAGAAGGCAAAGATGGAACCTGGATTTTATCGCAGCATTATGGGAAACCAGTCGCTGGCAATGGGCCTGGTGGCAGCCAGTGAAAAAAGCGGATTACAGTTGTTCCTGGGATCTTATCCCATTACACCGGCTTCCGATATCCTGCATGATCTGAGCAAGTACAAAGCCTTTGGTGTAAAGACTTTCCAGGCCGAAGATGAAATTGCGGCCATTGCGTCGGCAATTGGCGCAAGCTATGGCGGTGCACTGGGTGTTACAACCACATCGGGTCCTGGTATGGCACTGAAAACAGAGGCCATGGGCCTGGCAATGATGCTTGAAATTCCTTTGGTAATCGTCAACATTCAACGGGGCGGTCCTTCTACCGGGTTGCCTACCAAAACAGAGCAAAGTGATCTGTTGCAGGCGTATTACGGAAGAAACGGGGAGGCGCCGATTCCGGTGATTTCTTCTTCAACGCCGAGCGACTGTTTTGAAGTGGCTTATGAAGCCGTAAGAATTGCTGTTCAGCATATGACTCCGGTAATCCTGTTGAGCGACGGATATATTGCCAATGGCGCTGAGCCATGGAAATTCCCTCAGTCTGCAGACCTGAAGCCTATTGAAGTGAAGTTTAAAACCAAACTGGATGATGGCGAGGAAAAATACCAACCCTACAGGAGAGATGAAAAATTAGCGCGTCCATGGGCTGTACCCGGTACACCGGGACTGGAGCATCGGGTAGGTGGTCTGGAGAAGCAGGATATCACCGGTAATATCAGTTATGATTCTGATAACCACCAGCATATGGTGAAGATCCGTCAGGCAAAAGTGGATAAAATTGCAGACTATATTCCTTTACAGAAAATTGACAGTGGTGCAGAGAAAGGGAAAGTGTTGATCTTAGGATGGGGTTCTACTTACGGCGCCATCAAAAGCGCTGCACTGGAACTGCAGGCAGAAGGCCTGGCGGTAAGCCATGCGCATATCCGCTACATGCGTCCATTCCCTAAAAACCTGGGTGAGATCATCAGCAGTTTTGATCAGGTATTGATTCCTGAAATCAACAATGGTCAGCTGGTGAAAATTATCCGCGACCAGTATATGGTAGACGCAAAAGCATTCAACAAGATCATGGGTGTGCCAATCACCAAAGGCGAATTGGTTGATACCGTGAAGAAAATGTTGTAATCGTATTTAAATAAAACCCAACCTCACCTGTTTCAAACAGGTGAGGTTTTTTATTGTAAAAACCGGGGCTTGCTGTTTTTTACTAACTTCAACCTGCTATGTACCTCGACGAAATCCGCGAATATTGCCTGGGCAAACCTGATGTGGAAGAAACGCTTCCTTTTGGGCCGGATACGCTTGTGTATAAAGTAAACGGAAAAATGTTTTTGCTTACGGGCTTCGATAACGATCCGGTAAGCTTCAATGTAAAATGCGATCCCGATAAAGCGGTTGAACTCCGCGAAGAATTTTCTGCTTCCGTGTTTCCCGGATATCATATGAATAAGAAACACTGGAATACGATCCTGGTGAATGGAACACTTTCCGATCAGCAACTCAGGGAAATGATTGATGAATCCTATCACCTGGTAAAGGGTAAAAAATCAACAAAGTCTCCGAACGGAAAATAAAAGCGGTTACTAACTGCAGTGCAACGAAAACAGTGCCGGCTGTATCAGTTTCAGTTGGAATTATGGTGCTTTTTATAATAGGTACAAAGATCCTTTAAACCACAGTCTGCGCATTTTGGATTTCTGGCCAAACAGGTATAACGCCCGTGAAGGATGAGCCAGTGGTGTGCGCGGTGCACGTATGCTTCCGGAATATATTTGATCAGTTCCTTTTCCACCGCCAGTGGGGTAGTGGCTTTTGTACTGACCAGTCCAAAACGATGACTTACCCTGAATACATGGGTGTCTACGGCCATATTAGGTTGCTGGTCAATTACGCTGGTAATTACATTGGCTGTTTTTCGACCAACACCCGGAAGTTTTACCAGTTGCTCCACCGTCATGGGTACTGCACCATCAAACTGCTCCAACAGCATATTGGCCATGCCGATCAGGTGTTTTGTTTTATTGTTTGGGTAAGAAATACTCCGGATTAGCGGAAACAACTCCTCAAAACCTGCTTTCGCCATTTCCTCAGGCCCGGGATATTGCCTGAATATGGCGGGTGTGGTGAGGTTCACCCTCTTGTCGGTACACTGGGCAGAAAGGATCACCGCTACCAGCAGCTGAAATGGATTGTCGTAAATTAATTCTGTTTCTGCAGCGGGGGTAGTGGCTAAAAAATAGTCAATTACCTGTTGGTACTTTTCCTTCCTGGTCATGATCAAAAATAACCCATTAATCCTGTTTTCTGGCCGATTTTGCGGCGTAGTCCAGAATTGCCTGAATGATTTTGGGTGAAGGAGATTTCAGTTTCAGGCGGTCCAGTTGTTCAGCTGTTCTTTTTAGTGTTACAATTTTGTCATTCAGCGCCGCATCTTCTTTAATGGCCTGGTTAATTGCTGCGGTTAATTCTGGCGGGCAATCGTTGTATATGTACATAATCAGTTCCTCTTCTTTAAAGTTTTTCATAAGCAGTTGGTCTGCGTGAACTCAGAGGATACGGCGTATTGGTAAAACGCATGGCTATGTCAAATATTGCAGGGCAAACTATAAATAGGGAGGATCCGGGCGTTTTAGGGCAGTAACGTATCAGCGGATCTTTTATTTTTTTTCTGTGGAAGAATCTTCAACAATAAAAATGTCTTCTCCGTCTTTTTTCATGAGGTAACGCTCTCTGGCAAAGCGTTCCAGGGCGGCGGGGCTGTTCTGGAGGTCTCCCAGTTCTTTCCGTGTCTTCTCAATTTCCTTTTGATAATATTCCTTTTTCAGCTCCAGCTTCCTCAATTCATCTCTCCGCTCTTTTTGCTGAAAATAATCGCGCTGGTCTATGAACAGCATCCATACAATAAAGAATAACCCGGCGATCAGGTATTTATTGGTAATGATGGATGCAAATTTCTTCATAGTGACTCCCTAATAAAAAAGCTGGCAGATAAAAGTAGTAAGAAACCTCTATCTGCCAACCGATATTTAATGCACACCTGTGGATGGCTTATTTATTGCCAAACTTTACTTTACCTTTTGGATAAACACCGGTACTTCCCAGCATTTCCTCAATGCGGATCAACTGATTGTATTTTGCCATACGGTCTGTACGGGAAGCAGAACCGGTTTTGATCTGACCACAGTTCAACGCTACCGCTAAATCTGCAATGGTAGTATCTTCTGTTTCACCGCTTCTGTGACTCATAATGGTGTTGTATCCATTGTGCTGTGCCAGTGATACAGCGTTGATGGTTTCTGTAACGGTTCCAATCTGGTTCACTTTTACCAGCAAACCATTGGCAATCTTCTTGTCGATACCCTGCTGTAAACGCTCTACATTGGTAACAAACAGGTCATCGCCTACCAACTGACATTTGCTTCCAACGGCCTGTGTAAGGGCTTTCCAGCCGTTCCAGTCGTCTTCTGCCATACCGTCTTCGATAGAAACGATCGGGTATTGCTTCACCCATTTTTCCCAGAATTTTACCAGCTCATCGCTGCTTACTGCTTTACCGCTGCTCTTATGGAATACATATTTTTTCTTCTTGGCATCCCATAATTCGCTGTTAGCAGCATCCATGGCAATTACAATCTGGGAACCGGTTTTGTAACCGGCGGCCTGGATGGATTCCAGTACGGTTTCAATAGCTTCTTCATTGCTCTGAATGTTTGGCGCAAACCCGCCTTCATCCCCTACGTTGGTGCTGAATCCTTTTTTCTTCAATACGCCTTTCAGGGTATGGAAGATTTCAACACCCCAGCGCAAGCCCTCACTGAAAGAAGGGGCGCCAACCGGCATGATCATGAATTCCTGGAAATCAATTTTGTTATCCGCATGTGCACCACCATTGAGGATGTTCATCATCGGGATAGGCAATGTTTTTGCGTTGGTTCCGCCAATGTAGCGAAACAGTGGTAGGGAGGCTTCTTCTGCGGCAGCTTTGGCAACCGCCATACTTACCGCCAGGATTGCATTTGCGCCCAGTTTACCTTTGTTTGGCGTGCCATCCAGTTCAATCATGGCTTCATCAATGGCCGCCTGCTGAGATACATCAAAACCTACAATAGCGTCCGCAATAATATCATTTACATTTTTAACGGCTTTCAAAACGCCCTTGCCAACATATTTTTTCTTGTCGTTGTCGCGAAGCTCAACTGCTTCGTGAATGCCGGTGCTTGCACCGCTCGGTACTGCTGCTCTTCCCAAAGCGCCATCGTCGGTTAACACATCTACTTCAACGGTAGGGTTTCCGCGGCTGTCGAGAATTTGTCTTGCATGTACTTCAATAATGTAGCTCATTGTTTGTGTTTTAAACGTTTATAGAATGTCGAAGATACGTATTATGTAGTTTATACACTAACTCCTCCTGTCAGGCTCCTGAAGACCTCCTCCAGCGAGCCACGGGCTTTCAGGTTGCCCAAGCTGTCATCTGCCACTATTTTCCCCTTATGAATAATAATAACCCTGTTACAGATGGCTTCCACTTCCTGCAGAATATGGCTGGAGAACAGGACTGTTTTGGATTCTCCCTGTTCCTTAATCAGCTTGCGGATTTCGATGATCTGATTAGGATCCAGCCCGCTGGTGGGTTCATCCAGTATCAGTACTTCCGGGTTATGAATCAGCGCTGCCGCCAACCCCACCCGTTGTTTATATCCTTTGGAAAGTTGTCCTATTTTTTTGTGCTGCTCTACACCAAGGCCGGTCCGTTCTATAATACCCGCTACTGTCCACGGACTGTTGAGCATGGTTTTGATGCCGTGAATGCCGGCAATAAAAGCCAGGTATTCCTTTACATACATGTCGTAGTATAGTGGATTGGCTTCCGGCAGGTACCCGATCTTCCTTTTGCAGGCAATGGGGTTGAGGGAGAGGTCTTCTCCACAAACTTTAACCGTTCCGGCATCGGGGCTTAAAAAGCCGGTAATTATTTTCATGGTAGTGCTTTTCCCCGCACCGTTTGGTCCTAAAAAACCAACAATTTCTCCTTTGGGAAGGTTGAAGGAAAGCTGATCCACCGCTTTCTGCGCTCCATATGTTTTAACCAATCCGGATACCTCAATCGACATGCTGTCCTTGTTTGGTTCAAAAATAACCAAATTATTGAGTGCCCCCTGTTAAAAACCGGTTAGCGCAAAGGCAGATTACCTATTCTTTTTCATACTCGCCCTTCCAGGCATAGTACCCGAATATCATCAGGCCAATGGCAATCGGAATAAAGACGACTACAAATACTCCCCACTGAATTTTGGTGTCCAGTGAAGGATGTGCTGCCGTTTGGCGTAAGGCCGTTTTAATCAGGTAGTAAATGGCAACAGGCCCCAGCAGGATCCAGATGATACCCGCCCATTTTTTGAGTTGATTCATAATGACAGTTTTAGGTTGATCAGGATTCTATTGGAGGATCAATTTTATGTTGAAGATAGATGGCGCCGATGACCAGGCATACTGCCGCTACAATAATGGGATACATTAATCCCACCAGCAGGTTGTTGGTATAAATGGTCGTAAGCAATGTGGCAATAAAAGGAGTAAGGCCGCCAAACACCCCATTCCCGATATGGTACGGAAGCGACATGGAAGTGTACCTGATTTTTGTAGGGAACAATTCCACCAGGAATGCGGCAATGGGCCCGTACACCATGGTTACATAAAGAATCATAATGAATACCAGTCCTGTCATTTTCCAGTAACCGGAGCTACCCAGTATTTTGTTGGTTTTTGTAACCGGCTGAACCAACTGCTGCTTTCCCTCTTTGTACAATGTATCTATAGTGGTTTCAGTCAGCTGCATTCCGTTCTCATATTGACGGATCACGGTAACAGTTCTGAGTGTATCGGACGCTGCCAGAATATGTCTTTCCGACTTTACCATTTTTTGATCCACCAGTTCTGTGGAATTGGCCGGATCGGAAATCTTCAGTAACTGGCCGAACAGGTAATGGTAGGAAACAATGGCGAGGAACATGCCGCCCAGCATGATCCATTTACGGCCGATCTTATCGCTCCAGTGTCCGAATACCACAAAGAAAGGCGTGCCCAGTAAAATAGCCCAGATCAATATGGTGCGGGATTGGTCAAAATCAATCTTACATACATTTTCTATAAAAGATTGCGCATAGAACTGACCGGTATACCAAACCACACCCTGCCCCATGGTTGCACCGAACAAAGCCAGCAACACCATCTTTAAATTGGTTTTGTGTCCAAAGCTTTCTTTAATGGGGTTTACAGCGGTTTTGCCGGATTTTTTTAATTCGGTGAACAACGGGGACTCTTTCATCTTCAATCGGATGTAAACGGAAACCCCTACCAGCAATATGGATACGATGAAGGGAATGCGCCAGCCCCATTCATTGAATTTGGTAATGGACTTTGCAGGATCGGCATCCAGTGAATGCCTGGTCAGCAGAATGACGCCCAATGAAACAAATAAACCCAATGTGGCGGTGGTCTGGATCCAGGAAGTGTAATAGCCTCGTTTGTGTTCAGGAGCATGCTCCGCAACATAGGTCGCTGCACCGCCATATTCTCCGCCAAGCGCAAGACCCTGCAATAAACGGAGGATCAGTACAATGATCGGTGCGGCAAATCCAATACTGTCATAACCGGGAACCAGCCCGATGGCAAAAGTGGAACCGCCCATGATCACCAGTGTCAGCAGAAAAGTATGTTTCCTGCCGATCAGGTCGCCCAGTCTTCCAAAGAACAGGGCGCCGAAAGGTCTTACAATAAAACCCGCCGCAAAAGTGGCCAGGGTAGAAAGCAGTGCTGCAGTGGGATTTGTTTTTGGGAAAAACTGGCTGGCAATAACAGTGGCAAGACTTCCAAATATGTAAAAATCATACCATTCAATCAGTGTACCCATTGAAGAAGCGGCAATCACCCTTCTTAGTGTTTTATTCTCTTTCATTGGCATATATGAAGTTTCAACTTACACCAATTGAGGCATATCGCCAAGCAAGTAATCCCGTATATTTATATCCGAAAAAGTTTGCCATGAGTTATCCATATCAGATCAAGAGCTTTGAAGAATACAAAGCGGCCTATCAGAAGAGTATTGAAGATCCCGCAGGATTCTGGGAAGATATCGCCAACCATTTTACCTGGAAGAAAAAATGGGCCTCCAAAGAAGATGTGCTTCGCTGGAATTTCAAAGAACCCAAAGTAGAATGGTTCAAAGGCGCCAGGATGAATATTACAGAGAATTGTTTAGACAGGCACCTGGCTGAAAGAGGTAATCAGCCTGCGCTGATCTGGGAGGCCAACGATCCGGAATATCCCAGCAGGATCCTGACCTATAAAAAACTGCACGAGAAAGTTTGCCAGTTTGCGCATGTGTTAAAAAACAATGGCGTGCAGAAAGGTGACCGTGTTTGTATTTATATGGGAATGATTCCCCGCCTGGCCATAGCCGTACTGGCCTGTGCAAGAATCGGCGCCGTGCATAGCGTTATTTTCGGAGGATTTTCTGCACAGAGTATTGCAGACAGGCTGGAAGATGCACAAGCCACTTTTATCATTACCTGCGACGGCGCCTTCAGGGGAGCAAAAGATATTCCGCTGAAGAATATCATCGACGATGCATTGATCGGAAATAAGACCATTAAAAAAGTGATTGTTGCCACCCGTACCAGAACCGCCGTTTCCATGATCAAGGGAAGAGATGTATGGTGGGAAGATGAAGTGCAACACGTGGAAGACAAGGGCATCACTTATATTGAAGCAGAAGAGATGGACGCGGAAGATCCTTTGTTCATCCTCTATACCTCCGGCAGCACTGGCAAGCCAAAAGGGGTGGTACATACCTGTGGCGGGTACATGATTTATGCCAACTATACTTTTGTAAATGTTTTCCAGTACCAGCCCGGACAGATTCATTTCTGCACGGCAGATATCGGCTGGATTACGGGCCACAGTTATATTGTATACGGTCCGTTGAGCGCCGGTGCCACTACGCTGATGTTTGAAGGGGTTCCAACATTCCCTGATGCGGGAAGATTCTGGGATATTGTAGACAAGTTCAAAGTAAATATTTTATACACTGCTCCAACAGCTATCAGGAGCCTGATGGGTTTTGGTCTGGGACCATTACAGGGAAAGGATCTTTCCTCCCTGAAAGTACTGGGTACCGTTGGTGAACCCATCAATGAAGAAGCATGGCATTGGTACGACGAGAATGTGGGCAAGGGGAAATGTCCGATTGTGGATACCTGGTGGCAAACAGAAACAGGAGCCTGCCTTATCAGTAACATGGCGGGTGTCACTCCGGCCAAGCCAAGCTGGGCAACCCTGCCCATGCCCGGTGTGCAAATGGTACTGGTAGATGAAAACGGCAAAGAAGTTGAAGGAGAACCCGGTCAGACCGTTTCGGGTAATCTCTGCATCAAAGCGCCATGGCCCGGTATCCTGCGAACAACCTGGGGCGATCATGAACGTTGCCGCACCAACTATTTTGCCACTTATGAAAACATGTACTTTACCGGGGACGGCGCATTGCGCGATAAGGATGGTAATTACCGGATCACCGGCAGGGTGGACGATGTGCTGAATGTGAGCGGTCACCGCATTGGTACCGCCGAGGTTGAGAACGCCATCAATATGCACGCAGGTGTTGTAGAAAGTGCTGTTGTGGGCTATCCGCACGAAGTGAAAGGGCAGGGTATTTATGCATATATTATTTACCAGGGATCACATGCACAGAATACGCATGGTTCCGGAGACCTGGTGCGGAAAGATATTTTGCAAACCGTAACAAGGATGATCGGCGCTATTGCAAAACCGGACAAGATCCAATTCGTGAGCGGATTGCCGAAAACAAGAAGCGGTAAGATCATGCG
This sequence comes from Sphingobacteriia bacterium, assembly GCA_015999745.1. Lineage (GTDB taxonomy): Bacteria > Bacteroidota > Bacteroidia > Chitinophagales > Chitinophagaceae > Sediminibacterium. The sequence continues at coordinate 56,358 of JAECQP010000004.1, read as the reverse complement.
ACGCATTCTGCGGAAGATAGCCGAAGGAGAAACAGAGAACTTAGGTGATACTTCAACACTGCTGGATCCCGCCGTAGTTGATGAGATCCTGAACGGAAGAATCTGATCCTGAACAGAAGTATACTATGGCAAATGCGCTTGTTGATGATGAAACCAACAAGCGCATTTCATTTAAATAAGGAGCGCGGGTATACTGCGGCTCAGTGATTGTTTCTCAGCGCAATACCATTCCTGCTGTTGTTCTGTACCCCGTCTTCCACGGAGATCATACCGTTCACCAATACATATTTAAATCCGGCGCTGTATTGATGGGGTTTATCGTAGGTTGATAAATCACTCACTGTTTTTTCATCAAAGATCACCAGGTCGGCAGCAAACCCTTCGCGCAGCAAGCCCCTGTTGTGCAGGTTGAATTTCTGCGCAGGCAGGGAAGTCATTCTGCGGATGGCTTCTTCCAGTGAAATTACTTTTTCTTCGCGCACATATTTACCCAGCACCCTGGCATTGGTGCCGTAGCCACGCGGATGCGGGTTGCCCGATCCAAATACACGGATGCTGGCATCGCTGGCAAACATGTTGAAAGGATAGCGCATGATGGCATTAACATCCTCATTGCTCATACCATGAAAAATCATACCGGCGCCGCCGAGTTCCATCATTTGAAGAATGGTTTCGGCTTCCTCTTTCACTTTGTGTTTCTTTCCCCTCATCAGGTTCACTTCTTCAATGCTCTTGCCATTGTAAGCAGTATCGGGTTTAAAACTGGCTACCACCGGATAACTGAAATGCGGCAGTCCTCTTTTTTTAAGATTCTTCAGCATCACTGCGATCACCTGTTTGCGGATCTCCGGATTCGCCAGCCTGGCTTTAATAGAGTCCTGCCCGTCTGCCAGCACCCAGTCGGGCAATAATGTACTCAGCGAAGTACTGCTGGCGGTGTAGGGATATTGGTCGATGGTTACATCCAGCCCTTCTTCCCTTGCTTGAATGATCATAGGTACGGTTTCCCTGCTTCTTCCCCAGTTCTGCTGTCCGCTCAGTTTAAAATGAGAAATCTCTACCGGGATACCGGCTTCTCTTCCAATGGTCAGCGCTTCTTCAATGGCTTTTACCACGCTGTCTCCTTCGGAGCGCATATGGCTGGCGTAAACACCGTTGTATTGAGCGGTTACTTTTGCCAGGCGTACTACTTCAGGTGTTTTGGAATAGGTACCGGGAATATAGATCAGGCCGGTAGACATGCCTACAGCACCATCTTTCATGGCCTGTTCTACAATGGATTCCATATGTTGCATTTCCGCTTCGTTGGGGTTGCGGTTGGCAGATCCCATCGCAGCCTTGCGCACATCGTTGTGCCCGATCAGTGCAGCTACATTAACCGCAGGCCGCAGGCTGTCGATCATACGGAGGTAGCTGCCCAGGTTCACTTCGGATATGCCGCAGTTACCCGTTACCACGGAGGTAACTCCGTCGTAGATGAAGTTAGACGCCAGCGGGTTTTTCTTCTCATCTCCCTCAATATGCGTGTGTACATCAATAAAACCAGGCGCTACGATCAGTCCGCCAGCATCAATGATTTTGCCCGCCTGCCAGTTACCCAGGCGACCGATCTTGACAATTTTGCCCGCTTGAACGGCCACATCGCCTATGAACCAGGAATTACCGGTTCCATCAATGATTTTTCCGTTTTTGATGAGTATATCAGCCTGCTGGGCATGCAATGGCTGGTAACTGCTCATACTTAGGGTAAGCAGTAGAAATGTGCAGAAAGCTAATTTCATAGTTGGGGTTTGTTGTGATGAAATTAGCGGTTTTATGGGGATTGTCCATTTTACTCCTTTAAAACCAAGTTCGCTTTCAACTTGGTAAAACCGTACTTTTGCAGCCTGAAATTCAAAAAATATGCTGAATAAGCTGGAAGCTATCAAGGCGCGTTTTGATCAGGTTGGTGTTGCGCTCACCAATCCGGAGATTATTAATAACCAGAAGGAATTTGGTATTTACAGCAAAGAATACCGTTCCCTGGAAAAGATCGTGCAGCCTTATGAAGCATATGTGAAGGTGTTGGCCGACTACCAATATGCCAAAGAAGCCCTGAACAGCAGCGACGAGGAAATGAAGGAACTGGCCAAAATGGAGCTGCCCGAGCTGGAAGCGCAGAAAGAATCGCTGGAAAAAGAGCTTACCAAACTCCTGATTCCCAAAGATCCGCAGGACGATAAAAATGCCATCCTGGAAATCCGTGCCGGTACCGGTGGTGATGAAGCCAGCTTATTTGCGGGCGACCTGTTGGGCATGTACCTTAAATATTGTTCCAAAAAAGGCTGGAAAACGTCCATTGTGAGTGAGAGCGAGGGTACAGTGGGCGGATACAAGGAAGTGATTGTGGAAGTGAGCGGGGAAGACGTGTATGGCACCTTGAAATTTGAAAGCGGGGTGCACCGTGTGCAACGCGTACCCAATACCGAAACCCAGGGAAGGGTGCATACATCGGCAGCTACGGTTGCGGTGATGCCCGAAGCGGAAGAGCTGGATTTTGAACTGAAGGAAAGCGATGTGAAGATGGAAACTGCCCGAAGCGGTGGTGCGGGCGGACAGAACGTAAATAAAGTAGAAACAAAAGTATTCTTAACGCATATTCCTACCGGCGTGGTAGTGGTTTGTCAAACAGAGCGTTCCCAGTTGGGTAACCGCGAGAAAGCCATGACCATGCTTCGGACCAAACTCTATGAAGAACAGGTGCGTAAGCAGGAAGATGAAATTTCCCGTCAGCGTAAAACACTGGTGAGCACCGGAGACAGAAGCGCCAAGATCAGAACCTATAACTGGCCACAGGGACGGGTTACCGATCACCGGATCGGATTAACGTCTTATAATCTCGACGCGGTAATCAATGGGGATATTGATGAGTTCATCGAAGCGTTGCAAATGGCCGAGAATGCAGCAAAAATGGTGAACAGTAATTAATTATTCCTGACCTGTTCGTTGATCTCTTTCAGCCTGAGTTCCCATTTCCAGGCGGTATCCATCATTTCATTGATGCCGTATAGGATGTTCCATCCCAGTTTTTTCACTGCGGCTTCATTGTTGGCATAAATGGCTACCACATCACCTGCCCTGCGCGGTCCTATTGCGTAATTCAGTTGTACGCCGCTTACTTTTTCAAATGCCTGTATCGCTTCCAGTACGGTTACGCCCTTGCCGGTACCCAGGTTGAATACATCACAGGCAGTTTCGTTTTTCTCTTCCAGCAGGTATTGTATAGCGAGTGTATGGGCATGCGCAATGTCGGATACATGAATATAATCTCTCACACAGCTTCCATCCCTGGTATCGTAATCGTTGCCATGTACCGTCATTTTAGGTAGTTTGCCAATGGCTGTTTGGGTAATGGCGGGTACCAGGTTCTGCGGCCTTCCTACGGGCAGTTCGCCGATATGCCCGGATGGATGCGCTCCCACCGGGTTGAAGTAACGGAGCAATATTGCATTGGTTGCTGTTGCTTTGGTGAAGTCTCTGATAACCGTTTCGCCCATTTGCTTGGTAGCGCCGTAGGGCGATTCTGCGGGTTTGATCGGAGTTTGTTCTGTTACCGGAATTACATCGGGGTTGCCATAAACCGTGCAGGAAGAAGAAAATACAAAATTGGGCACGCCGAATTCCTGTACACATTTCAGCAGGTTGATGAGCCCGAACATATTATTCTCGTAGTACAGGATGGGTTCCTCTACAGATTCTCCAACGGCCTTATAGGCTGCAAAATGAATGATGCCGTCTATATCGGTATGTTCCATGAACACCGCCTGCGTTTCCTCAAAATTCTTCAGGTCTACCGAATAGTTTTTGATTTTCTTACCGGTGATCTTTTCAATTCCGGACAATGCAATGGAAGTTGATCTTGAAAAATCATCAATGGAAATTACTTCAAAACCATTTTCTATTAAATCTATAATGGTGTGAGAACCAATAAAGCCGGTTCCGCCTGTAACAAGAATCTTAGACATACTAATTAGAATATTCTGCAATTTAAAACTATAAACTGAGAACTATCCGAATGCCTGCAACAATTATACAAACAGTTTGATAATGTAGAAACAAACAGCGGCGATCAGCGCTGAAATAGGTATGGTCAGGATCCAGGCCCAGAGCAGGCTGACTGTTACACCCCACCTCACCGCACTCAGTCTTTTGGTAGCGCCGACACCAATGATAGCGCCGGTAATAGTATGTGTTGTGGATACAGGTATTTTAAAATGTTCTGTCAGGAACAGGGTAATGGCTCCGGCAGTTTCTGCAGCAACTCCTTCGAGCGGAGTTACTTTGGTGATCTTGGTACCCATGGTTTTTACAATCTTCCATCCACCACTCATGGTACCGAATCCAATACATACGAAACTGCATAAAGGAACCCAGGGATATTCTGAAACAAACTGGTTAAAATCCATTTCCCTGCCCGAAGTTGCTTTTTCGTAGAAAATGATGGCAGCGCCAATGATACCCATTACTTTCTGGGCATCGTTGCCTCCATGACCCAGGCTGAATGCGGCGGAAGAAGCCAACTGTAATTTTTTGAACCAGCTTTCGGCTTTATACGGATTGGATCTTTTACACAGGTGTACGATAATGATGGTAATAACGAAAGCAATCAACATCCCGATCAGGGGAGCCATAAAGATGAATAAAGCCGTTGGTACCACCTTGGCGTAATTGATCACATTTACTCCGTTTTCACTCAGTGCCCCGGCATTCGCCAGTGCGGCGCCGATGAATCCGCCCATCAGTGTGTGGGAGGAACTGGAAGGTATACCAAACCACCAGGTGATCAGGTTCCACACTATCGCTGCAATAATACCCGCCAATACCACTTCCAGCGTAATGAATTCCGAATGCACCCACTTGGCCACCGTGTTACCGATCCCGAATTCCTGGAAAACATATTTGGAAATGAAGAAAGCGGCAAAATTAAAGAACGCTGCCCATATTACGGCCTGGAACGGGGTTAATACCTTGGTGGATACAATGGTTGCAATGGAGTTGGCTGCATCATGAAATCCATTGATATAATCGAAAATGAATGCAAGTACTATGATTAAGACCAGTATGGTGAACATAGAAAGAGTTGATGATTAGCAAACCATAATCAGTAGAACTGACTACGTGTTAGGCGTATTTGATGATAATTGATTCGATCACATTGGCTGCGTCCTCACATTTATCGGTACAGATTTCCATGACCTGATAAATTTCTCTTTTCTTGATCACTTCTTTAAAGTCGTTCTCTTGCTGAAACAGCATTTCAATGCTCATATCAAATACGTCGTCTGCCTGGTTTTCGATACTGTTTACCTTTACCATGGCTTCGGTCATCTCACGGAGATTTTTCATATCCCTCAATCCCATTACCGCCTTCTTAATTTCTACGGTGCCCTGAAGGATCAGATCGGCCATTTTCTGGATACCGGTATCATTGGGATTTACGTTGTAGAAATTGAGTTTCTTAGCGGTAGCGAAAATATAATCGGCGATATCATCGAGTGCGGTTGCCAGGTAGTGAATATCCTCCCGGTCAAATGGGGTAATGAAGTTTCTTCCGAGTTCGGTGAATATGCGGTGGGTGTTATCGTCGTTCTTGTGTTCCAGATCTTCGATCTGCGCACGGATAGCGGCCCTTTTATTTTGGTCGGGCTCACTGACCATCTCCTTTAACTTGATTCCCATTTCATGCGCTTTCTCAGCAACATCTTCAAACAGTTCGTAAAATACTGTGTTTTTTGGCATGAAGAACCGGCCGAACGTGTTGGCACCCATATTATTGATTTTTGCAAAAGTAGCATAGCCTTAGCCAAGCTGCTTTGTTAATGGATAATTAATAATTATATAATATTATATAAAAACACTATAAGTTAGTTTCCCCTGCCAAACTCGCTCTTCTTGCTTTCCAGTGTAAACCCAACGGTGGTTCCAACGTCCAGCTTACTGCGGATATGGATGGTTTGGCCATGGGCCTCGATAATATGCTTGCAGATGGATAAGCCCAGTCCGGTTCCCCCGACATCCCGGCTTCTGCCCCTGTCGGTCCGGTAAAAGCGCTCAAAAACCCTGGAAAGATGCTCCTCGGCAATACCGATTCCATCGTCGCTGAACTCAACCAGCACATGTTTCCCGTCGGTTTCATAGACGCTTGCCACTACATTCCCCTCAATTTTGCCATATTTAAGGGCGTTTACCACCAGGTTATTGATCACCTGGCGGATTTTTTCCTTGTCGGCAAAAACCACAATGGGGGATTCACAGCCCTTTTTAATACTGCATTTTGCATTGCGCGCTACTATTTTAATTGAAAGGGTCTCAAATACCTCCCTGATCAGGTCCTGGATCACAAAATTCTCCTTGTACAAGGGCTGTTCACCGCTTTCCAGCCTGGAGATCTCATCCAGATCTTCTACCAGCGCTACCATCCGGTCTACGTTCCTGGCGGCGTTTTCCAGGAATTTTTTCCGTACATCCGGATTGTCTGCAGCGCCACCCAGCAATGTGTCTATATAACCCTGTATAGCAAATATGGGTGTCTTGAATTCGTGTGCAAGATTTTGCAGAAATTCCCGCCTGTACGCTTCGTTGGTTTTGAGTACTTCAATTTCAGCGCTTCGCTGTTCGGCCCATTTCTCCACGTCTTCCCTTACTTCGTCAATGCCTTTCTGCGGCAGGATGTATTTATAGTAGGTTTCTTCTCTCTTGGAAGCCTTGGTCTGGTAAATGAATTTGTAGATCAGCTTGATCTTTCTGTAGATAAAAGATTCCAGCACAAAGCGGATCAGGAAATAACTGCCAATAAATGTGGCAATCAGGGATATTACTGCAATCAGCCAGTCAGGACGTAAAAAATAGATACCTGCAGCAATGGGCAGCGAAAGGCTTAGCGCCGTAAATGCGGAAAGCTGCTGGGGGGAAAGATTTTTGGTCTTGAACATGCCGGGCTAAGTTAAGGGATCGGGCGCATACAATACGGGCCGCTATACATCAAACTTGTAGCCCACGCCTTTTACAGTAGTAATACAATCGATTCCCAGTTTTTGCCGCACTTTCCGGATATGAACGTCGATGGTACGATCGCCTACAATCACATCGTTCCCCCATACCTGCGAAAGGATCTCATTCCGGAGGAACACCCTTCCCGGGCGGGATGCCAGTAAGTAAATCAATTCAAATTCTTTTTTGGCCAGTACTATTTCCTTTCCATCGATGATGACCAAAAATTTTACAGGATCGATGGTGATATTTCCAACAGTAATATTCTTGCCGGATTCATTGTTTCCGTTACCTGCTCTCCTGAACAGGGCATTTACCCGGCTGATCAGTACTTTAGGGCTGATAGGCTTGTTTACATAGTCATCGGCGCCTGTTTCAAGGCCTTTGATTTGTGAAGCGTCATCGCTAAGGGCCGTAAGGAAAATGATCAGTGTGTCTTTAAAGGCAGGCTGGGAGCGCAGAATCTGGCAAACTTCCACTCCCGTTTTGCCGGGCATCATGATATCCAGAATAATGAGGTCGGGATTGAGTTGTTTGGCTTTTTCGATCGCCTCATTGCCATTATTGGCTGTATGAACAGTGTACCCTTCCTTTTCCAGATTAAAACTGATGATTTCCAGAATATCCGGTTCATCGTCCGCAATCAGGATTTGTTTTGCCTTTCCTTCCATGATAACCCAATGTTTACACAAAGTTAATTTCATTCTGCGGCAATCAGCGGTTTTGCCTTTATTATCTAATTGTTAACGGAAATTGAACCTATTTTTGCCCTGAATATGCTGAGAATCAAACATTATTTTGTTGTACTGTTGCTATTGGCTTCCTTAGTTTCCTTCGGGCAAACCGGGCCGGAAATCCCCCCTGTTCCCGCTATGCGCCAGTTGCATCATGAGTACATCCTGCGCTCTCTTGGTCAGATTGATCAGCTTCACCTGACCCCCGATAAGCTTTCCCAAAAAGATATGGTGGAAGCCCGCCTGGTGATTTCGGGTATGCAGGCAACCATTGAGAAGAAGGAATCGCTCGATAATAATGCCAAGTACAAGTGGCTGAGGGGCGTGAACGAGGTTTTAAGCGGTTTTATTACAGCGTATCAGTCCGGGACCATCAGGGCCAGCCATTACCCACAGCTGATCAGAGCCTACGAAGAAGCAGCCAGGCTGGAATGGGATCGTTTTTCCATCGAACCGGTGGTACGGCAAAACGAACTGGAAGTAGGACAACTGCTGGTTGATAATTTTGCACTCGGCAGCAATATTGGAATTCCTGCTTCGAAGGATTTACTGATTTTGAAACAATGCCAGCGGGAACCAGGCAGAATATTAACCGTGCTGGCCCGTAATCCGATTAACCGTTATGCAGATTCCCTGATTACCATTGCGGCGTTAAGAGATCCGGAGGAACTGTATACCTATGCAGCGGCTTCAGATGCGCTTGGGAAAAAAATACAGGCGGTGAATCATCCGTTGGTAAAGCTGGTTTCAAGACTGGCGCTTACGTCTACCGGCAGAATGTATTTTCCTTTCATCGACAACATCTACAGAGGAGTGGTGAGTATGGATTCCATTACACCCTTTGTAATGAATGATTCTTCCATCGGCTATTTTAAACTGCTGGTTAAAACACGCATACAATATGCCGCCCGACTGCAGCAGGGCGACACCCCGATGGCGGTTAAAACCTTAACGGCTAAACTAAAGTCCAAAGCCATTGAAGGGTTTATTAATGAGATCAATGCATTGCACAATACGCAGAATGAAAAGATCCGCTTTAAAAGACTGGAAGGCCTTACTCCCGAAGAATTGTATTATTTAACGGTATTGGGAGAACAGGAAATGTACACATCCAGTTTTGTAAGCGGGGTATATCCGCGGATCTTTTCGCGGATGGTCATTCCCCGATCGGATTCGCTGCTGATGCTGGTAAAACACGACTACTACAAGAAGTTCGTAAAAATTGCCGCTGCGTACAATATGCTCGATGATTTTCTGAACAGGATGGATAAGAAAGATGCAGAGAAACTGATTGTGGGTTTTGTTGACGGACTGGATAAAACCACTTCATTGGAAGATGCTGTAGATGTGGCTGATTCCTATGCAAGTATTTATGACCCGGCACTCCGTAAACTGATCCTGCTGCATGTTGGTCATGAGTTAAGCCGTTGCATTGATATCAAATCTAAAAGGGGCATTGTCATTTACAGCCTGTTGAATACCATGTTTATGTCGCTCGATTCCAGTAGTAAGGTAGATCTTTCTGAAAAACTCGGAATCATGCCGGTGTATGAGCTTCCGCTAAAACTCCTGCGCGAAAACAATAACGGCAGGGTAGTGATGCAACAGTTTTTTTATGGGGATAAAGACGGCATGGTGGTATTCAATGCTTTCCTGAATAAATTTCGCAATGCCAACTGGAAAATTGTGAAAAAACCTTACTGGGTAGAAGTAAACTCTACCAAAGGAGCGCCTGTTACTATTTACGCCAACCTGCCGCTCGATGAAACCCGGGAACTGGACGATAAAGCCCAGGACAGCCTGATTGAATACCTGGAATACAATAAAATTTATCCGGCAATTGCCATACACCGCGGACACAGTTATTATGTAAATCAAACCATTCATAAACTGCCGGGCTCGGCCAAACTGGTGTTGCTGGGAAGCTGCGGCGGTTACCAGAAGCTGAATGAGATCCTGGAAATCTGTCCTGGAGCCCATATCATTTCTTCCAAACAGGTAGGCACCGGTATTATTAACCAGGGACTGATTGATGTGATCAGTGAAAAACTGAGGACCGGCAATAACCTCAACTGGCCTTCATTATGGAACAGCCTGGCAATCCGGTTTAACGGATCGTCTAAGGAGAAGTTCGATGATTATATGCCGCCTTACAAAAACCTGGGCGCCATTTTCATCACCGCCTATAACACCGCCTATAATACGCAGAACTGATATTGGCCCTCTTACTGTAAAAACGGATTGTGGGCCTTTTCGTACCCGATCGTGGTGGCAATTCCGTGTCCGGGATAAACCTTTACTGCGTCGGGAAGTACAAAGAGCCCGTTCCTGATGCTGTTCAGTAAGGTCTCATGATTGCCACCGGGAAGGTCAGACCTGCCAATACCTTCCCTGAATAATACATCTCCTCCAATGATAAACTGTTGAGCCTCACAGTAAAAGCAGATGCTGGCAGGAGAATGCCCCGGCGTAAAAATGACCTGAAGGGCATCATTTCCTATTTGAATGGTATCTCCTTCCTGTAGATAGTAAAGCGGGCCGGTATAATTGGTAAACGGGAGTCCCCATTTTTCGCCCGAAACAGGCGCCAGTTGCAACATGGCTTCTTCCTGCGGATGAATGTGGAGCGGGGTTTGATAGGTATCATACACCCATTTGTTGCCGAAAACATGGTCGAGGTGGCAATGGGTATTCAGTAACTGAACCGGAACCAGTGACTCTTTGCTGATAAACCCGGCAAGGGTATCCTGTTCTTGTTTGGAGTAACATCCGGGGTCGATGATCAGCGCTTTTCCTTCTTCATTGTATAAAACATAGGTATTCTCCTGAACGGGATTAAATATGAAAACCTTAACCTTTAACATAAACCTAATTTTACCAGCTTTTAACTGTAAATGACTAATTTTAAATGCCAAAGTTCGGATATGCAATTGAATAGAATCAGCAAAGCACTCTTTTTTGTCATTTTTCTTTTGCCCTTTCTGGGAAACGCTCAGGTGAATTCTGTAGAGTTTGGAAGAAACCGCGTTCAGCATAAGAAATTTGACTGGAAATTTTACCAGTCCCCCAATTATAACACCTATATTTCCCAGGGTGGGGTGGAGCTGGGAAAGTTCGTTTCGCAGGTAGCTGAAGAGGAACTTCGCTCCATTGAAAACTTTATTGAATATTCGCTGCAGCGCAGAGCCAATATTGTGGTGTACAATAACTACAACGATTATAAAAGTACCAATATCGGATTAGGGATTGAACTGCAAAACCCGGGGGGCACTACCAAGCTGGTCAACAATAAACTGGTGGTTTATTTTGACGGAAACCATGCTAACCTGCGCAGGCAGGTAAGAGAGGGCATTGCCCGTGTGCTGACCGATAACCTGTTGTTTGGAGATGATATTGGCGAATTCGCCAGCAACCAGGCTTTATTGGATCTGCCTAAATGGATGGTAGACGGCTATGTGGCATATGCAGCGGAAGCCTGGAGTGCAGAAAAGGACGATCTGTTGAAGAGCGCAATCCTCAGCGGCCGCTACAACTCTTTTTACCAGTTGGCATTTGAAAAGCCGGAGCTTGCCGGGCATGCTTTCTGGAATTATATCGGAGAAAAATACCGGAAGGAAAACATCACCTATCTGTTATATCTGTCCCGGATTTACAAGAATATCAACAGTGCCTGTTTAAGGATCTGTAAAAGAAAATTCAAGGACGTGCTAAACGACTTCATGCAGTTTCAGCAGGAGCGGTATATTAAAGATATCCGGCAACGCCGCAACCAGGTGAAGGGCCAGTTGAGTGTTACGGAGGAAATTACCAAAAAGGATTATTTCCGTTTTCAGGCCAACCCTAACCCCAAGAGCAATACCTATGCTTCCCTCGAGTTCAATAAAGGATTGTATAGTGTAAAACTGATTGAGAACTTTTATGATACAAAGGTGTTGTTGAAAACCGGTGTGAGAACCAATATGGCCGATGTAAACCCCAGCTACCCGATCCTGGCCTGGGATGGCAAGGGTTCCCGCCTGCTGGTGATTTACTGGGAGATGGGCAAAACCAAAATGTTTGTATATGATCTGGTAGCCCGCTATAAAAGATATAAGCAAACCATTGAAGGATTTGACCAGATATTGGACGCCTCGTTTATGCTGGATGCCAATACGCTGGTGATGAGCGCAGTGAAGAACGGGCATACCGATATCTATACTTATAAAATTGAAGAGCAGAAAGCCACCCAGATTACCAACGATGTATATGATGATCTTACGCCTACCATGGTCAGTTTTCCGAACAGGGTGGGCATTATTTTTGCTTCCAACCGCCCGGGCCCGGTAGCGCCTAACCAGGATACCGTACTCCCCGGCAGGTACCGTTACAATATCTTTATGGCAGATATCCTGAACGACAGCAAGGAAAAACAAATCACACAGCTCACCAATGTAAAATTCGGGAATGCCAGATACCCCATGCAATACAATACCAATCACTTCACTTTTGTATCGGATGAAAATGGTATCGCCAACAGGTGGGCGGGTTTCTTTGCTACCCAGCGAAACGGACTGGATACCCTGTATTATATCGGGGATGAAATATTACGCAATCCTGCACCGAATGAATTTGATTCCACACTGATGGCCTGGCAGAAACAGGAGCCGGATAGTGTAAGTTATTTCCAGGTGTACAAAGACTCTACTTATACCTTCCCTATCACCAATTACCAGAGCAGTTTGCTGGAAACCAGGATTGCCGGGAACAATGGACAGGTAAGCGAAGTAAGAAGAGAAGGTGATTTTAAATTTCTCTACAAATTAAAAGTAGATGAGGCTGCCCTGAATAAAAGAAATGTGAATCCAAAACCAACCGAGTACGCCCGGAAAGCAATGGAGGACAAGAAAGTATCGGAGGGTAAAGCAATTGTATACACACAGAAACCATTGGCAGCCGATACGGTTAAAAAGGCAAAGGATTTCTTCCAGAATGAATTTGCAGATGAAAAGTCCGATACCGCGTATGCACTGCCGAAAATACCGTTGACCACTGCACAAAAGCAAAGTTCATTGTCTAAATCGCGGTTGTTTGATTATCGCAAAAAATTCAATGCCGACTATGTACTGAGTGGTTTTTCCAACAACGTGCTGATCAACAAGTACCAGCCTTACGGTGGGGGCAACGGGCCTATTCAGCTGAACAATGGTAATGACTTCAACTTTACTTTCCGGGTAGGTGTAACAGAACTGTTTGAAGATATCAAGTTTGTGGCCGGACTTCGTTTCGGAACCAACCTGAGTGATAAGGATATCCTGTTCTCTTTCCATAACCTGCGGAAGCGAATTGACTGGGGTGTTACTTATTACAGAAGCAATGTGACCAATTTTTACGGCAGCCAGTTCAACAATATGCTGATCACCAATCTGTACCAGGTAAATGCCAAGTATGCCATCAATGAGGTGAAAAGCTTCCGTGCAACTGTTGGGTTAAGGACAGACAGAGGTATTCTGCGCCCGTATGATAATGCAAGCGGATTGCCTAATCCGAATGCTCTGGCTTATCCGGATACCTTATCTAAGTTCCTGTTATCCCGTTTTGAATATGTACACGATAATACCCTGAACCCTACACAGAATATCTGGAATGGCCTGCGTTATAAAGTATTCATGGATGTGAACCTCCCATTGACCGATGATAAGTTGTACAAGGGTAAACCCACATTGAACTTCGGATTTGATGCAAGATATTATCACAAGATCTACCGCAACTTTATTTGGGCGGGAAGGGCTGCTGCCGATTTCTCGTGGGGTTCACAAAAGCTGATCTACTACCTGGGTGGTGTGGATGGCTGGATCGGACCTAAGTTTAATGGAGCCAATACACCGGCGGCGGATCAAACCTACGCGTTCCAGACACTGGCGGTGAATATGCGTGGGTACAGGCAGAATATTGCCAATGGTAACAATGCATTTGTCATTAACAGTGAATTCAGGTTACCGGTATTTTCCACCTTCATCGATAAACCCATCAACAATGCCTTTATCCGCAATTTCCAGTTGGTTCAGTTCATCGATCTGGGAACTGCATGGAATGGCAAATACAATGGTATCAAACGTCCGGGCGATATTTACACAGATCCGAATTCATCCGTTGTTGTTCGGGTAGATGCCGGTGGCCTTGGTCCGTTTGCGGGTGGTTATGGTTTTGGCGCAAGAAGTACCGTGCTTGGCTATTTCCTGAAATTTGATGCGGGCTGGCCCATGAAAGGAATATTCAGGGGTAAACCTGTATACTACTTTGCGCTGGGATTCGATTTCTAAACAATCGTTATTTAGCCATATCTGAATAGCCTCTGTTATTGATGTCTTCAATGCTGGGTTCCCTTAATTCAACAGGTTTGGGCTTCTGTATGCCTTTGCGCATCCGCATATTGAGCAGTTCTACCATAAAGGAGAATGCCATGGCGAAGTAAACATAATTCTTCAGGTGAAGATCATGGGTACCTTTTGCATCCCATCCTTCTACCAGTAAAACAAAACCGATCATTACCAGGAACGACAAAGCCAGCATTTTTAAAGTCGGATGTTTATGGATGAACGCGGAAATAGACGGGCTGAACAGGAACATAATGATCATGGCAATGACCACAGCGCTGATCATTACCTCTATATGTTTGGCTGTTCCTCCGGCAGTAATGATGCTGTCGAAGCTGAATACCATATCAATCAGGATAATCTGGAACACTGCACTGCCAAAGCTCAGCGGCTTGGTAGCCATACCTGCTGCGGCAGCTTCTTCCCCTTCCAGTTTGTGGTGGATTTCTTTAACGGTCTTATAAATCAGGAACAATCCACCGGCCAGCATCACCAGGCTGGCGAGATCAAAATCCTTTTCCCACGCACTGAAAACCGGCTTGCCTTTTTGAGACAGGAGCCAGCTCAGGCCGAATAATAAAATGGTTCTGGTAATGATGCCGGTGACCATCCAGATCAGCCTTCCTTTTTTCTGAATGGCTTTGGGCAACCGGTTCAGGATAATACTTACAAAAATGACATTGTCAATACCCAATACAACTTCCAGAACAGTCAGTATCAAAAAACTGATTAAACTTTCGGTGGTGAACAGATGTTCCATGATTTTTAAGCTTGTCCGCAAATATACAGCGGAACAGTATTCGCTTATCGGGCCAGGTAAGTGCAGATTTTTTTGGTAATGGCAGGGCCTTCATAAACAAAACCAGTCCAAACCTGTATCAATGAGGCCCCATTGTTGAATTTATCGGCGGCGTCTTCACCGGTAAATATGCCCCCGCTTGCAATAATGGGTATTTTCTTCCCGGTGTTCCGGGAAAGATAGGAAAGCACTTCTGTGGATCGCTGCTGAACCGGTTTCCCACTCAACCCCCCCTGTCCAATTGCTTTGCTTTTTTCGGTACCGGCAGGGCTGAGCATACTGCGGTTGGTGGTGGTATTGGTGGCTACCAGGCCGCTGAGGTCGATTTCAACTGCCAGCGCAATAATATCATCCAGTTGCTCCTGAGTAAGGTCTGGCGCTATCTTCAGCAGCAGTGGCTTGGGCTTCGATTTGCCGGCGTTGTCGTTTTGCAGCTCTCCGAAAATTCTGCGAAGCGCGTCCTTCTCCTGCAGTTCCCTCAATCCCGGCGTATTGGGAGAACTCACGTTCACTACAAAATAGTCCACCTCGTTGTGCAGTTCGTTGAAGCAGATTTTGTAATCCTTCCAGGCGTCTTCGTTGGGAGTCACTTTGTTTTTACCGATGTTTCCGCCAATAATCATGTGGGAGCCGCCGGCATTATTCCAATTGATCAGTCTTTGTTTTACTGCAGCTACCCCTTCGTTGTTGAACCCCATCCTGTTGATGAGCGCTTTATCTTGCGGAAGCCGGAATAAACGGGGCTTCTCATTGCCCGGCTGTGCCCTGGGCGTTACGGTTCCGATTTCTACAAAGCCAAATCCCAGTGCTTCCAGCTCGTTCAGGTAGCAGGCATTCTTGTCGAATCCGGCCCCTAACCCTACCGGGTTGGGAAAACGAAGGCCCCAAAGCTCTTTTTCCAGTTGGTTGGAACGGAATTGAAACGCATTCCGGATCAGGGCATCAGTTAAAGACAGCCGGGTTCCCATTTTGAGACAGCCCATGGCGAAATAATGCACTTCCTCAGGGGGAAAACAAAACAGGATATTTCTGATCAGCTGGTACAAAAGAATGTTTTGGCGAAAATAGAATGAATTGGTGAATTATCTTAATTTAGTTGCATAAACAACTTTTAATCATTTTCCCTACATTTGACTAATAAAATTCATTTTATGCAGGAAGCATATATCGTAGCAGGTTACCGTACTGCAATTACTAAAAGTAAAAGAGGCGGATTCCGTTTTTTCAGACCCGATGATCTGGCTGTTGAAGTCATCAAGGCCCTGGTGGCTTCCGTGCCTCAACTGGATCCCAAAAGAGTAGACGATGTAATTGTGGGGAATGCGGTTCCTGAAGCAGAGCAGGGTTTGCAATTCGGAAGGATCATTGCTGCAAAAGCGCTGGGTATAGATGTGCCGGGAATTACCATCAACCGGTATTGCGCCAGTGGCCTGGAAAGTATTGCCATGGCTACTGCAAAAATCAGAACCGGTATGGCTGAATGTATTGTTGCAGGCGGTACCGAAAGTATGAGCCTTGTTCCAACCACAGGTTGGAAAACCGTTCCATCCTATGCCATCGCAAAAGATGATCCGGATTATTACCTGAGTATGGGGCTTACTGCAGAAGCAGTTGCCAAAGAATATAATATCTCCAGGGAAGACCAGGATGTATTTGCGTACCATTCTCATCAAAAAGCCAAAGTGGCCATTGAAAGTGGTTATTTCAAAAGCGGGATCCTTCCAATCACGGTTGAAGAAACCTATGTAAACGAGAAAGGTAAGAAAGCCGTTCGTTCTTATGTAGTGGATACCGACGAAGGGTTAAGAGCCGATACAACGGTGGAAGGCTTGTCTAAATTAAAACCTGCATTCTCTGTTACCGGCACCGTTACTGCAGGTAACTCTTCCCAAACCAGTGACGGTTCTTCTTTCGTACTGGTGATGAGCGAACGCATGGTGGCGGAGCTGGGATTAAAGCCAATCGGGAGACTGGTGAACTGTGCTTCTGCCGGCGTACATCCAAGAATTATGGGTATCGGACCTGTTGCCGCTATTCCGAAAGTATTGAAACAGGCCAATATGAGCCTTGCAGATATAGATCTGATTGAATTGAATGAAGCTTTCGCTTCCCAGTCGCTGGCGGTAATCCGCGAACTGGGCCTGGATCCCGCTAAAGTAAATATTAACGGTGGCGCTATTGCACTCGGGCATCCACTGGGTTGTACCGGTAGTAAATTAACCGTTCAGGTACTGAACGATATGAAGCGACTGAATAAAAAATACGGAATGGTATCTGCCTGTGTAGGTGGCGGGCAAGGGATTGCCGGTATCATCGAAAATCTCTAACTCACTATAAAAGAACACATTGCAAGTCCTGCTACCGGATAATGGAAGCAGGACTTTTTGATGAACATACGAATCAGTTAAATGAATGATCTATGTCATATTTTATATGTAATTTATGTTGGAATTTTACATTAATACGAATTGTATGAATACTATCATTGTACCAACCGACTTCTCTACTACAGCCGCCAACGCTGCTGAATACGCCATGCATTTTGCCGTCCAGGTAAAAGCAAAAAGGTTGTTGTTGTTTCATGCCTACGAACTGCCTGTGGCGCTGGACCCGTTGATGCCAGGAGTTCAAATGCTGGAACTGGATTCTTATAAAGACACTGCAAAGAACAATATAGATCGTTTTAAAGCGGAATTGCTGGCGAAGTTTCCTGGCACTAATATCCAGGTAGATACAAAAGTAGAATATGGTTCTATTACCGGTGGCCTGGAACAGATTGCACAGGAAGTACAAATTGAACTGATCATTATGGGAATTACCGGTGGCGGCGCGCTGGAAGAGACCCTGATTGGCAGTAACACCATTTCCGTTGCAGGCGCAATGGGTGTTCCGGTACTGATTATTCCTCCCCAGGCAAGATTTGTGAAAGTGGAGCATATTATGCTGGCCTGCGATTTCGATCATGCAGACCAGTTTATTCCGGTAAACCTGATCAGGCAATTAATCAACGATACCCATGCAAAACTACTGGTGTTCAATATAGAAGTGGATATTGAAGAATCCAATAAAAAATATCCTGCCAGTATAATGGGTGAAGGCTTTGCCGTACATACCCTGTTGCAGGAATTTGATCCGGAGTATCATTTTACCAAAAACAAGGAGTATATAGATGGGGTGAATGAGTTTGCCGACAGTCACAAGGTCAACATGATCATTTCCATTCCCAAAAGGCATACTTTTTTTGAGAAACTCTTTATCCGGAGCAGTACCAAAAAGCTGGCTTTCCATTCGCATCTTCCATTACTGGTGGTGCACAAAAGCCATAAATAGGGGCTGCACTTCATAAAGCCTGTTACACGCTCATCATTTAGCTGAACAAGGATGAAAGAAAGCCCATATTTTAGTATAGACTTATGATGGGCATTATGCGGAAAATTACTCCTTTATTGCTGCTTTGCTTTCTGCTGGGTATCAGTGTAAGGCTGCAGGCTTCCCAGTTTTACGGGGGAGAGCTGAACTATACCTTTATTTCCGGGGATGCAACAGCAGGCACATACCGGATTACCTATAAGATTTACCGGAATTGCAAAAGTTATTCAGACCTGAATGAACCGTATATATGGTTCTTTAATACCGTGGAACGAACGCCTCCTACCAACCAGTTTAAGGTAAAGCTGGAACAGGTTTCCAAAAGAAGGCTGGAGAACACAAAAGCTACTTTCTGCGGAATGAATCCTCCCGATGTTTGCTGCGATCTGATTGAATATGCTGCTGAAGTTGTACTGCCGGCCAGTGAAAAAGGCTACCTGGTATATATCAGTGATTGCTGTCGTGCAACCAATCAGAAAAACCTCATCAGCGAAGTGTGGAACGGGGGCTCAGAAATGGCAGCGGGGGTGATTGTTCCCGGGCAGGGGCTTACTTACGCAACTAAAATTCCACCCCCTGCCACTGCACAGGTGAATAGCTCCCCGGTAATGGTAAATGACTCTGCATTAACCGCCTGCTTAGATAAGCCATATACCTACCGGTTCCGGTATTCGGATCCGGACGGAGACCAGCTTCGGTTCAGCTTTGGGAAAGCCATTGGTCAAACAGCCGAAGGCAACATCCTGCTCGACGAAATCACTTATGCAAATGGCTATACCGTTACAGAGCCCTTTGGCACAGGTTCCGGATTTTCCCTCGATCCTGTTACCGGTGTACTCACAGGTACTCCTAAAAAAACGGGTAATTATACCATTGTGCTGGAGATCAGCGAATACAGAAATGGCAACCTCATAAATGTGCACCGCGCAGAGTTAGACCTGGTGGTGATGGAGTGCCGTGCCTACCTGATTCCACAGCCGGTGATCTGCAATAACGCACCTGCTTTTTTCAGCAATAATCCCAACAATACCTCCCTGAACCATCGCTGGGATTTTGGTGTGGAAGGAACGGATGCCGACCGTTCAACGGATATTTACCCTGTGTACCAATATCCGGCAGCGGGCGAGTACACGGTAACGTTGGCGCTTTCCAATGCAGCCGGTTGTAAGGATACGGTTAAAACAGTGGTGAAATATTTTCCGGATCTGACGATCGATTTCAGTTTTAAGGATTCCATTTGCAGCGGTGAGCCCATACAGCTTAAAAATCTTTCGGCATTTCCTTCGGGGAGTATCACCAGTTATCAATGGCAATACATCTCCGGGAGAGGAACAGCGGTTTTTTCACGAGACCGCGATGCTGCCCTTTATTACACATTCAATGATTCGGTTCGTGTGGGATATTCCGTGCAACTCAATATTACTACCGATAAAGGATGCGGTGCAGCATTGGTGAAAGTGCCCTTTGTGTATCCTGTTCCCAACGCCAATGCGGGCCCGGATACCACTATCTCTTTTGATGTTCCGTATGAAATGCCTGTAAAGAAATCGCAGGTGAACAGTTATCTGTGGCAACCTGCATTTGGTCTTTCCGATACAAGAATTGCCAATCCGTATGTTACCGGTGGAAAGAATCAGTGCTATACCCTTACCGTTTGGGGATACGATAGCGTTTGTAAAAGTAAAGATGAGGTCTGTATCACTTATGGAAGAGGTCCTGCCGTACATGTTCCCACCGCATTTTCGCCCAATGGGGATGGGATCAATGACCGCCTGAAATTCAGACCTGTACAGGTACAGGTGATTTCTTTTGAAATATTTAACCGCTATGGCAACCGCGTATTCGCCACTGCGGATCCTGCTGTTTCCTGGGATGGAAAGGTAAACGGAACGGTACCCGACAGTGGTGCTTTTATATGGGTGGTGAAAGGGATTGGCCCCAATAATACCTCTTTCAATCAATCCGGTTCCGTATTGCTGATCCGGTAATTAATTCAGGTACTTTCCCACAATTGGCATTCTTCTGCCTACCCCAAAAGCTTTTGGTGAAACGCGAATGATCGGACAAAACTGGTTGCGCTTGTATTCATTGTTGTTCACCATTTTCAGTGTGCGGTCTACCAATGCGGCGTCAAACCCCTGCGCCTTGATTTCGGCGGGACCCTTTCGTTTTTCAATGTATTGGTAAAGGAGTTTATCCAGGATGCTGTAATCGGGTAAACTGTCGCTGTCTTTCTGACCCGGTCGGAGCTCAGCACTCGGCGCCTTATTGATGATATTGTTCGGGATGATTTCACCGTTGCGGTTAATGTACCTGGCCAGTGCATATACCTGCAGCTTGTAACAATCCCCCAATACACCCAGGCCTCCGGCCATATCTCCATAGAGCGTGCCGTAGCCGGTAGAGAGTTCACTTTTATTAGACGTATTGAGCAGGATATACCCGAATTTATTGGCAATGGCCATGAGCAGGTTGCCCCTGGTTCTGCTTTGTATATTTTCTTCGGCCAGTGAAAAAGGCAGGTCGCCAAAAACAGGGCTCAGCGTTTTTAGAAAACTTTCATATACATCGTTGATACGCACGATATCATAAGGGTTGTCCAGGTTCCTGCTTAACTGAACAGCATCCTCCACCGAATGACCGGTGGAATAAGGCGAAGGCATCAGGATGGCCCTTACATTTTCTGCACCCAGGGCATCACAGGCCAATGCCAGTGTAACGGCGGAGTCAATTCCGCCGGAAGAACCCAGGATGGCTTTTTTGAATCCCATCTTTTGAAAATAATCGCGGATACCGAACACCAGCGCCTGGTAGATCTGTGCAATATTCAGTTCTTCTTCGAGCGTTTCAGGTGTCAGTTCCTTATCGGGCACCCTGCCCGCAGGCTCCAGCACAGGTGCATTGATGGTTCCATCTTCGTTCAGTTCAACTTCCACCAACGCTTCTTCGAACATAGGAAGCGCTTTGCAGAGATTGGCGTCTTTGTCGAATACAAGGGAAGCTCCGTCAAAAACGATCTCTGTCTGGCTGCCCACCGCATTGCAATAAAACAAGGGGATTCTGTATTTCTGCACATTCGATTTAATCACTGCTTTGCGGTCTTCATCGTGCGTATAATCAAAAGGAGAGGCGCTCAGGTTGAGCATGATATCGGGCTGCTGCAGCATCAGCTCGTCCATGGGGCAGATCCTGTACAAGGGGTTATCGCCCAGGTTCCAGATATCCTCGCAAATGGTTACAGCCAGTTTCTTTCCTTTGAAAGGGATTACCTTCCATTCAAAAGCAGGTTCAAAATACCGGTACTCATCAAATACATCATAGGTAGGCAGTAATGTTTTATGGATCTCTGCTTTCACTTCTTTTTCATATAAAAAATAAGCTGCATTAAACAGACTCTTGCCCTTGTGTTGTGTATTCCGGGAAGGGCTTCCGATTAAGACCCCAATGGTATCTGCATGTGCTTTGATTTTTTCAACCGCGGCCTGGCACTGGTCAATAAAATCGCTGAACTCCACAAAATCTCTTGCAGGATAGCCGGATACACTCATTTCGCTGAACAGGATCAGTTCCCCGCCTGCAGCCTTGGCTGTTTCGATGGCTTCGATGATCTTATTGGTATTGTATTCAAAATTGCCAATATGATAATTTTGCTGTGCTATGAAAATCTTCATGGAACAAATTTCATCAATTTAACAACATCATCACTATCCTTTCCGTTAATTCGCGTATGAAGAAGCTTGTTTTAGCCTTTTTAATTGCTGCAGTACTGCTTTCCTGCAAGCAGGGCCCGAAGCTGCCCGATGTGTCGGGCGTTACGGTAAACCTTGTTACGTACAGGTTTGAAAAAGATTTCTTTGCAATAGACACCCTGCAACTGAATGCATCGCTGGATGCCCTGAACAGGAAGTATCCGGGGTTTACCCGGGATTTTTTATTCAATATACTGGGTACTACACCCGACCTGGCTTCCCGGGATGTACCGGCGTTCCTACGCAGTTACCAAACCATTTATGCCGGCAACGACCTATTGTTCGGTAACCTGCAATCCATCAGCAACCAGGTGAAGGAGGGCTTCAGGTATGTGCACTATTATTTTCCTGAATATAAGCTGCCCGGAAAGTTGATCACTTTTATTGGCCCCATTGACAGTTACAGTTGTATTTTAACACAGGATGCCATTGCGGTAGGATTGCAGTTGTTCCTCGGCAAAGACCACCCCATCTATGCCAGTGAACAGGGGCAGGCCATGTATCCCGGCTTTGTTTCAAGAAGATTCGATAAAGCTTATATACCGGTAAATGTTCTGCGCAATATCATTGATGATATGTATCCGGCGCAGCATCCCGGGAAACCGTTGGTGGAACAGATGGTGGAGTCGGGAAAAAAAATGTACCTGCTCGATCAGTTCCTGCCCGAATTGCCCGATACCCTTAAAACCGGGTACAGTAAGGCACAACTGGAGGCCTGCTATAAAAATGAACGGAATATCTGGAGCATGTTTATTCAAAATGAACTTTTGTATAAATCAGATCCGCAGGTAACCCGCGATTACATGGTAGATGGCCCTGTAACGCAATTGCTGGGCGAAGGGTCTCCCGGAAATATCGGTCAGTTCACCGGATGGCAGATTGTGAAAAAATGGATGGAAAAAAATAAGCAGGCAAGCCTGAAAGACCTGATGCAAAAGGATCCCGGACAGTTATTCACTGAGTCTAAATATAAGCCGTCTTAGGCATTAGTTTAATTTGGAAGGAGCAATCAGGTCGAAGGATGGAATATTCACAGAGAACAATTGTTTGGTGTTCTCATTTTCCATCTGGTAGCTGCCATGCATTTTACCCATTTCGGTTTTCAGGTTACAGCCGCTTACATACTGGTAATTTTCTCCGGGAAGCAGTACCGGCTGAACGCCCACAACCCCTTCGCCCTCCACTTCTCGGTTCTCGGCATTGCTGTCGAAAATGAACCAGTGTCTCCTGAGTAATTTAACCGTGAATTTGTTGTGATTTTCGATGGTGATGCGGTAGGCAAACATAAATTCCCCCTTCAGCGGATTGCTGTAATCTGCCTGGTAGAAAGTTTCTACCGTGATTTCTATGCCCTCTGAAATTTTTGATGTCATGGGTACGGGGATTGGCTGTGGTAAAAATAAGGAAATTGACTGTTTATTTGAACAGTAATATAGGAATATTCATCCGATTTAACACACAATTTGTACTGATGGTTCGTACCTTTGCACCACCGAAAAATTAACGAATATGATTAAAATTGCTGTTGCCAAGGGCGATGGAATAGGCCCGGAAATCATGGATGCCGTCCTGTCCATTTTTGAAGCTGCCAAAGTGCCTTTGGAGTATGATTATGTAGATATGGGCAAATGGGTGTTCGATAAAGGATACAGTAATGGAATGACTCCCGAAGCGCAGGAAACAATCGAGACCCTGGGTATCTTGTTCAAAGGGCCTATGGAAACCCCAAAAGGAAAGGGTGTGAAAAGCGTGAATGTGACCGCCCGTAAAACCTGGAACACATATGCCAATAAAAGAACATTTCAAACCCTTCATGGGGTAGATACGGTATTCAGCAAGGCCGGGATTCCCATTGATATAACCATTGTAAGAGAGAATATTGAGGATACTTATGGTGGTGTGGAACATATGATCACCAATGATGTGGCGCTCAGCCGCAGGTTTATTACCCGCCAGGGCAGTATGCAGGTGATCAAATACGCATTTGAAATGGCCCAAAAGAAGGGTGCCAGAAGAATTACCTGTGGACACAAAGCCAATATCATGAAGCTCACTGACGGATTATTCCTGGACGTGTTTTATGAAGTAGCCAGGCAATACCCCGATCTGAACGCGGATGATGTAATTGTGGATGATCTCTGTATGAAACTGGTAAGCAAGCCGGATCTGTTTGATGTGGTGGTGCTGACCAACCTGCAGGGGGATATAGTGAGTGATCTCTGCGCGGGACTGGTGGGTGGCCTGGGTTTCGCCCCTTCCGCCAATATCGGCGACCATATTTCCATTTTTGAAGCGGTGCATGGTACCGCTCCGGATATTGCCGGGAAAAATATAGCCAACCCAACGGCCTTGCTGCTGAGTGGGTTCGGAATGCTTCGCCATCTTGGTTTGATGGAAACGGCTGCCATGATCGAAAACGCACTACTCTATACATTGGAAAGCGGTAAGCATACAGGGGATTTCGGAGAACGCAACACGCCTTCCCTGAATACCATGGAATTTGCACAAGTCATTATCAGCAACTTTGGTAAAGAGCCGGAACATAACCCCAAACCATTGCTGGATAACCATTCTGTTATCCCTTCCATCTGCCGGTTGAAGAATAACCCAATGCTGGAATCGGTGGAAAATGAGCAGGAGTTTATGGTTGGGGTAGATATGTTCATCGAAAGCAATGAGCAACCGGCTGTGGTGGCTGAAAAATGCCTGAAACATACCAGAGACCTGTTTAAACTGGTGACCATCAGCAACCGTGGTACCCAGGTATGGCCCAAAGGCTCTGTGTTCACCAACCTGGTGAACCAGTATACCTGTAGATTTGAGAGCATCGGTGAGGTTCCCGTAACCCAAACCGATATTCTGGAACTCTACAGGCGCCTGATGAACGATTTCAAAATTTGCTCAACCGAAGTGTTGAACATGTGGGGGAATAAAAAAGCCTACAGTCTGGCGCAGGGTCAGTAAGCAGGTTCTGCATTAATAATGGTTTAAAGAAAGGTTGGATTAGGCAGATTTGCTGTATTCCAACCTTTTTTCATGCGTATAAGATGCAACTAAGTTGATTTTTAATGTAATTTCACGGCTCATTTAAAGCATACAAAGAAGATGGCTGAAGTGATTTTAATGCCCCGTTTAAGTGATACCATGACAGAAGGCGTGATTGCTGCATGGCATAAGCATGTGGGAGACAATGTAAAAAAAGGTGATTTGCTGGCTGAAATAGAAACGGATAAAGCTACCATGGAGCTGGAAAGCTACCAGGATGGCGTCTTACTGCATATTGGCACCCCCGATGGAGGAAAACTTCAGGTGAACGATCTGCTGGCTATTTTAGGAAAGCCCGGTGAAAATATTTCAGAACTGATTAAGCTGCATTCCGGTGGCGCAACTGCCCCTGCGACGGCATCACAACCTGCTCCGGCAGCGGCACCCGCTGCTCCTGCTGTGGTTGAACCGGCTGCAACTCCTGCTCCGGTGGGATTGGATATTGCATCTATGGAAGAAGTGGTATTGATGCCCCGTTTGAGTGATACCATGACCGAAGGGGTGATTGCAGGCTGGCAAAAAAACATCGGAGACACGGTAAAGAAAGGAGAAGTACTGGCAGATATTGAAACCGATAAAGCCACCATGGAACTCGAAAGCTACAAAGATGGTATCCTGTTGTACCAGGGCGCTAAAGCCGGAGAAAAAATTCAGGTGAACGATTTATTGTGCATTATTGGTAAGGAAGGATTGGATGTAGCTGCTATTGTAGCTGCTGCAAAATCCGGTGGCGCCAAACCTGCAGCTGCTACAGCTAGTGCTGCCGCACCGGTTGCCCAGCCTGCCGGCGCACCGGCAGCACCTACTGCACCGGTTGCAGAAACAGTGATCAACGAAGGAAGAATCTTTGCTTCTCCGCTGGCTAAGAAACTGGCTGCAGAAAAAGGGGTAGACCTGCGTTTTATAAAAGGTTCCGGCGATAATGGAAGAATCACCAAAACAGATGTAGAAAATTACGTGCCTGCCGTTGCATCAGCAGCGCCCGCTTCAAAAGCTGCAGCACCTGCCGCTGCTCCGGTTGTAACCGGGCAGGTAAGCTTTACAGATGTTCCTTTATCGCAGATGCGTAAAGTTATTGCGAAGCGTTTGAGCGAGAGCCTGTTTACAGCTCCACATTTTTACCTGACCATGAGTATCGACATGGATGCTGCTATTGCTGCCCGCACCAAAATGAACGAAGTGGCCAAGGTGAAGATCAGTTTTAATGATATGGTGGTGAAAGCAACTGCCATGGCGTTGAAACAAAATCCAAAAGTCAACAGTAGCTGGATGGGC
The DNA here is from genome assembly GCA_015999745.1 of Sphingobacteriia bacterium. GTDB lineage: Bacteria > Bacteroidota > Bacteroidia > Chitinophagales > Chitinophagaceae > Sediminibacterium. The sequence goes on along the minus strand of JAECQP010000004.1, from coordinate 30,005 downwards.
GATTTCATTCGCTACAACGATCACATCAATATTGGTGTGGCGGTTGCGGTAGAAGATGGATTGCTGGTACCGGTTGTACGCTATGCAGACGGAAAATCACTGAGCCAGATTGGTGCAGAGGTAAAAGATTTTGCACAGAAGGCAAAAGATAAAAAATTACAACCGGCAGACTGGGAGGGAAGTACATTCACCATTTCCAACCTGGGAATGTTTGGCATCGATCAGTTTACTGCAATCATCAATCCTCCTGATTCCTGCATTCTTGCGGTAGGTGGAATTGCTGCAGAGCCTGTGGTAAAGAATGGACAAATTGTTCCGGGCAATATGATGAAAGTGACCCTGAGTTGCGATCACCGTGTGGTGGATGGCGCAACAGGCGCGGCGTTCCTGCAAACACTCAAACAGTTGCTGGAAGAGCCGGTGAGAATGCTTGTTTAAATAATGTCCTTTATATGATGAAAGGCTTGATACAAAGAAAATTTCCTGTATCAAGCCTTTTTTATGTTCAGTTCACTAATTGTTTATTGAAACTGCAATTATTCAAAATCGCAACCGATCGGAGCGCCGGGAGGTATCTCCTTGTGCTGCGGTAATGCAATGTCTTTTGGATTTTTGATGCGCTCTGCTGCATAGGCGTAGTGACTTTTATCAGCAGCGGTTTTGCTCATCAGCTCCGCATATTTTTTCAGGGATTCGAGGCGGTCGAAGCAGATGGCTTTTACCGCGTAATTACTCTGCTCGCTTTGGCTCAGTCCCAACAGCCAGGTCAATACCATCTGCTGAGTCTGTTTTTGTATGGCAGCTTTCAAACCCTTTTCTGGCGCGGCTTTCCAGGTGTAATTGATAACAGCATCCAGTACATCATCCCATCCAATGGTATTGGCCCTTGCCTTCAGTTGAACCAGGCGGTTGGCTCTTTCTGCATTGAAAATAAAGCTGAGTTGAAAATTGCTCAGGGCTTCTGCTGCAGACAATGCATCAAAGCTCATCCCGGTTCTTTTGGCAAAGAGTTCACCCACCCCATAATACATCGGGGGGCGTGGAGGAATGATGCCCACGATCTTTTCTGAAAGCGTAAGTACATCCGGTGAGAGGCAGTTCAGTACGGCTTTTAAGGCAGCTTCCTGTACGGCATTGGGCAATACGGAAGGCGCCTGCTGGTTGTCGTTGCGTACCGTATAACTGTAATTGATGCCACCGATGAGTTTCGTTGCAGCTTCCACCTGGTAACGGTGGTAGTTGTATACAGGTACCAGTACGTCTTCCAGTTTACTCAAAGGGGTATTGCTGCTGACGGCGTTCTCAGAAAACTGATCCAATGCTTTCTGGCGCACTGCCAATACATTCTTCAGCTCGCTGACAGGGTCCTTCCCGTTATCCCATAAATGGGCGTTGGGATGAAATCCGCTGGCAGCCCTTGCATCTGCATCTGCAATAAACAATAATCCTTTCCGGGTGTTTTCCTCCAGTATTTGATTCAGCGCCTGATCTGTATCGGTGCCGCCCGGGAAATCGGCATAACCATACAGGATGGCACGTTTATCCCATTCTCCAATTTCGTTGGTATACACTTGGGAAAAATCCAGTTTTCCTTCTTTGTTAATGAAAACATCCGGATGCGGGTAATCCATTACAGAAGCTTTGTTATTTACGCTGGAAGCATAGTTGTGCTGCAGCCCGAGTGTATGGCCGATTTCATGGGCAGCCAATTGTCTCAGGCGTTGTAATGCAGCCTGGCGCATGGTTTCAGGAACGGGCTTGCCGTTTTCAAAGGGCGCAAGTAAACCGGTAAATATCAGGTAGTCCTGGCGAACCCTTAATGAACCAAGTGTTACCTGGCCCTTGATGATTTCGCCGGTTCTGGGGTCGGTAACAGAAGAACCATAACTCCATCCCCTGGTAGAACGGTGTACCCAGTTGATCATATTGTACCGTATATCCATCGGATCCGCAGAGTCTGGCAGCATTTTTACGATGAATGCATTTTTATAGCCGGCTGCTTCATAAGCCTGGTTCCACCAGCGGCCTCCGTCCAGCAAAGCAGAACGGATGGGTTCGGGCGTACCATTGTCGAGATAATACACAATGGGCGCTACCGCCTCGCTCACTGCGGCGGCAGGATCTTTTTTTGCAAGCCGGTGCCGGGCAATAAACATTTTTTCGATGGGCTGGCTGAAGTCGCTGCTGTAATCGAAAAAGCTGATGCCGAAATAGCCGCTCCGGATGTCGTATTTGCGGGGCTGGTAGTTGTTGTCGGGCAATGCTACAAAGGAATGGTGCATTCGAAGTGTAATAGCCTCGGTAGAGGGTGCAACCGTGCGTACAAACCTTCCTGCATCAGCGCCGCCGGTAAATGTAATGCTGGCCTCCATTTCGGTGTTTTGAGGGAAATTCCGGGTGTTGGGCATATACACTGCGGAACGGGCCTCGTTCAGCATGTAACTGCCCTGCTTCATGCCCCGGATTCTGTCGGCAGCGCCATGTGCATCTCTCAGCAGGAACGTCGTAAGGTCTACCAGCAACTGGCCATTCTCTTCTTCCTCAATGGTGAAACCGGCAATGGTAGAGGATGCAAAGGATTCGCGGACCGCCTTCTGTTCCCTGGCGTCAGCAGACAGGGCCCGGTAGTCGTAGTTGGGCTGGATCAGCATCAGCTTCTTCCCGACTTTGTGAAAGTAAACAACCCTGGTATCGCCGATCTGCCCGCGGTCAAGTCCTACATCATTGGAGCCGAGGCCGGCAGGTAATGAATTAACGTAGAGGAATTCCTGATCCTGTTTGTTTACCAGCATCCAGATTTTTCCGTTGGACGCATCCCACCAGAAAGGGAAGTATCCATCATGGTATTTCATGTTTTTAGTCTTATCTGCAATGCGGGAACTGTTCTGCGCAGTAAGATGTATTGTAAGCAAACAGCCAATAGCCAACAGCAGTTTGCGTGCAAATAATAATTTCATAAACAGTGGTTTTTTGTAAAAGGGGGATCGCATAAATAAAAAACCCTGCAGATGGTTTCAACAGGGTTTTACTATCGTTATGCAGGTTGATTTATTGGTTATCGCCGGAGGCTGGAGTTTCCGGAGTAAACAATGTTGCAGGTGTTTCAACCGCTGCAGGTGTTGGAGCTGCAACAGGCGCTGCAACTGGTGCCGGAGCTGGTTTTTTAGCAGCAGGCTTTTTCTTTTTTGCTACTGGTTTTACAACTGGCTTCGCTACAGGTTTTACAACCGGCTTTTTAGCTGCTGCTTTTTTAGGAGCTGCTTTCTTTGGAGCTGCCTTTTTGGGTGCTGCTTTTTTTACGACTTTTTTAGGAGCAACTTTTTTAGCGGCTTTCTTCACCACTTTTTTTGCTGCTTTTTTAGGAGCTGCTTTCTTTGGAGCTGCCTTTTTGGGTGCTGCTTTTTTTACGGCTTTTTTAGGAGCAACTTTTTTAGCGGCTTTTTTCACCACTTTTTTTGCTGCTTTTTTAGGAGCTGCTTTTTTTACTGCCTTTTTAGGGGCTGCTTTTTTGGGAGCGGCCTTTTTAGGGGCAGCTTTTTTAGCGGCTTTTTTCTTACTTGCTTTTGCCATGATGGTATTAGTTTGTGGGTTAAAGTTGAGAAAAAAAGTAAGTTAGAATATTTCTTTTAATAAAGAAAGTTTAAAATCCGTTTTTTGACAAAACCGCCGGGCTTATTTTTTCCTGGATTTTGTATATCCATTTTTCAACAACCACTGCATCACTTTTTCCCGCTGGTCTCCCTGTACAATGGCAGCTCCGTCTTTGGCGCTACCCCCGGTTCCGCAGAAATTCCGAAGGCTTTTGGCGAGAGATTCCAGGTCGGCCTCCTGTCCCTGAAATCCTGAGATAAGGGTAACGGTTTTACCTCCCCTGTGTTTATTATCGAGTTGAATTACCAGCTTCTGTTCAGCCGGGGCAAGGGTTTCCACCACTTCGTCGTTGGCCGGATTGAACTGAAAATCCGGATTGGTACTGTATACAAAGCCCAGTTGATCTGCTTTATTCTTTTTGCTCATACACCAGCTTTTGGCAAAGTAAGGGAATTAATGATTGCGGGAAAAGCCCGCCGGGGTTAAGTTAGCGCAGCTTTAAGGCTGAGGTCCAGGCTTCTGGACTGGTGAATCAAACCGCCCACACTTACAAAGTCAACGCCTGTTGCGGCGTAAGCTTCGATGGTATCCAGGTTGATGCCACCACTCGCTTCCGTTTCAAAAGCGCCGCCAATGATCTCCAGGGCTTCCCTGATCTGGTCGGGTGTAAAATTGTCGAGCATGATCCGGAATACCTTGCCTTTGCCGGTTGCACATACGATCTGTACATCCCTGGTGGTACGGGTTTCCACTTCTATTGGAAGAGGATGGGGCAGGGAAAGGGTGTAGGCATAGGCTTTCTGTATGGCTTTATCAATTCCGCCACAGTAGTCGATATGGTTGTCTTTGAGCATGATCATATCATAAAGCCCAAAGCGATGGTTGATTCCCCCGCCGATCCTCACGGCTTCTTTTTCCAGCAGCCTGAAATTGGGGGTGGTTTTCCGGGTATCGAGCAAACGGGTATGATAGCCCTTCAGTTTACTGGTATAGGTACGGGTGGTGGTGGCAATGCCGCACATGCGTTGCATGCAGTTCAGTACCAGCCGTTCCCCTTTCAGGATGGTATGCACGGTTGCTTCGATCTCAAAGGCGATCTCTCCCGGAAGCATAGGGTCTCCGTCCTGCTTAAAGGCTTTGAACCTGCAACCAGGCTCCAGTTGCTGAAAGATTTTTTCGGCTACGGCAACACCGGCCAATACACCGGCCTCCTTAATTTTAAGGATGGCCTTGCCCTGTTGACCGGGTGGTATACAACTGAGGGTGGAATGATCGCCTTCCCCAACATCTTCCTGAATAGCCTGTGTTACGAGCAGGTGTAGTGATTCGTCAAAATTCATCAACTGATGCGTATGGTTATAATTTGGAGTTTTCCGGATTTCTGCTTCATCTGGATGGTGATATTATAGGGTTTGCTTCCGCCTGTTAGTTTTCCTACCAGGTAGGCAAGCGTACCCTTACCGCCATCAGACACTTTATCGAATCCCCTGATGCCATTTTCGGAATAAAAAGATTTCAGGGCTATTTCAGCCTGATTTTTGCTCATATTTTTTACTTCATCCTTATCCAGCAGCTTCAGATCCACAAAATCCTCAAAATGACGGGCTATATTGTTTACATCGGCTGTTTTAAAGGATTGAACAATAGCATCGGTTTCGGACTGCGCCAAAACAGACAGGCTCAGCCCTAAAAACAGCAGTGATAAAAAGATTCTTTGCATAAAAAGAGTTTTCGTTTGAAATCTTGCGAAAAACATGCCAAATTTGGATAAAACAGGGTGACGTATAAAAGTACGCTCAAAACCTTAAATTTTAACAGTATAGTATATCGTATGAGCAAAAAAGTAATCTTAATTATCATGGATGGATGGGGCCTGGGGAAAGTGAAAACTGCCGATGCCATTCAGAACGCCAATGTACCTTTTGTAAGTTCATTATATGGAACCTATCCCAATGCTACCCTGATTACCTGCGGAGAAGACGTGGGTCTTCCGGAAGGTCAAATGGGTAACAGTGAAGTAGGCCACCTGAACCTGGGGGCGGGCCGTATTGTTTACCAGGAGTTGCAGCGCATTAATGTTGCTGTTAAATCCGGAGAATTTGCAAAGAACGAAAAGTTGCTGGATGCAATCCGCTTTGCAAAGAAACACCATAAAAAACTGCATTTGCTGGGCCTGGTAAGTGATGGAGGGGTGCATTCCCATACCAGCCACCTCAATGCTATCTGCACCGTGTGTAAGCAGGAGGGGTTGACAGACGTATTTGTACATGCTTTTACCGATGGAAGGGATACGGATCCTAAAAGCGGGCTGGGTTATGTAGCGGCGGTAGAGGCCCACCTGAAGCAAACCACCGGCAGGATCGCTTCTGTAAGCGGCCGGTATTATGCCATGGATCGCGATAAGCGTTGGGAACGGGTAAAGCTGGCCTATGACTGTATGGTGCATGCAACAGGGAATACCGCCACTTCTGCACAGGCGGCCATTGAAGCTTCTTACGGGGCCGGTAAAACGGACGAGTTCATTCTGCCAACGGTGATTGTAGACGATGCGGGTGCGCCGGTAGCCGTTATTGAAGACGGAGATGTGGCCATCTGTTTCAACTTCCGTACAGACCGTTGCAGGGAGATCACAGAGGTGCTTACGCAAAAAGATTTTCCGGAGTTTGGCATGAAAGAGCTGGACCTGCATTATACTACCATGACCCTCTACGACCAGAAATTCAGCCATGTGTCGGTCATATTTGAAAATGATAACCTGAACAATACACTGGGTGAGGTACTGGCTAAACAGGGCAAAAAGCAAATCCGAATTGCAGAAACAGAAAAGTATCCGCATGTGTCTTTCTTCTTCAGCGGAGGAAGAGAGGAACCATTTCCCGGAGAGAGCAGGATCATGGTGCCTTCTCCCAAAGTAGCCACTTACGATCTGCAACCGGAGATGAGCGCCAGGGAAATTACCGCGCTTTTATTGCCGGAAATCATTGCGGAATCGGCTGATTTCATTTGCCTCAACTTTGCCAATGCCGATATGGTGGGGCATACCGGTATATTTTCCGCGGCGGTAAAGGCAGTGGAAACAGTGGATGATTGTGTTCGCCAGATCGTATCAGCAGCCCTGCCGCACGGGTATACCATTTTCCTGACTGCCGACCATGGAAATGCCGATTATATGATTAATGAGGACTGCTCTCCAAATACGGCCCATACACTGAACCCGGTTCCATTATTTATTATTGATCAAAACTGGAAAGGAAAAGTAAATAGCGGTAAATTGGGAGACATTGCACCTTCCATTCTGACTATGATGGGGCTACCCATTCCGCCGGAAATGACAGGGAATATTTTAGTTAACCCATAATTGTTCATTATGTCAATGATTAAAAAAATTGGTTTAGTGGTATTGGTTCTGTTCATTATTGCACAGTTTTACCGGCCTGCAAAGAACGAATCAGGGAATAAGGATAAAGATATTTCCACCGTGTATGCGGTGCCGGACAATGTACAGCAAATCCTTACCAAGGCCTGTAATGATTGCCACAGCAACAGCACCGTTTACCCCTGGTATGCTGCTGTTCAGCCGCTTACCTTATGGATCAACGATCATGTGAATGATGGTAAACGGCACCTGAACTTCAATGAATTTGCCGGCTATCGCATTGCCAAACAGTACAAAAAACTGGAGGAATGCATGGATGAAGTGAAAGAGGGCGAAATGCCATTGGAATCCTATACCATGATCCATGGCAACGCCAAACTCAGCGCTGAAGAAAAAGAAGCTTTGTTCAACTGGTGCAATACGGTGAGGGATACCATCAAAGCCCGGTATCCTGCAGACAGCCTGGTGATCAGGAAAAAGTCATAATGATTGTATAAGTTCAAAAAAATATCAGCAGCCGGCCTGTTGGCCATACCACTGATTCCATTGTTAGTGCTGTTTTGCCTGGAGGTGGGCCGTACCATCAACCGCAGGCAAATCAGGGTGCAGATGGAAACAGCCAGTTTGCGTAAAGTGCTGCTGGCCGAAAAAGACATCAACTGGGTGGAAGAGGGCCGGGAACTGGCAATAGAAGGTGAAATGTTCGATGTGCAGTCGATCACCCGGCTACCGGATGGAATGGTGGAACTAACCGGTGTGTTTGATGAAAGAGAAACCCAGCTCAACAAGGAGCTGGAAATGCACCTGAAAATGAAAGGGGTGCACAAGGCTATCCTTTCCACGATAGCAGCTATTCAGGCCGTTGTTACGGATTCTTTCAAACCCGAAATTCCGGTAAGCTCCGAAATAGCTTCCCATTTTAATACCGCATACGGTTTTGCAGTAACATCCTTTAAGGAAGAAGTGATTACCCCTCCACCGCAGGTACTGCGCTTTCTTTAATTCCTACAATTGTTTACTTACGGTAATTGAATTTTTGAACTAACTGCCCGTTGGCAGTTTGGCTATTGCCATATGCCTGCGGGATACTAAATAAGAGAAATGAAAAAGCGTTTTTTTTCAGGGGTTCTTCTGTTGGCATGCCTGAATCAGGCACAAGCGCAGAAAGCCCGGGATACCATGCTGGCTAAACCAGGTTCACTTAATGAGGTGGTGGTTTACGCCAATAAGTTTGCGGAGAAATTTAAAAGAGTAGCACAAACGGTGGATGTACTCAAAGCCAGGGAGCAACTGAACTACCAGACCAATACAGCCGATGTGCTGATTAATTCGGGTAAATTATTTGTTCAGAAAAGCCAGCAGGGCGGCGGAAGCCCTGTGATCAGGGGCTTTGAAGCCAGCCGCATCCTGATGATGGTAGACGGTGTAAGAATGAACAATGCCATCTACCGGGCAGGGCATCTGCAGAATATTATTTCGATCGACAATATGGTATTGGATCGGGTAGAAGTATTGTATGGTCCTTCCTCCACCATTTACGGCAGCGATGCATTGGGTGGGGTGGTGAACATGTACACGAAAAATCCGGTGCTTTCCGATAACGGGAAAACAATGCTGAGTGGTAGCAGTACGCTTCGTTATTCCAGCGCCATCAGCGAAAACAGGGGCAACCTGCAATTGAATATCGGCGGTAAAAAATGGGCCTCTTTTACTTCGGTGACCTATGGCTCATTCGGAGACATGAAACAGGGGAAGAACAGGCCTGATGCTTATCCGTCATTTGGGAAAAAGGATTTCATTGTACAGCGTTCGGGTAATACCGATATTGTTGTGCCCAATCCCGACCCGGATAATCAAACTCCATCGGGATATAAGCAGGTGGATGTTACGCAGAAGTTCCTGTTCAAGCCAGGCGCCCATGTTGAACATCTCTTCAATCTGCAGTTCTCCAATACCAACGATATACCCCGTTACGATCGGTTAACGGAAAAAACAACAGCCAATGTGCCGGTGTATGCAGAATGGTATTACGGACCGCAACTGCGCAATATGGCCGCTTACCAGTTCAAGGCCACCGAACAGGAGGGTTTTTTCCAGGCGGTTCAGTTAACAGCCAGCTACCAGGATCTGGAGGAAAGCCGGATCAGCAGAAGGTTTCAGAGCAACAATAAAGATTCCCGCTGGGAAAGGGTGAATGTATTTGGGGTCAACTTTGATGCAAAGCACTACAGCGGAAAAAATGAACTGCATATTGGAGCGGAGAGTTATTCCAATTTTGTGCGTTCCACAGCAGAACGGATGAATATTGTGAGTGGTGCAAGATCGCGTATTACCACCCGGTATGCAGACGGGCCAACCACCCAGTCTTCGCATGCGGTCTATGCCCAGCATACCTATAAGATCAATGATCACTGGACGCTGAATGACGGGCTTCGGTTCAGCCTGGTGAAGATGGATGCGCGTTTTATTGATACGGCGCTCACGCATTTTCCTTTTACAAGGGCTAAGCAGCATAATAAGGCAGTTACAGGCAACCTGGGCATTGTATATGCAAGCCGGCAGGATCTGCGGGTGGCATTTGTGCTCAGCAGTGGTTTCAGGGCTCCCAATGTGGATGATCTGTCGAAGGTATTCGACTCCCAGACCGGTATGGTGGTGGTGCCCAATACCTCCCTCAAGCCGGAATATACCTACAATGCAGAACTGAGCCTGAACAAGTATGGCCAGCCATTTACTTATGGTGCGTCTCTGTTTTACACCAGATTTCAGAACGCGCTGGTACTGGACAAGGCACAGTTCAACGGACAGGACAGTATTTATTACAGTGGGGTTAAAAGCCGCGTGTATTCCCTGCAGAATAAGGCAACTGCAAATTTGTTCGGATTCAGTGTAAATGCAGCCTATACTTTTGCCAAAGGCACTTCTGTTGATGGGGTGGTAACCTATACCAAGGGAACCTTCAACGATGATCTGAACGGGAAAGTGCCGCTGGATCATGTTCCGCCGGTATATGGCCGTGTTTCGCTGAAACATGTGGCCGCTAAATGGAATGCGGAATGTTATGCCCTGTTCAACGGGTGGAAAAAATTGTCTGCTTATAATCCCAATGGGGAAGACAATCTGCAGTATGCAACCCCCGATGGCATGCCTTCCTGGGTTACCCTGAATCTGCGTGCAGGCGCCAGCTTTAATCAGCATCTTTCCCTGCAGGTAATGCTGGAGAACCTGACCGACCGGAATTACCGCTATTTTGCCAGCGGTGTTTCCGCACCGGGCAGAAACCTGTCTGTTTCCCTGAGAGCCTCTTTTTAATCTATCGAAATACAGGTACGGAGCGCCCCGGAATTGTTTCCTGGGGCGCTTTTGTTTACTTTGCAGGATGGAAATCAAAAAAGCGGAATACCTGATTTCAAATGCAGACTACCGGGAATGTCCCAAACCCGATAAACCGGAGTATGCATTTATTGGCAGAAGTAATGTGGGTAAGTCTTCCCTGATCAATATGCTTTGTCAGAACAATAAGCTGGCAAAAACTTCTTCGGCCCCGGGGAAAACCCAGCTGATCAATCATTTTGAAATAGAAAGCACTGTGCGGAGCGGCAAGAGATTTGGAAAATGGTACCTGGTGGATTTACCGGGCTATGGTTTTGCCAAAGTAGCCCAGTCGAGCAGGAGAAGATGGGAACAGATGATTGAGAACTATCTGCGCAAGCGCGAAAACCTCGTGAATGTATTTGTATTGATAGACAGCCGTCATAAACCGCAGAAGATAGACCTGGAATTCATCAGCCAGTTAGATGGCTGGGAAATCCCCTTCACGTTGGTCTTTACCAAAACGGATAAAGAAAAACCGGCTGTGGTTGCCACCAACATCAAAGCCTTCTTTGATACCATGCGTGAAACCTGGCAGTTCCTGCCTCAGCATTTTGTCACCAGCGCCGAAAAGAGGCAGGGCAGGGACGAAATACTCTCCTTTATTGAAATGAAAAACGAATCACTGGCCTAGGATGGCGTTGATGGCCTGTGCTTTCAGGAGGCACTCCTCGTATTCGGCTTCGGGATTGCAATAGAAGGTAATCCCGCTGCCAACCAGGTAGCTGAGGTGCTGTGTGGAAGCATTGTACAGAATACTTCTGATCACTACATTGAAGTCGAAATCCTGTTGAGGGCTGATATAGCCCACAGCGCCCGAAAAAATGCCCCTGGGAACCGGTTCGTATTGCCGGATGAGTTCCAGTACTCTTTTCTTGGGCGCCCCGGTCATGCTGCCCATCGGAAAGGTTGCATGGATGATTTCACTGAAGGGCGTTTCATTTTTTACCAATCCGCTGATCGTGGAAATCATCTGATGTACCTGCGGAAAACTGTAAATGCCAAACAGTTCCTCCACGGTTACGGTACCATCCTTACAAACCTTGCTGAGGTCATTTCTTACAAGGTCCACCACCATTACATTTTCACTTTGTTCCTTGCTGCTTTGTTTCAATGCCTCTTTCAGTAAATTGTCTTCTGTGGCATCGGTGGTATTTCGCCGGATAGTGCCTTTAATGGGCTGAGAAATGAGCCGGCCGGATTTGCGTTGTAAAAATCTTTCCGGGCTGGCGCAAAGCAGGTGTGCTTCCTGTTGTTTGTAAAAGCAGGAAAACGGATTGGGGGAAAGGGTGGTAAGATCTCTGTACAGTTTTATTGGATCTATGGCGGCCTGCGCTGCAAAGAATTGCTGGCAGAAATTGATTTCATAACAGTCGCCCCGTTGAATATGTTTCAATAATTGCTGAACAGTGGCAATATAGGACTCCCTGCTCATTTGGGATTGAATCCGGAATGGAGGTGTCTTTTTTGTTTCAGGATCCTTGTGGCCCGTGGTCAAATCAATTGAACGGATTTCTGTAAAGACCGCTTCTGCAGCAGGCAGAAAGGTTTCTATGGAAAATTCATTGCCGCATAACTGAAGTACGGTTTGCGGTTGAAAAAAATGAATGGGTGTAAAGCCGGTGAGGTTCCGCTCCGGTTCTTCCGGGAATTCAAAACCAATATGGCCAAAAAGCCAGTCGGCTTCTGTTTTGAAAAACTGATCTATTTCAGTAAGTGCCTGCGGACCGGTGAAACTTCGGACAGATCCGGCTGCAGCCAGCCATTCTACGGAGTGGTGTGTGGAATGGTATTGGTGGTTATCCAGAAAAGAACAGATGCTAAACCGGTTTAACCAGGCCAGCATCTGTTCTTTAATATCCGGAATTCCTGTTATGTTGAAACAGGCTTTGTTTTTTTTCAAATGAAGGAAGGGAATTTAGAAATCATCTTCTTCGTCGTCATCAAATCCGCCACTCTTATCGTTGAACAGATCGAATTCCTTGAAATCTTCGTCCAGTTTAAAATCATCGTCATCGTCGGCCTTTTTCTTTCCGCCGACTGCTTTCTTTCCTTTGCTTTTCGGAATATCAAATTCGTCAAAGTCAGGATCCCAGCTGTCTTCCTCCTCTTCTGCCTTATCCCAGTCATCCTCCACATCTACATCGTCCAGATCGTCATCGTCTTCGTCAACAGCAGACTTTTTGGAACCAGCTTTACTGCTTCCTTTCTTAGATGGTGTTTCAATTTCATCATCATCTAAATCATCTTCTTCGTCATCCGGCGTTTTTTTGCTTTTTGGAGACGGCTTTGCTGCGGCAGTTTTTGCCGGCACTTTTGGGGAGGATTTTTTATCCTTATCAGACTTCGCTGCCATATTTCTAATAAGATTAGCTGCGTAAAATTTGCACGCAAAAAATTATTAACCAAAAAAATTTTTCAATAACAAAATAAATGCCAACAATCGGTACTACAAAGGCACAATCTGATCCCTGCCAGGTCCGTTGGAAACGAACTTTACAGGCGCACCTACGTATTCATTGATAAATCGGATATAACTATTCATGTCTTCCGGTAATTCAGCAGCTTTTTTCAGTTGGGTAGTGTCGATATTCCAGCCTTTGAACGATTCCAGTACAGGGTTAATCTGTACACCGGACATCTGGAAAGGAACCTCACGGGTTTCTTTCCCGTTGATATCGTATGCAGTACAAACTTTTAAATCTTTGAATGCATCCAGCACATCGGCCTTGGTCATCACAATCTGTGTTACGCCGTTGATCATGCAGGTATATTTCAGCGCTACCAGGTCAATCCATCCGCAACGTCTTGGCCTTCCGGTAGTTGCACCAAATTCACTTCCGATCTTTCTGAGTTCTTCCCCTGTTTCATCTTCCAGTTCGGTTGGGAACGGGCCACTGCCCACGCGGGTACAATATGCTTTGGTGACTCCCATCACTTCATTGATCTGCTTGGGAGATACACCTAAACCAGTACAAACGCCTGCTGAAATGGTGCTGGAAGAGGTAACAAACGGGAATGTGCCGAAATCAATATCCAGCATGCTGCCCTGTGCACCTTCTGCCAGTACTTTTTTACCTGCACTAATGGCATTGTTTACGAAATATTCGCCATTGACCACATTCAGGGTTTTCAGGAACTCCAGCGCTTCAAAAAATTCTTCTTCCCAGGCAGTGATATCTTCTATAAAATGAAAATTGTCCAGCAGTTTCTGGTGCTTCAGGCGCAGTTTGATGTACTGACTGGTGAAGTTTCTGTTGAGCATGTCGCCTACACGGAGCGCGTTCCTGCCGGTTTTGTCCATATAGGCCGGCCCGATACCCTTTAAGGTAGAGCCGATCTTGGATTCTCCCTTGGCCAGTTCGGAAGCTTTGTCCAGTGCACGGTGCGTAGGAACAATGATATTGGTTCTCTCGGAAATGAAGAGATTTTTACGGACGTCGATGCCGTGCGCAGCTACTGCATCGCATTCTCTTTTAAGGGTTACCGGGTCCAGTACCACACCGCCGCCGATGATATTGACTTTATCCTGGTGAAAAATGCCGGAAGGAATCTGGTGCAAGACCATTTTCTTTCCATCCACATACAGCGTATGACCAGCATTTGGTCCGCCTTGAAACCGGGCAACTACATCGTAGTTGGGCGCAAAATAGTCCACTATTTTGCCCTTTCCCTCATCACCCCATTGTAAACCTAAAATTACGTCCACCATATCATTAGTTCTAAGGCGCAAAAATAGTACAAGGGATTGCTAACGCCTAATTATTTTCGGGGTAAATATCAGCTTTCGGTCTCAAACCGGTCAACGGTTTGGATGCCGTTCAGCGATTTCAGCCGGCTCACCAGTTCTTCCAGTTCTTCTTTGTCGTGCACAAACACTTTAATGGTTCCCTGGAACAAACCTTCTTTGGAGTCGATGCTCAGCCCGGCTATATTAATACGGAGGTCTCCGCTGATCACATTGGTAATTTTATTAATTACTCCCACATCGTCCAGGCCCACAATTTTAAGACCGGTGAGAAAGGAGATCTCCTTGTTTTTAGCCCATTTGGTTTTGACCACGCGGTGTCCGTAGTTCGCCAGCAACTGGGTGGCATTGGGGCAGTTGGTCCGGTGAATGATCAGGCCCTTGCCCGTACTTACAAAACCAAATACGTCGTCACCCGGAATCGGGTGGCAACATTTGGCCAGTGTGTACATGATCTTGTCGCTGCTTTCGCCGAATATGATGAGCTCAGAATCTTTCTTGTCAAAATGTTTGGGAGGAGCCTCTGTTTGCAGTTCAACCGGAACGGGTTTTGGTTTCGGAATTTCAATCTTGTCTCCCAGTACCTGGAATTCTTTCAACTCGCGCAGATCAATGTATTTGGTGGCAATCCGGTAATGCAGGTCCAGCGGTGATGTGAGTTTATAAAAATGAACCAGTTCCTCTATGTTGTGATGACTGTATGCCGCGCCCATGGATTCCAGTTTGCGTTGCAGGATGTATTTGCCATCCTCTGCCACCTTTCTTTTTTCTTCCCGCAGGGAGTCCTTGATCTTGTTCTTGGCTTTGGCCGTAACCACCAGGTTCAACCAGTCTTCCGAAGGTTTCTGTTTATTGCTGGTGATGATCTCGATCTGATCGCCGCTTCTTAACTTATGACCAATGGGTACCAGTTTGTGGTGCACTTTGGCGCCGATACATTTGGTACCGATGGCCGAGTGAATGGAAAAGGCAAAATCCAGTGCAGTGCTACCGGTAGGGAGCATCTTCACTTCCCCTTTAGGGGTGTATACATATATTTCTTCCGCAAGAAAGGATGTTTTGAAATCCTGCAGGAAGTCAACCCCATCGGTATCCGGAGAACTCAGTACTTCGCGGATCTGTCCAAACCATTTGTCGAAACGGTCTTCTTCGTTGTGTTCCTCCTTGTATTTATAGTGCGCCGCCAAACCTTTCTCCGCAATCTCATTCATTCTTTTGGTACGGATCTGCACTTCCACCCATTTACCCTGAGGCCCCATCACGGTGGTATGCAATGCTTCATAGCCATTGCTTTTAGGGTTACTGAGCCAGTCGCGCAGCCTTTCGGGAGCGGGGTTGTACTCGTCGGTAATCATGGAGTATACTTTCCAGCAATCTTCTTTTTCCTTTTCAGCAGGAGAGTTGAGGATGACACGGATGGCAAAGAGGTCGTACACTTCTTCAAACGCAACCGCTTTCTTTTTGATTTTGTTCCAGATGGAGTGAATGCTTTTGGGGCGGCCGTAAATTTCAAAATCAAAATTACCGGCATTCAGTTTTTCTTTGAGCGGGCGGATGAATTCGTTGATATAGCGGGTGCGCTCTCTTTTGGTTTCGGATAATTTACGGGCTATTTCGCGGTAAGCATCCGGCTCCATGTATTTCATGGAAAGATCTTCCAGCTCTGTTTTGATGCTGTACAATCCCATACGGTGTGCCAGCGGAGCGTATACCCAAACGGTTTCGGACGCAATCTTCAGTTGTTTCTCCCTTTTCATATGATCCAGCGTGCGCATGTTGTGCAGGCGGTCGGCCAGTTTAATCAGGATCACGCGGGGGTCATCTGTAAGGGTCAGCAGGATTTTTTTGAAGTTCTCCGCCTGCTGGCTGGTATTGGTATCAATGACGTTGGAGATTTTGGTGAGACCATCCACAATCTTGGCAATCTCAATCCCAAATTCCATTTCCACATCTTCCAGGGAAATATCGGTGTCTTCTACCGTGTCGTGCAATAAGGCGCAGATGGTGCTGCGTACCCCCAGGCCGATTTCTTCCACACAAATCATGGCAACCGCCAGGGGGTGAATAATATAAGGTTCACCGCTTTTGCGGCGCATGGTCTGGTGGGCGGTGGCAGCCATTTCAAAAGCCTGCCTGATCAGCTCTTTGTCTCCTTTCTTCAGTTTGGGACGAAGGCTTTTCAGCAGCGCACGATAATGCCTGATGATCTCCTTTTTTTCCTGCTCTTCGTTGAGGGTATACTTTGCTGTGGCAGGTTCAGCATGGTTATTCGTTGCTTGCACTTCATTCATATACTATGTAAAGTTAAGGAAACCCGGGTACTACATTTTAAACAAGCCCAAAGCCGGTTTTTATCAGAAATGGTTAGCCCCAGAGAGGCAGGTTAGGCGAATCCATATCTAAATTTCGGCAGCAATTGTGATTTGCTGCCAATTTATAGTTTTACTATCTTTGGGAATAAACAACAAAAAGGGCCATCGAAAATTCTAAATTACATATCAGCAAGCTGAAGGAGCATTTTAAAGAAAACAGCAATTTTAGCACAAAAGATATTGAGCAGTTCTACAATGGGCTGGAACCGGGGGTTAAAACCACTACTGTTAACTGGCGGGTATATGCGTTGGTGCAGTCCGGCATTCTTTCCCGTATTGGCAGGGGCAAATTTACATTGGGCAAAGGCCGGATTTTTTTACCGGAATTTTCCGCTAAGATCAAAACCCTCTTCAGGGATTTGCAAAGGCAGTTTCCTTACCTGCAAATCTGCATCTGGAACACTTCAGTACTCAATGAGCTGATGCTGCACCAGCCCGGAAGGTTTTATACCTTGGTAGAAGTGGATAAAGAAGCCACCCAATCGGTGTTTTACTTTTTAAAAGAAACAAAAAAGAACATCTTCCTGGAACCGGATGCAAAAATATTAAGTTTATATGCTTCTGCTGAAAAGGAGACCATTATAATTAACTCATTGGTTTCGGAGGCCCCGGTACAGATGATCCAGGGTGTGGTAACCACTACGATTGAAAAATTGCTGGTAGATGTTTTTTGCGATGATGTGCTTTTTGCGGCCCAGCAGGGCCGCGAAAAGGAAACCATTTTCAGGGAAGCATTTGAAAAATATACCATCAACGAAAACAAGATGCTGCGGTATGCCGACAGAAGGAGGAAGAAAGAAGCATTCAGTAATTATTTAAACAGGGTATCAAAATTCCGGCAGCAAACCCTTTAGGCTGCCAATTTATAGAATATGATCAATAAAGAATCACTAACCGCAGAATGGATAGATAAGGTATCCAAAGCCAACCGGAATGCCGATAAAATATTGGTGGAGAAGGTGATCCGCGCCCTGCTGTTGCTCGACTCCGCCAAACGGCTGTCTATTGACATTGATATTATACTCACAGAAAAAAAAGACAATCTTGATGAACTGCTGAAAGTATTTGCAGAAGCGCAGGGCTTTAGCCGGGTGGAATTACAGCACCGTGCCGCTGCCATCGCCATTGAAAAAGCACATTACAAATTCTTTTATACGCCGGTTCATAATACAGTAGGAGAAGAGGCTATTTTGCTCGATATACTTTTTGAAGCTAATCATTATAAAAACATACAGCCGCAGGAAATTAAATCAGGCTTTCTCATTACTTCGGCAAAACTGGCCTCAGTAAATATGCCTTCGCTGGAAGATTTGTTGGGCGATAAACTCACCGCCTTTGCTCCCAATACCACCGGTATTCCTTACTTTAAGAAGGAAGATAGTATGAGCATGGAGATCATTAAACAGCTCTATGATATTGGGAACATCTTTGATGTGGCAGAAGATCTTGATACGGTGAAGGCGACCTTTAATAAGATTGCTGCAACTGAAATAGTGTACCGTGAATTGAAGGAGGGCAAACCCGCAGATGTACTGGACGACATCTATCAAACATCGCTTTGCCTTTGCCTGAGGGGTGCAGCGGATAATGAAAATTTCGATCAATTGCAAAAAGGCATACAAAGGGTGGAACGCTTTATATTTTCAGAATCTTATCACCTGGATAAAGCCATTGTTCATGCAGCCAAAGCCGCTTATCTCTCGCGGTTGATTGCAACAGACCAGAAAACATTTGAAAAATTTACAGACCCTAAACAGGTGGCAGAAGCTATTATTGAACAACCGCACAACACCAAACTGAATAAGCTGAAAAAATCCAGCCCGGAAGCATTTTTCTATTGGTGGAAAGCCATATCGCTTTCATAAACAGTTTCTAGCGTTTACAGACTTTGCATTGCTGAGCAATCTGGTTGGTTTATTGTTTATCTGCGGTATGATTCATTTAATACGGACATCTCATTGAGGGTATACTTTGCTGTGGCAGGTTCAGCATGGTTATTCGTTGCTTGTATGTTGGGAGCGGGTAAGTTCAATTTCAAAAGCGTATCAGGCCAGCGTGTAACTTATTGAATAAAGGGTGTTTAAAAAGAAAAACTGGTTGCTTATAAAGTATTTTGCATATGTATGATATATTCAATCATTTTTGTATGCGTTTTGGATATGCTTAAACCGCTTCAATAATGCGCTAAAAACTGGTTATGAAAATATTTCTTTTACTATTGATGCTGTCACCTTTGTCTATAATTACATATGGACAATTAACGAAAAACACCTGGTTAATCGGCGGAGCAGGTAGTTCGTATACCTACACTGAAACTTTTAATGGTCCTTCTGCATACTATACTGCTAAATATACAAGTGTAGACATCTCCGCATCTGTCGGATATTTCTTTTTTGATAAATTTTCAGGGGGGCTGAGACCTACAATTTCTACTTACAAGGGAGAAAGTTCAGCAGGTGGTTCACAGAACAATTTGAAATTTGCAATTGGCCCTTTTTTAAGATACTATTTTTTAAACACTGAAAAAAAATTTAACCTGTTGACAGATGTTAGTTATCAGTTTGGGGTAAATAAAAATTACGGAACCTTTGGAGATAAAGGAAAGTATAATATTTTTTCACTAATGGCCGGCACTGAAGTGTTTTTTAACTCATCTGTTGGAATGGAGATTTTAGTAGGATATTCTAATAAACTAATAACTGTAGATGATGGGTCTACTCCTAGGCGTAGTAATAAAACCGGATTGCAGACATCAATCGGATTTCAATTTCATTTAGCGAAATAACTTAAAAAGATGAAAAAATATTACATTCTTTTATGCATTCTTTTATTTAATATTGCGAAAGCACAAACTGTTTTTCCATCAAATGATAATGAGTATTGCCCTGGTACAGAATATACATTTACTGTTACAATAACTAAGCCATATTTAGACATGATTGGTGAAGGAGGGTGTTATGTTACACAATTGCCAACATCACCAGTTGGTAGCACATTTACTTTTAAAGGTAAATTTGCAGATATAAATCAAAAGCAAACATTTAAAGTAAATCATCCTGACGGAACCACTACCCAATTCGATTTTAAAAAAATAAAATCAATATTTTACGGAACAACTTGCACTCCGATTCAGCCAAATAAGAGTGTAATTGACGCACCTCGTTGTCAAATAGTAAACATACCTATCAGCTTCAATAATATTCAATGGAGCACTGCATTTGAAAGCCCATCACTTTGCTTTGGTTCAATAACAACATACGAGTATCTCTTGCCGAATGGATGGTCAATAGGAGCAAGTGTTTCAAACGGCAGCAACTGGATTCCAGGTGGAAATAGTGTAACAATTACCTCTGATTTATCTAATGGTGTAAATGGGAGTGTCTCGATTAGGCCAGTTAATAGTTGTAGTGCAGGGTTGGTTAATGGGCAATCCCAAACAATACAGATTCCGATTTCAAGACCATCACCATTCCTTTATATTACCGGAGGTACGGATAATTTATGTAATAGCAGTGCTAATTATACAGTTAATGGTATGCCGGCTGGATCTACTGTTTCATGGTCGGTACAGGGTAGTACTGCTTCTGCAAATATAACCGCTGGCGCTACTTCTCCAACTGTAACAGTAACGCCAACCTCTACTCAAGGCAATATTACTTTAGTCGCAACAGTCACTCATTGCACATTTACTTACACCACATTCAAAAACATAAGAGTAGGTACTTATTCAGCGGCTGATTATAACATTACTCAATATCCATCTACGGTTTGTTTAAACCAAACTGTTCAATTTGGATTTCCGTGGTACTATTTTTCTCCAGCTTCAAGTACAACATATACATGGATGTGGAGTAGTGATTTGATATATGTATCCGGGCAAGGCACAAGCGTAATAACGCTTAAAGCCCCGTCCAGCCCTCCTATTAGCGGAACGCCTTGGGTGATTGGTCGTGCAGATAATGCTTGTGGTTCAGGGCCTATGTCTCAAGCTAAGTATTTAGTGTATCAAACTGATTGCTGGAGTCAGTTTAGTATTTCGCCTAATCCTACATCTGATATTATAAAAATTCAACCAAGCAATAATCTACCTCTTGCGAGCAAATCGATGTTGGAGATTCAGAAAGTGGAATTGATTGATAAAACTGGTAGTATCCGGTATAATAAAAGTCTAGGTAAGGGGTTGCATAGTGCGAACATTTCTGTGGGCCATTTGCCAAGCGACATTTATACTGTAAGAATATTTGATGGAAAAGGATGGCATTCGCATAAAGTGATTATTAAACATTAAGGTATTCTGATATTCAGAAAGTAGTTTCCTAAAGCCATTGTATTTTTTCTTTAATACATTTGTTGCATACTATGAGTGCAACGGCTAAAAAGAAAATTTTTGATTTCAGTCTCCTCCGGAGGATTTTCATTTTTGTAAAACCTTACCGGTCTTACTTCTACCTCAGCCTGTTGCTGGCCATCCTGATGGCGGTTGCCGCTCCGGTCAGGCCTTACCTGATTCAGCTCACGGTAAATACCGCTATTGGCAAAGTGACCGTGTTGCCCGGCTGGGTTAGCTTTGTGGTGCTGGGCGTTGATCTGGCCGATATTTCCCGCTTTATCATTGCCATCACCCTGTTTCAGTTGGTATTCCTGTTGCTGGAAACCATCATCCGGTTCCTGTTTTCTTTCATCACTGCCTGGATGGGTCAGCATGTGGTAAAAGACCTCCGGGTTACGGTGTATAAAAAAGTGCTGGGTCTCAACCTTCGCCAGTTCGACCAAACACCCATCGGTACGCTCACCACCAGAACCATTAATGATATCGAAAGCATCAATGATATTTTTTCCGACGGGCTGATTCCCATTGTGGCCGACCTGCTGACCATCTTTATTACCCTGGGTACCATGTTCTGGATGGACTGGCGGCTTACCCTGATCAGCCTGGTCCCGTTCCCGCTGATGCTGATCGCAACTTATTATTTTAAAGAAAGTGTCAACAAAAGCTTTATCCAGGTACGAAATGCGGTGGCTGCGCTCAATGCTTTTGTGCAGGAGCATATCACCGGAATGCAGGTGGTGCAGGCTTTTGCTGCCGAAGAGAAAGAGTTCCTGGCCTTTAAAAAAATCAATCAAAAACACAGGGATTCTAATATCAAGGCCATTTTTGCCTATTCGGTTTTTTTCCCGGTTGTGGAAGTGGTGCTGGCCGTGAGTACGGGTTTACTGGTTTGGTGGATCGCCGACCGTACCCTGGATGCAGGTCTGCTGGTGGCTTTTATATTATTCCTGAACCAGATCTTCCGTCCCCTGCGGGTGGTGGCCGATAAATTCAATGTGCTGCAGATGGGGATGATAGCCGCCGAGCGGGTATTTAAGGTACTGGACAATACCGATGAACTGCCTCCGGTAAAAGAAGGTGCCTATGCACCGGAACAGATCCGTGGCGATATCAGCTTTAAGCAGGTGTCTTTTGCCTATGTGGGAGAGAATTATGTACTGAAAAATATCAGTTTCCAGGTAAAAGCAGGGGAAACGGTGGCCCTGGTAGGGCATACAGGAAGCGGTAAAACTTCCATTATCAGCCTGCTGAACCGGCTGTACCAGATTCAGGAAGGTACCATTACTTTGGATGGCGTTTCTATTGATGAATATGATACGGACCGCCTCCGGAAGGGAATCGGGGTGGTGTTGCAGGATGTATTCCTGTTTTCGGGGTCTGTAATGGATAATATCACCCTCCGCAATCCGGAAATTACCCGGGAACAGGTGGAGGAAGCAGCCAAAATGATCGGGGTACACGATTTTCTGATGAAGTTGCCGGGTGGATACGATTATAATGTGATGGAAAGGGGGAGTACCCTGAGCCTGGGACAGCGGCAGTTGCTGTCTTTTATCCGGGCCCTGCTGTATAATCCGTCTGTCCTGATCCTGGATGAAGCCACTTCTTCCATTGATACAGAGAGTGAAATGCTGATTGAAAAAGCCATTGATACGCTGATTTCCGGCAGAACTTCCATTGTGATTGCCCACAGGCTGAGCACCATCCGGAAAGCCGATAAAATCATCGTTTTGGACAAGGGGGAAATCCGGGAAATCGGATCTCACCAGGAACTGCTTCAACTGGGCGGATTTTATGCCAAATTGCACGAAATGCAGTTTGAGAAAAAGAAACCCATTTTACAGTAAATTTCAGCACTGTACCCTTATCTTTGCCGCAAATTTCGAGATGGGTATGGCCAAAAAAAGCATTAAATCATTACTGGTAGCTGTTTTCAGCATGTTCGCTTTGCTTTTTTCTACAGCAGTTTTTGCCAATGAAACGCCTCAGCATGAAGGGGAAGCCGCAGGCGATCACAAAGAAGCCGCTTTTGACCCTGCAAAACTGATCATGGAGCACATCATGGATGCCCATGAATTCCATTTTGTTACCCTTGGCGAAAAGCATATCAGTATCCCATTACCCGTAATTCTCTACTCACCTCAAAGGGGTTTGTCTGTATTTTCTTATGGCAAATTTCACCATGGACACGAAGTGTACAACGGATATAAATCTGAAGAAGGAAAGATTGTTGCGGTAAATGAGGCCGGTGTTCCGGATGAAACCGTTCAGGTATATGATTTTAGCTTAACCCGCAACGTGGTTCAGATGTTCTTTGCGCTGGCGCTGCTGGTATGGCTGATGGTTGGTGTTGCCAACAAATACAAAAAGAATGGGGCCAGGGTTGCTCCCAAAGGGTTCCAGAATGCCATTGAGCCGGTGATTACTTTTGTGAGAGATGAAGTAGGTAAACCCAATCTGGGCCATGCGTATGAAAAATACATGCCCTACCTGCTGACCATTTTCTTCTTTATCCTGATCAATAACCTGATTGGCCTGATTCCCGGAACGGCAAATGTTACCGGAAATATCGCCTTTACCGCGGTATTAGGGGTGATTAGTTTCCTTGTTATTGTTTTTAGTACCAACCGTCATTACTGGGCGCATATTTTTAATCCGCCAGTTCCGTTTCTGGTTAAGTTTATCCTGGTTCCGGTGGAGTTTATCGGAATTTTCACCAAGCCATTTGCATTGATCATCCGTCTTTTTGCCAACATGGTGGCAGGTCACATTATCATTACCTGTTTCATTATGCTGATCTTTATTTTCGGCGCAATGAGCAAGGTGGCGGGAATTGGTTTTACGCCCGTTTCACTGGCTTTCACCATTTTCATTTATTTCATAGAGATATTGGTTGCGTTTATTCAGGCGTTCATCTTTACCAATCTGACAGCTGTGTTTATCGGCCAGTCGATGGAAGGCGCTCACCACGATGAAGCGCATCATTAATTTTTTCATTCATTAAAATAAACAGTATGTCAGTAATTAACACTTTGTTGGATGTTAGCATGAGCCACTTAGGTGGAGCTATCGGTGCAGGTTTGGCTGCAATTGGTGCCGGTATCGGTATCGGTCAAATCGGTAAAGGCGCTGTAGAAAGCATCGCCCGTCAGCCGGAAGCGTCTAACGACATCCGTGCGAACATGATCCTGACTGCCGCATTCGTAGAGGGTGTTGCCCTTTTTGCGGTGATCGCAGGTATCCTGGCTGTATTGAAAGCCTAGTAGCACAAAATCATTACTGCACTGCGAGCACAGGGCAAACGGTGCAGTAATCTTTATCAACTTTACTTCGAACTAAATATATTTTATGGAACTGTTATTACCCGGGTTAGGATTGTTGTTCTGGACTTTGATCGCATTCCTGGTTGTATTTTTTCTGCTGAAGGCATTTGCCTGGAAGCCGATCCTCGCTTCTCTGAAAGAAAGAGAAACCGGTATCGCCGATGCCATCGCTTCTGCAGATAAAGTAAAGTCTGAAATGGCCGCATTGAAAAATGAGAATGAGGCGATGATGACCAAAGCCCGCGAAGAAAGAGCCGTAATGATCAAGGAGGCAAAAGAAACTGCCGACAAGATGATTGCAGATGCCAAGGAAAAAGCGAAGTCTGAATACGACCGTATTGTTTCCGATGCGCAAACTGCTATTCTTCAGCAAAAGAATGCTGCCCTGACAGATGTGAAGAACCAGGTTGGTTCATTGATAATTGAAGTGGCGGAGAAAGTGCTGAGCCGGGAATTATCCAATAAAGCGGATCAGGAAAACTACATCAAACAATTAACCGAAGGCGCTAAATTGAATTAATCCATGCCGAATCCAAGATTAGCTGACAGATACGCCAAGAGCCTGATTGACCTCGCAACAGAAAGAGGTCAGTTGGATGTTGTGCGTGAAGATATGCGCTATATTCAGGGGGTGTGCAACGCAAGCCGCGAATTCCTGAACATGCTCCGCAGTCCGGTGATCAAATCCGACCAGAAGGAAAAGATGGTATCCGCCGTTACTGCAGGTAAAGTGAGTGAACTGACTGTTGCTTTCAACAATTTACTGGTAAAGAAGGGCAGGGAAGGCGATTTGCCTGAAATTGCCAATGCTTTCATTAATCAGTATAATGCACTGAAAGGAATTCATAAAGTAAAACTGACAACAGCAGTGGCTGTTTCAGCCGAACTGAAAAAGTCTATCGAAGCAAAAGTGCAGGCAGCCAACGGATTTGGTACCGTGGAACTGGAAACGGTTACGCAGGAAAACCTGATTGGTGGTTTTGTACTGGAGTTCAACAACAAACTGGTAGATGCCAGCATTGCCCATGATCTCCGCGAAATCAAAAAGCAGTTTAGCACAAACATTTACGTACAGAGCATCAGATAATTTTTACAAAAATTTTTTAAACAATACAAAATGGTAGACATTAAACCAGATGAAATATCAGCGATACTGAGGCAACAACTCAGTAATTTCAACGCTTCCGCAGAACTGGAGGAAGTAGGTACCGTATTGCAGGTGGGCGATGGTATTGCCCGTGTATACGGGCTGAACGGCGTAAGAAGTGGTGAGCTGGTATCTTTCGAGAACGGTGTTAAGGCAATTGCCCTGAACCTTGAAGAAGACAATGTAGGTGTGGTATTGATGGGAGACAGCGGATCTATTAAAGAAGGCGCTAAAGTAAAAAGGACCGGGCAGATCGCTTCTATCAAAGTGGGTGAAGGCGTTGTAGGACGTGTTATCAATACATTGGGTGAACCCATTGATGGTAAGGGCCCGATTACAGGCGAGCTGTACGAAATGCCACTGGAGCGCAAAGCACCAGGTGTAATTTATCGGGAGCCGGTAAAAGAACCATTACAGACTGGTATTAAAGCGATTGATGCAATGATTCCTGTAGGCCGTGGTCAGCGTGAACTGGTAATCGGAGACCGTCAGACCGGTAAAACCGCCATCTGTGTGGATACCATCATTAACCAGAAAGAATTTTACGATGCAGGCAAGCCTGTATACTGTATATATGTAGCAATTGGTCAGAAAGCTTCTACTGTTGCGGGCGTTATGAAAACACTGGCCGATAACGGTGCCATGGCTTACACTACCATCGTTGCGGCTTCTGCATCTGATCCTGCTCCGCTGCAGTTCTACGCTCCGTTTGCGGGCGCTGCAATTGGAGAGTTCTTCCGTGATACCGGTCGTCCTGCCCTGATTATCTATGATGATCTGTCTAAGCAGGCCGTTGCTTATCGTGAAGTATCCCTGTTGCTGAGAAGACCTCCGGGCCGTGAAGCATATCCCGGTGACGTATTCTACCTGCACAGCCGTTTGCTGGAAAGAGCCGCGAAAGTGATTGCCAATGATGACGTTGCGAAGAACATGAATGATCTTCCTGCGTCAATCAAACACCTGGTAAAAGGGGGTGGTTCCCTGACCGCATTACCCATCATTGAAACACAGGCGGGTGACGTATCTGCATATATTCCTACCAACGTAATCTCCATCACCGATGGTCAGATCTTCCTGGAAGGTAACCTCTTCAACGCAGGTATCCGTCCGGCGATCAACGTAGGTATCTCTGTAAGCCGTGTGGGCGGTAATGCTCAGATCAAATCCATGAAGAAAGTAGCAGGTACCCTGAAACTTGACCAGGCCCTGTACCGTGAGTTGGAAGCCTTCTCTAAATTTGGCGGTGACCTTGATGCTGCAACCAAGTCTGTAATTGACAAGGGGGCAAGAAACGTGGAAATCCTGAAACAGGCCCAGTATACACCGTTCACTGTTGAAAAACAGGTTGCGATCATTTACCTTGGTACACAAGGTCTGCTGCGCAACGTGGCTGTAAGAAAGGTGAAGGATTTTGAAGCGCATTTCCTGACAGAGATGGAAAATAAATTACCGGATGTACTGGCTGAGTTCAAAAAAGGCAATCTGCCTGAAGATGGACTGAAGAAGATGACCGATCTGGCTGCCAGCCTGATCCCTCAGTACAAATAAGTATATTCTCAATGTATCATTCAATCCCGTCCGGTTCTCCCGGACGGGATTTTTTATTGCCTTACCGGCGCTTATGAGCCAGAAGTATTAAAAACAGATTAAATTCATTTAATAATATAGTTTATAAAATAAACTAGTCTATGTTTGTCCTGTCAATTTAACAAAATGAAACAGGCTATTATTATCGTTTTAATGTTTTTATGTACGTATTGTCTGACCGCACAGGTATACGTGACTGGTTCCGTGAGAGACAACAGGGGCAGAATACTGGCTGGCGCTTCCATCACCCTCAAGGGTACCTATGATGGGGCAAATACCGATTCAACCGGCAGGTTTGGCTTCAAAACAACGGAGCAGGGTAGTTTTATGCTGGTGGCGGGTAATATTGGCTATAAGTCTGTTGCGTTTCCCGTTATACTGGCCCGCGACACTGTTCGGGTGAACTTTTCCCTGAAAGAAGAGATCAGCGAATTGAAGGCCGTTGTGATCACTGCCGGCGCTTTTGTTGCCAGTGATAAGAAAAAGGGAACGGTATTGAAGCCGCTGGACATTGTTACTACTGCCGGAGCTGTGGCTGATATTGCCGCAACTCTCCAAACCCTTCCGGGCGCTCAGCGGGTAGGAGAACAGGAAGGCCTGTTCATTCGGGGCGGGAGTGCAGAGGAAGCGAAAATCATGATTGATGGTGCGGTGGTCAATAATTTCTTTTACAGCGCCGTTCCCGGCATTGCGCAACGGGGCAGGTTCTCGCCCTTCCTGTTTAGCGGTACCGTGTTCAGCACCGGTGGGTATTCAGCCATCTATGGCCAGGCACTGAGCAGTGTGCTGAGCCTGGAGAGCATTGATATTCCGGAACGGAGTGAAGTACAGGTTGGACTCTCGCCCCTTTTCGGAAGCGTCGGTTTTCAGGAAGTAACAAAACATAAAAAATCCAGCTACGGCTTCAGTTACAACTGGACCAACCTGAGCCTTTACCAGCAGTTGGTTCCGCAGGCACCGGATTATTTTAAAGCCCCCGACTTCCATACGGCAGATGCCAACTTTCGTTTCAAAACCAGGGGGAACGGAATGTTCAAAGTATATGCTTACTTCAACGCAGGTAGCTTAGGCATCCGCAATCCCTCGCTCGACAGCATTGGGTTAAAAAATGCTTTTAACCTCAGCAACAAAAACTTCTTTACCAATATCAGCTTCAGGCAATCACTGGGCAATGGCTGGAAACTCAACACAGTGGCGAGTATCAGTTACAACAAGGATCAGATCCGGAACGAGGTGCAGAATGCAGACAATCAAACTAACCCCGTCACGCATATTCCGGAAATCGATTACAATTCGTTTCAGCTCAATAACCGGCAGTGGATGTTGCAGGCCAGGGCCGTTGCAGATAAACGGTTTGGCGCCATGAATACGCTTCGCTTTGGCGCGGAAGTATGGAATAATTCCGATAGCAGTCGCTACAATAACCAGGACGGTGCATTTCCTGCTGCAGTGAATGATTTTTATACGGCCGCTTTTGCGGAAGCGGACCTGTACATCACCAATGACCTTGCATTCCGCCCCGGGCTAAGAACGGAACACAGCGGGTTGCTGAATAAATGGAACCTGGCCCCCCGCGCCGCATTGTCGTACAAACTGGGGCAAAACAGCCAGGTTACCGCAGACTACGGGATATTCCGGCAAACACCGGACAGAAGGTTCCTGGCCAACAATGCCAATTTCGATTTCCTGCGGGCCGATCATTACATACTCACTTACCAGCATATTGCTGCGGGCTACACTTTCCGGATACAGGCTTTCTACAAAGATTACCGGAGTTTGCTGAAAACGGATGATGCCGTGCGCAATGCAACCGGCACCAATGGCAACGGTTATGCAAAAGGGTTGGAATTATTCTGGAGAGATAAAAAAACATTCAAAGGTTTTGACTACTGGATCTCTTATTCCTACCTCGATACCAAACGCAATTACAACAATTATCCAATGTCTGCCATGCCCACTTTTGCTGCAACGCACAGCGGAAGTGTGGTGCTCAAAAAATTCTGGGTTAAACAGATGTTTGGGATGAACTGGAGCTGGAACTGGAGTACAGGAAGGCCTTACTATAACCCCAATCTATCGGCAGCTGGGTTTTTGAGTAACAGAACCATCGCCTACAGTAGTAATAATTTCAGCCTGAACTGGCTCCCTAAAATAGGCAAAGCCAATTCGGTGGTAGTAGTGGGTATCAATAATGTGTTTAACGAGCTGCAGATTTTCGGGTACAATTACAGCAGCCGTGTGAAAGACGGAAACGGGCAACTGATCAACGCTGCTGTGGTTCCCCCGGCGCCGCGTACTTTCTTTGTGGGGCTCTTTTTGAGCTGGGGCGTAGACAGAACACAACAGCAGATCAATTCCAATTTATAATCATTCACTAAATAAATCAATCGTCATGAAAAAACTATTCTTTATTGCAGTCATGCTGGTTACCGGATTTGCAAATGCGCAAAGCAGGTATGATGGAGCCATGGAAAAAGGACTGGCACAGTTGAAAGAGGCCAAAACCCCGGCAGAAATGCTGACTGTATCTGCTTTCTTTGAACGGGTGGCCGATGCTGAGAAAGATAAATGGCTGCCTTTTTATTATGCTGCCCGCACCAATATCCTCGGAGGCTGGATGGATCCCAAAGCCGATAAGGATAAGTCTGCTGAAAAATCAAAAGAACTGATTGCAAAGGCAGAAGCGCTGGAACCTAATAATGCGGAGATCTATTGCCTTAAACAGCAGGTGGCTGTTCAGCAGTTAACCGTAGACGCCATGAGTCGCTGGCAAACTTACGGTGCGGTTGCTGCTGAAGCGATTGCCAAAGCTAAAGCCGCTGACCCCGAGAACCCCAGGCCTTATTTGCTGGAAGGCCAGTACCAGCTCAACGTACCGGAAGCATTTGGTGGAGGGAAGGCTGTTGCGAAGAAATTACTGGAGCGGTCGTTAACCCTGTTTAACAACTATAAACCTGCATCTCCCTTTCATCCGGACTGGGGAAAGGAACTGGCCGAGAAAACCCTGGCTGCCTGTCAGTAATTTGTGTATCTGATTTAGCCCCGCTGATGATAGCGGGGCTATCTTTATCTTGTAGAAACATTTTGTTTTTAATTCCGGCAGTGCTCCCGGCATGGATCATTCCGGGATATCTGTTAAGGGCAAGGTATAAATCTGCA
>JAECQP010000003.1 GCA_015999745.1 Sphingobacteriia bacterium | reverse complement strand
AAATTTTTCGGTCACCATTCTGTGCGCGTTTCTTTTTTTCTGTTCCCAGCTGTAGTCTTCCAGTTCCCGGGCGCATTTGACCAGCGCTTTGGTAAGATGGTGGGGCGTGTTTTGATCCAGCACTATACCTGCATCAAATTCTGCAATGTATTCCCCCATATTGGTTTCTTTGGATACAACCGATGGCACCCATGCAGAAGCCGCTTCCAGTATAATGGATGGATCGTATTCAAAACGGGATGGCCTTAGAAATACATTTACTTTATTCAGCAGTTCAAACTTTCGCAGTCCAATCACATTTCCTTTGAAGAAAACATTGTTCTGGATACCCAGTTGGGTTACCAGTGCATAAAGTTGATTTTTCTCGTCTCCTTCTCCTACAATCCACAAAACTCCCTTGCCTGAATGCTTCTGTTTGTATTCTGCAAATCCCTGTACGAGAATGTCGAGGCCTCCGTTGTCGATATCAGGTTTGCCAAACCAGGCAAATACGGGTTCTTCAAAATCATTGAATTTGGAAGGGGGCAGGCTGCTTTCATTGCTGAGGCCGTTGGGGATATACAATACCTTTTTATCGTTGGTAATGTCCGGATCGTCAATGAGGGATTTTTCGCTTGGTCCTTCAAAAAGAAGGGCTGCGCACCATTGCATTAAGGAGTTTTCGAACATTTTAAAATACATTTTCTTCGAAAACCCCGAAGCCCTGATATTGCTTTTATTATAAGTGCCATGCGGCGTATATACAAACGGGATGTTGTTTTTATTCAGGTGGAAGGCGAGGGTAAAGAAAAGGGGAACGAATCCTCCGTGCATATGTACAATGGTATTTTTCCTGAGCTGCCTGATGGCCTGATTGATTTCGCCGGGGGTAGCCCACACATAGCTCTTTACATGAAAATGACGAATTTTATAAGGTCTTTGGTGCAGTTCTTCGTATGGAGCGGAACCCATTTCCCACACATATACTGAGTATCCTAGTTTTACCTGGGCGGCGGCCAGTTGATCAACTGTTAATGCCATTTTTTTATAGATGGCATCCTGTTTATTGTATACCAGGTGCAGGATTTCCATGGAGTTCTCTTTTGGGGCCTGTTTTCAGGGTAAATCTATTACAAAAATACGGGTGTAAAGTTCAATATACGAACGAAACAGGACCCAAAAAATACAT
Organism: Sphingobacteriia bacterium; assembly: GCA_015999745.1. Taxonomy (GTDB): domain Bacteria; phylum Bacteroidota; class Bacteroidia; order Chitinophagales; family Chitinophagaceae; genus Sediminibacterium. Next base: position 99,474 of record JAECQP010000003.1, on the reverse strand, counting down.
AAATAATAAACCCATTACTGTTTCAGCTGAGGCTGCCTGGCGGGCTGCAGCATCATCTGCTTGTGGTTATTCTTTTGCTGCGTTGCATTGATCTTACTGCTGATCACTTCCTTCATGGTACTGCCGATTTCAGCAGCCTTTGTGGGATGCAGGGATTTCAACGCTGCAAGGAGTTCAGTAGGCATTTTGTAATACATGGCTTTGTTGGATGTAAGGTTAATATTATAGTGCGATGCAAATGCAAGAATCGGCAGCTGCATATACATGGCTTCAATCAGGGACGTGTTGTGATCCGGCTGATAAAAAGCGTCTATATACACGTAGCAGTTGGAGCGGAGCATATTCGTGGTCCGCAGATCCTTTACCTTATCAAGCAGGTGTATGGCGTGATTCTTATTGTATTTGGCGTATAGCGCTTCTGCATAAGAGTTGCCCTCCCAGTCGCCACAGATTACCAGCGGGTACTCTGCGAATTTCAAAAAGCAGTCGAGCACCACATGTATATCGTTGCCGGGAAGAACCGGTGTGCTAAGCAATGCATATTTTCCGTAGAGGAACGGATAGGTAATATGATCCCTGGGGGTGATCACTTCTTTGTTGCAATGATTTAGCAGGTAAGCCGGTGAGGAAGTATAAAGGTCCTGCAGCAGCATTGCGTTTTGTTCGTCTATATTAGCGATATGCGTCATGGTTTCTTAGCTTATGCCACCTGCTCCACCAGCACCTGCTGGTAAGCATGGATGTGTTCTTTTGCAATTGTTTTCCATTGAAATTTCTCATTCACCATCCTGTAGGCATTCCTTCTTTTATAATTCCATCTTTGCTGCCGGATATCCTTCAGGCATTTGATCATATTTTTTGCCAGGCAATTGGCGTTGTTTTCTGTCATTTCATACCCTGCATCATACTCATTGATATACTCGCCCATATTGGTTTCCTTGGAAACAACGGCCGGAACAGAAGAGGAAGCTGCCTCCAGGATGCTGGCAGTATTGTATTCTACCCTGGATGGCCTCAGGAACACATCTATTTTATTGAGTAGCTCAAATTTTCTATTGCCCAGAATATTCCCTTTAAACAAAACACTGTCCTGAACACCCAGGCGGGATGCTAATTGCATGAGTTCTTCCCTGCCTTCACCTTCACCTACGATCCACAACTCGCCTTTCTCGAAATATTTAAACCTGTATTCTGCAAAAGCGTGCAGTAGGGTGTCCAGCCCTCCCTCTTCGATCTCCAGCTTTCCGAAATAGCCGAAAACCGGCTCTGTATTTTTTCTCAGTTTGGGAGGAGTCAGGTGATTGCCATTATTCAAACCATTGGGAATAAAGAATACCTTCTTGTTTTCTGTTAAACCGGTTTCGCCAATCTGTTCTCTTTCGTTGCGGCCCTCAAAATGAACGGCTGCAGACCATTTGATCAGGATGTTCTCAAAAAAACGGAAATACAATTTTCTCAGAATACCGGAAGATTGAAGGATATTCTTATTGAAAGTTCCGTGTGAGGTATAGATGAATGGAATATTGCGTTTCCTGAACTGTACCGCCAGCGAAATAAACATGGGAATGAATCCGCCATGCATATGTATAATTGTATCCCTCTTTAAATTTTTAATTGCTTCATTGATTTCATCGGTCGGAGACCAGATAAAATCTTTTACCCGAAACAGGGAGGTATGATAGGCGCGGAATTGAAAGTTATCGCTGGGAGCGTTGCCGATTTCCCAGAGATTCACTGAATGGCCAAGCTTTGCCTGTTCGGCAGCCAGCTGATCTACTGCGCTCACCAACTTTCTGTTGAAGTGATCCGGTTTATTGAAAACAAGATGAACAATCTCCATGACTCATGTTTTTTTGGAAAAGGGAAACCTTTCCTTTCAACAGAGATTCCAAAAAGGTGCCAACCCGGAAATTGTTATATGTATTTGATAATCAGCTATTTGAGAAATAGCTATTCAAACATGTGTTCCAGAATTTGGAAAAAACTACTTGTTTGGGAAATTTTGGTTGGCGGGATAGTCCCGGAGGAGCTGTTCCATCACCCGATGGAGGTATTCGCCGATCTCTTTTACCTGCTCAGGGATAATGAAAACATCGGTTTCCTGTTTAGCGTTTGTTTCCAGGTCGCGGATGCTCATCTTCAGAGCGCTGATTCCCATGCCATCAATGGCCGATTTCATCCGGTGGGCAGTTTTACCAACCATTGGCCAGTCTTTGGCCTGGGTGGATTGATACAATTGTTCTATATCGGCTGGCATGGTCTTCAGAAACAACTGCACCATTTTATGGATGAATTCAATCTTACCCTTGCCCATTTCGCTGACCAGTTTTTCATCGTACATTTTTTGCCTGGTAAAGGCGCGGGTTACCGGTGTTGCAGGGGTAGCGGCCGGTACATCCGGTTGCCCGGCAACTGCTATATGGGTAAAGTTGGAATCGTTCAGCGAACTCAAAATGGTATTCAATAAGGCCAGTTCTTTAAAAGGTTTACTGATGTATCCATTCATTCCGGCTTCCCTGAACAATGTTTCATCTCCCTTGAGTGCATTGGCGGTAAGTGCAATGATCGGAATACCTGCTTTAACCGGATCGTTGTTGCCACGGATTCGTTTGGTAGCTTCCAATCCATCCATCACAGGCATGGAAATATCCATCAGGATCAGGTCATAATCATTCTGTTCGGCTTCCCGAACTGCTTCTGCGCCATCAGCAACAGAAACAACGGTGCAGCCTTTCTCTTTCAGAATGCTCTCCACAATAAACTGGTTCAACTCCAGGTCTTCTGCCAGCATTATTTTCCGCCCGTTGAGCGCGCTGAAATCGGTAATGATTTTTGGCTCAGACTGCAACATAGAAACGTCCCCTTTCTGATAAGGGAGACTAAAGCTGAAAACAGATCCCTTGTCAGGGGTGCTTTCTACCCTAATTTGCCCGCCTTGTAATTCTATCAGGTTTTTGCAGATGCTCAGCCCAAGTCCGGTTCCGCCAAACCTTCTGGTGATGGCCGATGCAGCCTGTTTAAACGGGCTGAAGATTTCTTCCAGTTTTTCAGGTGCAATCCCAATGCCGCTGTCTTCAACAGAAACAGTAACCCATAGCTGGTTGTCTTTTTCTTCTATGGGGCGAACAGTTACAACAACAGAACCTTTTTCGGTGAACTTGATGGCGTTGCCAATGAGATTGTTCAGCACCTGGCTCAGGCGATAAGGGTCGCCGATCGCAACGGCTTCCGGATCGCTCTGGTTCATAAACCGAAGCTGTATTCCTTTTTCTTCGGCCTTGTACAGGAAAGATTCAATGGTTACTGCAATCTTTTCGCTCAACTGGAACGGAACTTCTTCCAGCTCCAGTTTGCCTGATGCAATTTTTTCGATGTTCAGAATGTCATTCACAATCACCAGCAGGTTGCTGGAAGAATCGTTGATCAGTTTAACCAGTTTGGATTGTTGTGGTGTGAGCGTTGTTTTTTCCAACAGGTTGATCAGCCCCAGGATGCCATTCATGGGAGTCCTGATTTCATGACTCATATTGGCCAGAAAAATTTCTTTTGCCCTGGACGCCTCCTCGGTCATTTTCTTGGCTTCCTTCAATTCCTGCTCTGCTTTTACGCGGTCGGTGATATTGGTATTATAGCCAATAACCATGGTGATTTTACCGGATTCGTCCAGCACAGGGTAGAGGTTCCTTAAAAAATATTCTTGCTCCCCGTTTTCGTTGATCCGGGTTTCTTCGATAGAGCCATGTTCTTTTTTCTGAATGATCTGATTAAACAGTTCGTGGTAGCTTCTGGCTTCTTCCCATTTCTTAATGCCACCCGGTTCTTCCTTCTGTTTTCCAATCATCCAGTCGATGACCCATTGCCTGAGTTCTGCATCCTTGATGGCAATGGGGTTCAGAAAGAGATCGGCATGTTCGGGATTGAATACCGCAATATCTGCCGGCATTTTACTGAGGATACTTTCGTAGAGCTGTTTTTGCTTTTCTACTTTTTTTTCCAGCAAACTTTTATCGGTTGTATTTTGGTAGTACCAGATATGCCCTTTGTATTCGTTGTCTTTAATCAGCGGTACATAGTCTCTTTCCAGCACAATGCCATTTTTCATTTCTACCACATCATTCCGCTCAACCTTCCGCTGGTTAAGTATTTCGTTGGTTGATTGCAAAAACAGGTAATGGTTCCTGAAAATGTCGGGGCGGATGAGTTCGGAATGAACCAGGTCCAGCCCTATCAGAGAATCCGGGGAACGGCTGATGTCGAAATAGTTACAAAAAGCCTGGTTGGCGGCAACTACCAGGCCGGATTCGTTTTCGATGAGAATGCCTGTTTGCAGGTAGTCTGTAATCGTATCGATGATGGCTGACTTCGAAAACAGGTCGCTGTTTCTTCCGGCAGTATTTTTTTCCTTCTTAAGCTGCGCAATTTCCCTGTCCTTTTCCTGTAATAGCCGCTCCACAGAAAACCGCGTAGCCATTTCCATTTCAAGTTGAGCTTCCAGTAATTTTATTTTATTCGCAGACATATGCAGGAAGGTAAATACAGTATTATTTGGTAACTATTTCTCCGCTCTGAAGCATTCGGTAAATGGTAGATTTGCCGATGTCCAGTTTTTTGGCAACGCCTAAAACATCCTGATCGTATTTATTCAGAAAGTGTTGAATAATCTGAATCTCATATTCCCGCAGGGTGGTTTCCTTATTTAGCAGGTTGCCAAAATTACTGTTGCTTTCCAGGTTGATATTGTCCTCATTGATCACATCATCGTCCGACATTACCGATGCCAGTTCCATCAATGATTTCAGCTCACGCACATTGCCGGGATAATTGTATGATTTCAATTTGTACATAGCCGCGTTCGACAATGTTTTTACCGGGATCCTGTTCTCGCTGCAGAAGCTCTGTATAAAATGTTTGGCAAGGATCAGGATATCATTTCCCCTTTCTCTCAGTGGAGGAAGTTCAATCGGAAGCCCTAATAGTCTGTAGTATAAATCTTCTCTGAAATTTTTGATGTTAACTTCTGAAAGCAGGTTTTTATTGGTCGCTACAATGATCCTCACATCAATCGGTATTACTGCATTTCCACCAATCCGGGTAACCTCTCTTTCCTGAATAACGCGGAGCAGCTTGGATTGCATATGCATGTCCATTTCTCCGATCTCATCCAAAAAAATAGTTCCCTTGTTCGCTTCTTCAAATTTCCCGATACGTTTTTCGGAAGCGCCGGTAAATGCTCCTTTCTCATGGCCAAACAGTTCGCTTTCGAGCAGATCATTCGGAATCGCAGCCACATTGATGGCAACAAAGGGATATTTATGGCGGGGAGAATTATAGTGAATAGCCTTGGCTACCATTTCCTTACCTGTTCCGGTTTCGCCGGTGATGGAAACCGTGATATTGGTTCTGGCCGCTTTTTCGATCAGGTTAAATACTTTTTTGATGGCTTCGCTTTGTCCAATAATCACTTTGGAAAAATCAAAACTCCTTTTAAGTTCGTTTTTCAGCGTCTCCACTTCCTTTTTCAGGCCTTTGATTTCCTGAAGATGGATGAGCACATTCCATAAACGATCCTTTGTATCATCATCTTTCACGATATAATCGAAGGCGCCGGATTTTAGCAATTCTACTGCAGTGGAAATATCTTCCTGCCCGGATATCATGATTACCTCTATCTCAGGGTTATATTCTCTAATACGTTTCAGCACTTTACCGCCATCTCCTTCGGTCAGGGAGTAATCGAGGGTAACCACATCGGGGTTATCGTGCAGTTTCTGGTAAAAGTCCTTTTCTGTCTCAAATCGTTGTACCTGGTAATCGGGGTTTAGGGAGAGGTAGTGTTCAAGCATGGTGCCGTACCATAAATCATCCTCCAGGATGAATATTTTAAGCGGTTTTGCAGGCTTCATGAAAGTTTCGTTGATGCCTCAAGGTACCATTTTTTTGGGTGCACCCTCCCGGATTTTCCCAAAAATGGAATTCTTTCCCAAAAAAAAGAGGAGATTTAAAATTTTCGGCGGCTATCTGATTGATAATCAATTAAATTATATTTGGCATAATTATTTATCCTATGTATTCCAAATGAGGCTAAAATGAAATGGAAAGAATTACCAACTAAATCTCTGGCGATATGCTACCTGATGCTGTTCTTTGGCCAGGTTTTTTACCTGGTGGGTAAATTTTTTTCGTTCAATAATATGAAATGGCTGATTTTAAAACTGGTCATATGGGGATATATTATCTTCTGGTTGTACTCTTATTTTCACTCATGGTACGGTACCCTAAATCAATTTAAATAGTTGCAAGAGATGTTTACTGATAATATTTTGCTGAATTCCGGAGTTAACCACAGGGCATTACTGGACGCTGTCTTTAATAAATTACCCGATTTCATATTCGTTTTTGATACAAGAGAAAAGAAGTTTGTTGTATGTAATCCCGCATTAGAGCACCAGCTTAAAAAATGTGATATGGCCCCGGCTGATTTCAGTTGCGCCACAGTCAAAAACATCATTCACCCAGACGACTTCCCGGATGCAGAGAATGCATTTAAAACTGCTACACTCTTACAGGGCAATGATTTCGTTGAGTTTGAAGTCAGGTGTAAGAACGAATTAAAACTCTACCAGTATTATAATACAAAAATTTCCGTATTTGAACGGGATGGAGATGAAGCCGTTTATTTACTGGGTATTTCCCAGAATATCACAGAGCGAAAGAACAATGAAGTGCAGCGCGAGGTGTATAAAAACAGGCTGCAGGAGCTGTCTTTTATTACCTCTCACGAAATGCGTCATGAGTACGCCAAGATTCAGTCTATCATTAACCTGATGGATAACCGGTTTATTACCGATGCAGAGCGGTCTGACCTGATTACGGAGGCGAAAAAGTCTATTCAGATCATCAATTCCTCTATTTTTAAACTAAACCATAAGCTTTCCTTCAATCAGAATGATGAGTTCTTTGATTTGAATAATGAGGGAAAAAAATACAGTAAGATTGTTTTTGTGGACGATGATGTACTGACCAATGTGTTGAATAAAAAGATTGTACAGGCGCTGTTGCCAGAAATGCCTGTAGAGGTCTTCCTGGATATTGACGACGCTCTTGCCTCCCTGCAGAAGAACTCGGGCGATAAGGGAACACTGATTTTCCTGGATATTAATTTCCCGGGCAGGGGAGGATGGGAGTTCCTGGATGAATATGCTACTTTCTCCACTGCCTCTAATGTAATTGTATTGTCCTCATCCATTGATAACAGGGACAGAGAAAAAGCCAGGGGGTATAAATCGGTGATTGACTACATCACCAAGCCTTTGTCATTTGATTTTATTAAAACCTTTTTTGAACAGTTGCAGACAACAAATGCATAATTGGTATATTTGTTCGGATTGTTTTTAACCCAACTGTCAAGTAACTTACTATGCGAATACTAATTGCCGATGACCATAGTTTAATTAGAGAAGGACTACGGAAAATATTACTGGAATCTTTGCCGTTTGCAGAAATAGAAGACGTAGCGGATTCTGCTGAACTGTTCAAGAGAGCAATCAAAGACAAGTGGGATATTATTATTTCCGATATCAGTATGCCCGGCTATTCCGGCATAGAAATTCTCAAGCAAATTAAGACGCATGCCCCTCTCACTCCTGTACTGATGCTGAGCATGCATTCCCCTGAACAGTATGCTGTAAGGGCCATTAAGGCCGGGGCCTCCGGTTATCTTACCAAGGAAAGTGCACCTTATGAACTGGTGACTGCAGTACAGCAAATTCTTAGCGGCAGAAAATATATTACGAACAGAGTGGCCGAAGTACTGGCAGGTTCTCTGGAATCATACAGCTCTAAATTACCGCATGAGCAACTCTCCGACAGAGAGTTTGAAGTACTGAAGATGATTGTGGAAGGAAAATCAATTTCTGAAATCGGAGAGATACTTACCCTCAATGTAAATACCATCAGTACTTATCGTTCCCGCATCATGGACAAAATGAACTTCCGCAGCAATGCCGACCTGGTGAAATACTCGATTGAGCATAAGCTGTTTAATTTGTAGTCCGAGTACTACAAATTACTAATTGATACACTACAAAATACCTGCTTTAAACTACTCTGCGGCGTTTGATCCCACTGTACTTTTATTCCTTAATAATTGCTCTATAGGTAGCTTTTTCTATAGATTTTAAAATCTCATATCCAATTAAAGCCATTGCGGGCACCTGTGATACACAATTTACAGGCGGCCAGTTGAACTTTTCACGAGGTATTTAAATGTATTAATAGGAAGATATGGAGTTGCAAAAATCCCTGAGTATATTGATCATAGACGATTCTGAGGTCATTTTAGACATGCTTTCCCAGCTTTTGAAGGAAAATTCGGCCGTAAATAGAATTATTTGCGTAAATTCTGCTTTCGATGGGCTGTGGAAAATAGAGGAATGTACTCCCGATATAGTGATATTGGATATCAACCTGCCGGTGATGAGCGGCATCCAGGTGTTGAGAAGGGTGCGGATGATGCAGGTTGTTCAGCCAGTTATTATTATGTTAACTAATAATACGATGACTCGCTATAAGGAAGAATGTCTGAATATTGGAGCGGATTATTTTCTGGACAAGTCCCGGGATTTTATGAAGATTCAGGAAATAATCAATAATTCCGGTGTAGAAGGTTTGATTATATAAACTTCTAATGCGTAAATTTGACCAGAACAAACGAGTATGCGATATCCTTATACATCAGACAGTCTTCTGGACCAGTTGATCAAATCTCCCGATCACTATATTGTAACAACGGATCTGGAAGGAAATATTACCTTTTGCAACGAAGCATTTCAGAAGAGATACCAGATTGTGGGTGAATCTGTTTTGGGTGTTGGCTTTGATGCTTTTATTGACATTGAAGACATGGTAAGGTTTAAACGTGCCATTGCCGAGTGTGTAAGGAAACAACTACCTTCTGTTAAAATTAGTTATAAGGTTTTAAGCGGTTTGGACAGTTCTGAGTCTATTGATTATGATCTTACTTTAGTCAACGATAAGCAGAATCATCCTATCGGAGTATTGCAGATAGGGCGCGACGCTTCTGCTGTTTCAGCCAATAACGGTGCACCGGAAGTGGTTATGGAAGTAAAGGAGGCGCCGCAGGTTTATACAAAAACTGCTACTGCTGTTGCAACATCTTCCAATGGAACGGATTTTACAAAGATTGCAGACTATCTGCCCGAAATGATCTGGACCTCAGATACCAGTCATGAAGTGAATTATGTAAACAACGCATGGCTGGAATTTGGCGGCGTGGAACTGGAAGATGAAATTGGTGAAGGCTGGTTTCAATCCATCCATCCGGAAGATGTTCAGCGGGTGATTATTGAGCGAAAAGATGCATTTCAGCGTCATTTGGGATATTCAATTACTTATAGGGTCAGAAGGCACGACGGCAGTTATCGCTGGATTACCAATAAAGGGAATCCCGTGTACAATGCGAACGGTGAGTTTACCGGTTATGTCGGAACCTGTTTAGACATAACGGCTGTTAAAGAAGCGCAGATCCAGATCCGCAGACAGCAGGAATTAATGGAGAACGCCAAGGTTGAGTTTGGTAAGTTTACCCGTATTGCCCAGAAGATCAGCAGTATCGTATTGCTTTGCAATAAGGACAACTGTATTACCTGGGTGAATGATGCGTTTGTAAAGATTACCGGTTTTACTTTAAAGGAAGTCGCCGGAAAGAACCCCAACAGCTTTTTACAGGGGGCGGAAACCAGCCAGGAAACTTTGCAGAAAATCAATAAGGTTATAGAGCAGGGAAGGGGTATCAGGACCGAAATTCTTTACTATACCAAGGGCGGCGTTAAACTGTGGCTGGATATCATGATCGATTCTATCCTGGATAAGGATGGTAATACAAGCGGGTATATTTCTATTCAGAAAGATATCACGCTCAAGAAGGTATCGGAGAAAGAAGTGCAGGAGCAAATGACGCACCTGAAGAAAATCTCTTTTATTACCTCTCATGAGTTGAGGCATGAATTCTCCAAGATCCTCCAGTTGATCCAGACTTCCAAGTACCAGGATAATAATGTGGAAACCTACAGGCAGGTTTTATCTGAACTGGAGAAATCGGCCAACCTGATGAATGATGCCATCTACAAGCTGAACGACCAGGTGAGCTTTGCGTCTACCAGCAGCATCTCACTCAATAAGTACCTGCTCAATAACGCCATCGAGGAAATCTGTTTGGTGGATGATGATCCATTGGTGAACAAGCTGAATGCACTCATTATCAAGAACGTGATCCCAAGTTTGCCTGTACATATTTTTGAGGGCATCGACGAATCCCTGAAATATATCAGGGAGAATCCGAACGTAAAACGCAAAATATTCCTCGATCTGAATTTTGGAGGCAAGTCTGGATGGGAGTTTTTACAGGAATATGAGAAAATGGGACAACGCTGGCCCGTCATTATATTGACCTCTTCTATTGATCATGCCGACTATGAACGCTCCAAGAAATTCAGCAATGTAACACACTTTATTACGAAGCCGCTTACAATTGAGCAGTTTGAAAAACTGAGCCAGTTGGAAGAAGCTTAGTGAGGTTAATTGTCTATGGGCGAAGCCTGGCTGCTTTTCCATCCAATCAGTAATACACCTGCTATCACCAATACGGTGCCGGCAATCTGCATGAAAAGAATTTTTTCTCCCAGGAAAAAATGTGCCTGAATAATGGTAGACACCGGCCCGATACTGGTAATGATCGACACATTATTACTGCCGATTTTTTTCATTCCGCTGCTCATTAAAAAGGAGGGTATCACTGTTGCTATAATGGCCAATGCAATGGCGTAGCCGGTAAGCGCCGGTGTAAATACCAGTTTCCCGGCATCGTGCGTTACCAGGAAATGGAGAAAAATGCCAACGGTAGCGGCCAGCATAGCATAGGCTGTATATCTTGTTGCGCCTGCTTTCTGTACCAGCCTTCCTGTTCCTACCAGGTAAAATGAATAGGTAACCGCGCATAAAAAAATCATCAGGGAACCAAAATAAAAACCCGGACTGCCTGTGTCGGTTGTAAGTTCTGCAAAATAGGCAATGCCAATACCCAGGTAGGTTAATACGAGCGCTATCAGTTGTACGCCGGAGAGTTTTGCCCTAAATAACCAGGTATTCAATAATACGGCAAAAGTGGGATAGAGAAACAGGATCAGCCTTTCCAGTCCTGCAGAAACATATTGCAATCCGATGAAATCAAAAAGACTGCTGAGGTAATATCCAAATATACCCATCACAATAATCCAGAACCAGTATTTGTTACTCAGGGGTTCCGTGTTTTCCTTTCTGCCTGCGAACCAGGCGGCTGCTATATAAAATGGAAGAGAGAACAGCATCCGTAAAGCCAGCAGGGTCACTGCATCAACACCTGTTTCCCGGAATGCCAGTTTTACAAAAATGGCCTTGGTCGAAAACAGGATGGCCCCGGCAAGGCTGATAGCAAAACCGATGAACAGGTTTTTTTGATGTTGTTGCTGCGTCATGCTACACGCTTACGTTGAAATCTCTCAGTGCATCGTTCAGGCTTGTTTTTAAATCGGTGCTTGGCTTACGCTGTCCAATGATCAGTGCGCAACTTACCTGGTATTCGCCGGCGTTGAATTGCTTGGTATAGCTTCCCGGTATCACCACGCTTCTTGCAGGAACACGGCCTTTCATTTCAACCGGCGCGGATCCGCTCACATCAATGATTTTGGTGGATTGTGTCAATACCACATTGGCTCCCAGTACGGCTTCTTTTTCTACCACAACCCCTTCCACCACAATACATCTGCTCCCGATAAAGCAACCATCTTCGATGATCACCGGGCTGGCCTGTAATGGCTCCAGTACACCGCCGATTCCTACGCCGCCACTCAGGTGTACATTTTTGCCAATCTGCGCGCAGCTTCCTACAGTAGCCCAGGTATCTACCATTGTACCCTCGTCTACATACGCCCCGATGTTTACATAACTGGGCATCAGTACCACATTTTTAGCAATATATGCGCCGTAACGGGCTGTGGCAGGAGGTACTGCACGAACACCCAGTTCCTTGTAATTGCTTTTCAGCAGCATTTTATCGTAAAACTCAAAGGGAGGGGTTTCCCATGTTTGCATTTGCTGAATACCAAAATACATCAGTATGGCCTGTTTCACCCATTCGTTCACTACCCAGCCATTTTCGCCGGGAGACGCAACCCGGAGCTGACCCTTATCCAGCAGCTCCATTACTTCCTTCACTGCCTGTTCGTAAGCTGCTTCTTTCAATAAAGACCTGTTGGCCCATGCTGCTGCAATCTGTTCCTGTACCATATGCGTATTTTTTGCAAACATACAGTTTAGTCAATTACTGTCGTAATTTTGGTTCATGCGCAGCATCCTGGTTATTCAAACTGCTTTTATTGGAGATGTGGTTCTGGCAACAGCTTTGCTGGAATCGCTGCATAAGGCTTACCCGCAGGCATCCATTGATATTGCCGTTAGAAAAGGCAATGAATCCATGTTCAGGGGGCACCCTTTTCTGCGCAATGTGCTGATCTGGGATAAACAACAGGCCAAATACCGGCACCTGATTGCATTGCTAAAGGAAATCAGGCAGAATAAATACTCCCTGGTGCTGAACCTGCAGCGGTATGCTGCCACCGGTTTCCTGACTGTATTCTCCGGGGCGGAAACCACCATCGGGTTTGATAAAAATCCCTTTCATCCCCTGTTTACACACTCCATATCACACCAAATGGGAACGGACGGAACGGGCGGGCATGAAACAGTGCGGAATCAGCGCCTGATTCAGCCGCTTACCTCACTGCCGGCAGATAAGCCGGCGCTTTACCCCTCGCCGGAAGACCATGCCTATACCGCTCAATGGAAGCAATCCCCGTATATATGTATTGCGCCTACGTCGGTTTGGTTCACCAAACAGTTTCCGGCCGCTAAATGGGTGGAATTCCTGAATAGCCTTCCGGCTGACCTGCAGGTGTACCTGCTGGGAGGACCGGGTGACCGCGGGGTATGCGATCAGATCATGACGGAAACAACTCATAAGCAATGTATGAACCTGGCGGGCCAGTGTAACTTTTTGCAATCTGCTTCGCTGATGCGCGATGCACTGATGAATTATGTGAATGATTCTGCACCCATGCATTTTTGTTCTTCGGTGAATGCGCCGGTAACCGTGGTGTATTGCTCTACTGTTCCCGCATTTGGTTACGGACCCTTATCCGACAACAGCCGGATCATTGAAACCACAGAACCAATGTCTTGCAGGCCCTGTGGTTTGCATGGCCGGAAAGCCTGCCCGCTTGGGCATTTCAATTGCGCAAATTCCATTGCCATCAGCCAATTAACCGCCGCTTTGCCCGCTTAATATCAAACAGCCCTACATTTGCACGAATGGAGATTCATTTTACCCATAACGAGTCAGTTGTTTTTGAACAAATCAGCCAGGTAGCCGCTAATTTAAATATGCCCTGCTACCTGATCGGAGGTTTTGTACGTGATAAGATTATCGGGCGGGCGGTGAAAGACGCCGACATTGTTTGCATTGGTGATGGTATTGCATTGGCCAATGCCTATGCAGATACCCTGCGCCCCAGACCTACGGTGGCTTTCTTTAAAAACTTCGGTACGGCGCAGATTAAACTGCCCGACCTTGAAATAGAATTTGTAGGCGCCAGAAAAGAAAGCTATCACCAGCATAGCCGCAAGCCCGAGGTGGAAGTGGGCACCATTGAAGATGATCAGAACAGAAGGGATTTTACCATCAACGCCCTTGCAGTGAGCCTGAACCAGGCAGACTATGGTACCCTGGTGGATCCGTTTGGAGGGCTGAAAGCCATCGAAGACAGGATCATTGTAACCCCGCTGGAACCCGTTCGAACATTCAGCGATGATCCGTTGCGCATGCTGCGGGCCATTCGTTTTTCGGCACAACTGGGTTTTGAAATAGCCGCGGGTACTTTTGCCGCTATTGGCCAGAATGTGCACAGGATGAAGATTGTATCGCAGGAGCGGATTACCGACGAGTTGAATAAAATCATGCTTTGTAACAAGCCCTCTGTAGGTTGGGATCTGCTGTATCAATCGGGATTGTTAAAACAGATTTTTCCGCAGATGGTGGATCTGCACGGAGCGGTTTATATTGATGGAAAAGGGCATAAAGACAATTTTTACCATACCCTGCAGGTACTGGATAATATTTGCGGGCATACCGATCATATCTGGCTGCGATGGGCAGCTTTGCTGCACGATATCGGCAAGCCTGCTACCAAAAAATTTGAAGAAGGTCATGGCTGGACATTCCACGGGCACGAAGTGGTAGGGGCCAGGATGGTACCTAAAATATTCGCCCGCCTAAAACTGCCGTTGCACGAACCTATGAAATATGTGCAGAAGCTGGTATTGCTGCATTTGCGACCCATCAGCCTCACAAAGGAAAATATTACCGACAGTGCGGTTCGCAGGCTGCTTTTTGATGCCGGAGATGATATAGATGACCTGATGACGTTATGCGCTGCCGATATCACCAGCAAGAACAAGCTGAAAGTAAAGCGTTTCCTGCAAAATTTTGAACTGGTGAAAGAACGCATGCAGGTAGTGGAAGCATCCGACAGGATCCGGAACTGGCAGCCGCCGATTACCGGAGAACTGGTGATGGAAACATTTGGTCTTACCCCCGGAAGGAATGTGGGAATCATCAAAGACGCCATTCGGGAGGCGATCCTGGACGGGGTTATCCCCAATAACTTTGAAGCTGCCTATGGATTTATGTTAGAAAAAGCCGCAGAACTGGATCTGAAACCCGTTAAATAATCCCTAATTTGCATCCCAACTCATAAAAAACTGACTGGAATGGCCATTCTTAAGTTTAGAATATATCTGGAAGAAGATGATGCTGTATACCGCGATATTGTGATCAGGCATACCCAAAGTTTTCAGGATTTGCATTTTGTGATTCTGAAGGCATATGAATTTGATTCCAAACACCAGGCTACTTTTTACAGAAGTAATGACAACTGGCAACGGGGCAGGGAGATCAGTTTTGAAAAATATGATAAACCCTACAGGGTTGATCCCCTGATCATGGCAGATACCATGATTGGTGCTGAGATCCAGGATACTAATCAGAAATTCATTTACGAATACGATTTTAACAAGCACTGGGTTTTCCTGATTGCATTGATTAATGTAAGCAAGGAAGAGAACAACAAAATAACCTATCCTTCTGTTTCCCGTGTGGAAGGAATCGGTCCGCAGCAGTATGGTACAAAGAGTTTATTGGGCGATAAGTTTGCAGATATTGAAGAGAAATATGATTTAACAGAAGCAGCCGACGGCTTTGGAGAAGAAGGAGAAGCCGGAGAAGCCGGCGATACTGATACTGAAGACGCAGGCAGCGGGGAAGATCAAAATGCAGACTTTGAATAAAAAAGTATTTATCATTGCCGGTCCTACGGCAGCAGGCAAAACCAGTTTTGCCATTTTACTCGCTAAAGCGTTGAACACGGAAATTATTTCCGCAGATTCCCGTCAGTGTTTCAAGGAATTGTCAATAGGGGTGGCGAGGCCAACTGCCGAAGAACTGGCAACCGTTCCGCATCATTTTATTGCCAGCCATTCTGTAGCCGAAGAACTGAATGCCGGGTATTTTGAACAGTATGCCCTGCAGAAAACAACGTCGCTGTTTAAAACCCATGATGCAGTGGTAATGGTTGGCGGAACCGGCCTCTACATTAAAGCCTTCTGCGAAGGCATTGATCCCATGCCGGTTATTCCCCAGGAAGTGCGTGCCGGTATTATTGAGCAATATGAAGCCAAAGGCCTGATCTGGTTGCAGTCGGAACTGAAACACAAAGACCCTGTTTTCTGGGCCCTGGCCGAACAGCAGAATCCACAAAGGCTGATGCGCGCGCTGGAAGTATTCAATGCGACCGGAAAGTCTATCACTGTATTTCGTTCCGCACAAAAAAAACAACGGGATTTTGATATCGTTAAGATTGGTCTTGAATTGCCAATGGAGATGTTAACGCAACGAATCGACCTTCGGGTGGATCAGATGATGAAAGACGGATTGCTAAAGGAAGCTCGCAGTGTGATGGCCTACAGAGGCAAATCTTCTTTACAGACCGTTGGATACAGGGAAATGTTTGATCATATTGATGGGAAGATTTCTTTGGAGGATGCGGTACGGCAAATCAAGCTACATACGCGTCAATATGCCAAGCGCCAAATGACCTGGTTCAAAAAAGATCCGGAGTTTGCCTGGTATGATGCCCGTGCAGTGTGTGTTGAAGAAGTACTTGCTCAATAAAATAACCTGCAACTCCGGAATCAACTGATGGCTCATTACTGTTACGCGAATGCCCCAAAAATTAAATGATATTGACCTCCCGCTCCAGCAGAATACCGAACTTTTGTTCAACAGATTGGATGATGCTGCTGGAGAGATCAAAAATCTCCGCGCCGGTTGCATGTCCGTAATTCACCAGCACAAGCGCCTGTTTATTGTAGCAGCCTGCATCGCCCTGGCGATAGCCTTTCCAGCCACATTGCTCAATGAGCCATCCGGCAGGAACTTTTACCGTATTTGCCTGGGCATAGCCTGGTATGCCGGCGAACGCTTTTTTTAGCCGATCGTATTGTGTAACATCAATCACCGGGTTTTTAAAGAAACTACCTGCATTGCCAATCACGGCAGGATCGGGGAGCTTGCTGCTACGGATGCGGATCACGGCATCTGAAATGGCTTTTACCGAGGGTGTGGTAACATGCATGGCTTCCAGTTCTTTTTCAATAGCGCCATAGCTGGTTTGGAACACGGGCACTTTGCGCAACTGATAGGTAACGCTGAGTATGATGAACTGGTTTTTCAGTGCACGCTTGAATACGCTTTCCCTGTAACCGAATGAGCAGTCGGTTGCGCTGAATTTTATGACACGCCTGTCGGCAATATGATAGGCTTCCAGCTCAAAAAACACATCTTTGACTTCCACACCATATGCGCCGATATTCTGCATGGGAGATGCGCCAACATTACCCGGTATCAGGCTGAGGTTTTCCAGGCCTGCATAGTTTTTAGCTACACAGTGCATCACCAGCCCATGCCAGTTTTCTCCCGCCATGGCTTTGATGTAATAATAGCCCTCGTCTTCTCTTACCAGCTCAATACCCTTTATTTCATTTTTAATAACCCATCCATTGAAATCCTGTGTAAAAAGCAGGTTGCTGCCTCCACCCAAAATGAGCAGCGGTAACTGAAAACTTTTCTTGTTGCGGGAAATGCAGGCATCCAGTTGCTCCAATGAACCAATGGGCGAGAAATACCTTGCCTTTGCAGCAATGCCAAATGTATTGTAAGGCAGTAAGGAATGATTTTCGAATATGGTCATCAGTATACCGGATCTGTGTTAGGAATAATATGAACCCCTCTGTATCTTTTATTGGATTGAATGATTACGGTTTGCTGGTGTATGGCCCGCTTGCACTGGTTAATCAGTGATGCATCTTTGGGTAATTTAATCAGGATCTCCCATATATATTGATTCCGGATGCGGTCTACAATCGGTTGCGAAGGCCCGTTGATGTTTGCAGCAAATGGATGCTTCATACCCTGTGTCATCAGGTTGGCTGCTTCCTCCGCAATATGTTTTTCCCTGTGTTTGAATATAACCTGTATCAGGCGGGTAAAAGGCGGGTAGGCAAACTGTTTGCGATTCTCTATTTCAAATTGAAACAGATGCTCGTAGTGATGCTCCTTAACAAATTGCAGAACGGGATGCTGCAGGTTGCTTACCTGTATCAGTACCTTGCCTTTGCCATCTTTTCTTCCTGCTCTGCCGCTTACCTGTTCCATGAGCTGATAGGCTCTTTCGTTAACGCGGAAGTCGGTGAAGCTGAGAATGCCGTCAGCGTCTATAATGCCTACCAGGCTTACATTTTCAAAGTCCAGTCCTTTCACCACCATCTGGGTTCCTACCAAAATATCTATGCGGTGCTGTTCAAATAATTTGATCAGCATATCGTGATCGTTCTTGCCCTTTACGCTATCGTAGTCCATCCTGGCAATCTTTGCTTCGGGGAATTGTTCCGCAACCAATTCTTCAATTTTCTCCGTGCCAAAATTTTTCTGCACAAAATGATGGCTGCCGCAGGCAGGGCAGGTTTGCAAAACGGGATAAGCTGTGCCGCAGTAATGGCAACTCAGCTTATTTCCGACCTTGTGATAGGTGAGTGTTACATCACAATGCTGGCAATGTGGAATCCATCCGCAGGTGTCGCAGATCAAATAAGGCGAATAACCTCTTCTGTTTTGAAACAGGATGATCTGTTTTTTATGGTCCAGCGCCTCCTGCATGGATTCGATCAGGGCAGGGGTTAGCGGGCTTCTGTTCTTTCCCGTACCCGCTTTACGAATATCCACCAGCTCAATGGCGGGCATTGCTACATCTCCGAAACGTTCTTTCAAGGTTACCAGCCCGTATTTATGGAGCCGCGCATTGTAATAACTTTCAATAGAAGGAGTGGCGCTGCCCAGTAATACTTTTGCTTTGAACAGGGAAGCATAATAAATGGCCGCATCCCTGCTGTGGTAGCGCGGAGCGGGATCCTGCTGTTTGTAAGAAGCATCGTGCTCCTCATCGCAGATGACCAGCCCCAGTTGCTTAAAGGGAAGGAAGAGGGCAGATCTTGCACCCAGCACCACTTTGGTTTCTCCGGATTTGATCTTGTTCCATATCTCCACCCGTTCATTCGGATTGAATTTGGAATGATAAATAGCAATATGGCCACCCAGGCTTTTCTGCAGCCTCCTGATCATTTGAGCTGTCAGTGCAATCTCGGGCAGTAAATACAATACCTGTTCATTCTGCAACAGGTATTGTTCAATCATTTTAATATACAACTGTGTTTTACCACTCGATGTAACACCGTGCAGCAGGCACACGTTTTGTTTGGTAAAGATGGTATTGATTTGTTGCAGGGCGCTCACCTGGCTTTCCGAAAGGGTAAAATCCAGGGTGATTTCTTTGGGAAGCGAGGGTAGCCTGTCGGCATTTCTTTTTTCTGCAATCAGGATGCCTTTTTCGGTCAGTCCTTTCAGTTGCGCTGCACTTGCATTGGCTTTTTTCAGTAGTTCGGATTGCAGAACGTCTTCGCCTTTTTGTTTAAAATGCAGGTAAGCCAGCAACAGTTCCATTTGTTTAGGCGCCTTGCCCCAATTGTTGAGTAAGGCTTCGAGCTTCTCATCGTTGTTGTATTGCGGATGAAGCAGGATATGGGTTTCTGTTTTCTGTTTGTATTTTTCCTTCAGTTCTTCCCAGATAAAACATACGCCTTTTTCAATCAATTTTTTAATGACCGGATACGTGTTGTTCACATCCAGCAGTTGCTGCACTTCGCTGAGGCGCAGTTCTTTTTTAATTTCCAGCGCTTCCGCCACCAGGTATTCTGTATCGGAAAGATCGCTGAAGTCGAGGCTTCTTTCTTCGTTCCACTGCAGGATACTTTCGCTGGAAAGCTTCAGGTTGGCAGGGATGGCAGCCTGCATCACTTCTCCTTCGCTGCACATATAGTAATCGGCAATCCATTCCCAGAACTGTAATTGCTCGGAATGTACCAGGGGTTCACTGTCGAGTACATTTAAAATGGGCGAGGGGTTGAATGCGGGAGAAATAGTTTCGTGGATCTTTTTAACAATACCGGCATATTTCTTGTTCTTTCGAAGGGCCACTTCTACGCGAATGCCCGGCCGCATGGCATCCCTGAATGGTTCAGGTACCGACCATGTATAGTTTTTGGGTAAGGCAAGCGGTATAATTATTTCTGCAAACAAGGAATGGTATTTATCAAAAAATGCTGTTCAAAAATACAGTTAAGCGCCGGGATATTCGATATAACGTTGCAGACCCTGCTCCATTATATCATATACTTTCTGTTTTAGTGCAGGTAAATCCTCCCTGGTAAGCCCTTCCACGGATATTTCTTCCAGATAAACCACCCTGTTTAAGCCGGGTGTTAATTCGAAGAGGCTGCGGTGGTGCATTCTTTTTAGGGTATCAATGAACAGCAGGGGTTTGATGGGGGTCTGGGTTTCGATAGCGATTCTGAAAGCCCCGTCATAAAAATGTTTTAGCGGTTTATGGCTGTAATTGAAGGTTCCCTCCGGAAAAATAAAAATAGAAATGCCCTTGTTGAGTACGGCCTTTAGTGCCCGGATGCTTTTGGCCCTGGCGGTGACGCTACTGCGGTCTACCAATATAACAGCAGCCCTGTAAATCCATCCGAATACGGGCACTTTCACCATTTCTGCTTTGCCCAGGGCACGGATTGGTTGATGCACGCCTGTTACAATCGGCGGTATATCCATGTACGAAATATGGTTGGCTACAAAAATGTACTGTTTGTTGCGATTGTGCGGCGCTTCGTAAATTTCTCCGTGCACCATGCCGATCAATAAGTACCAGGTCCGGCCCCAGATGGTACAAAGGTGATAGATCATATTGCCACCTTTCACCTTTCCAAAAGGGAGGGATAGCATTACAAACGGAAATATGCAAAGCATTACAGCAACGAAGCTGATCAGGCAATAGATAGAGTAGAAAAACTGCAGAACTTTTATAACATACTTCATTCAGCGCTTAAGGTATAAAAACTTCATTTCTTCCCCAAAAAACAGGCTGGTTTCTGAGGGGCAGCCTGTGGGAGGGCTGCCCTCTAGGTCAGCTGAGGCGTACGGCCATACTTTTCGTTGTGCTGGGAAGCATCCAGTCCAATTTCTTCTTCTTCGGATGTTACACGCAGCGGAAGGATCAGGTCAATGAATTTGAAGATACCAAACGATACTACAAAACTGTAACTTACTACTATCAACAGGGCCTTCAACTGTGTGAGGAAGAATGCCGTGTTGCCATACAATAATCCGTCTGCCCCGGCGGTGTTCACCGATTTGGTGGCAAAAAATCCGGTCATCAACATGCCGACTATGCCTCCTACGCCATGACAGGGAAATACATCGAGCGCATCATCCAGGGTGGATTTGCTCTTATAATACACGGCAATATTGGAAATGATGGCCGCAATAAATCCAATGAAAATACTTTGTGGTACCGCTACAAATCCGGCACCAGGAGTGATGGCTACCAGGCCTACTACTGCGCCAATACAGAAGCCCAATACAGAAGGTTTCTTGCCCCGGATCACATCAAAGAACATCCAGGACAAGCCTGCAGCAGCTGCGGCTGTATTGGTGGTGGCAAAAGCGGATACCGCCAACGCGTTGGCGCCCAGTGCCGAACCTGCATTGAATCCGAACCAGCCGAACCAGAGCAAACTGGTACCGATCAATACGTAAGGGATATTGGCTGGCGGAATTTCCCGCTGTTCAATATGCGCCTGCCTGCGTTTCAGCACAATGGCACCGGCCAGCGCGGCACAACCTGCCGAAATATGTACAACAGTCCCGCCTGCAAAGTCAAGCGCGCCCATTTTAAAGAGGAATCCTTCAGGGTGCCAGGTCCAGTGGGCGATCGGTGCATACACCAGCAGGCTGAACAGTACAATGAAAAGTGTATAGGCTCTGAAACGAATTCTTTCCGCTACTGCGCCTACTACCAGGCCGGGGGTGATGATGGCAAACATGAGCTGAAACAGGGCAAAGAGTAGCAGAGGGATGGACGGGGCCATACTCCAGGGAGCGCCGGAACTTACACCTTTAAAGAACAGATGAGTTAGCGGGTTGCCGATGAAGCCGCCAATGCTGGTTCCAAAGCAAAGACTGTAACCCACAGCTACCCAGAGAATACTTACAATCCCTGCGGCTACAACGCTCTTAATCATGGTAGAAATAACATTTTTACGGTGAACCATACCACCATAGAAAAAAGCCAATCCTGGTGTCATTAAAAAAACCAACGCCGTAGCAACGATGATCCAGGCAATATCAGCGGCATTGTAATTGCCATGGTCTGCAAAGCCGGGAGAGGCGGGAACAAAAATTGCAGCGATGGCAATCAGCATCAGTACTACGAAAGGCGCAAATTTGCGGCCGGTTGATTTGGACATTCCTAAAACATTATTAGTTAATATAATACCAGTATTAACAGCTAAATTATGTATAAAATATAATAAAGAGCACTAAGAATTATATATTAATAAATATATACATTTATCGTATTTTCTTATGAGGATTTCTCAAAATGCTTAAGTTAGTTGATAATTAGTATAAAAAAGGCCCATTCTTTGATAAAATGGGCCTTGAAATGGGTTTAATTAAAATATCCTAGATGTTCACTAAATAGCTCTGATCCTTCGATTCTAAGATGGTAGCTCCCATTAAATACTCATCTACTTTGCGGGCGCATTCACGTCCTTCGCTAATGGCCCAGACCACCAGCGACTGCCCGCGGCGCATATCTCCGGCAGTGAAAACTTTCTGAATATTGGTCTGGTAGTTTTTTTCGGAAGCGCGGATATTGCCTCTTTCGTCCAGTTCTACCTCTAGCTGCTTAACCAGGCCTTCCTGCTGCGCGTGCAGGAAACCCATGGCCAGAAATGCCAGGTTGCAGGGGATCTCTCTTTCGCTCCCTTTGATCTCTTCAAAGCCAACCGCTCTGCCATCTGCCCCTATTTTCCATTCCAGGTCTACAATCAGCAGTTTAACCAGTTCTCCATTTTCATTGCCGATGAATTTTTTGGTGGCAACGGCCCACTGCCTGTTGGCGCCCTCTTCGTGAGAAGTGGTTGTTTTCAGGAGCATGGGGTACTGCGGCCATGGCATATTGGGTGTCCTTTGCTCCGGCGGTTTGGGCATTAGTTCAAACTGGGTAATACTGGCTGCGCCCTGCCTGTTAGACGTGCCCACGCAGTCGCTTCCGGTGTCTCCGCCTCCAATCACCACTACGTGTTTTCCTGTAGCCAATATAGGTTCTTCTGAAAAAGGCTTATTACTGACTCTTTTATTCTGTTGTTTCAGGAACTCCATAGCAAAATGCACGCCCTTCAGCTCGCGTCCTTCCACAGAAAGGTCTCTGGGGATGGTAGAACCTCCTGCCAGTACAATGGCATTGTATTCGCGCAGTAGGTTGTTGATGGATACATCCACTCCTACATTGGCATTGCATTTAAATATTACGCCTTCTTCTTCCATCAGTTTCACCCTTCTGTCGATCACCCATTTTTCCAGTTTGAAATCGGGAATGCCGTACCGCAATAACCCCCCGGGCGCATCATCTCTTTCAAAAATGGTTACCATGTGTCCCGCATAGTTCAATTGCGCTGCAGCCGCCAGGCCCGATGGCCCGGAACCTATCACGGCAATTTTTTTGCCGGTACGGAGGTTCGGTCTTTTGGGTAGAACAAAGCCTTTGTCGAACGCGATTTCGATGATGTGTTTTTCAATTTCTTCAATGGTAACCGGGGGCTGGTTGATGCCCAGTACACAGGCGCTCTCGCAGGGAGCGGGGCAGATCCTTCCGGTAAACTCCGGAAAATTATTGGTGGCGGATAATATCTCATACGCTTCTGCCCAACTCTTGCGATACACGGCATCATTGAACTCAGGTATGATATTGCCCAGCGGGCATCCGTTATGGCAGAATGGAACACCGCAGTTCATGCATCTTGCAGCCTGCTGGTTCAGCTTTGTTTCATCGAGTCGCTCCACAAATTCCTTATAGTTCTTCACTCTTTCCCCAGGTGAACGTTTGCCCGGAAGTTCCCTGGTGAATTCTAAAAATCCTGTTGGTTTACCCATGCTTTTTTTTGTTAGGATTGAACAATATTTGTTGGCGTTTGCTGGTTTGCTGCATTCTTTGTTGCGGTTACCTGGCTACCAGCGCCGCTTTGCTTTTCTCCAGTACTTTTTTATAATCCCTGGGGAATACTTTCACAAAGTTTTTCAACTGGTTGTCGAAATCATTCAGGATAAACTTCGCTACGGTACTGTTGGTATATTGCTGGTGTTTACTGATCATGGACTGAAGCACTGCTGCATCTTCTGCATTCAGCGGATCAAGGTCTGCCATTTCGGTGTTACAGTTGCCTGCAAACCGGCCATTGATATCATAGATATAAGCAATGCCGCCACTCATGCCTGCTGCAAAGTTTTTGCCGGTGCTGCCCAGTATCACTGCAGTTCCGCCGGTCATGTACTCGCAGCCGTGCGCGCCGATGCCTTCCACTACCACGCTTGCCCCGGAATTGCGAACAGCGAAACGTTCACCCGCCTTTCCGCGGATATAGGCTTCGCCCGAGGTTGCACCGTAAAGCGCTACGTTACCAATAATGCTGTTTTCTTCCGGCGTAAATGTTGCCTGTGCTGAAGGATATACAATCAGTTTGGCCCCGCTTAATCCTTTGCCGAAATAATCATTGGCATCCCCTTCCAGCTCCAGGGTCATTCCCTTCGTATTGAATGCGCCAAAACTCTGGCCGGCTGTTCCGTTGAACCGGAAATGGATGGTGTCTTCGGGCAGGCCTTCGCTCCTGTATACTTTAGTGATCTCATTCGAAACAATGGTGCCTGCAGTCCGGTCTGTATTCCTGATGGGGAAGGATGCGGTTACTTTTTCTTTGGTGTTGATGGCCTGCGCTGCAACTTTCAGCAATTGCCAGTCGAGCACGGCTGCAATGCCATGATCCTGTTCTTCCTGTTTGTACAAGCCCGTGTACAAGGAGCCGGGTTCTTTGTACAATATTGCGGACAGGTCGAGGTTTTTGTATTTCCAGTGGCTCACATTTTCTTTCTGCTGCAAACAATCTGCCTGGCCGATCATTTCATTGACTGTTCTGAATCCGAGTTCTGCCATGATCTCCCTCAGTTCCTGCGTAATGAATTTGAAAAAGTTGACAATATGATCCGGGTTGCCGGTAAAACGTTTACGCAGGTTTTCATCCTGTGTGGCCACACCTACCGGGCAGGTGTTGAGATGGCATTTGCGCATCATGATACATCCTTCCACAATCAATGCTGCGGTGGCAACGCCCCATTCTTCCGCACCAAGCAAAGCCGCAATCGCAATGTCGCGACCGGTCTTCATCTGGCCATCGGCCTGTACGACTACGCGGCTCCTGAGCTTGTTTTTCACCAGCGTTTGATGCGTTTCTGCAAGGCCCAGTTCCCATGGCATGCCCGCATGTTTTACGGAGCTGATGGGGGAGGCGCCTGTGCCGCCATCGTGGCCTGCAATCAGTACTACATCGGCCTTGGCCTTTGCTACACCCGCGGCAATAGTGCCAACGCCTGCTTTGGATACCAGCTTTACATTGATGCGCGCTGCACGGTTGGCGTTCTTTAAATCGAAGATCAGTTGCGCCAGATCTTCAATAGAATAAATATCGTGGTGTGGCGGCGGGGAAATCAATCCAACGCCGGGAGTAGCATGCCTTGTTTTGCCGATCCATTCATCTACTTTATGTCCGGGTAACTGACCGCCTTCGCCCGGCTTGGCACCCTGTGCCATTTTGATTTGCAGTTCATCTGCTTCTGTCAGGTATAATGCGGTTACGCCAAATCTTGCGGAAGCAACCTGCTTAATCGCAGAACGCATGGAATCTCCATTGGGTAATGGCGTGTAACGGATTTCATCTTCACCGCCTTCGCCCGTATTGCTCTTGCCTCCCAGTCTGTTCATGGCAATCGCCAGTGTGGTATGCGCTTCCCAGGATATTGAACCAAAGGACATGGCTCCGGTTGCAAATCTTTTGTAAATATTTTCTGCAGGTTCTACTTCATCTATAGAAATGGAAGGCCTGTTTTTTACAAATTCAAACTGGCTTCTCAGCGTGCAGGCGTGTTCGCTCTGATCGTTGATGAGGTTAGCGTATTTTTTATAGGTTGCGTAGTCGTTCTTTCGGGTAGCATCCTGCAGCAGGTGGATGGTCTGTGGATTAAACAAGTGAAACTCTCCCTTTCTCTTCCACTGGTATACACCACCTACCGGTAAACGATCTACCGGTCTGTCTTTCCTGCTGAAAGAAAAGAAATGTTTGGTCAGTGTTTCCCTGGCTATTTCATCCAGTCCCATTCCTTCAATACGCGAAGTCGCTCCGGTGAAATAAGTGTCTACCACCGATTTATTGATGCCGATAATTTCAAAAATCTGCGCACCCTGGTAAGACTGGAAGGTGGAGATGCCCATTTTGGAAAAGACTTTCAGCAGTCCTTCGTTCACGGCTTTGATGTAATTTTTTTTCAGATGGTCCGCATCCAGATCGGTCTGCATTTTTCCTGCCAGCTTCATGTCTCTGATGGAAGACAGCGCCAGGTAAGGGTTGATGGCGGTTGCACCAAAACCTACGAGGCAGGCGAAATGATGAACCTCCCAAACATCACCCGCTTCTACGATCAGGCCAACCTGTCCGCGCAATCCTTTCTTAATCAGGTGATGGTGAACAGCAGCCGTTGCCAGCAAAGAGGGGATGGGCGCATGGTCGGAGTCGATGGCGCGATCGGATAAGATGATCACCTCAAACCCATCCTGTACTGCATCCACTGCATAACGGCAAAGGCGATCCACTCCGGCTTTTAAAGCGCCCGGCTTACCGCTTGCCCTGAAATAAGTCTGCAATGTTTTGGCCTGGAATACCCCGGTATCAATACTTCTGATTTTTTCGAGATCGTGGTTGTTCAGGATCGGATGTTTCAATGCCACACTGTGGCAGGCCATCGGATCTTCGATGAGCAGGTTGCCATTGCTTCCTGCAAAAGTAGCCAGCGACATGACCATCCGCTCGCGGATCGGATCAATCGGTGGATTGGTTACCTGCGCAAAGAGTTGTTTGAAATAAGCGCTCAGGTGCTGTGGCTGATCGCTGAGTATGGCAAGGGGGGCATCGTTGCCCATGGAGCCGATGGGCTCCTTGCCATCAATGGCCATTGGTGCAATAATGGTATCCAGGTCTTCGGTAGAATAACCAAAGGCTTTCTGGTATTTAAATACCTGGTCGGGTTCCAGATGGGTGAACATGACCCTTGGTTCGGGCAATTCCTCCAAACGGATCTTGTATTTGTTCAGCCAGTCTGCATAGGGCTTTTGCGAACAGATGGTTTGTTTCAGTTCTTCGTCGCTGATGATTCTTCCCTGCGCCATATCCACTACAAACATTTTTCCCGGCTGCAGGCGGCCTTTCTCTTTTACATTGGCAGGATCAATCGGTAATACACCGGTTTCTGAAGCCATGATTACCCGGTCATCGTGTGTAACCGTGTAGCGGGAGGGCCTGAGTCCGTTCCGGTCGAGCGTTGCACCAATCATTTGTCCGTCGGTGAAGGAAATGGAAGCCGGCCCATCCCATGGTTCCATCATGCAGGCATGGTATTCGTAGAAGGCTTTTTTCACTGGGTCCATATCTTCATTGCCATCCCAGGCTTCGGGGATCAGCATCATCATTACATGCGGCAGGGATCTTCCGGTGAGGGTCAGCAACTCAATCATATTGTCGAGACAGGCAGAGTCGGATTGCCCGCCGGTAACGATCGGTAAAATCATTTCCAGTTCTTCCTTGCTGAAATAAGGTGTGGTGAATCCGGTTTCGCTGGATCGCAGCCAGTTCAGGTTGCCCTGCAGGGTATTGATTTCCCCGTTGTGCGCCATATAACGGAATGGCTGTGCCAGTTTCCAGGAAGGGAATGTATTGGTGGCAAAACGGGAGTGAACCAGCCCGAATGCGCTAACCACTCTTTTATCGTTCAGGTCGGGAAAATAATTCCGCACCTGTAAACTGGTGAGCTGGCCTTTATAAATAATGGTACGGGCAGAGAGCGATGCCATGTAGAATCCTACTTCGTCTTTGCGGGTACTGTTGTTAATGGTGTGTGAGGCATAGTTGCGCAGGATAAACAGCTTGCGCTCAAAGTCGTCGGTGTTGCTAATGGAATCGGGGCAGGCAATGAATACCTGTTCCATACAAGGCTCAACAGACAAGGCTGTTATACCAATGTCTTCCTTATTTACAGGCACTTTCCGGTAGGCGATAATTTCCAGGCCCAGCTTTTCCGCCGCCCTGTTGAAAATGTCTCTGCATTCTTCGCGAAGACCAATGGATTTTGGAAAGAAAATCATTCCCACGCCGTACCTGCCGGATTCCGGAAGGTGCACGCCCAGTTTAATGCATTCGTCGAAAAAGAATTCATGCGGAATCTGAAAGAAAATACCAGCACCGTCCCCCGTGTTGTTTTCGCAACCACAGGCACCACGGTGTTCCATATTCTCCAGTACGGTCAGCGAATCTGCAATGTGTTGGTGAGATTTGTGGCCTTTAATATTGGCGACAAAGCCAATGCCACAGGCGTCGCGTTCGAACTCAGGGTTGTACATGCCGCCATCAGTACGGGAATTGAACATAGAACCGAATTAAGAGTTATCAAATATATATGGCAGGCAATCTTGACTAAAATACAATAATTTGGCAGGAATGCAAAATAATGTGTAATGGTTTGATTATTTTTTAAACATATTTTAATTAATACGGGTAAATATTGAATAATTTCAATTAAAATACGTGAAAATTCTTATGTGTAAGGATTTCGCTAAACAATGTGACAGGGGTGACTGGTCTTGTGCTGAATCCCAACCGGCTGATCTACAGCGTAAATGCCAAATACCGTGCTGCCGCTTCCGCTCATGCCGGCATACAAGGCGCCGTCGCTGTATAACGCCTGCTTAATGGCAGCAATTTCCGGATAGGCTTTGAGAATAGGGAACTCAAAGTCGTTCAGGAGTTCCTGCTTCCATTCGGCTATGGGTTGTTGCAAAATATCTGTAATGGGCCTGGGCGCTTTGGCCGGGGTCAGTTGCTCAAATGCCCATTTAGTACTTACATGGATGCCCGGGTGAATCAGTACAAACCGGTAATCGCTGAGATCCAACTGAACTGGAGTCAGGATTTCTCCTCTGCCGGTTCCATAACAGGGTTGATTGAGGATGAAGAAAGGACAATCACTGCCCAACAGTGCGGCATAATGAATCAGTTGCGCTGTATTGAGCCCCAACTGAAATTTTTCGTTCAGCAATTTTAAAGCAAAAGCCCCGTCGGCACTTCCTCCCCCCAAACCGGCGCCCATAGGAATAATTTTGTGCAAGTGCATTCGAATGGAAGGAAGCCCGGGGAAATCTTTTTTCAACAGCTGATATGCTATGGTGCAAAGATTGTTGGCCGTATCGCCGGGAATCGGCAGGCCGGAGGAGGTAAATGTTATATGGGCCTGTTCTCCTGCTGTGGCGTGTACCACTTCCAATACATCCTTCAATTGCACCGGATAGAATACTGTTTCCAGTTCATGGTACCCATCTGCCCGTTTGCCGGTGATGTGCAATCCCAGGTTGATCTTGCAGTTGGGGAAAACCACCATATTATTTTCGCTTGTTCAGTTCGTCTCTGATGGCAATGGCGCGGATATAGTCTTCCTGCTCCAGCACTTCATTGAGCAGGTTATTCAATGTTTCTACACTCATGGCGCTGAGGTCATCTTTACTGCCGCTGGTTTCTTCAATGCCAATAGCTTCTCCGCCGGTTTTTGGGGAGGCGCTGTCTTCCATCAGTATGCCGGCATTTTCTAAAATATTTTCGTAGGTATAGATCGGGCAGCCAAAGCGAACTGCCAGCGCCAGCGCATCGCTGGTGCGGCTGTCAATTTCAACCGTATCGTTGTCTGTAAAGCACACCAGTTTTGAATAGAAAATTCCTTCCTGCAAATCGTTGATGATGATTTCCTGCAGTTCCACACCAAAAGCATTCATGAAATTTTTCATGAGGTCGTGTGTGAGCGGACGGCTGGGGTGCATATGTTCCAGCGCAACGGCAATAGCCTGTGCCTCAAAACCGCCAATCACAATCGGCAGTCTGCGCAATCCATTCATCTCGCCTAAAACAACCGCATAGGAATGGGTTTGTGTAATGCTGTGGGAGAGCGCTACAATTTCCAGTTCTATCTTCTTCATATTGCCTACGAAATTAACTCAAAAAAAGCACATCGGAATGCTCCGGGCATTGTTTTTCGGAACCAATTAAATTCAGCAACTTGCGGCTATAAACCAATTCTATGCCATTTTTCCAGATCAGCGATATTGAGTCCGGATCCCTCATTGCAGGGTATTCTGCCCAGTTTATTCATACGGCCACTGCAACCTATTCTCATGTAACCGTTGATGCGGGCGCCACCCTGCCAATGCATCATCATCCACACGAACAGGTATCCTATGTGTTAAAGGGTGAGTTTGAACTGACGGTGGATGGGGTTGCACACCGCCTCGTACCGGGACAGGTATTTGTGATTCCCTCCAATATGCCCCATGCAGGGCTGGCTATCACCGACTGCTTTATCCTGGACGTGTTTACCCCGGTAAGAGAAGATTACCGGGAGAAGGGCGGGGTGGTACTCGGCTAAAACAGAACAGGGTTTATACGGCATTGCAACAGTTGGAATTTGCAAATTGTATAAACCCTGCGTAAAAATATTCCCGCCTAACACCGCAACGGGGGTAATTGATTTTTCTTAGGCAGACGCTTTCATTTTTTTGATTGCTTCTGTGAGCTTTGGCAACACTTCAAACGCATCCCCTACGATACCATAGTCGGCAGCTTTGAAGAATGGCGCTTCCGGATCTTTGTTGATCACTACAATGATCTTACTCCTGTTTACACCTGCCAGGTGCTGGATGGCGCCGGAGATCCCAACGGCAATGTATAGATTAGGTGCAACCTGAACTCCGGTTTGACCTACGTGTTCGTGGTGCGGTCTCCAATGCGCATCACCCACAGGTCTGCTGCACGCGGTAGCTGCTCCGAGTACCTTGGCGAGGTCTAAAAGGATGCCCCAGTTTTCCGGTCCTTTCAATCCGCGTCCGCCACTTACAACGATGTCGGCTTCGGTTAATGGCACATCTCCGCTTACTTTGTTCACTGCAGTTACTTTTACTTTGGCAGCGCCTGCACTGATCGCGAGCGGAGCAACAGCAGCAGTACCTTCACCCGCAACGGTCATATAACTATTTGGATTGAGGGATATGATTTTAACAGCAGTATTGATGCTCACATTGGCAAATGCCTTTCCGGAGAATACCCCTTTCTTCACTACAAAACCATTAGAGGTATCGGGCAACGCACAGGCGCCTGTAACCAGGCCGGCTTTCAGTTTGGCAGAAACACGTGCTGCAACTGCTTTTCCGGTTGGGGTGTGAGAGAATATGATTACCGTAGCGCCGCTGGCGGTAACCGCTTCAGCAATGGCTGCTGCATACACCTGTGTATCGAGGTTGTTCAATGCTTCATTGGCTGCCTGGTGAATTTTGGTAACACCATACTTTCCCAACGCAGCAAGGTCTTCTGTTACGGTTCCCAACAAAAGCCCTTCGGCGGATGTGCCCAGTTGTGCGGCAACTTTAGCGCCATAAGTAAGGGCTTCGAGAGAAGATTTTTTAACGTGACCATCAGCGTGGTCTATGAATACTAAAACGGACATATTGCGGAATTTTGAATGAATGGTTGGGTTTCTATTGATTAGATGGCTTTAGCTTCTTCGTGCAGCAAACGAACCAGTTCTTCTACATTTTCTGCATCAACCAGTTTAACGCCTGCTTTTGCAGGAGGAAGTTCAAAGTTTACAATAGCCGTAAGTGCATCAGCAGCTACGGGTTCTGTCACTTTCAATGGTTTGGTACGTGCCGCCATGATTCCACGCATGTTGGGGATCCGCTGTTCGGCCATCCCTTTCTGACAGCTTACCACCGCCGGCAACGCCACTTCTGCCACTTCTTCACCGCCTTCAATTTCGCGGGTAACAGTGGCAGTTGTTCCTTCCAGGTCAAATTTGGTGGCCAGGGAAATATACGGTGCATCGGTCAGTTCAGCAACCATGCCGCCAATGGAAGAACCATTGTAATCTAATGTTTCCTTACCGGTGAAGATCAGATCGTATCCACCCTGTTTGGCTATTTCTGCAATTTGTGCTGCAATGTAATAACTGTCGGTGCTGTCGCTGTTTACGCGAATGGCTTCGTCTCCACCCAATGCCAGCGCCTTGCGGATGATGGGCTCCGTATCTGCTCCGCCAACAGTAACCATGTGAATGACAACGGAAGCATCTTTTTCTTTCAGTTCAATGGCCCTTACCAACGAATACCATTCATCGTATGGGTTAATGATCCACTGAACACCTGCTTCGTCGAATTTTGTATTGCCATCGGTGAAGGCAACTTTAGAGGTGGTGTCGGGTGTTTTACTGACACAGACTAAAATCTTCATATGTTTTTAATTTGTCGTTTCAAATAGTTGTTTATGCAACTATTGCAAATATAGTAAGGTTTGTAATGCTGCAAAGTATTTCAAGAATTTTATTCGGTCAAATCTGTAAAAAAGATTGCCCCTATCTTCGTTGTATGAACAGAATTGACCGGATCAGGGAATTTTTGGCATCCAACCCCAGGGATAATTTTCTGCGCCACGCACTGGCATTGGAATACATCAAGGCCGGAGATACGGCGGGTGCGAGGGAACTGTTTGAAGCAATTCTGACAGAATCGCCCGATTATGTGGGTTCTTATTATCATCTGGCCAAACTGCTGGAACAGTTGGGAGAGCAGACGCTTGCCATTGAATGGTATGAAAAAGGAATGGCCGCTGCCAAAGCGGCTAAAGACCAGCATTCCTACAATGAACTGCAGGCGGCTTACGAAGATTTGGTGTATTGAACGGACACTCTGGGCTTTGTGTGTAACCCTCCTGCCGGGAAGTGAAAAGTTTCAGCAAATTCACTATTTTCAACACATGATTGCCACTTACGATTTTGCCAAATACAAGACACCTGTTGGAACTACATTAAACTGCAAAGGTTGGGTACAGGAAGCCGCTTTGCGTATGTTATTGAATAACCTGGATCCGGCAGTGGCCGAAAAGCCCGAAGACCTGATTGTTTATGGCGGCAGGGGTAAAGCGGCCAGGAACATACAGGCGCTGGACCAGATCATCGCTTCGCTCAAAAGCCTGGAAAATGATGAGTCTTTACTGATCCAGAGCGGTAAGCCGGTGGGTATTCTGAAAACGCATAAAGATGCGCCGCGGGTGCTGATCTCCAACTCGCAACTGGTTCCCAACTGGGCCAACTGGAAACATTTTACCGAACTGGAACAAAAAGGGTTGATGATGTACGGGCAGATGACTGCAGGTAGCTGGATCTATATCGGATCCCAGAGCATTGTGCAAGGCACTTATGAAACTTATACAGCACTGGCAGATAAAGAATATGGCGGCTCACTGAAAGGAACCCTGAATGTAACCGCGGGTCTCGGTGGAATGGGCGGCGCCCAGCCATTGGCCATTACCATGAACGAAGGCGTTGCCCTGGTTGCAGAAGTGGAAGAATGGCGCATCGATAAACGCATCGAAACCAAATACCTCAACGAGAAATACACCGATATTGATCTGGCGATCGACCAGGCGCTGGCCTATAAGGCTGCCGGACTCGCGCGGAGCATCGGTGTGCTTTGCAATGCTGTACAACTGTTGCAGCGCTTGAATGAAAGAAATATTATTCCCGATACCCTCACCGACCAAACATCAGCGCACGATCCGCTGATCGGTTATATCCCTCATACCTTAACCAATGCGGAAGCCAATGAAATGCGGGCGGCTAATCCGGAAGGATATATTGCATTGAGTTATGAAAGTATGTACCTGCATGTGCAACTGATGATTCAACTCATGGATAAAGGAGTTATTACTTTTGATTATGGCAACAATATCCGTGCAAGGGCGCAGGAATATGAACAGCAGAAGGCCGTTCAGCCGGAAACACTGGCATTTCCGGTTGGCAGATGTTTTGATTTCCCGGGATTTGTTCCGGCCTATATCCGCCCGTTGTTCTGCGAAGGGAAAGGCCCGTTCCGTTGGGCTGCCCTGAGCGGTGACCCGCAGGATATTGCCGTTACGGACGAAGTGATCGGGAAGTTATTCCCCGAAAATAAAAGTTTGCAGCGCTGGCTGAAACTGGCCAAAGAAAAAATCGCTTTCCAGGGATTGCCCGCGCGTATCTGCTGGCTGGGCCAGGGTGAGAGAGAGAAGGCCGGACTGGCGTTTAATGAATTGGTTCGTACCGGGAAACTGAAAGCGCCCATTGTGATCGGAAGAGATCACCTGGATACCGGTTCTGTTGCTTCTCCCAACCGCGAAACCGAAGCTATGCTGGATGGTTCCGATGCAGTGGCCGACTGGCCGGTGCTCAACGCACTGGTGAATACGGCCGGTGGCGCCAGTTGGGTGTCTTTGCACCATGGAGGCGGAGTGGGAATGGGTTACAGTATTCATGCCGGAATGGTGATTGTAGCAGACGGAACGGATGATGCGGCCGTAAGACTCAGCCGCGTACTGCGCAACGACCCGGGGATGGGTGTGATCAGGCATGCAGATGCAGGGTATGAAATTGCTAAGGATACTGCCAAAAAGTTTGGGTTGGGATTGTAAACCTGTAAATCAGCGCTGAAAGTATGTTTGAACAATTTTTTGCCAATGCATCCAATCTGGTTCGTTTTACCAATCAGGAGAAACAACTGATTGAACATGCTTTTACTTTCCGCCAGGTGCCCAAGAAATTCAAACTAACAGAGCAGGGGAAGATTGCGCGGGAAGTCTGTTTTATCAATAAAGGATTGTTACGCTTGTATTACACTAAAGATGGCGAAGATATCACTGCATTTATCTTTAAGGAAAACCTCTTTGCCAGTTGTTATGACAGCTTTCTGAGAAAGGTTCCCAGCATACTAACGCTGGAGGCATTAGAGGATGCCGATTTGCTGGTGATTAATTATGAGGAACTGCATCAACTGTACGAATTGGTTCCTGCCATGAATACGTTGTCGCGTAAAATTGCCGAACAACGTTTTGTGAATGCGCAAATGATCCTCTCTTCTTACATCCTGGACAGCCCGGAAGAAAGATACCGGAAATTTGAAGCGGAGCACGGCGATCTGCTGTTGCGGGTGCCGCATTATATGATTGCTTCTTTTTTGGGTATCACCCCTGTGTCGCTGAGCCGCATCCGCAAAAGATTAATGGGGGCCGAATGATTTCTTTACAATTGTTAATGAACGTAGGCGTAGGCCGACAGTAGTTTTGCCTTGTAAACTACAACTATGGACAAGCGCATTAAAACTGAAATTATTATCAACGCATCCAAAGAAAAACTATGGGTGCTGCTAACCAACTTCAACGGATACCCCAATTGGAATCCATTTATCAGAAGTATTGAAGGCGAATTGAAACAGGGCGGCCGTTTGAAGAATACACTTCAAAACGGAGAGAAAATCATGGTATTCAAACCCATTGTTCTGGAGGTGGTTCCATTTCATTCCTTTTCCTGGCTGGGCAGCTTATGGGTAAAAGGATTGTTTGATGGCCGGCATTATTTCTGCATTGAAGAAATCGCCCCCAACCAGGTGAAGCTGATTCATGGTGAAGATTTTTCCGGTATCCTGAGTACTGCTATTCTGAAGCAGGTTGGAGAAGATACCCGAAAGAATTTTGTGGACATGAATCAGGCCCTGAAGCAATTGGCAGAGTCTGACAGTACTTTTGGTCATTAAATTCAAACCGCAACTGATTGAAGTATTTTCTATTTTAGAGGGATGAAAATATGCTACTCCTTTCTTTTATGGATTGTTGTTTTTGTTGGTCATGCTCAACCGGTAAGCCAGTATTTTGAAAAAATCAGGAACAATGATGCAGCATTGACTGCATTCTTTTCCCGGATGCCGAAGGGAGGCGACCTGCATCACCATTACGGCGGATCTGTTTATGCAGAAACGCTGCTGGCACATGCCATTGAAGCAGATTTTTTTGTGAATGCGGCCACGATGACTGTTGCCGCGGAGCAACCGGTAACCGGCAGTTGGGAACGCTTATCTGCCGTAAAGAGCCGGGGAGCGCTGGATTTGTACAAAGACTTGTTGATCCGGAAATGGTCTGTGAAGGATTACAACGATGCGCACTATCCATCCGATAAGCAATTTTTTGAGTCTTTCGATAAGTTTGGGGCAGCGATTGGCGGAAGCTTTGAAGCTGGTTTAACGGAATTGAAGCAAAGAGCTATCCGGGAAAACCTGAGTTACATTGAAACCCAGCTTACAACGATTCCCTCAACCGTTTCTGTGGAGGATTTTGTTCAATTGAATGAACGTTTAAGGAATTATCAGGCAACCCGCAACGAGGAGGCTGTATTTAAAACGCTGGATACTTTGTATACGTACCTGGTACAAAAGAACATCGCAGCCGATGCCCGCAAATACAATGTTGAACTGATTGAAAAATTGCATCATACACTGCGATTGGACGATTCCCTTTTTACCATGCGTTACCAGAACTTTGTGTTGCGTTTCATGGAGCCTGTGACCCTGTTCCGCGACCTGGTTGCGGCTTTTATTTCTGCAGACCTCAGCCCGATCATTGATGGGGTGAACATTGTTTCACCCGAGCATGGCGAAACTTCCATGAAGGATTACTGGCTGCACATGGTGATGTATAAGTATTGTAATACCCGCTACCCAAAAGTCCGAAACTCCCTGCATGCAGGAGAACTGGCATTGGGGCTGGTACTGCCCGAAGCGCTTACCTGGCATATTGGCGCTGCCGTGCATACTGCCAGAGCCAGCCGGATAGGGCATGGGGTGGATATTGCACATGAAGCAAACAACTATGAGTTGTTGCGCTACATGGCTAAGA
This sequence comes from Sphingobacteriia bacterium, assembly GCA_015999745.1. GTDB lineage: Bacteria > Bacteroidota > Bacteroidia > Chitinophagales > Chitinophagaceae > Sediminibacterium. The sequence goes on along the minus strand of JAECQP010000003.1, from coordinate 62,742 downwards.
ACAAGGTGACTGTTGAAATCAACCTGGTCAGTAATGAGTTTATTCTGAAAATAAAAGAAGGCCGTCATCCAATCTTGCTATATAAAGCGTTCAGTGTACCCATGGTGATCAGCACCGATGATGCCGGTGTGCTCAGAACCAATATGACGGAGCAGTACGTACTGCTGGCTAAACGATATAAAGACTTCTCCTATGCTGCCATTAAGCAGTTGGTATATAATAGTCTTGAATATAGTTTTATTGAAGATCCTGTGGTGAAGCGCAGACTGATCAAAGACCTGGACGCGCGGTTCAGGGTGTTTGAAAGCGGGTTTACGGTTATGTAGGACCGTTCCGGTTAAAGATTCCTGCTGCTTTGTGAAGTCTTCTGGTCTGTATATGTAAAAAGTGCCATAAGTCCCGGGAAAAGGATATTTTACTGTTGAATCAGCAAATACCTTAACGCGCAACTTAAATTACCCGCATTATGTTTACACCATTTATTCCGGAAAGCCTTGAATCGCTTGATCTGACCGAAATTAAAGGAGATCTTATTGAAACGGCATCAGAGGTTAAACAGCCGGAAAGAGTACATGGTTTTAAGATAGGCTGTGTAAGCCTGCCGAAAGATCCATACGATACCTGTTTTAACGGGGTAATGATAGATGTTCCGAGTTTTGGCATATTCGGGTATCATATCTATAACAGGAATGATATTAAGGTTTACGGAGATGATTTGATCTATCTTACCTCAGAGCCTAAAAACATAGCTCCACTGGAATTTCTTACCGTATATCAAAAGGGAGTAAAGCCATATGTAACGGTGTTTGATTGGGGAACCGGGGACTGGGCCAGAGATGCGCATGGAAACTTTTTCAGTTGCATTATTACAGATGATTTCTCAAAACAATACGGCATAAAAATGCAGGCGCCGAATGGTGAGTATGTGACGGTATTCAGGTTTCAGAACTATTTTGAGAAAAAACTGGACAGAAACCTGGTGCTTTTACTGGATGCTAATAATAACTGGCAAAGGTTTTATACGTCCCCTGTTACAGGTATTCCCGGTCCGTATATCCCGGGACAGCCCAGTGGCTGGTCTGTTTTTGAATATAAAAGATTAAAGGGAACAACCACTCCCTGGGCAAATGTGCCATTTATGCTGGGGACAATGGGATTGCAGATCATGGACCAAAACGGATATTGGTTTGCACCTTCCGGAATTCAATCTTCCTTGCGGGAAGACACCAGTGTATATGCAAGGGTGTTTGCCGAGCCGAATATATCTTCAGCCTATCGTTCCTGATCCGGTAGATGATCTTCTTATTGCATGGCTGCCTTCGTATAATTTCTAAATTAAATATTGCCCTATGCTGCAAAAGATATACTTCCTGATTGTATTGACGCTGGTTTGTAGTTCCGGTCTGTTTGCCCAATATAACAAGCAAAAGACCTATTTGGATGCCCTGGAATTAGCCAATATCATAAATAGTATTCCCCGTAGTACAAAAGATACCACGTTTATTATCAATAGTTTTGTTGAAGCTTTCAGGGAAAAAATCTATAAATATGGCAATGATCAGGAACTGCTGGCCAATCCTTTTCTAAAGGATCATTTGTTGGGAATTTATCCTCCTGATATCCTGCCAAAGCAAAACTATTACATGATGCCGGATTCTGTGATGGGAGGCGGGAGAACAGGAACGGCCGTTGATAAAGCGATCAGTTATTCATCTTTGGAATTGGTTGCAGGCGGTCTTGGATCTGCAGGCTGGCAGGCCTCCGCTATAAACGGAATTGCAAATTTTATGGCTGGCAGATTTAAGCAGGAAGCCTTACATGTGGCGATTGATCAGATGTTCAAACAAATCAACACTGAGAAAGATGCTCAACTGATCAGGTCTGTTTTTCCAAAAACATTTACTTATATAGAAAAGCTGTACGGCTCAGGATCGTCTTCTTATTATACTGCCGATTTATTACAGTTGAGGCATACCGCTCAGTTTGATATTGAGCAGTTGCCCAAAAATATAATAAGAAACCCCGAAGGCATTTTTCCTTTATTGCAAAATAACCCGAAAATGAAGGATATGTTGTTTCTGGGAAGCTATATTGTTGAATACAGTCAACAAGGACAATCTTTAGACCGGCTGGTTACATCACTGGCGAACGAACAGTATTCTTCAGACTCCTCTGTTTACAAAATACTTAATGCGGCGGACCTTATTTCACAGGCCTTATTAGATACAGCAGGCAGCAGGGATATATGGGTTAACCCCCTGAACATTCTGCCGGCAACAGAGGTGTCTTTAAAGAAACCTGAAGTGAGGTATTTTTATGGGCTGTTGTATCAGCAAATGATTCAGGTTCCGGAATTTAGAAATTACCTGGAAGTAAGGAATGCCGATAATATTGTACCGCTGGCAACTAAGATGCAGGACCTGGTCAGGTTTGTGAACAAGTTAAATAATACTTACAGTTATGTAAAGTCCAGGGGGTTTGATTTAAAGACCCCCGAGGAGATCATGACCTATATAAATAATGTCAATCTATCAGTGGGTCAGTTTGTTGGCGCCTTGAAAAATATTTCTGCAATCAATGAACGCTACCTGATCAATGATACTGTTGTTGATGTTCCCGGAAAATACATTGCAATATTTGAAGCTATACTGAAAAAGGACTACCAGCAGGTTATTCCCCGGTTGACGATTGAATTTGGTGCATATATGAGCAAGGAAATGAAGTTTTCCCGTACCATTGCATTTGTGTCGCAACTGGCAACAGTAGAAAATGCAGCGGATATGGAAAAGCTGCTGAATGCCTATGCCTTGCCGATTGGAAGCGCTTCCATTAAAAGGCACAGCAGTTTTAATATATCGCTGAATGGCTATGTAGGGTTGGCGGGAGGTTGGGAAACAGCTTATGGCAGCCAGAAGAATCAAACAAAAGGAAATATTGGTTTATCTGCCCCAATAGGAATATCAGTAACAGTTGGGAAAGGATTTCTTACCCCTTTTGTGAGTTTTTTAGATCTGGGGTCTATGGTAAATCAAAGATTGAATAACGATACGGTATCTTATTCCAACCTGCGATTGGAACATTTCTTTTCACCAGGAATCGGACTACTGGTAAACTGCCCTAAGCTGCCTGTTTCAGCGGGGATTCATTTTAGCTATATTCCGAACCTCAGAACCATTAAATATGAAAGCGGGAATGCCGCTATTACAGAATCGAATAGGAGTGTAACGAGGATCAATTTTTCACTGCTGGCAGATATCCCGTTTTTTACCATTTACAACAGGGATAAGGCCCGCAGGAACTAATTTAACCGCTTAATTATATATAGCACTATAAAATTTTTTGAAATACATACTGTAATGTTATTGAAAAAATTGCCGGACATTCATCCATCCATCACAATCTCTTCTGTATCCTGGGGCGGTACGCATTTCTTTTGTATCATTATCCCATGAAAATTTTGATCTCCACTTTGCATACAAAGGCGGCCGGGCTGGTAGTTGGGCTGAGCCTGGTTTCGCTCTCTGTTACGGCACAGGTGAGCAGTACAGAAGCCACTGTTGCTGCGATCGTTCAGGAAGCGAACGACCGTTCCCAACTTAAAAGACTGGCCCATGAACTGATGGATGGGGTTGGACCCCGGCTGGTTGGTTCCGGCAAAATGGTTCAGGCAAGTGACTGGGCGATTGCGCAGTATGGTCAATGGGGCATTCCCGCCCGTCGGGAAAACTATGGCACCTGGCGCGGTTGGGACAGGGGCGTTACCCATATTGATATGGGGGCTCCATGGACACGCTCTATCGAAGGAACCCAACTGGCATTCAGCCCTGCAACCAAAAAGCCGGTGACGGCTGAAACCATTATCCTGGCTGATGCTGCAGATTCTCTTGCTTTTCAACAATGGTTACCCAATGTAAAGGGGAAGTTTGTCCTGATCTCTATGCCGCAGCCCACAGGTCGTCCGGATTATAACTGGAACGAGTTTGGTACCAAAGCTTCTATTGAGAAAATGAAAGCTGAGCGTACTGCGCTGGCTGATGCCTGGAAAAAGCGCATCAGCAAAACAGGCCTTTCCAACGCCAAACTGGCCGACGCACTCGAAAAAGCAGGCGCTGCGGGGATCGTGGCCAGCAACTGGTCCAGTGGCTTTGGCGTCAATAAAATCTTCGCTGCTTTTACGAAAAAAATTCCCACTGTGGATATTGCACTGGAAGATTATGGATTGCTCTATCGCTTAACCGAGTCGGGCAAACAACCTTCTATTTCTATATATACCCAGTCTAAGGAATTGGGAACGGTCCCAACCTTTAATACCCTTGCTGAAATCAAAGGCACTGAAAAGCCCAATGAATATGTAATGCTCTCCGCACACTTCGATTCATGGGACGGTGGTACCGGCGCTACTGATAATGGTACCGGTACGTTGGTGATGATGGAGGCCATGCGCATTTTAAAAGCGGTATATCCTCATCCCAAAAGAACCATCCTGGTAGGACACTGGGGCAGTGAGGAGCAGGGACTGAACGGTTCCCGCGCATTTGTAGAAGATCATCCTGAGGTTGTTTCCAACCTCCAGGCCCTGTTCAACCAGGACAATGGTACCGGAAGGATCGTCAATATCGGCGGTTCCGGTTATGCCAACGCCAAAGACTACCTGGGCCGCTGGCTGGCTGCTGTACCTAAATCAATTACAGATTCCATCAAAACCAATTTCCCCGGAATGCCCGGTGGCGGCGGTTCGGATCATGCTTCCTTTGTAGCAGTTGGAGTACCCGCATTTTCACTGGGTGCGTTGAACTGGTCTTATTTCAATTATACCTGGCATACCAACAGGGATACCTACGATAAAATTGTGTTTGATGATGTACGCAGCAATGCCATCCTGACCGCTATCCTGGTGTACATGGCCTGTGAAGATCCTGAGCGTAGTTCCACTGAAAAAGCCATACTGCCGAACGGCCCCAATGGTCCGCAAAAATGGCCTGCACCCGTTAAATCCAAGCGCGCCGGTGGGTATGATAACTAAATGATTGGGGCTGTTCGGTGCTTCAATTTTTGATGGTAAGCATAGGATACGGTAAGGATCGCCAGAAATACCAGTGGGGTGATGATGGCCGAAGCAGGATCCCCGCTCGCCGCATGAGCAAGAGCGGCTGATAAAAAAGTAAAGGCAAATCCAGAATAGGTGAGCCCTTTAACTGTGTTTGGTATTACCGGTATCACCAGCAACAAAGCGCCCGCAAGCTTGGCAATACCCAGTTCTATTCTGAAATAGTCCGGGAATCCCAAATGCGTGAATCCCGCTTTGATATCCGGATTGTTGAAATACCCGTATGCACTGAACAGCATCATGGCTGATATAATTCCTGTGGTTACCCAATAGATTATTTTGTTTTTTTTCATTTTGTTATAGGTTTAGTTGGTGGAGAAGTAAACGGATTTCAGGTATTCTTTGATGTCTGTAGGTGTTCGACCTAGCAGTTTTCTCAAATCGGAGTGGGAGGTTTCAAACTCGCCTTGTTCAATTGCTTCGCTGAAACCGGCAATCAATTGTATGTATTCCTCCGGTACACCTGCTTTGGAAAGCGTATCTGTGTAAGTTGCGGTTGTGGGGCTTGTATAGGGGATTTCTGCTCCTGAAAGCTCACTCAGCATGGCTGCAACATCATGCATTGTATAATTGCGCTCATTGGCTATGATATAATCTTTGTTTTCATGCCCACTGCCGGTCAGTATCTCAGCTGCGGCCTCAGCCATATCCTGCCTTAATGCAAAAGAGGCGCTTCCGTTGCCTGCCGGGAGGTATATTCCTGTTTCTAGAACCTTTTCTCCCATAAAACCCGGTAATATGTCTGCATATAAACTATTGCGCATAATGGTGTAGGGGATGCCGCTTTCTTTAATGATACGCTCCGTTTCAATATGAGAGGCTGCTACTGCAGCAATAGGGGAGCCGGCTGTTTCGTTTCTGCGCAAAAAGCTGGTGTAAACAATATGGGTAACGCCTGCCGCTACTGCCGCTTCTACCACATTTCTCTGCTGCCTGGCCCTGTTGGGAATATCATTTCCGGATACCAACAGCAATTTATTTACCCCCCTCAAAGCTGAAAGAAGAGATGTTGCGTCGTCGTAGTCTCCTGTTTTGAGGTGAATCCCTTTTTCCTTCAAATCCGTTGCCTTGGTTAAATCCCTTACCAAAGCCGATATACTACCGGCAGGTACGTTTTTATTCAGCAGCGCATGGATGGTTGTTTTTCCGAATTGCCCTGTTGCGCCTGTTACTAAAATCATTTTAAATAATATTAAGTGTGATGGAATAAGGGTAAAATTATCTATCTTTGCTATACTTTTGTAACTACTATACCAGAGTATACCGGTATACTCTGGTATACCAATAGAAAAAGAACATGATAAAGCAGGAATGTGGTCTCAGTCTTCCCAACTGTCCTGTTGAGTTTGCGCAGGCGGTTAACGATACCCTCGATTTTTTAAGCGGTAAATGGAAACTACCTATCTTAAGCTCTTTAATGGAGGGTAAAAAAAGGTTTAAAGAAATTGAACGCTCTGTGCCGGGTATATCTCCCCGCATGCTCTCAAAAGAGCTGAGAGACCTTGAAATGAATAAGATGATTACCAGAACTGTTTATGATACCGTCCCTGCCACGGTGGAGTATGAAATCACTCAATATGGGCTGTCGTTAGACAAAGTGCTGCTGGCCATGTATGAATGGGGAACTGCGCATAGAAAAAAGATCATGGGTGCCGGTAATAAATACAAAAAATGAGAACCGTCCATCAATACCTGGATAAATACCCGATTGCAAAGGATAGCGAACGACTGATTGTGGGAACGATCCATCCCCATGACCATCATAACTTTAGCATTCCTTTTTTCTATGGCAATGTAGCAAGTATCTGGACAATTCTGAGCGAAGCATTCCCTACGGAATTGAAAAAGCCGATTCAACTGGAAGGTATATTGCAATTTCTGAACAAAAGAAAAATTGCAGTCAGTGATACGATTGTTCAATGTGACAGAAAGAAACCCTCAGCGCTGGATCAGGATCTGATTCCCGTTGAGCTGAATCTGAAGCTCAGGGAAGAAATCCGGAACAGCAAGGTCAGGGAAATACTGTTTACCAGTGGTTTTGGGAGGAATAATGCTTTTAAACTGTTCTACGTGGATATCTTAGGGCTTTCCATAACCAAAGAGATCAGGGAAATGCGGGAAACGGTTCTGGATAGTCGTTTTTTTGGACGTCCTGTTCAACTGACCATTCTTTATTCCCCTTCCGGGGCTTCTAATATGGGAATTGCCAGGTCTGAACGCTATTTGAAAAATAAACAGCTATACAAAGACTCTCCTACACCTGTTCACGATTTTAAGGTGGATTATTACAAGGAGAAGTTTGGCGGAAAATAATTGCCGAATCCGTTGATAATATCGGAATAGTTTTAACTTGTAAGAAAGTTGACAATGACCTTACTGGCTATTTTCTTCCCGTTTCTGTCATTTATCCTTAGAGGCAGGATCATTACAGGCATTATCTGCCTGGTTCTTCAAATTACCCTGATTGGCTGGATCCCGGCTGCAATATGGGCTGTTATTTCCCTGCAGAATTCACGTGCCGATAGAAGAAATGCCCGATTGGTCAAAGCGATTAAAAAGCAAAACGGATGAAGGTGTTGCGGCAATTAAACAGTTTTTTCCAGGGCGTTGCTGATGCATTCATCACCATTCCTGCCCCTTCATCAAATTCGGTATTCCCCCCCCGGAAAAGTATTTGTATTATTAATGTATGAAAATAATACTCTTCTTTTGCGGTTTCCTGCTTTCCGCATTAAATGTTGCTGCCCAGATTTCCGGGCAGCCTGTCAATCTGTTTGGTAATAAAAAGCTGGTTCAGGTAAATGTAAATACCAGGGAAACGAACTATGCCGGCAAAAAAGCCCTGGAAGTAGCCGGCAATGGCGTAACATCTGAAACTACTTTTGTTAAGCTGAATGATTTCCTTTTTAAAGATGGCATCATTGAAGTGGAACTGTCCGGCCAGCCGGGCGCGGGTTCTTCCGATCAGGCAAGAGGATTTGTGGGGTTGGCTTTCAGGATCAACAACGACAATTCAAAGTTTGAGTGCATCTATATCCGCCCCACCAATGGCCGTGCTGACGATCAGGTTAGGAGAAACCATTCTGTTCAGTATATTTCCTTTCCGGATTTTCCCTGGCATAAACTCCGAAAGGAGTTTCCTGAAAAATATGAGTCCTATGTTGACCTTGTACCAGGAGCGTGGACCAAGGTGAAAATTGAGGTAAAGGGGGCTTCTGCAAAACTCTATGTACATGGTAATACGCAGCCCACTTTAATTGTTAATGACCTAAAACTGGGCGCTGATGTGGCCGGTAGTATTGGTTTGTGGATTGGTCCGGGCACCCTGGCGCATTTTTCCGGCCTTCACCTTAAACAATAAACCTCAACCGATGCGCAATAACGACCAGGAATATCACGATTTACGCATTGCGACTCCCATCGGCTTTGAAGAAGTGGTTACCCATTTTTATTATGCAGCCAATAAATCGGGGCAGCATCAGACCAAAACCCTATTGCCCTCTTTTCAAACCATTTTAATTTTCAATTGCGGGCCTGGCGCTTTGCTTAGGTCAAAGCAAAATACGGAGATCAAAGTGAATCAATGTATGATTCTGGGCCCCATTAAAAATGCGTTCGATTATACTTTACCGGCCGGCACTGAAATTCTGGTGGCTAACTTTAAAGGGGATGCTTTTTATCGTTTTTTTGGGAATGCTGTTCTTGCAGAACAGGTACCCGTTAACCCGGACGAATTGATAAAGGAACATTGCTTCGCCGATTTGTGGCATGAATTAAAAAAAATGAACAGTCAGCAGGAAAAGGTGAATTATATCCTTGATTTCTGTAAACCCTATCTTAAAAACCGTTCTGCTACTTCTGAATTACTGACAACTTTCGATGATACAGTTCTGGACCCTGTCAAAACCATCGCGAGGAAAATGAACCAAAGCGAAAGAAATATCCAACTCCGTCATAAACAATATCTGGGGTATTCTGCGAAGGAAATAAACCGGTACTACCGGTTCCTGAAAGCGGTTGAGTTAATCCGGGATTTTGCCATTAAGCAGGTTAAACCGGACTGGTTTGAAGTGATTGATCAATGTGGCTATTATGATCAAAGCCAATTGATTCACGACTTTAAGTTCTTTCTCAATCTTTCACCTGCCCGGTTCATGAAATTTCAGCAGGACATCTGCTGCCCCCGTGAACTGTAGCGGTTTCGTTTTCTTACAATTTTTAGCTGCCCGCTCATGCTACTTTTATATCATTCAATCATATAAAAGTAACCACATGAAACATCTTATTATTTATGCGCACCCAAACGATCAAAGCCTGAACAATCATTTTAAAAAAACAGTTGTTGAAGTATTGCAGAATGCGGGCCATGAAATTGAAGTCAGGGACTTGTACCGGATTAACTTTAACCCGGTATTGTCATTGGAAGACATGAAAGGGCAGCGGATGGGGGCCGTTGATGCCGGCGTTCAGAAGGAGCAGGCGTTTATTTCTCGGGCAGACCATATAACATTTATTTACCCGATCTGGTGGACCGGTATGCCGGCCATTTTGAAAGGATATATAGACCGGGTTTTCAGTTATGGATTTGCCTATGAGTACAACGCAGGTGTTCAGAAAGGATTGTTGAATGGCAGGCAAGCTGTAATAATTAATACGCACGGTAAGTCTGCTGCAGAATATGCCGGCATTGGCATGGATAAAGCGTTATTACTTACATCAGACAAAGGGATTTACAGTTATTGCGGGCTTGATGTAAAGCAACATTTCTTTTTTGACAGGGCCGACAGGGCGGAATCTGAATGTATTGAGAACTGGACAAAACAGGTTGTTTCAGCGTTTGACAACCCGGATACGAATACCTTTTAGCAGGCCGTTCAGGTTGTGGTGTATATTTTTTCGTATTATTACCATATGAAAAATTTACCCCGGTTATTCAGATCCTATTGCCTGAAACCTTCGCTGCTTTTAGTAGCAGCGGGCTTTTTTGCCATTGTTGCGATCGCTAATATCAATGTCCCTAAACCCAACCCTATTATTACGGGGGCAGACCAAACTAATCTATACCTGCCTTATTTAAAAGGCAAGCGGGTGGCGCTGCTGGCGAACCCTACTACGATTGTGGGCAAAATGCATTTTGTAGACAGTATGCTGAATCGTGGTATCAATATCGTGAAAGTGTTTGGCCCCGAACACGGGTTCAGGGGCAATGCCAGCGCCGGGGTTAAAGTGAAGGATGAGAAAGATCCTGCAACGGGTGTTGCCGTGATTTCGCTCTATGGCCCTAAACGTAAGCCGTCTAAGGAAGACCTGGCCGATGTGGATGTAATGATCTTCGATATCCAGGATGTAGGCTGTCGTTTTTACACATACATTAACGTGCTGGGCCATATCATGGAAGCCTGTGCGGAAAACAACAAGGAACTCCTGATCCTCGACCGGCCCAATCCCAATGGTTACCTCGTGGATGGCCCTGTACTGGATATGAAATTTAAATCGGGTATTGGCATGTATCCCATCCCTGTTGCACATGGCATGACCATTGCCGAGTTTGCGCAGATGCTGAATGGCGAAGGATGGTTGCCCAATAAACTGCAGTGCAAACTGAAGATCATTAAAGTGGCCAACTATACACACGATATGGAGTACACCCTTCCTGTGAAGCCTTCTCCCAACCTCAACACCCAGCAAAGCATTATGCTTTATCCAACCACCTGCTGGTTCGAAGGCACGGTGCTGAACCACGGAAGAGGCACGCAGTTTCCTTTTACCGTTTTTGGCAGCCCGCTCTTAAAAGGGAAGTATGATTTTTCTTATACACCTGTCAGTATTCCCGGTATGAGTGAAACGCCACTACACATTAACAAGGAATGTTACGGACTGGATCTGCGCAATTTTGATATTGCTGAACTGCGTAAAACCAAGCGAATCCATATTCAGTGGATGATCGATCTTTATAATAATTTCCCTGATAAGGCTCATTTTTTCGACAAAAGCCAGAGTAAGGAAATTGGTGACATCAATAAACTGGCAGGTACTGATCTTTTCAGGCAGCAGGTGGAAGCCGGTAAATCCGTTCAGGAAATATATGCTTCCTGGGAGCCGGGTTTATCGGCATACAAAGCCATGCGCAGGAAGTACCTGCTTTATCAGTAGGTATTGGTCATATCTTCATCTACACAAATAATAAAGTCTGCTTTGCCCTTGTTTTCGGCGAGCAGGCTTTTGATGTTTTTCTGGCTTACCGTTGAAATTGTGCCGTATTTCAGGTCCGGCTTTTCCCGTTTCAGGTACCAGTTGATACCATCATAAAAATCGGAATGATAGGAGCCGTTATAATGCAGGAACAATGAACCTGCCTGCAGGTTGCGCAAAATAAAATGCGCCATGGTCGCATCCTTGCTCGCCTGCGCTTTGGGCATATTTTCGCTGCCATGCCCGGCCATCATTTCCATCATCTTTACATAGCCCGGCAGGTTTTTATCATAGGCTATGGGTAAGGGGGCTATCCATTTTTTTTCTTCCGCTGTTAAACTGTCGAGCCGGGTGAATCCTCCTTTACTGACCATTGCCGCATACTTCCTTGGAATGTTGGTTGCTATAAATGGTAGTTGGTTGGCTTTGGCATAGTTTACCAAAGGCGCGTAGTCTGTTGCGTAATTCCTCCAGAGCCTTGCATTGGAATCCAGCCCCCGGGAACTGAGTTTCCCCTCCATGTATTTATTCAGGGCATCCTGGTTGTCGGCTTCAAACATTTCTGCCCCCAGCACCATTTGCCTGTTCTGATGCAGGTCTTTGGTTACCTCCAGTTGCAGCCAGTGCGCAATGGCGTTGTTGTGATATTCCCCAAAAAGCACAATGTCCTTTTCCTTCAGTATCCGGATCATTTTTTGATAAGTAACCTGGCGGCCTTTGGAATTGTAAATGATATACGGCGTTTTGCCCTGGGCAAATACACCCACTGCACTTAAAAGAAGTGTTAGCAGAAGAAGCTGTTTTTTCATACCTCAATATAGGTATCTAGTCGCTTTCTTCAAAATGCAGATGCTGATGATGCGCACCGGCAGCAATATGCATTACAAATCCCATGATCACCGTATCCTTCAGGATATTGATGAGGGCCAGCATCTTCATGTCTCTGTTACCGGCATTCAGGTAATTGGGAACATGGATACTCAGAATGAAGACCAACATCAGTACCACCAGCAGGTAACTGGTAAATTTCACGTACTGGTTGGTTAAGAAGGACAACCCCACCAGGATGAAAATTCCTCCTACAATGTACGCATAGAGTATTCCACCTACCATGAATACAGGAACATAAACGAAGAGGTCGCGGGGATAGAGAAAGTGACAAATACCAAAAATGATCAGAACAACCGAAAGCATGTAAATCGCTATCCTCGAAACAATGTGATAGTGTTTCATAACGGATTGATTTGTTTCATCTACAATTTAATCAATTATCTCCGGAATAACAATACAAGTAAATTGGCAGTGAACCTTAAAATAAGCTTATTTGTACGGCCTGAACCCGTATCCTTGGGATAACGATCTCCACCGGTTCCGGATGACTGATCTGATACACCTCGCTGGCTTCGTACCGGGAAGCGACTGTGACCAGCGTATTTCCGGCAAATGGTTCAAATATGGCTTTAGCACGCTCAGGAGTGTTGTTCTCCCTGGAGAGATGGGAGAGCAGCAGGTGTGTCATAAAAGGCGGCTTGTGGGCAATAAACAGCTCCAGCGCCTGGGTATTGGAAATATGCCCCTTCCCTCCGCTGATCCGGTTTTTCAGCAGTTGGGGATATTTTCCGTTTGCCAGCATTTCTTCATCGTAATTGGATTCGAGGAACGCTGCGTGACATTGTTTGAAATAGTGGGTCACCTGATCGCATACTGTGCCGATATCGGTGATCACGCCGATATTAATGCCTGCATGGCTCACTACAAAGCTATGCGGGTCGGCGGCATCATGTTCCTTGCCAAATGGAATAACTGTTATATCTCCGATTTGTATAGGCTGATGTGCGGTGAAGGGTTGTGACAGATGTTTAATTAATCTTGGCCCGTTTTCGGCGGTTCCGGGTGTAATGTAAACCGGTAGTTTGTATTTATGGGCCAGTGTGGATACCCCTTTTATATGATCCGTATGTTCGTGAGAAACAAAAATGGCTTTCACCTTTTCGATCTGCAGCGATCGCATTTTCATGCGTATTTCTATTTCTCTGCAGGATAGCCCTGCGTCAATCAATACCGCTTCGGATTGATTGCCAATATAATAGCAGTTGCCGTTGCTGCCGGAGTTTAATGATGCAATAAAAAGGGACATATGAAATGCAAAGAAAGTGTATATTCAGCTTCTTAAACTTTAAAAATAAAAACATGAGTATTGCTGGTAAATTTTTGGCAGAATTGAAACAGGAATCTGTTAATACCCGCCTGATTTTAGCGGCTATCCCTTTTGACAAGGCCGGGTTTAAACCGCATGAGAAATCCATGACCCTGAAAAGACTGGCCCTCCATGTGGCTGAGATCAACGGATGGTGGAAGGAATGCCTGGTTCAGGATGAGCTGGATTTTTCCAAAGACAGCGGTATACGAAAAGAAGTCAATTCTACAGAAGAACTGCTGAACTATTTCGATGACCTGTTGGCGAAATCCGAAACAATCCTGCAAAATGCAAAGGAGGAGGATTTTGCCAAAAACTGGACTATGCGCAATGGGGATGTGGTTTATTTCACCCTTCCTAAGGAATCTGTAGTGCGTACCTGGTGCCTGAACCATCTCTATCACCATCGTGCCCAATTAACAGTATACCTGCGCCTGCTGGATATCCCTGTTCCGGGTATGTATGGCCCAACTGCCGATACCGATACGCAGTAAAAAATGGTTTTCAACTGCTGGAATGATCACCCATTCATGATTATGGAGATTGTATTATCTTCATAATCATGAAACCTTTCGAATCTAAAGATCCGCTGCATGGCAAAACCCTGGAGTTTATTCTGACCTACCTGGTGCAGCATTTTGGCTGGGAAGACCTGGCAAGGATCATCAATATTAATTGCTTTAAGAACAATCCAAGTATCAAGTCCAGTTTAACCTTTCTGCGCAAAACCCCCTGGGCCCGTAAAAAGGTGGAAGACCTTTACATCAGCACGCTTTAGTTTCAGAAGTCCTGGTTATACCTTAATCAGGTTGGTTGTTTGAATGATATTTTTCAGTGCATCTTCCAGTATGTCCAGGTCCTGCTGTGTATTGAACGCCTGGATGGAATAGCGCAGGTACACTTTATCTGCATGAGGCATCACCGGTATTTCAATTTTGTATTTGTTGAACAACAGGTCTTTCAATGTTTCAGGCTCCGGGGTATTGATGGGCACACTGAATAGTTGCAGGATGAAATCGTCGTTCACAGGCGCCAATGGCTCGCTTTTCAGCAATTCGCAGAAGCGCAGCGCATTGGCCTGTACCATTGCTCTGCATTCCTTCGATACGGCGGCCCAGTTATGCTGTTGCAGAAAGTCGATGACCGCCGGTACGGTGCAGAATGCGGAAAAATCCCTGGTACCCTGCGTTTGATGATAATCCAGGAATTTGGAATGAGATGGGGTAGTGCTGTTGAATCCCCAACTGATCACCAGCGGGTCGAACAAGTGCTGTAGTTCTCTTTTTACATATAAAAAGGAACATCCTTTAGGCGCCATCATCCATTTATGACAAGCCCCTGTATAGATATCGGCATTCAGGGCGCTTAGGTTAACTTCCGTTTGTGCAGGACCGTGTGCGCCATCCACAAACACCAGTATGCCTTTTGATTTGGCAATGGCGCAGATTTCTTCTACCGGAAAGCGCAGGGCAGTGGAACTGGTGATATGGCTGATGAAGATCATTTTTGTTTTGGCGCTCAGGCCTTTCAGCAAATCTTCCGTAAACTGCTCCTTGCCGGTGAGCGGCAAACCGATTGGCTGGCGTACATAACGGGCGCCGGCTTTTTCACAATAATATTGAAAGGTTCTGTCGCAGGCCCCGTATTCGAGATCGGTGGTAAGGATCTCATCCCCCGGTTCCAGTTTCAGGCTTTTGGCGATCAGGTTTACTGCATAGGAGGGGTTGGTTACAAATACAAGATCATCTTCATTACAGTTGAGGTAAGTTCCCAGGGCAATCCGGGACGCTTTAAGGTATTCCAAGCCGGTTTTTACGATGAACTGTACAGGCTCCTGTTCCAGTTCCAGCTGGTATTGCTGATAACGGTTAAATACAGGACTGGGGCAGGCTCCAAAGGAACCGAAATTCAGGAATGTGATGTCTTTTCTCAGGAGGAATTGCGAGCGGAGCGTGTCGGTAATCATAGCCTAAATTAATAAATATTATCTTTGTGTATTCTTTTCTAAATAAAAATTCGAATGAAGCGTACAATCAGGTATTATCGGCTCATTTGGTTTAAGCACGATCTTCCCGCAGGTTTATCTGTTTTTTTAGTTGCATTGCCCCTTTGCCTTGGGATTGCCCTGGCCTCAGGCGCTCCTTTGTATGCCGGGCTGATGTCTGGTATTATTGGGGGTATTGTGGTGGGTATAATTAGTGGTTCACAACTAGGTGTTTCTGGCCCTGCGGCTGGTTTGTCTACCGTGGTTGCCGCTTCGATTATCTCTATCGGCAATTACAATGTATTTATCCTGTCGATCATGGTGGCCGGTTTATTTCAACTGGTACTGGGCTTGCTGCGGCTGGGTATATTCGCCAGTTATTTTCCCTCTGCCGTTATCAAGGGAATGCTGGCTGCGATTGGTATTATCCTGGTGTCTAAACAGATTCCGCTGATGCTGGGTTATTCCGAACCCCATTTCTGGACTGAAGGTTTCCTGGATTTGTTCTCTTCTAAAAATGTATTGGGTAATCTTTCCGAATTCAACAAACATATTACCCGTGGGGCTATCGTTATTGCTGTTATTTCTTTTTCCGTGATACTGGGTATGCAACACCCTGTCGCCAAAAAATTAAAAATGATTCCAGCCCCGCTGATGGGAGTGCTGGCCGGGGTACTGCTTAATTTTGTTTTTATTCAGTTCTTTCCCGCAATGGCTTTACAATCTAATCAACTGGTGAATGTTCCTTCCGATATCTTTTCCAGCATCGTTTTTCCTGATTTTTCCAAGGCCTTTTCTGTTTCGCAGGTTTGGAAAGACGGCCTTGTCATTGGTTTGCTGGCCACCCTCGAAACCCTGCTTTGTGTGGAAGCTGTTGACAAGCTCGACAGAAGGAACCGGATCACTCCCGTAAACAGGGAACTGATTGCACAGGGAGTGGGCAATATGGCCTGTGGTATGGTGGGCGCACTGCCCATGACTGCAGTAGTAGTAAGGGGGGCGGCCAATGCGGATGCTGGCGCCAAGTCTAAGCTTTCCGCCATCACACACGGTGTGTTTATGTTGATGGCGGTTTTGTTCATTCCTTTTTTGCTGAACAAGATTCCTTATGCTTCGCTGGCGGCAATTTTGTTTGTTACCGGTTATAACCTTACAAAACCCAAGTTGTTTAGAAATATGTGGAGCCTGGGACGCAAGCAGTTCGTCCCCTTTATCCTGACCATCTCCATCATTCTGGCCACCGATTTGCTGATCGGCGTTTGTATTGGTTTGCTGATGTCCGTTTACTATATCATCCTGAATAATTTCAGGGCCGATTATAATGTGACCAAAGAAATGAAGCATGAAACGGCGGTGTTCCTGATTAAACTGAATTCCAACGTCACTTTCCTGAATAAAGTAAAACTCCGTAGAGCGCTGGATAAGATTCCGGAATACAGCATACTGACCATTGATGGTACAGAAAGTTATTTTATTGATTATGATATCCTGGAAGTAATCAGTGAGTTCGACAGTAAGGCGCATGAGCGTCACATTGAAGTGCACCTGATGGGTATTGAAAAAGTAAACGTTACAGCTGTTCATTAATCCATTATCTTTCCCTCTATGGCATTCTTAACCGTTAATGGCATTTCTAAAGTGGAGCAGGGGCGCGAAATCGTAAAGCCCATCAGCTTTACGCAGAAACGTTTGCAGCGGATTGCTATTGCCGGTGAAACCGGTTCGGGCAAAAGTACCTTGCTGAAAATGATTGCCGGTCTTCTTCAGCCCGATAGCGGTGTTGTTTTGTTTGAAGGGAAAAGAGTATTGGGCCCCCTGGAACGGCTCTTGCCGGGACATCCAAAGATTGCCTATCTCTCCCAGCATTTTGAGTTGAGAAATAATTACCGCATTGAGGAATTGCTGGCAATGGCGAACAAGCTTCCGCAGGATGAAGCAGATATGGTTTATGTGATCTGCCAGATTCAGCATTTACTGAAACGCAAAACCGATGAGCTTTCCGGCGGAGAGAAGCAACGGATCGCTTTGGCTGCATTGCTTACTACCGCCCCCTCCTTGTTGTTGCTGGATGAGCCTTTCTCCAACCTGGATCGTGTGCACAAAGATACCATCAAATCGGTGATAGAAGACATAGGCAACAAACTGTATATCACCTGCATACTTGTTTCTCATGATGCTGCTGATACTTTGTCCTGGGCCGACAGCATCATGATCATGCGCAACGGTTCGCTGGTTCAGGAGGGAACACCGCAGCAGTTGTATTACCATCCTGTGGATGAATATACCGCTGCTTTATTGGGTGAATACAATTTAATTGATACCAACCTGCACCCCGCTTTTGTAAACATGTTGGGTGAATCTGTAGCGGGTAAAAGAGTGCTGTTGCGACCGGAACAGCTCAGCTTTGGTTCGGTTCAGGATGCATCTGTTGCGGGAACGGTTCAACAGGTGTTTTTTTACGGAAGCTATTATATGGTCCATGTTTTGGCCGATGGTCTGCCAGTTAAAGTCAGGACCAGTGCTTATCTCTTCAATCCCGGCGAAAAGGTACAACTGACCCTCAAATCGATCAGTTGAATTGATCAGTTAAATTGGTCAGCGCTTCCTGAAATAGCAGGTATGTTCCGCTTATGCCGGGCTGTCCTCCGTATGGTAAGTGTGTCCTGCCAGGACTGTGCACGACCGAATAAACTGGTGAGCAAAAGGATTGGAATTATCAGATAACGGAGTTGTTTATATTTGAATTTACAGGGTGATTCTTTTAGACAGGATATCATCTATTTTCTTAAACAGGTGATAGGGCTTGTACACCCGCCAGTCGGGGATGTCCATTAACTCTATATAGTAGTTGAGTTTCTTCTTTCTGAAATCCTGCTGGGTGGCTTCCGGCATATTAAGGGCTACGATCCAGCCGTTTTCTTCACTCACTTCCTCGTACCATTCCTGGTAATATTCCTTGTCGCTGCTGTGATAGTTCAGCACATTTTCGGTGATCAGCACATATTTACTGATACCCTGCGATGCCAACAGTTCAATCACTTCCCTTTTCAGTTCCATGATATCGTTCTCTATGGCGTCATTCCATTCGCCAATCATTTCGATGATGGCAAAATTGAGTTCATAATCTACATAAATAATTTTCAGGTACAGGGTTCTGCTGCCGAAGTCGTCCCATTGCGGATGAATATAGAAATTGTAAACAGTCTGGGAAAATTCAAATTCGCTGTAGGACCTGCCGTAAAAGGGCGAACGCGGATCTTCCTCGGCTACATATAGATGTCTCCAGTTAAAAAAAGGTTCTATTTCGTGCATGTTATTAACTGACGGCTTCCACTGCTTTTTTCACACTTCCGTGTTTCAGCAGGAGGTCTTTGGCTTTTTCATAATCGCTGATAGCGAGTTTGTCCATCACCATCTTAACACCACGGTCTACCAACTTTACATTGCTGAGCTGCATGTTGACCATTTTGTTGTCTTCCACGCGGCCCAGTTGAATCATAATGGAGGTGGAGATCATATTCAATACCAGCTTCTGTGCTGTACCGCTTTTCATACGGGTGCTGCCTGTTACGAACTCCGGCCCTACCACTACTTCTACCGGATAGTCTGCCGCTGCGGATACCGGCGAGTTGGGGTTACAACTGATGCTGCCGGTAATGATTCCTCTTTTCCGGCATTCTTCCAGTGCCCCGATCACATAAGGGGTGGTACCGCTGGCCGCCAGCCCCACTACCACGTCTTTATCGCTGATGAAATGTTTCTCCAGATCTACCCAGCCTTCTTCTGCACTGTCTTCTGCAAATTCCACCGCCTGTGTAATGGCTTTTTCTCCCCCTGCAATCAACCCGATCACCAGACCGTAAGGAACGCCAAAAGTAGGAGGGCACTCACTGGCATCCACGATGCCCAGTCTTCCGCTGGTTCCTGCACCTATGTAAAAAAGCCTTCCGCCTGCCAGCATTTTATCGCTGATGGCCGCAACCAGTTTCTCAATCTGAGGCATGGCTTTTTCTACTGCGTAAGGAACGGTCTTGTCTTCGTTATTGATATTCTGAAGTAACTCGTGAATCGACATTTGTTCCAGGTGCCTGTAGGTAGACGCCTGTTCTGTAACTTTTATAAAGTCCGACATAAATTGCTTTTATTGATGATATTCTACCAGCCCCTGCATCGGGGTTTTCAAAACCCTGCCAAGTTCCAGCTCATAACCGGCGCAAAGTTCCTTTAAAACATCTCTAAATCCAAATGCAATACTTCCAATGAAGTGAATGGGCAGGGTCCAGCTTTCTTTATACTTATACAAGTGTGTGAAAAAGAAATCGTTCAACCCGTCTTCCAGTATATTTTCAATCATGAAATGCCCCCTGTTTTCGGCCAGGAATATGGCGAATGATGCCAGGTAGCGGTTGGGCAGGGGCATTTTATATACATTGTAAAGAATGCTTTCATGTGTTTCATTGAACCGTTTCTCAAAGCGGGCGCTGAGATCCTCGTCGAATGTCTTGTAGAGGTAGTACTGGATCACTTTTTTGCCCAGGTAGGCTCCACTGCCCTCATCCCCCAGAACATACCCCAGCCCGGGGCTGTTTTTTTCGATTTTCTTTCCGTTGAAATAGCAGGAATTGGAACCGGTTCCCAAAATACAGGCAATTCCCTTGCCGGTACCGCATAAGGCCCTTGCCGCCCCCATCAGGTCGTGCTGTACTTCTATGGTGGACCCGGGCAACAGTCTTTTAAGCACCTGCTTCATGTTTCTGGCATTGGCCTGGTCTCTTAAACCTGTGCCGTAAAAATGAATTTCCGTTACAGAAGCCTTACCCAGCTTTGGTATAAGCTTGCTTTCCAGTATGGAAAAGGTTTCTTCAGGACTCACAAAATAGGGACTGATGGCGGGCGTAATAATCTTCTTTTTTTTGCCGTTTTCCAGCAGGCACCACTCACATTTGGAGGATCCGCTGTCGGCAATCAGTATGGCAGACATAGAGAAAGTTTAATTCGGATATAAATATAGATATTTGCACACTTACAGAAACAAATAACTGTGTTATATGGGTTCCAGAAAACTGCAGATTTGGTTGCCGCTTCTCTTCGCAATGGTGATGATTGTGGGGATGATCATTGGATTTCAGTTAAAGGAAAAAACAATGGCGTCCAGATTCCTAACGGTTTCCAGCAGATCTTCCATCCAGGAACTGACCGAACTGATCAAAAATAAATATGTAGACAAGGTTTCTGAAGACAGCATTAATGCGCTCGTAGCTACTCAATTACTGGAACACCTGGATCCGCATTCCGTATTTATTCCTGCCAAAGAGCTGAGTGCCGTGAACGAGGAAATGATGGGTAATTTTCAGGGCATTGGCATTGAGTTCAGGATGATTGATGATACGGTGAATGTGATGTCGGTGATGAAAGATGGTCCGGCAGAAAAGGCCGGCCTGCTTCTGGGAGATCAGCTCCTGGCTGTGTCAGATACCATTGCCGTATCCGGTAAGAAAGTAGATGCCGACAAGATTCGTTCCCTGTTCAGGGGCGAGGTGAATTCTCAGGTAAAAGTGAAATACCTGCGTAATAAAAACATTCAATCCGTTACCATTACCCGCAATGTAATTCCGGTCAATTCCATTGATGCCGCCTACCTGGTGGAGCCTGGTAAGGGCTATATCCGGATCAATAAATTTGCCGAACGTACTTATGAGGAGTTTATGCAAAACCTCGAAAAACTGCAGGCGCAAAAAATGCAGAGCCTGATTGTAGACCTGCGTGGCAATGGGGGCGGACTGATGAAGGAAGCCGTGGATATTGCCGATGAATTCCTGGACGATAATAAATTGATTGTTTATACAGAAGGAGAACATGCTCCCCGCATGGAATACCGCTGCAAACGCCCCGGCCTTTTTGAAAAGGGTAAACTGGTGGTACTGATTGATGAAACTTCGGCTTCTGCCAGCGAGGTGCTGGCAGGTGCTTTACAGGACTGGGACCGGGCTACCATTATTGGCAGAAGATCCTTTGGTAAAGGACTGGTGCAGCAGCAGTTTCAGCTAAGTGATGGCGCTGCCGTTCGTTTAACCGTTGCCAGGTATTTCACCCCCCTGGGACGCAATATTCAGAAGTCTTATGATAAAGGAGTGAAAGCGTATCAGGATGAACTGATCAACCGCTTTCATCAAAACGACAGTTCCGCTAAGAAGGACCTTGGCGATTCTGCCCGGAAAATTTATAAAACCCAATCCGGTAAAATTGTTTACGGTGGGGGAGGTATTACCCCCGATACCGTAATTGCTTTTGATTCCGCCCGTTTCAGCAATCAGTTTATTCAGTTGCTGATGACCGGCTCACTCAATAATTTTGCTTACCAGTATTTTGTACAGCGCAACGCCTTGTTCAACCAATTTAAAAGCCCCGAAAGTTTCAGCACAGGGTATTTACCCGGAAATGCAGAATGGGCGGCGCTTGCAGATTATGCCAAAAAGGATCAGATTGACCTTTCACCGGTAAACGCAACTGGCAGGCAGGCCATTCTGGACAGATTCAAGGCATTGGTTGCCAGGCATTTGTGGAGAGATCAGGGATATTTCATGATCGCCAATCAACATGACCCGGTGATCAGGAAAGCCCTTGGAACACTGAAATAGTACCAACCTGTTGGTAGTTATTTTATTCGCAGCAGGAAGCAGTATTTTAAAATTACGATACGATGGAAATGAAAATCTAGTACTGAAAACAGGATGCATATGCGGGGGCCTTACACCCTCGAAATGCTCAAAAACAAGCCCCTTAACCAGGATGATCTTGTTTGGTATGATGGATTGCCCGATTGGACAAAGGCGCATTTCCCGGACCAGATCAAGGATTTTGTGAAGTCCGAAAAGTCTCCCGCCAGATCCGGTTTCTGGAAACGAAATAAGCTTTTATAGGCGTACTGGTCAGTACAAAGGGTTTGTTTATCCCTTTACCTAAATTAATTTTAAGATAATAATGATCGGTCTTATGTTTAGGGGCGTGCAACTATTTTTACCCCATTCAAACAATCAATCTGACTGGTCTATGATCAAAATTTTAGGATCCGCTTCGCTTTTACTGTTTCCGTTTATCCTGCCTGCACAAAAAGCTGCAGTCATTGAAACAGATTCCACCTTTCGCCTGAAAGAGGTGATCGTAACGGCTACCAAAAGCCCCGGAGGTTTTTTACAGACCCCATACTCCTATAATAAAATCAGTTCCGAGCAGATCAATGATTATCAGTTTCGCACTACGCCGGAAGCGCTGAGCGGCGCTGCAGGCGTGTTTGTGCAGAAAACCAACCACGGTGGCGGTTCCCCTTTTGTGAGGGGACTGACCGGTAACCAGAACCTGCTGATGATTGATGGCATCCGTTTGAATAACTCTACTTACCGTTACGGCCCCAATCAGTATTTTAATACGGTAGATATTTACAACTTACATTCTATTGAGGTGGTGCGTGGTACAGGTTCCGTACAATATGGTTCTGATGCAATGGGAGGAGTGATCCAGGTATTTACCAAGGAGCCTCAGTTTGCCAATCAATCTAAATGGGGCGCTACCGTGTATGGTAAAGCCGTTAGTTCCAATATTGAATACAGCGGCAGGGCGGAGCTCAGCTACCAAAATAAAAAGATCGCCTTTCAGGGCGGTTATACTGCCAGAACTTTTGGTGACCTGCCGGGTGGTGCGGGAACCGGCGTGCAATCGCCTTCCGGTTACGGTGAACAGTCGTACGACCTGAAACTCAAACTGGCGCTGAACAGCAGCACGGTACTCACTATGACGCATCAACAGCTGGTACAGCGCGATGTGCCGTTGTATCACAAAGTACAACTGGAGAATTTCAAGTATTCCATTTTTGATCCGCAGGTGAGGAAACTGAGTTACCTGCGCCTGGAAAAATCAACCACTCTTCCTTTACTCAGCAATATCACACTGATTGCTTCCACACAGCAAAACAGGGAAGAACGTAAATACATGAAGAACGGGGCTGCAAATAAATTTGAAGAGAAGGACATCATCAATACCCTCGGCCTCACCGCCGATATTTCCTCTGTATTGTCTAAAAGATGGACTGCCAACAGCGGCATTGAATATTATCACGACAAAGTGAACAGCACCAAAGAGCAAATTACCCTGAGTTCAGGCGCTGTACTGGCCCAGCGTGGTCTTTATCCTGATCAGGCCAGCACCGGTAACTTTTCGATATATAGTTTGCATCATATTTCCCTGAACCGTTTTCAGATTGAAGCCGGACTCCGTTACAACAAATTCGCCATCCGCATAGAAGATACTGCCGGTTCTGTATATAAGCTGGGTACCGTTACTGTGCGCCCCGCTTCCCTTGTTTCCAACTTCTCTTTATTGTATAAAATCAGTACTGCTCAAAGCGTGTATGCTTCATTCAGCACCGGTTACCGGGCACCCAATATTGATGATATGGGTACCCTGGGCCTCGTAGATTTCCGTTATGAAGTTCCTGCATATGGTCTGCGGCCGGAGAAATCTTACAATACCGAAATTGGCTACCGTTACAGTGGCAATAAATGGAAAGGATCGCTCGCTTTGTTCAACATGCAGTTGACCGATCTGATCACCAGGGTACAGGTTCCGGGGCAACAGGTAGGTGGTTACAATGTGTATGTGAAAGAAAACAGCCAGGAATCTTATGTGCGTGGTATTGAAGCAGAACTTCAGTATAAATTCGCCGATCGCTTCATAGCCGAAACCAATGCCTCTTATGCCTATGGCCAGAACACTTCCAGGAACGAACCCCTGCGCAGGGTGCCTCCGTTTAACGGAAGAACTGCGCTTACTTATAAGGCAGGACTGTTCCGTTACTCCATTGAAAATATCTATGCCGCTGCACAGCACCGCCTGGCACAGGGTGATATAGATGATAACAGAATTGGTGCTGCAGGTACTGCAGGCTGGTACCTGTTGAACCTTTATGCCGGCTATGAGTTAAAGAGCCTTTCTGTACGCGCGGGTTTGATGAATGCACTCAATACCGATTACCGCACGCATGGCAGTGGCATCAATGGCGCCGGAAGAAATATTTTTATCGGTTTCAGGGTAAAAATCTGATCCCAGCTACATTTTTGTTATGCCAAACCCGGGCTGGTTGTTGATCATCATATGACCTTCCTCCAGCCGGAATCCCCCTGTTACCAGGTCTTCCGCCAGGTCCAGGCTTCCATCCAGATCCAGGTACCGGGTGTTGGGGCATGCATAAGCTATATGCAGGGCTGCCGCAATGCTCAGTATGCTTTCATCGTTGCATCCCCAGAACAGCTCAATGCCTGCATGTTCTGCAATGCCGGCAATTTCCTGCGCTCCCAGCAAGCCTCCGCATTTCATCAGCTTGATATTGTAAATGCCGAAGGGCTGCGGCTTTGCACTGAATTCCAATGCGGCGGCAGGATCTTTGATGGATTCATCGCCTGCAATGATCCTGCGGGTAGCATCGTCTAATACCAATAATCCTTTTTCCGTTCCTACCGGCATGGGCTGCTCTATCAGTTCTACAGCACAGGAGCGGGTACCTGTTATAAACTGCCTGAGCGCTTCAATGGTATAGCCCTGGTTGGCATCCACACGAATGGTCAATTTGTGCTGATAACGTTCATACAATTTAGCAATCCGCTCTATGTCTTCTTCTACATTCAGCCCTGTCTTTACTTTCAGCACCCTGAATCCCATCTGTGCGTATGCTGCAGCATCCGCCAAGGTTTCTGCAAGCGGCTTGATCCCTATGGTTACGGAGGTTGGTAAGGATTTGATCTTTCTGCCATAAAAATCCACTACAGGAATGCCCAGGTATTTCCCAAAGGCATCATGCAATGCAAGATCAATGGCCGCCTGCGTTCCAGGCAGGTGGTGAAAATGCTTTTTGGTTTCGAAAACCAGTTGCCTGAAATGACGAATATCCCTGCCCACCAGGCGATGCACAAATTCGGTTTGCAGGTTCACCAGGGTATGAGCCGGGCTTTCACCCACCACATCTTCCGAAGGGCTTGCTGAACCGATGCCGGTTATCCCGTTTTCCAGTTCTATTTCTGTAAACACCAGCTCCACATCGGAATAGGTGTTGTATGCAATGGTATAGGGCTTTTTTAAAGCGAGTTTCTTGGAATAACTACGGATGGAAATAATCTTCATGCTTTCAGTTTCTTCAGTGCTGGAATAATTTTTTCTACGCCTTCCTGTATGGGCAGGAGTACCGGTATCTTCAGGGAATCTTCATACTGTTTTTGAAATGCATAAGCCTCTTCGTTGGTGCATCCCTGTGTATTGATGGCCAGTGCAATTACTTTAGAACCAAATTTTTCAATGATCTCTATCTCAGATTCTACACTCGGGATTTTCCCCCAATGCGGATCATCGTCGAAGTAAACCCTTTTGGGTGCATGTACCAGTACTACCTGTTTGGCATTGCCGGAGATCAGCAGTTCCAGGCCGCAGGGACCACTGGGATTGCGCAGAGATGACTGACCCTCCAGGAAGATTACGTCGGCGCCGGTTTCTTTCCAGCAACTTACAATGGAGTGCTCCAGTTCTCCCGATACGAAATCGTTGAGGGTAGAGTCGAAGATGAACCCGTATTTGCCACCCTGTAACCAACCGGTCTGACCGGTATACACCATTTCTGCTTTCAGTCCGTTGGCGATACAGGCTTCTTTCAGCATCCTGGCTGTTGTTCGTTTGCCCATTGCACAATCCATTCCGATCACTGCAACAATGGTGGATGTAACATTGAATATTTCACCACCCCAAAAGTGCAGATTCGCTCTTTTTTTGGGCCTGCGGACGTCTATCAGCTCCACTCCAAAGTCTTTGGCCAGTTCCACTATGTCTGGCCGATCGTTCAGGTATTCATGCAGCCCGTTTACAATGGAGATTCCTTTCTGTATGGCAGCCCGAACGATCTCCAGCATATCGGCCGGAAGATATCCGCCTACTGTAGCCACGCCGATCACCAGGAACTGTATCGCATCCGGCCCTCCTGTGGCGGACTCCAGGTTGGCATACACCGGTATATTTCTTTTTTTTCCGTCCAATATTTCTCCGGCATCCTGTCCTGCAGTTGCTTCGTTGTCTATTACGCCTTTGATGGTGAAACGTTCCGTTCCCCTGATCAGTCCATGTGCTGTTTTAGCATCACTGGTTTTCAGCAATCCGTTTGTTAATACCAATGCATTGTTCATTATATCCTCGCTTTTATAGATTAATGATTGTTTTTGATGAGTGTGCCGGGATAATTTCCGGTTGCCTGTCCATTTTGGTAAATCAACACCCCATTCACCCAAACTTTTTCAATTCCCTCCGACAGTTTAGTGCCGTTTTTCACATCGGCACGGTCTATTACGGTGGCAGGGTTGAAAAGCACGAGGTCGGCGTAATTACCGCTGCTGATGACGCCCCTGTTTTTGATGCCCAGGTGTTCTGCAGATAAGCCGGTCATTTTATATACCGCTGTTTCCAGGGGCATGAGTTTTTGTTCCCGTACATACCTTCCCAAAATCCTTGTGAAGGATCCGTGCCCGCGCGGATGCCCGCCGGATGAACCGTCTGAACAGATATTGGCATGCGGCCAACTGATGAAATCGGCTACATCCTGGTCGTCCATTGCCTTGCCCATAATGGTTTCGGTGCTGCCCGCATAATCCGGGTTCTTTTGGTCGAATGCCGCAGCCATGGCAATCAGCGCCATGAGCGTGGCAGATGTTTTTTCCTTTCTGAGGGCGGCAATAGCGCCAATGGTTTTTCCTTCATAAGAGCGCTCCGGCGCAAAGCGGATCAGTATGGACTGGTCTGCATCAAACAACTGGGTTACGGCAAATTCGGCGCTGACCGGATTGGTATAATCCCTGTTGGGGAACAGGATTTTAAGTGTAGAGTTCCAGAAATTATAGGGATACACATCTGCGGTGATCTGAACGCCTTCGGCTCTGGCTGTTTGTAAACGCGCCAGTAGCTGTGGCGCGGTTCTCCAGAGGCCTTTTTTGGCTATTTTAATATGCGAAATCTGCACCGGGATTTTTGCATTGCGACCTATTTCGATAATCTCTTCAATGGCTTCATTCAGGTTGATGTCTTCGCTGCGGATATGGCTGATGTACCGGCCATTGTATTGCGCAGCCACTTTGGATAGTTCAATTACTTCATCTTTGTTGGAATAAAAAGCGGATTCATATTCCAGGCCGGTAGCCAAACCGAAAGATCCTTTTTGCATTTCAGCGGCCAGCGCCAGTTTCATGCTGTCCAGTTCGGCAGGGGTGGATGTCCGGAACAAATTTCCTGCTCCCAGGGCCGCCCTTCTTAAGCTGGAGTGGCCGGTGTAGGAAGCCACATTCACTGCAACGGGACGTTGCCGGAAAAAGGCCGACAGGGTATCCATTGGATAACTGTCGCCGTCTTGCCCAATGGCGATAGTGGTAATGCCCTGGTTGGCGGTTGGCAGTGCCTCCGGTTTGGATTTCAGTCCGCCAAAATGATGGCTGTGGGAGTCGATGAATCCGGGTGCGAGTACCAATCCCTGTCCATCTGTTACGGGTTCCCCTTTAAACGGTTGCAGGTCGCCTTTTTCGGAGATGATATCGTTCTCCATTCTTACCGCGCCTTTCACAGCAGGCACACCCGTTCCGTCGATGATTTGTACGTTGGTGATTAACTGCGTGTAGGGAATGCTGGCCTGCCTTCCTTCCAGTATATCATTGATGATTCTTCTGAACTTTCCGTTACTGCTATTGCTGAGTACAATGACAGTGGTCTGCTGATCGAGGTTTCTGTCGATGGAATTCCTGAATCCTACCCAGCCGCCGGTATGAGATACCTGTGCGCCATTCCGGTTGATTTGCCAGCCAAACCCGTAGTTTTCTGTTTTGCCATTGCTTAGCTTCACCGGGGTGAATGCTTCCTGCAGGGTTGCCGCAGAAACCAACTGGCCGGTATACAATGCCTGGTCCCATTTCAGGAGGTTTTCTGCTGAGGAATAAAAATTACCATCACCCACGGCTCCATCCATTCTGATCAGGTCGTTGGGTTGATTTTTCCCATTCACCCGCTCAAACCCCAGCACCCTTGTTTGATGGGGTTGCAGGGGGATCTTCATATGATGATAATAGGCAAAACTGTTTTTCATACCCAGGGGTGCACAGATGTTTTGCTGAAACGCGGTTTCGATTGGTTGCCCGGTAAGCCGGCTGATCAGGCTGCTGAGCAATACGTATCCTGTATTGCTGTATTCCCACTGGCTGCCCGGTGTAAAGCGCAGGGCGGGCTTGTAAAGGGTCAGGGCTTCCAGTACTTTGGTATTACTCAGGGTATCGAGGGTATTCCTGAACCGGTCGGCCAGTTCAAAATATTCGGGTAACCCGGAGGTATGCGTCAGTAAATGCCTGATGGTGATATCGGGGTAGGGAAATGCAGGAAAGTATTGCTGCAGTTTGTCTTCGTATTGCAGTTGCTGCCGCTCCTTCAGTTGCATGATCATCATTGATATGAACTGCTTGGTAAGTGATGCCAGGTTAAAGGAAGAAGAAAGTGTCAATGGCTTTTCTGAGCCGGCAGATGCGTTTCCCGCTGTTTTACTGTACACGATTTTTCCATGGTCCGCTAAAATGACTACCCCGTTGAACATCGCTTTGTTTTCCAATGCTGTGAATGCAGAATCAATGGTTTTGATCTGTGCAGGTTTAAACTGCGCGTTGAGCGTTATTAATCCTGTAATAATCAGGAGCAACAACAGTGCAGGTTTCAATGTTTTTTTCATGGGTTTAAATGTAACAACAGTTTGTTAGATTATCATAAAATAGATAGTGGATAAATCAGGTAAAATGATGATAATTCTCATGTTTTGTTTTATCATATAGTTCCTATATTCGTACAAATAGAAAGCATATGGGCTCTGCCTCGCTGATTGTGTTGATTATTGCAGCCGTTGCCTTTTCCGGCATTGCGATTCTCATCTCCCGGTTTGTATTAAAAGCCTCCACCAACAAACAAAAAGGAGAACCCATTGAGTGCGGTATTCCTACCGTGGGCAAAACCTGGATCCAGTTGAATGTAGGGTATTACCTTTTTGCGCTGATCTTCCTGATTTTTGATGTGGAACTGGTATTCCTTTATCCCTGGGCCGTCGTGGCAAAAACCACCGGCTGGCTGGCTTTTGCCGAGATCCTGATTTTCTTTTTTATTCTCTTCATGGGCTTTCTCTATGCACATAAAAAAGGTGCATTGAAATGGATATAATAATAAGTGATAAGCATGACAGAAACCAACAATACTGCCATTGATTTTCCGGGCCGGATTCATGAAACGCCCGGCGGCGGGATCGTACTGAGCAAACTGGACGATGTGATCAACTGGGCCAGGTCCAATTCCCTGTGGCCATTGACCTTTGCTACCAGCTGCTGCGGTATCGAAATGATGTCTGTAGCAGGCGCTAAATATGATTTTTCCCGTTTTGGATTTGAGGTAGCCAGGGCTACTCCCCGCCAGGCGGACGTAATCATTATTGCCGGAACCATTGTGAATAAAATGGCCCCTGTGCTCAAGCGTCTGTACGACCAGATGGCCGATCCTAAATATGTAATTGCTATGGGTGCCTGCGCTATCAGCGGTGGCCCCTTCTTTTATAATACCTATTCTGTGGTGAAAGGCGCCGATCACATCATTCCTGTGGATGTATATGTGGCTGGTTGTCCTCCCAGGCCCGAAGCCCTGCTGCATGCATTAATCAGCCTGCAGGAGAAAATCAAAAGCGGTTTAACCAGGGAACAGATCAGATCAGGAAACCAATAATTATGCAGAACGAAGAACTGAAGGCTACAATAACAGAATTGCTTCCGGCCGCCACTTTTGAAGAAGGGGGTGAATGGGTGAATGTGCAGGTGGAGGCCGCTGACTGGTTAGCGCTGGCACAGGCGCTCCGCAACAATCCGGCCCTGAATTTTGATTACCTGTTTTGCCTTACCTGTGTAGACTGGAAAACCCACTTAACCATGGTGTACCATCTCAGCTCTACCCAATATCGTCACAACATGGTAGTGAAAGTGAAACTCGACAGGAACAAACCGGAAGTGGAAACCCTGTCTGCAATCTGGAGAACTGCTGAGTTTCATGAAAGAGAAGTATACGAAATGTTCGGAGTAAACTTTCTGAACCATCCCGATCTGCGGTTATTGATTTTACCCGATGGCTGGGAAGGCAGGAATCCCTTGAGAAAAGATTTCGAGGATCCTATTAATATGATCAAACTTTGATATGGTTGAAGAATTAGGCAAAACAATGGAAGGTGATTTAATCATTAATGTAGGCCCGCAACACCCTGCAACGCATGGTGTATTGCACCTGGTGATTACACTGAACGGAGAAACCATCAAGAATGTGGAACCGCATTTAGGCTATATACACCGCTCCATCGAAAAGATGAGTGAAAGCCTTACTTATCGTCAGTTTATTTATGTTACGAGCCGGATGGATTATCTGAGCGCCCATATCAACAACCATGCTTGTGCATTGTGTGTAGAGAAAGGTCTCCAGGTGGAAGTTCCGGCAAGGGCGCAGGTGATCCGTGTGCTCATGGACGAACTGACCCGCATTGCTTCCCATGAATTATGGTGGGGTGCAATGGCAATGGACCTTGGTGCACTGACCCCCTTCTTTTATGCTTTCCGCGAAAGGGAAACCATCAATGAAATTATGGAAGAAACCTGCGGTGCGCGGTTGACAATGAACTATATGGTTCCCGGAGGAGTATTGCAGGATCTGCATCCGGATTTTCAGCGAAAAGTAAAGGAGTTCATTCAATTGTATAAGCGCAAGATCCATGAATATGATGAACTGGTAACCGGTAATATTATTTTTCAGAACAGGATGAAAGGCGTTGGCTATTTAAGCCCCGAAGATGCCATTTCCTATGGATGCTCCGGGCCTGTAACAAGGGGCAGTGGCGTTCGTTCCGATGTTCGTAAGATATACCCCTACGAAATATATGATAAGCTGGAGTTTGACGAGGTCCTGGAAACAGGCTGCGATTCCTTTGCACGTTACCTGGTGAGGGTTCGGGAAATGGAGCAGTCTGTACGCATTATAGAACAACTGATTGACAATATCCCCGAGGGAGATTATCAGGCCAAAACCAAGGCTGTATTGAAATTGCCCAAGGGGGAATTTTACCAGCGGGTGGAAACAGCCCGCGGTGAACTGGGGGTGTATATCGTAAGTGAGGGTGGAACAACTCCTTACAGGATTAAATATCGTTCACCCGGTTTTTCCAATCTTTCCGTGCTTAATAAAATTGCAACAGGGAGCAAACTGGGCGATCTGGTTGCCATGATGGGGACACTTGATTTAGTAATACCTGATATAGACAGATAATATGTGGAGTTTAAGCCAAATAGCCGGTTCAATTCATGAATGGTTGAGTACAACCTTCAATCCTACCATTGCGCTTATCCTGGAAATGGTGATCGCCGGTGTGGCCATCATTGGCCTGTTTGCCGTGCTGGGGCTGGTGCTGGTGATCATGGAAAGGAAAGTGGCGGCATGGATCCAGATCCGCCTCGGACCCAACAGGGTAGGACCTAAGGGGTTATTACAATCTGCAGCAGATACGGTGAAGCTGCTGGTGAAAGAGGGCATGACTCCGGATGGCGCTGATAAATTCCTGTTTAACCTGGCCCCGTTTGTTGCAATGATTGTGGCCATGTTGCTGATGGCGCCCATCGCATTTGCGAAAGATTTTCAACTCTGGGATTTAAATATCGGAGTATTGTATGTGTCTTCTGTCTCTTCCATTATGGTGATCAGTATCCTGATGGCCGGATGGAGCAGCAACAATAAATATTCGCTCATGGGCGCCATGAGAAGCGGTGCGCAGATTGTGAGCTACGAATTGTCTGCCGGCCTGGCTATTCTCTCTATTGTTGTATTGACCGGCAGCTTACAGATTTCTGAAATTGTGCAGTCTCAGGCCAATGGCTGGTGGCTGTTCAAAGGACATATTCCCGCAATCATTGCTTTTGTGATTTTCATGATTGCCGTAACTGCAGAAACCAACCGGGCCCCGTTCGACCTGGCGGAAGCGGAGTCTGAGCTGACAGCCGGCTTTCATACAGAATATTCCGGTATGAAATTCGCTCTGTTCTTTCTCTCAGAATACGTAAACGTATTCATTGTATGCGCAATCGGCGCCACCCTGTTCCTGGGCGGATGGATGCCCTTCCATATCGGGAACTGGGAAGCATTCAATCACATCATGGATTACATCCCTTCCAGTATATGGTTCTTTGGAAAAACTTTTTTCCTGATTTTCCTGATCATGTGGTTCCGGTGGACTTTCCCCAGGCTGCGTATTGATCAGTTGTTAAACCTGGAATGGAAATATTTATTACCCATCAGCATGGTAAACCTGTTGCTGATGACAGCATTGGCCATATTGGGCTGGCACTTTTAACGATAGATATAAACTGAGAAAATGTTTTTAAAAGACTATATAAAAGAGGTGTACGGAGCGGTAAAATCGCTGGTGGTGGGCATGCGCCGTACCGGGTACTATTTTACGCACCACAAGGAAATCATTACCGAACAATATCCGGATAACCGGGCCACCCTGAAACTGGCAGACCGGTTTAAGGGAGAAGTGGTGATGCCGCATGATGAAAATAATGAGCACAGATGTACGGGCTGTACCGCCTGTGAACTGGCTTGCCCGAACGGTACCATTAAAGTAGTCACAAAGTTCGATATTACTCCCGAAGGAAAGAAGAAGAAAGCCATTGATAAACTGGTATATCACCTGGAACTTTGTACGATGTGCAACCTCTGTGTTACGGCATGCCCTTCTGATGCCATCAAAATGGCCCAGACCTTCGAACACAGTGTGTACGACAGAAGTAAACTGACAAAAATATTAAATAACCCCGGTTCTAAAATCATGGAAGGTGTAGAATGATAAGCGGATCAACCATACTATTTTATTTGCTCGCAGCGCTTACATTAACCTGCGGCCTGTTGTCTGTAACTACCCGGCATATTTTCCGTGCGGCCATTTATGTGCTCTTTGCGCTGATTGGTATTGCTGGTCTTTATTTCTGGATGGAGTATGAATTCATTGCTGCTGTGCAAATTGTGGTATATGTGGGAGGGATCATTGTGCTGATCATCTTCTCCATATTCCTGACACAACAGGCGGGTGAAAAACTAGCCAAACCGGTGCTAAACCGGCAACTGTTTTCAGCCCTGGCGGTGTTCTGCGGATTTGCACTGACCCTGTTACAGGTATTTCAGCACGATTTTAAAGCAGGGACCGAAGCTGCAGTATTGCCTACGGTTGCCAATATCGGCAACAATATGCTGAACGTCAGTGAAAGTGGGTATGCACTGCCTTTTGAAGTGATTTCTATTTTATTGCTTGCCGCACTGGTGGGCTGTATTGTTATTGCATTAAGAAGTAAACCGGAAACAAAATGATGGAACCAGGACTTTACCATATTTTATTTATCAGCGCCGCACTCTTCTTTATTGGCGTTTATGGCTTCTTCACCAGGAGAAACCTGATTACGATGCTGATGAGTACCGAGCTGATATTGAACAGTGTTAACCTCAATTTTATAGCATTCAATAAATATCTCTGGCCCGGAAAAATGGACGGGTTGTTCTTTACGGTATTTGTTATTGCGATTGCTGCTGCCGAAGCCGCCGTAGGAATTGCCATCATTATTAACCTCTACCGCAGCCACCAGTCCATTGATGTAGCATCCGCAGAAGACTTAAAGTATTAACCCATGCCCAACGCCATTAATATAGCCCTGATTCCTTTGTTGCCCTTTGCAGGTTTTTTGTTGCTGGGTTTATTCGGCAAAAAGTATTTCAGTAAAACCGCTGGCTTAATCGGCACTTTACTGTTGCTGATTTCCTGCTTACTCGCTTTCCAGACCGCATATGAATATTTCTTTGTGTACGGGAAAGTGAACGGCGTTTATCAGCAGTTTGTTCCATTGCAGTTTGTATGGCTGCAATTTTCCAAAACCCTCTCCATCGACATGGGACTGATGATTGATCCTATTTCTGTGGTGATGCTGGTGGTGGTAACCTTTGTGTCGCTGATGGTGCATATATACAGCCTGGGTTATATGAAGGGAGAAGCGCGCTTCCCGGTCTATTATTCCTTCCTGGGCCTGTTCTCCTTCTCCATGCTGGGACTGGTACTGGCAACCAATATTTTCCAGATCTATATTTTCTGGGAGCTGGTTGGGGTGTCTTCCTTTCTGCTGATTGGCTTCTATTATGAAAAACCGAGTGCAGTAGCGGCCAGCAAGAAAGCATTTATTGTTACCCGTTTTGCCGACCTCGGATTCCTGATCGGAATACTGATACTGAGTTATTGTTCCAATACACTGAGTTTTGCCGAACTGATTCAGCGGCTTACCACACCCGGTTCTTCCGAACTGCAAACCGCTGCCGGTTATTCTTTCATGGGTATTTCCGCATTAACCTGGGGTGCTGTGCTGGTATTCATTGGTGGTGCAGGTAAGAGCGCTATGTTTCCCCTGCATATCTGGCTGCCGGACGCCATGGAAGGTCCTACTCCGGTATCTGCCCTGATCCATGCCGCCACCATGGTGGTGGCGGGTGTATACCTTGTTGCCAGGTTATTTCCTGTTTTCGCCATTACTACACCTGAAGTGCTGGAAGGAATTGGCTGGGTTGGCGCTGTGTCTGCCATTTTCGCCGCAATCATTGCCTGTACGCAAACCGATATTAAAAGAGTGCTGGCGTATTCCACCATGTCGCAGATCGGGTACATGATGTTTGCACTGGGCGTATCCAAATACGGCGGCGAAGAGGGGCTGGGTTATACCGCTTCCATCTTCCACCTGTTTACACACGCCATGTTCAAAGCCCTCTTGTTCCTGGGTGCAGGTTCGGTGATTCACTATGTACACAGTAACGAAATGAAGGATATGGGTGGCCTCCGAAAATACCTGCCCATTACACATATCACGTTCCTGATTGCCTGCCTGGCTATTGCGGGCGTGCCGCCGCTGGCAGGATTCTTCAGTAAGGAAGAGATATTGCTTGCTGCTTATCAGCACAACCAGGCCATTTATTATATTGCATTGATCACTTCCGGTATTACCGCTTTTTACATGTTCCGTTTGTACTTCAATATTTTCTGGAGCAAACCGTATCATCCGCATGGGGAACATCATGGAGAGGGTGGTTTTGCCATGGTACTGCCGCTGGTATTACTGGCTGCGGGCGCTTTATTCGCCGGATTCATCCCTTTTGGAACATTGGTAAGTTCCGACGGGAAACCATTGGAATCTCATTTTCATTTATCTTTTTCCATTGCACCGGTTGCATTGGGACTTGCCGGCATCTTTGCTGCACTGGTAATGTACAAATTGAAAAATGACAAGCCAGCCAGGGTTAGCGCTTCACTGGGCGGGTTATACACTGCAGCCTATCATAAATTTTATATAGATGAATTATACCTGCTAATCACTAAAAAAGTCCTCTTCAACCTGGTTGGCCGTCCGGCTGCCTGGTTCGACCGGAATGTGGTGGATGGGCTGGTGAATTTTACAGGAAATGTAACATTGTCTGTATCAGAAGGAATTAAGAAAATGCAGTCCGGTAAAGTGCAACAATACGGTATTTATGTATTGAGTACAGTGATTGTGTTATCTGTATTGTTCATATATGTATGGTGAGAGCCATTGCTAAATAAGAATTGATGAATCTATTATTACTATTAGGAGCTCCTTTACTTACTGCCATTGCAGTACTGCTGTCCCGTACCAAACAGCAGGTTAGATGGATTTCCCTGGCAGGATCTGTTGTTCAATTGCTGTTTGCCTTATTGTTGCTGTTTGTTTTCCGTGCCGAGCGATCGGCAGGGCAGGCTGCTCAAATGTTGTTTGAACAGAACTTTCCCCTGATCGATGCGCTGAATATCCATTTTCATATAGGGGTGGATGGGATCTCTGTTTCTATGATCCTGCTTACCGCGCTTGTGGTGATAGCAGGTGTGCTGGTTTCCTGGAATATAGAAAAAATGACCAAGGAGTTTTATTTTCTCCTGATCCTCCTGGCCTTGGGCGCTTATGGATTCTTCATTTCACTTAATTTATTTGTACTCTTTTTTTTCCTCGAAATTTCGGTGGTTCCCAAATACCTGCTGATCGGCATCTGGGGTAGCGGTAAAAAAGAATACAGCGCCAATAAACTGGTACTGATGCTGATGATGGGCTCGGGGTTGATTATTGTGGGTATGCTGGGACTGTATTTTTCCGGCGGACACGATTTTGATATCATGAACCTGGCCAATGCTCAGATTCCCACCGACAGGCAAAATCTGATCTTTCCTTTCATGTTCCTCGGATTTGGTGTGTTCACCGCACTCTTTCCTTTGCATACCTGGGTGCCCGACGGTCACTCCTCCGCACCAACTGCGGGTTCCATGTTCCTGGCAGGGATTTCTATGAAACTGGGCGGATACGGTTGTTTAAGGGTAGCCGTTTACCTGTTGCCCGAAGGCGCCAGGGAATACGCCAATATTATCATTGTACTTTCTTCCATTGCCATATTGTATGGTGCATTTGTGACCATGATGCAGAAAGACCTGAAATACATTAATGCGTACTCTTCGGTGAGCCACGTAGGATTCAGCCTGCTGGCGATTGGTATGCTCACGCAAACCGCGGTAACCGGCGCATTGATGCAGATGATTTCTCACGGTTTGATGACGGCCCTTTTCTTTGCTGTGATCGGGATGATTTACGACAGAACCCATACCCGTATGGTCAATGAAATGGGTGGGCTCATGAAAGTGATGCCCTTTATTACCACTGTATTGTTTTTGGTAGGACTGTGTTCCCTGGGCCTGCCCGGATTAAGCGGATTCGTGGCAGAAATGACGGTGTTTGTAGGCTCCTGGGAAAACGATGATGTGTTCCACCGTGTTGCAACCATTGCCGCTGCTATGTCGATTGTGGTTACAGCCGTGTATATTCTCAGAGCGGTTGGTAAAACGGCGATGGGCCCTGTTACCAATCCGGAACACCTGCAACTGAAAGATGCCGCCTGGAACGAGAAACTCGCGGCAATCATACTGCTGGCAGGAATCTTAAGTATTGGTCTTGCTCCGGGATGGCTGAATGAACTGCTGACGCCGGGTGCTGAAATTATTGTGAACAGAATTGCTGGAAAATAAATTATAACAGGATGAATGAATTGCTCCTATTGATGAAAAATGAACTGATGGTGACCGCCATTATTTTCCTGCTGTTGTTTATTAAGGTAGGCAAGGGGATGAACAATGACCGGTTGCTTCCATTGGTGCAAACGCTTTTGCTGGCGAACCTGATACTGGGTTTCTTCTTTAACGGGGAAGGATCGCTTTTTGGTAATATGTACCATACTACACCGTTGATCGCTTTGCAAAAGAATATACTGGGTTTGGGCGTGTACCTGATTTCCTTACTCTGTTCCGATTGGTTAAAGAAAACGGCACATCTTGCTGAATTCTTTTTGCTGATGCTCTCTGCATTGCTGGGCATGTACTTTATGATTTCAGGGGGCAACCTGTTGATCTTTTATCTTTCCCTGGAACTGGCTACCATTCCTGTTGCTGCTATGACCAATTTTGATCTGGATAAAAAAAGGTCTTCTGAAGGCGCCATGAAACTGATCCTTTCTTCCGCCTTTTCTTCAGGTATTCTCCTTTTTGGTATTTCCCTGATATATGGTATTACTGGCACCATCAGTTTTACAGAACTGCCTCAACTGGCGGATGGATCGGGCCTGTTCATCATGGCATTTATTTTCCTGTTCAGTGCACTTGCGTTTAAACTGTCGATTGTTCCATTTCATTTATGGACAGCAGATGTGTATGAAGGGGCGCCGGTTCCGGTTACCGCTTTTTTATCGGTTGTATCCAAGGGCGCTGTGGCCTTTATTTTGATGACGGTTTTATATAAAGTGTTTCAACCCATTGAAACCACCTGGTACCTATTGATCGTGATCCTGTCTGTTGCATCCATGCTGATCGGTAACCTTTTTGCCGTTCGCCAGCAGAATATCAAGCGGTTCCTGGCTTTTTCATCCATTGCCCAGGTGGGTTTTATACTGGTAGGTGTTAGTAGTGGAGACATTGGCAGTTCTACGGCAGTCGTTTATTTTGTGCTGGTTTACCTGTTCTCCAACCTGGCTGCATTTGGTGTGGCTACAGTGATCGGAGAGAACAGCGGCAAGGAAAATATTGATGACTACAAAGGGCTCTATCAAACCAATCCCTTCCTGGGCTGGGTGATGGCGCTGGCGCTGTTTTCCCTGGCAGGAATTCCCCCAACTGCGGGCTTCTTTGGTAAGTTGTTCCTGCTGACAGCAGGAGGTTCCAAAGGAAGTTATATATACCTGCTGATTGCCGCACTGAACATGATCATTTCGCTATACTATTATCTTCGTGTTATAAGGGCCATCTTCATGGACCAGAACGATACACCTGTTCCTGCTATTAAGATCGGCGCTGCCCCCAAACTGGGAATGATTATTTGCGGCATTGGTATTGTACTGACCGGAATGATGGGCTGGATTTACGATTATATTCAATCACTACATTAGTTGCATTATGGCTATTAATAAAAATCACGAATTTGAAGAACTGGACGGTATTAAATGTGGTATCGTGGAGAAGCAGGTATCTCCGGAAAGACTCGCTTTCCTGAAAGACCTGCTGGGCTATAACGGATTTGTTGTAGTGGCTGTTTCCTCGCCTGCGCCTAAAGATGCACCGGCTGATCCGTCACTGGTTCCGGAAACCTATACCGTGGGTGTCAGCGATTATACATTTAATCCCATCAATGCCATTTATGGCAGGCTGCTGAAAACCAGGAACGGGCATGTGGTTACACCTGCTTACTGGAAACAAGAGGAAACTGAAAGCCATGATGAGATCCCTTATTACGAGCATCATTAGTTTTCGCTATCCCATCTTACCTTTGTAGGAAATACTTATGCGCCTTCCAGGATTTTAATATAGTTGGCCCGCTCATAAGCCGTTGGATCTGCAACATGTTGCTGGCTCAGTAAACCACGGAATGATTTCAGGTCTTCAAATCCCATCATATACATCCAGTCCTGCAGTTCCTTGTTCATCATCTTCAGATAAGGAATTCCGTTTTTGTACAACGAGGATGCTGTCATAACCACATCTGCCCCGGCCAGTAAGTATTTGATCACTTCAATGGCACTCTGCACTCCGGTGGTGGCTGCCAGCGATATATTGGTTTTCCCGTACAGCAAAGCAGTCCATAAAAGCGGCAGCCGGATTTCATTGGAGTCGCTGTAATGCAGATCGGTTTTGATCAGCAGTTCATTGATGTCGAAATCGGGCTGGTAAAAACGATTGAATAATACCAGGGCATCAGCGCCCGCTCCCTGCATTCGCAAGGACATATTCCCGATGGAGCTGAAGTATGGGTTAAGCTTTACGGCCACCGGAATTTTCACGGTATTCTTCACGGTTTCAATGATGTTGAGATAACGGTGCTCCACTTCGGCCGAAGAGATAGCGAGATCTGCGGGGATGAAAAAGATATTGATCTCAATAGCATCGGCCCCGGCCTGTTCCATTTTTTTGGAATACTCAATCCAGCCTTCGTTGCTGATACCGTTCAGGCTGCCGATGATGGGAATTTTCACCCTTTCTTTGGCTTTCCGGATATGCTCGAGGTACTCATCGCTACCCATATTGTATTCATCCAGTTCAGGAAAATAGTCCAATGCCTCGGGGAAGGCATTGGACGTATTGGATAGGATATTTTTAAAACCGGCCTCTTCTTTTTTAATCTGTTCTTCGAAGAGGGAGAACATGACAACAGCTCCGGCGCCATTATCTTCCATTTGAACAATATTGTCTGTATGGTTAGATAAGGTGCAGGCCGAAACAATGATCGGAGCGTTCAGCTCCAGCCCCATATAGGATGCTTGTATCTTCATGTGCTTGTTTTTAGTTTATGCCAAAGGAACAAAATCGCTTGCTTTTTTAGTAGCCAGTTCTTCGTAGTTTCTCCATTTCAGGTTCACCAGCTCCTGCGCATGTTTCATCAGGCGCTCTGCTTCTTCCGGATTGGTAAGGGTAAGCACCTTATAACGCAATTCGTTGTACGCGTAATCCTTCAGGCCAATAGTAGGTCTTGGAGAATCCAGCACAAACGGGTTCTGGTTTTTCAGTCTCAGTGTTGGGTTGTAGCGCAGCAAAGGCCAGTGACCGCTTGCCACTGCTTTATTCTGCTGGTCCAATCCGTTTTTGAGATCGTAACCATGCGCAATACAATGGCTGTATGCCAAAATCAATGCAGGGCCGTCGTAAGCTTCTGCTTCGCGCATTGCCAGCAGGGTTTGCTGCGGATTGGCGCCGAATGCAATCCGGGCCACATACACATTACCATAGGAGATGGCTTGCATAGCCATGTCTTTCTTGCCCCCGGCTTTGCCACCCGCTGCAAACTTGGCTGTTGCCGCAGTAGGAGTGGATTTGGAAGACTGTCCGCCGGTGTTGGAATATACTTCGGTATCCATTACCAGGATCTTTACATTTCTTCCGCTGGCCAGTGCATGGTCTACACCGCCATAGCCAATATCGTAAGCCCATCCGTCTCCCCCCACCAGCCATACGCTTCTGCGTACCAACTGATCAGCTACCGATAGCAGGTGATGTGCAGCAGGTGCATTGATGGCTTTTAATTGCTCTTTCAGTAACTGGACGCGCAACTGTTGTTTGGCCAGTTCGGACTCCAGCGTTTGTGGTGCATTCAGGATCTCGTTCACCAATTCTTCACCAAGCTGATCCTTCAGTTCCAGCAGGTATTGTTTGGCGATGGCCAGTTGCTTGTCGGCAGTGATCCGCATGCCCAATCCAAACTCGGCATTGTCTTCGAACAGGGAGTTGGCCCAGGCCGGACCTCTTCCGTCTTTGTTGGAAGTCCATGGAGTGGTGGGCAGGTTGCCGCCGTAGATAGAAGAACAACCGGTTGCATTCGCAATCAGCAAACGATCCCCGAATAACTGAGACAGGAGTTTCAGGTAAGGCGTTTCACCACAACCTGCGCAGGCGCCGGAGAATTCAAATAAGGGTTCCAGGAACTGTGCTCCATGTACGGTAGAGAAATCAATTTTTGAACGGTCGTTCCAGGTGATGTTTTCAAAATGCGCAATGTTCTGTCTTTCCACCTCCAGTATCGGTTCTTTCTCCCCCAGGTTAATCGCCTTCTGTGCACGATTGGCAGGATTGGTGGCAGGACAAACTTCCACACATAAATTACAACCGGTACAGTCTTCCAGGTATACCTGTAAAGAATATTGTGTTTCCGGAAATCCCCTCGCATTGATATTGGCATGTTTAAATCCTTCGGGCGCTTTCTTCAGATTATCCTTGTGGTAAAACTTGGCCCTGATAACACTGTGGGGGCAAACATAGGCGCAGTTGCCGCACTGGATGCAGAGGTCCGGCTCCCAAACAGCAACACGATCGGATACATTTCTTTTTTCCCACTGAGTGGTACCGCTTGGATAAGTGCCATCAATCGGCATCATGCTCACCGGTAACTGATCTCCATGATCGGCCATCATTACAGCGGTTACATTCTTCACAAAATCGGGCGCTTTATCGGAAACGGTCATCAGCTTATGATCGGCTGCAGAAACGGTTCCGGGATATTTCACTTCATGCATGTTGGCCAGTGTGGCATCTACTGCAAGGAAGTTTTGTTCAATTACTTTAGGGCCTTTCTTGTAATAGGTTTTTTCAATGGCTTTCTTGATCTGCTTAATGGCTTCTTCTCTGGGTAATACACCGGATAATGCAAAATAGCAGGTCTGCATGATGGTATTGATTCTGCCATTCATTCCTGTATCTCTCGCGACAGTGGTTGCATCAATTACATAAAATTTGATTTTCTTGTTGATGATGCTTTTTTGTACCTGCCCGGTGAGTTTGTCCCAAACTTCATTTTTGCTGTACGGACTGTTCAGCAGGAAGGTGGCGCCTTCACAGGCAAACTCCAGCATTTCTACTTTTTCGGTAAAGTTGAACTGATGGCAGGCAATGAAGTCGGCCTGGCTGATCAGGTATGGTGCACGGATGGGTTTTGGCCCGAAACGCAGGTGAGATACGGTTCTTGCACCGGATTTTTTGGAATCGTATACAAAGTAGCCCTGTCCGTATAAATCGGTATTTTCCCCGATAATCTTAATGGTGTTTTTATTGGCGCCTACGGTGCCATCGGCCCCCAGTCCAAAGAACAGGCCCTGGCGCCATTCGGATTCATCCAGTTTAAAGGATGGATCATAGGATAAACTCAGATGGGTAACATCATCGTTGATACCTACGGTGAATCCGTTTTTAGGATCTTCTTTTTTCAGTTCATCAAAAACAGCTTTTACCATGGCTGGTGTAAACTCCTTGGAAGAAAGCCCGTAACGCCCGCCAATCAGTTTGGGGAGGTGTTTGATTTTCCCTTTCTGGAATGCTTCCACCAGGGTAGCCAGTACGTCCTGGTACATGGGTTCACCAGCTGCACCGGACTCTTTGGTTCTGTCGAGAATGGCGATTGATTTTACAGTGGCTGGTAATGCTTTAATAAAATGTTCCAGGGAGAATGGCCGGTATAAGCGCACCTGCAGCACACCGGTTTTTTCTCCGGCAGCGTTCAGGGCTTTTACTGTTTCATCTACGGTTTCTCCGCCTGAACCCATTACCACAATGAGCCTGTCGGCATCAGGTGCACCTGAGTACTGGAACAGTTCATATTTTCTGCCGGTCATTTTATAGAAGTCATTCATCACTTCTTCTACAATGCCCGACATGTTGTTATAGAATGTATTTACGGTTTCTCTGCCCTGGAAATATACATCCGGGTTTTGTGCAGTACCCCTGATGAATGGATGTTCCGGATTCAGCCCCCTGTTGCGGTGTGCTATGATCAGTTCGTCGGGAAGCATGGATTTGATCTGTTCGTTGGAGAGCAGTTCCAGCTTGTTCACCTCATGAGAGGTACGGAAACCATCAAAGAAATGCACGATCGGGATACGGGATTTTAAAGTAGCTGCCTGTGCAATCAATGCAAAGTCGTGTGCTTCCTGAACGCTGGCAGAACCCAGCATGGCAAAACCGGTAGTTCTTGCCGCCATTACATCCTGGTGATCGCCAAAGATCGATAAGCCCTGTGCAGCCAGCGAACGTGCCGCTACATGGAATACGGTGGGGGTTAACTCGCCCGCAATTTTGTACATATTGGGGAGCATCAGCATCAACCCCTGTGATGCCGTAAAAGTAGTAGTGAGCGACCCGGTTTGTAAGGCGCCATGTACGGTGCCGGCAGCTCCGGCCTCGCTCTGCATTTCCATTACATCGGGAATATTTCCCCAAATGTTCTTAATGCCTTTAGCGCTCCATTCATCTGCCAGTTCGGCCATGGTAGATGAGGGTGTGATCGGGTAGATGGCGCACACTTCATTCACGCGGTAAGCAATATACGCTGCCGCTTCGTTACCATCAATGGTAGAGATTATATTCTTAGTATTAGACATTGCTTACAGGATTAACGGGTTCAGGAATCATTTCAATGGCGTGACAAGGGCATTGCTCATAACATACACCGCATCCGGTGCAGGCGTCCAGGTTGAACTTATAGCGGTTACCCTTACCCAGTTTGATAATAGCATCTTCCGGACAGGCGCCAAAGCAGCCATCACATTCAAAACAGTTACCACAACTCAGGCAACGCTGTGCCTCAAATCTTGCTTCAGCCTCTGACAATCCACCGATGACTTCTTCAAAATTCTGAATGGCTTCTTCGGGGGCCAGCTTATCCTGTTCTTTTTGCGGTGCATCGGTTTTGTACCACATATGCAGTTTGCGATACCCGGCGGTCGGATGTTTCTCCGGTTTGATATACGCTGTATTTTCGAGGAAGCTGTTAATATAGCGCGCTGCT
This sequence comes from Sphingobacteriia bacterium, assembly GCA_015999745.1. Lineage (GTDB taxonomy): Bacteria > Bacteroidota > Bacteroidia > Chitinophagales > Chitinophagaceae > Sediminibacterium. The sequence continues at coordinate 18,244 of JAECQP010000003.1, read as the reverse complement.
TTCTTACCATGTCCAATAGCAATGGTAGAGCTCCTGTTTTCGCCGGGCAACATGTCGCCTCCGGCAAATATGCCTTTGTACCCGGTCATTCGCTGTGCATCAATCACCACGGTTCCATCGGGATTGATCTGAATGCCTTCCAGGCTTCGCAGGAAGCCTGCATCGCTTTCCTGCTTGTTGGCAATGATCAGTACCTCTGCTTCAGCGTTTTCAAAGGTTCCGGTACCGATAGCTTTACCCTTTTCCACCTTCATTTTTTCCAGTACCACCTGCCTGTCTTTTATAATGCTGAGGCCATGCAGCAGGTTGATTTCAACGCCTTCTGCCAATGCATCTTCTGTTTCATAATCGTAAGCGGGCATCATTTTTTTATCGCCGGGAAAGTAAACGGTCACTTCACAACCAAAACGTTTTAGTATCCTGGAGAGATAGAGCGCCAGTTTGCCTCCGCCATATACCACTACTTTTTTCTGCATGTATACAGCCGTGTTGTTGGTGGCCACATCGTTAAAGAAACCAAAAGCGTCTTTAATTAATACGCTGTTATCGTAAGGGATGTTTTCATCCTGAATCAACTGCGCACCAATTCCCAGGTATACAGCATCAAAATTGCCGTTTTCCTTTTCTGCCTGCAGGTCGGTTACTTTATAATTTAGCCGGATCGTTACACCCATTTGCAAGATGCGGCTGATTTCCGCATCCAGCAGTTCCTTTGGTAAACGGTATTCTGGGATACCCTTCCACAAAAGACCGCCGGGATGACGATCGGCTTCAAATATTTCTACTGTATGACCCATTCTGGCCAGGTGATAGGCGGCAGATAAACCACTGGGGCCAGATCCCACTACCAGTATTCTTTTGCCGGTTGGTTTTGCCTTGAAGCGAACGGGCCATTTCTGGCGGATGGCTTCATCGCCAATAAATCTTTCTACTGCGTGAATGTTCACGGTATCGTCTATATGGTTTCTGTTACAGCCCGTTTCGCAGGGTTTCACACATACTCTGCCCATAATAGCGGGGAAGGGATTGTCTTCCATGATTTTCTGGAAGGCTTCCTGGTAATTACCTGCCTGGGCAAATGCCATCCATGCCTGGATATTTTCTCCCGACGGGCAGGCGCTGTTACAAGGTGGCATGAAATCAACGTAAACCGGTTGACGGGTTCTGAGCGGACCTGTGCCTTCTGCATGTATGGTAAGGTCTACTGGTCTGGTAATGTCTGATGCTGACATAGTTAAATTGGTTTAAACAGAACAAGCTTAAAATCGTTTCAATTTTAAGCATAATATACTACTTTAAATTATTATATGAAACTATTCACAACGCGTTTCTTAAACAATGATATCAATCGGGTATAAATATGAGTAATATCATAGTTCATTTTTGAAAAACAGACTTCGGCAAGGATTTTGCTGATGGAAGGCTACCGATTGTATCACCAAAAAAAATGCTATATGATGAAAGTCGGATTAGTGGGCTTTGGTAAAACAGGTAAAGCTGTGGCTTCCGTGATTTTACAGAATAATTCCCTTTCCCTGGAATGGGTATTGCGGAAAAGAAAACTTCAGGAGAATATGTTCGTTGCAGAAATATTGGGGATAGAGTCGGAGGATCCGGGCAGGGTGTTTTCCAATACTGCAATTACCGCGGGAGATTTGCTGGATCGGTATCCGGTAGACATTATTATCGATTTCTCCGACGTTTCGGGCATCTATACCTATGGTCAGGCTGCTGCAGACCGCGGCGTTAAAATCATTTCTGCGATTTCGCATTATACCGAAGCTGAAAAGGAATATCTGAAAGAACTATCAGCAATTACTACTGTTTTCTGGTCGCCCAATATTACCCTGGGTGTCAACTATCTTTTATATGCTGCAAAGCTGTTGAAGAAAATTGCACCCTGGGTGGATATTCAGATTGTAGAGGAGCATTTTAAGGGGAAGATAGGGGTGTCCGGTACTGCGGTGAAGATTGCAGAAGCACTTGAGATGGAAGATGCTGTCATCAATTCTGTGCGGGCAGGAGGTATTGTAGGCAAGCACGAAATAATATTCGGGTTCCCTTATCAAACAGTGCGACTGATCCATGAGTCTATTGCGAGGGAGGCTTTTGGAAATGGAGTTGTATTTGTTGCAGAAAATATCATCCATAAAAAGGAAGGATTGTACAATTTCGATGATATTTTATTGCCCTATTTCTCAACCCGATAATTGCAAAGATGAGCACTACAATTATAATTACGATCTGTGTTTTATTGTTGCTGGCGTATGTTTTTGATCTTAGCGCTTCCAAGACCAGGGTTCCATCTGTAATCCTGTTATTAGCATTGGGATGGATGGTAAAGCAACTGGCTTCATTTACAGAAGTTGCTTTACCGGACCTGAACCCGGTGCTGCCGGTACTTGGAACTGTAGGACTTATTCTGATTGTGCTGGAAGGTTCGCTGGAACTGGAACTCAATCAAACCAAATTTCCACTCATTTTGAAGTCCTCTCTCATTGCACTGATTCCCATGTTGGCAATGAGCCTGGGGCTGGCATGGGTGTTTCAACAGTATGGCGGGTATTCTTTTAAAAACAGCCTGGCCAATTCAATACCATTGGCAATTATCAGCAGCGCTATTGCCATACCCAGCGCCAAAAACCTTCTGGCGACCAGCCGGGAATTCATTACTTATGAAAGCAGCCTTTCGGATATTTTTGGGGTGATCTTTTTTAATTTTATTACCCTGAACGACAATATTGGCAGCGGCTCTGTGGGAAATTTTTTCCTGGAGCTGATCATTATCCTGATCATTTCATTTATTGCAACAATTGGCCTGGCGTTCTTCCTGAACAAAATCAAACACCCTATTAAATATGTGCCGATTATCCTGATGGTGGTTCTGATTTATGCCATATCCAAATATTATCACCTGCCCGGATTGATCTTCATCCTGCTTTTTGGGTTATTCCTGGGAAATATTGATGAGCTCCGGCGGTTCCGGTTTATTGAAAACCTGCACCCGGTTGATTTCAATAAAGAAGTGCATAAATTCCGGGAGCTGACAACCGAAATAGCTTTTCTGATCAGGGCATTGTTCTTCCTGCTTTTTGGTTTTTTGATTGAAACGGCAGAGCTCTTTAATACAGAAACCATCGTGTGGGCGGCAGTCATTACTGCCTCCATTTTTATCATTCGGGGCCTGTTTCTCCGGCTGTTTCAACTACCACTAAATCCATTACTGTATATCGCCCCGCGGGGGTTGATCACCATATTGCTGTTCCTGTCGGTACCACTGGAACAGCAAATTCCGCTTGCGGGTAAATCGCTGATTATACAGGTAATTATCCTGACCGCACTCTTTATGATGTTTGGCCTGGTGAAGCAGAAAAAAACGGCACTCCAGGTAAGGTGATCAATAAGATCGGGAGATTATTCGGCATTCTGTTTAGATTTGCGTATGGATCAGTTGTTAAAGGATTTACAGCGGGAATTTGCCGGAGAAATCTATTTTGATTCCTCCTCCGCTCACCAGGTGCAGTTAATGGCCTATGCGACGGACGCCTCCGTATACCAGGAAAAACCAATGGCAGTTGCACTGCCTCTGACAGTGGAAGATATTCAGCGCCTGGTTCGATTTGCGAGCCGGCAAAAAATCACCCTGATCCCGAGGGCAGCCGGTACCTCACTTGCCGGACAGGTAGTGGGAAGCGGGATTGTGGTAGATATCTCCAAATATTTCAACCAGATTATAGAAGTGAATGTAGCCGAGAAATGGGTCCGGGTACAGGTAGGGGTAATCAGGGATGATCTGAATCATTACCTGAAAGGATTCGGATTGATGTTTGGCCCGGAAACCTCCACCGCCAGCAGGGCCATGATCGGGGGAATGATCGGTAACAATTCTTGTGGACTGCACAGCATTGTTTGGGGTGCGGCCCGGGATCATTTACTGGAAGCGAAAGTGATTTTAAGTGATGGAACGGAAACGGTATTTGGGGCCGAAGATCTGATGACCGCTAAAGCAGGGCCTGGATTAAAGGGCGAAATCAGCAGGGAATTATTTACCTTATTAAATACACAAGAACACCAGGAATTGATCCTGAATAATTTTCCGGCCGCTTCTGTAGTGAGAAGAAACTCGGGTTATGCGCTCGACAGCTTGCTGGCCATGGAGCCGTTTGCTGCAGGCGGGCAACCGTTCAATATGTGTAAGCTGCTGGCAGGATCGGAGGGAACCCTGGCTTTTATCACAGAAGTAAAGCTGAACCTGCTGGATCTTCCTCCGCGGGAAGTGGGAGTAGTTTGTATTCATTGCAAGTCTATCAACGAATCCCTAAGGGCCAATATTATTTGCCTGAAGCATGCGCCGATGGCTTCTGAACTGGTAGATAAACTGATCATGGATTTTACCATTGATCATCCGGAATATCATAAGAACCGCTTCTTTATGGAGGGCGATCCGGAAGCCATTCTGATGGTGGAATTCATGGAGCATACCGGGGAACAGCTCGGGGAAAAAATTAACGGACTGATCGAAGACCTTCGGAAGAATAACCTGGGATATGCATATCCTGTACTATATAATGCCGATACCAAATTTGCCTGGGATATCCGTAAGGCAGGATTGGGTCTGCTCCGCAACCTGAAAGGAGATGCACAGCCTGTAAACTTAATTGAAGACTGCGCTGTTTCTACCGACGATCTGCCCTGCTATATCAGTGATCTGCAGCAGATACTGGATCAATATAAAGTGAAAGCCTCTTTCTATGCACATGCCGGTGCCGGTGAGCTGCATGTAGAACCGATTGTGAACCTGAAATCCGAAGCCGGATTAAAACAGTTCAGAGGCATACTGAAAGACACGTCGGCATTGGTGAAGAAATATAATGGCTCACTTTCGGGTGAACATGGAGACGGCCGTTTAAGAGGAGAGTTTATCCCCGATATGGTAGGCAAAGAAACCTATGAGCTGTTCAGGCAGGTAAAACACTGCTTTGATCCGCAACGCATATTCAATGCCGGAAAAATTACGGATACACCTGCCATGGATACCCACCTGAGGGTAAGCCCGGCCAATCGTTCTTCTGTTGGTAAAACCCTGTTTGATTTTTCGGAAGATGGCGGTATACTCCGGCTTGCAGAAAAATGCTCCGGCTCCGGCGATTGCCGTAAATCGGAGATCAGCGGCGGGCTGATGTGTCCCAGTTATATGGCAACAAGGAGTGAAAAAAATACAACCCGTGCAAGGGCCAATATTTTAAGGCAGTTCCTGAGTAATGCCAATGATCTCTATCCATACAACCACAACGAAATCAAGGAGGCAATGGATCTTTGCCTGAGTTGTAAAGGGTGTAAGATTGAATGCCCTTCCAGTGTGGATATCACTAAAATGAAGGCAGAGTTTCTGCAACAGTATTACGACAAGAACGGTACACCGTTCCGCGCAAAAATGATTGGAAACTTTGTAGCGCAGATGAAACTGGCCAGTGCTTTTGCCCCCATCTATAATTTTATTTTCGGGAACGCAACCCTTCGGAGAATAGCCAATAAAATGGTTGGTTTTCATCCTGAACGCAGTATCCCCCTGCTTCCTAAAACGCAACTGTTGCAATGGTTCGGCAAGCGTGTTGCAGGGACAGCCCATACCGGAACCGTCCTGTTGTTCTGCGACGAGTTCACCAATTTCCTGGATGTAGCCGTTGGCCAGAAATCCATCCTGTTGCTGGAAGCATTGGGCTACCAGATCATGATTCCGGATCATAAGGAAAGCGGCAGAACCTATTTATCCAAGGGTATGGTCCGGAAAGCGGCTGCAGTGGCTAATCATAATATTGCACGGTTAGCGCCGTTGGTTTCTGAAGAATTACCCATCATTGGTATTGAACCTTCCGCTGTATTAACACTGCGAGATGAATACATTGACCTGGCCGATGAAAACAATAAGACAAATGCCCGCCACCTGGCTAAACATACGTACACGGTAGAGGAGTTTATTGAGCGCGAAATGGAAAAAGGAAGGATCAGTTCAGCATCCTTTCACCAGGAGAAAAAGCAGGTTTCCCTGCATGGGCACTGCTACCAGAAAGTATTGTCTTCGCAGGATCCGGTTAAAAAAATCCTGAGCCTTCCTGAAAACTATACTGTGACTGTGATCCCTTCGGGTTGTTGCGGTATGGCCGGCTCCTTTGGATATGAGGAAGAACATTACGCCGTATCACAGCAGGTAGGGGAACTGGTATTATTTCCTGCAGTACGTAAACTGGATGCGGATTGTATAGTGGCGGCTGCGGGCACTTCCTGCAGACACCAGATAAAAGATGGTACCGGTGTGGTTGCAATGCATCCGGTGGAAATTCTGTACAATGCTTTGTTGAGCCGATAAAGGCGCTTTTGCATAACTTTAAGAAAATCGAAATATGAAAAGAGTTGGCTATGTATTATCCGGTGGAGGTACCAGGGGCTTTGCTCATCTGGGTATCATCAAATACCTGGAAGAGCTGAAGATTTATCCACATGCCATATCCGGGACCAGCGCCGGCGCTATTGCCGGTGGTTTGTATGCTGCCGGAAAAAAACCTGAGGAAATCCTGAAGATCATGAAAGACAATATCTCTTTTGGCTGGAGCAGTATCAACTTCAGGCAGAATGGTTTTTTGTCGATGGATATGCTGCGTAAAGTGCTGAAGGAGATTTTTACGGAGGATGATTTCAAGACGCTCAAAATACCTTTTCATGCAACAGCAACAGATCTGAATAAAGGGAAGGAAATTACCTTTTCGGAGGGTCCCCTGGTGGAAGCTATTATTGCATCCTGTTCTGTTCCGGTGGTATTCAATTCGGTACAGATGGGCAATCATCTCCTTGTAGACGGAGGACTGGTGAATAATTTCCCCGTTGAACCCCTGCTCAGCAATTGCGATATTATTATTGGTTCCTATGTAAATAAACTGGAAGAAGGGATCAGCAATCATTCTTCTTTTAAGATTGTGAATTATATGGATCGTTGTTTTCACCTGGCTATCTCGAAGAATGTATATGCTAAAACACATTTGTGTGATGTGTTTATTGAGAGCCCGCTTCATGCCTATAATATGTACGATGTAAAAGCAGCAGATGCTATTTTTGAGGTTGGTTATGCAACTGCCCGGGAGTATAAGGATGAACTGGATCAACTGGTGGAGAAGCTGCATGAACAATCATAAGTAAAGGATCTTCTATGTCGATTATCGAAACAATCATTATCCTGCTGATTTGTGTGGTTGCATTGTCGGTCATTGCCGCAAAGATCAATGTACTGTTTCCCGTGTTGCTGACTATTGTAGGATTACTGCTTGGAGCCATTCCTTCTTTCCCGAAAATCTTCCTGGACCCTTCTATTGTAATGCTGGTGTTTCTTCCCCCGATATTATATATTGCGGCATTCAATACCAATTGGTATGAGTTCAAGCAAAACCGTAAACCTATTGCCATTCTTGCATTTACTATGGTATTTGTTACCACACTGGGAATCGGTTTTATTGCTAAAACGCTGTTGCCCGGTTTTACCCTGGCAACAGGATTTTTGCTGGGAGCCATCATTTCACCACCCGATGCAGTAGCTGCCACTGCTGTTTTTAAAAAGATGGTGATTCCTAAAAAAATCATCAGTATACTGGAAGGAGAAAGCCTGGTGAATGATGCCAGTGCATTGATTGCATTTCAATTTGCACTGGTAGCGGTTACCACCGGGCATTTTTCTTTAACGGATGCGGCGGGCAAATTTATATGGGTGGTTTTTGCGGGAATCTTTACCGGATTAACTATTGCGGCGATTGCCGTTTATGTAAGGAAACGCTGGCAGATGGATCCGGCCATTGAAACCGGGGTTACTTTTATTACGGCCTATGCGGCCTACCTGGCTGCAGAGCAGTTGCATTGCAGTGCGGTGTTAAGTGTGGTGGCCGCCGGGCTTTATGTGGGCAGCAAGGAACAAACCTTCCACAAAGCCAGCACGCGGTTGCAGGCAACGGCTGTCTGGAATTTTGTAGTGATCCTGCTCGAAGGGGTTATTTTTATTTTAATCGGGTTACAGATTCCATATATCATTGCAGGTATTAAAGGTGAGCCCTTGTGGCACCTGATGCTGGAAGGATTTCTCATTGCGCTTGCTGCAATTCTGATTCGTTTTGTTTTTGTATTCGCCATACATTTTATTGCCGATAAGTTGCGCGTAGCCATGAAGCTGGATCCGCTTTTTCCCTCGTTCAAATACAGTTCTGTGATTGCTTACTCAGGAATGAGAGGGGTGGTGTCATTGGCCGCCGCCTTTTCCATTCCGTTGGTAATGGATAATGGAATGGAATTTCCGCATCGTAACCTGATCCTTTTTATCGTATTTTCTGTAATTGTAATAACATTGGTAGCGCAGGGACTTACCCTTCCGTGGTTTATTAAAAAGATTAATATAGATGGCGGGGCGCCTGCCGAGCAGCCTTCCTCAGATATTTTGCAGTTGCTTGCCAAAGCAGCATTGAACAGGGTAGAAGAAATTATCCATAATGAAAACCTGGAAAGCAATGCCGCTGGAGAGATTAGAGATATGTATTATACAAGAGTGCTTGAATTTAATACAATTAAGTCCAGAGATCAGTTGCTGGAAAAACAATTGTCTAAACGGCTGATGCTGGAAGCGGTAAGAGCCAAACGTAAAAAGCTCTTTCAACTTCAATACCAGCGGATGATTGACCAGAAACTATTTAAGGAACTGGAACATGACCTGGATCTGGAAGAAACCCGCCTTCAGAAATTAAAAATAATACAGATACCCAAGCGCTGAAAAACGCTGTCTGCCACACTAAAAAACATATTTGTAGTTAGACGTCTACGTCCTTCTTTTTTTTACCAAAAGCTATTGTTGTTATGGGTTGTGGGGTAATTTCGTAGTAGAACCAATCCCCCGATAATTGAGGTTTACAAAATCTAATATCACCGATAGCTGCAAAGGAATGTGTTTCATGCGAAGGGGCATGCAACTCATTTGGCTATTCCTGCTATTAATTTTGTTGTTTCTGCCAGGAGCAGGATTGATGGCCCAATGCGGAACAGGTACATCTGCTATCTATACATTTGATTTTTCTGCAGCAAAAGATACCGCACAGTCTATTGATGCAGCCAGAAATGGTACGGCCTGTGTAGGGACAAGCGGAAGTGATAATAGCTGTATCCGTTTTAATGTAATCCTGAATCCCGGATCAGACCTGCTGAATTTTTCAACCAGTCAGATTACGGGCGCCAGCTTTTATTCCATAGATTGTGGCCCGTTGATCCCAATTGGTACACCTGCCTGTATTACCGGCAAAACCAGTGTATGTATTTCATTTTGTAAACCAGGCTCCAATCCCGTTACTTACACCCTTACTGCTTCAAGTATCATTAAAGGATCTGAAGATCTTTTATTGCGGCAGAATTGTTCCGGTACAATGAGTGTAACCGGGGTGGGCGCTGCAACTGTAAACTGGACATCTGTTTATCCGGGCGCTGCGGGTGATTACAATAATTATTTAAGTTCAGTTACCGGAGCTACTTCTGTTACTGTAACCCCTCAGGCAGGCGCTCCCGCTTATATTGATTATGAAGTAAGCGGTACCGGCGCCTGCACCGGTTTGAGGAGAGACACCATTCGCGTTTATACCGTGACCCCAATGACAGTTGCCGTAACACCTGCCAATCCTACTATCTGTTCCGGCAGTAGCGTTGAACTGACCACTACCGTAACCGGGGGAAATGCTCCCTATACTTATTCCTGGAATACAGGTTCCGCTGCAACTTCCATTACCGCAGGTGTTGCGGGAACCTATACCATATCCGTTAACGATAATACGGTTGGTTGCCCTGCTGTTACCGCCAGTGCTGTGGTAACTTCATCTACCACACCGGATGCGCCAACTGTTTCCGGAGCAACCGTTTGTTATGGAACCACTGCTACACTAACCGCCACTGCGCCGGGTGGATTCTATCAATGGTTTGATGCAGCATCCGGTGGTAACCTGTTAGCTGCGGTTGACGAATACACTACCCCTTCATTAACTACGGCCACAACTTATTATGTTCAAACAACCGTGAATGGTTGTACCAGTCCAAGAATTTCCGTGGCAGTAGGGGTTACGCCGGTACCTGTTGCACCTGCCGTTACGCCATCCACCATTTGCGAAGGAGGCACCGCTACGATGACAGCCACTGCACCGGGGGGAACCTATGAATGGTATGATGCAGCATCAGGGGGAACGCTGCTTACAACCGGATCCGGTTATACAACGCCTTCGTTGGGCACTTCAACTATATACTATGTGCAATCTACTATTGCCGGTTGTACAGGCCCCAGAAGCGGTGTAACCATTACAGTTACGCCATTGCCCGCCAATCCAACAGCCACTGCCCCTGCCATTTGCAGCGGCAATTCGGGTACATTAACCGCACTCACGCCGGGAGGTACCTATCGTTGGTATGATGCGGCAACTGCCGGGAATTTACTTAGCACCGGTGCCGGATACAATACACCTGTGTTAGCTGCAAACACCATCTACTATTTATCGGCTGAAGTAAACGGTTGTTTAAGCCCGGCAAGAACGGCTGTAGAAATAGTTGTTAATCCAACACCCGTTGCACCAACTGCTGCAGGGGCTACGATTTGTTCCGGTACCACTGCTACATTAACCGCAACAGCTCCGGGAGGTTCATACAACTGGTACAATGCCGCAACCGGCGGAACACTGCTGGTATCGAATTCCAGTTATACAACGCCTACATTAACAGCCGGCACCACTTATTATATAGATGCTACTTCTGCAGCAGGATGTACCGGTGCAAGAACACCGGTGGTGGTGAATGTTACTCCATTTGAGGATCCGGCATTTACCTACAGCGGAGGTACGTTTTGTGTTTCCGGCGCTATCAATCCCACCCCGGTGATCATGGGAGGAGCAACCGGTGTATTCAGTGCAACACCTGCAGGGTTGGATATTGACCCAGCTACAGGTACGATCACATTACCAACAAGTGCGGTCAATTTATATACCATCACATTTGTAACAGGAGGCGCCTGCGCTTATACCAGTAGCGCTGCTGTCCGGATCACTAATACCACACCGGTTGCAACGTTTAGTTATGTTACTCCGCTATGCGTGATGCAAACAAATCCGCTTCCCGGTTTTCCTGCAGGGGCGAGTGCAGGTGTATTCTCTTCAGGAGCCGGGTTGGTTTTTAATAATAATACCACGGGCGAAATTGATTTGGCTAACAGTGCCCCGGGAAGCTATACTATTACCAATAATATTCCTGCAGCAGCAGGTTGCAGCGGGGCAACAGCAACTTATGATATTGTAATTAACCCACGGGCTATTGTCAACGCCGGCATTGATCAGTTAGTTTGTGAGGGTACAGCAGTTGATCTGACTGGTGTAGTAAGTGGTGCTGCATCTTCCGGCACCTGGTCGGTGGTTTCAGGAACAGGCAGCTTTTCCAATGCAGCACAACCCGCTACCAGGTTTACACCTGTAGTTGGCGCTATGCAGGCGATTCTGCAGTTGACCTCCAACGATCCGGATAACGTTGGGCCATGTACTGCCGCAACAGACCAGGTCGTTATTTCGTTCAATCCAACACCTGCCGCCCCGGGAGTTACCACTATGGCAGTGTGTTCCAATACCATTGCGACCCTTACCGCTTACTCACCCGGCGGCACTTACAAGTGGTATGATGCTGCATCTGCAGGTAATCTGCTGGGTACAGGAACGACCTATAATACACCCCTTCTTCAGTTGAATGCTGTGTATTATGTGAGCGCAACTTCTGCAGCATCCTGTGAAGGAGCAAGAACTGCAGTAACTGTTACAGTGAATCAACGTCCTGTTATTACAAGCGCTTCCACAGGGGCTATCTGTACGGCTACTTCGCCGGCCTACACCATTACGAGTGATATTGCCGGAAGCAGCTATCTGTGGCAACGCGTAGCGGTTCCGGGAATCAGCAATAATGTAGTAACAGGACAAACAACGGATTACATAGGAGAAACATTGAACAGCATCCTGGGTGTTCCGGTTGATGTGGTCTACGAAATAATACCCAGTTCAAACGGATGTGCCGGTACGCCATTTCAATACAGGCTTACTGTAAATCCGATTCCGGTTGCACCCACTGCTGCCACACTGGGGGCTGTATGCGAAGGAGAGCTCCTTCAATTTACGACCCCTGTAAGAGCAGGAGCCGGTTATGAATGGACGGGGCCCAATGGATTCTCCTCCCTTATACGAGAACCTCAGATTCTGAATGCAACCCTGGCACAGGCCGGTACGTATGCTGTGACGCTTACAGTGAACGGATGTAAAAGTGTTGCTGCTTCAACAGTTGCTGTAGTGAATCCTATTCCTGCTGCGCCGGTTATTACCAGTTCGTCTCCCGTTTGCGAAGGATATCCCCTTCAGTTGAATGCATCCATTGTAATCGGTGCCACCTACCAGTGGACCGGCCCCAATGGGTTTGTATCTTCCCTGCAAAATCCGCTAATCAGCAATAGTACTCAAACTGCAGCAGGTACCTACCATGTAGCAGTACTGGTGAGTGGATGTGCCAGTGCCGGCACTACTACTGCCGTACAGGTAAAAGCAACACCTGCCGCACCAGCCATTAATCCGGTTGCTACTGTTTGTGAAAATTCAACACTGAATGTCAGTATGGTTGCCGTAGCAGGCGCTACGTACAACTGGTCCGGGCCGCTTGGGTTCAATACGATCGGCCAGGGATTTCAGATCGATTCAATGACTTTATCCAGGGCCGGAATATATACAGCCAATCTTACCGTGAATGGTTGCACCAGCAACAACAGTACGGTAAATGTTTCGGTGACCCCGCAACCTGCAGTGCCGCTAGCCGCAAATAATTCACCGGTTTGCGAAGGAGCTTCCCTTCAGTTAAGCACCCCTGCACTTGCCGGCGCCAGCTATCAATGGACCGGGCCGAACGGGTTTTCCTCGGTCACACAAAATCCATTATTAACCGGCGTTGCACTAACAGCAAAAGGGGATTATGCATTAACCGTTACGGTGAACGGATGTACCAGTAATGCGGGAAACACCGCCGCTATTGTAAATCCATTGCCGGGAGTTGTTCAGATCACCAGCAGCGGACCGGCCTGCGAAGGGCAACCGGTGAGCCTGGTGGCCGCCGATATAACTGCAGCGGTATATTTCTGGACGGGCCCCGGCGGATTTGTGGCATCAACGCGGCAAATCAATATTCCCGCACTGAGTACGCTTTCCCAGGGGATTTACCAGGTAGCTGTAAATGTTGCAGGATGCCCGGGTGTTTCCAATAATATTGACCTGAAAATGATTCCAACACCGGCTGCTCCTGTAATTAGCCCGGTAGGTATTGTTTGTGAATATGCTACTTTATCTATCAATATGGCGCCGGTTACCGGAGCCGTGTACAGTTGGACCGGGCCATCCGGATTCAGCAGTAACAGCTCAGGAATGAAAATTGATTCTGTTACTGCAGTCAATACCGGGGTTTACACTGCCAGCATTGCTGTGAGCGGATGTAAGAGCAGTAACAGCGTCGTAACAGTTGCCGTTACACCTAAGCCTGCTACACCATCGGCCAGTAATACCTCACCCATTTGCGAAGGCGCCCCGTTGCAGTTGAATACACCTGTACTGAGTGGTGCAATGTATCAATGGAATGGTCCAAACGGTTTTACCGCTGCTGTGCAAAATCCTTTGATCGGCAGCGCCGGTGTTGCGGCTGATGGCAACTATTCATTAACCGTTTCTGTAAACGGTTGCGCCAGCGATATGGCCGTTACGACTGCTGTTGTAAACCCTTTGCCCTCTGTAGTAAATGTTACTACCAACGGACCTGTATGCGAAGGCCAGACCCTCCGGATGACAGCCGATACGGTAAAGTCCGGCATATACACCTGGACGGGTCCGAACGGGTTTTCGGCAGTTGCCCAACAGGTAGAGATTCCTTCTTTTACCAGTAGCAAAACAGGTGTTTACCAGGTAGCTGTTGCAGTGGCGGGTTGTCCTGGTGTGGCCAATAGTATCACAACAGATGTGAAGCCTATTCCGGCTCCTCCGGTGATTAACCCGGTTGATCCTGTTTGCGAAGGAGGAAGATTAACGCTTAGTGTGGTAGGGGCACCGGGTGCCCTTTATCAATGGTCCGGTCCCATGAGTATCACTGGCAGTAAACCGGCGCTGACCATTGCTGCGATTACTTCCTCCATGGCTGGCGTATACAACGCCAATGTTACGATCAATGGCTGCACCAGTGCCGATCGTTCAACGGTTGTAAATGTGTTGCCCAAACCCGACAGGCCGGTAGTGGTGAACAGCAATCCGGTTTGTGTAAATGATGTATTCCAGTTAAGGGCATCATCCGTAACCGGTGCAACCTACCAATGGAGAGGCCCGGGCAATTATTTTGCAGATATTCCCGACCCGGTTATACCTGCTGCGAATGTGAGTGATACCGGTAAATACGAAGTAACTGTAACGGTAAACGGATGCGAGAGCGATACGGCTTATACCTTTTTGCATGTAGATATTCCGGCAAGTACATCTGCCGGAAATGATCAGGTGGTTTGTGCTAATAACCCGGTTGTTTATTTATCCGGTATTGTGCAGGGGGGAACCACAACGGGTGTCTGGAGCAGTTCGGGTACAGGAAGATTCAGTTCTCCAACATCCAATTTAACCGGCGCTTATATCCCAAGCAGCAGTGATACTACTGCGGGAACAGTGGTACTGTCTTTGACTTCTACCAATAACGGCGCCTGCAGGCCATCAGTATCTACCGTAAGGGTTACCATTACCGACGCCCCGGTAACCAATGCGGGACCTGATGCAAGGGTATGTGCCAATGATTCCACGGTATTGCTGAACGGGATCATTCGCAATGCACAGCAGGTTGTTTGGAGTAGTTCAGGAACCGGCAGTTTTGTTCCCTCGGCCAATGACCTTCGGGCAACCTATGTTCCTTCCGCTGCCGATATTGCTTCCGGTAATTTCCGCCTGCAGTTAACCACTACCGATAATGGTAAATGCCTGGCGGTGAGTGATGCACTGTCGGTGAGTATTGCCCCGGTCCCTTCTGTCAATGCAGGTAAAGATCAGTACGTATTTACAAAAATGCCTTATGTGTTGAGCCCGGTTGTAAGCAGCGATGTGCAGTTGTACAAATGGTCTCCTGCATTGAATCTGAACGACCCGACCCTGAAAAACCCGGTATTCAGCGGAGAGGAAGACCAGGTGCTTACCCTTCAGGTTACCAATGCGGATCGTTGTTTGTCTACCGATCAGGTTAAATTGATTGTATTAAAACCCATCCGCATCCCGAATGTGTTCTCCCCTAATGGCGACGGCATCCACGATGAGTGGGTGATCACAGAACTGTATAAATACCCATATGCAGATGTTTCCGTATTTGATCGCTATGGTAAACTGGTATTCCAGGCAAAAGACGGTTATGTAAAACCATGGGATGGAACCTACGAAGGCAAGCCCCTGCCGGTAGCAACTTATTATTATATCATTGAGCCTAGGTTTGAGGAATATGTACAGAACAGGTATGCCGGATCTGTTACGATACTACGATAGAGGAACAGGTGATTTCACGGGCCGGTGTTTTTTTATACTTTCTTCCCCACCAGATATAAAACCCTGTTATGGGCAAACTTGCCGCAACCAGGCTGGCAAAGAAAGCCAATAGTTTTCCGCTAATTCCCAGAATAGCACCCACATGTATGTCGTAATTCATCCTGACAATCTTATCGGCCAGTCGGGCATCTTTAAACCTGCCCGCATAGCTTCCGGTGGCTACCAGCTCTTTGCCGGTGTACTGATCATAATGAAAGTAATCTGATTGATAATACGTGCCGGGCAGGTGATTCACTACCACTTCCACAGGATCGGATCTGAGACTGGCAAAATACACACCAATGCTTTCATTCGGTTGTACCGTTATAAGGTGTTGCTTCCATAAATGATCGGCCATATTTATACTGTTGCGGGGCTGTGTGGAATCGGAGAGCGGGTGTTTGTGTTCCACCATGGTTTTCCCTCCGCTCGTAACCCAGTAAACCGATTTGGCAAACCACTCAAAACCAAAAACAAGACCGGTGACTGCAATAAAAATAGCAATCCATGTTATATAAAAGCCCAATACATTGTGCAGGTCATAATTTTTCCTGCGCCATTTTGCCGACCATTGAACAGAGAATCGCTGTTTGCGTGCAGCTTTGTTTTTGGGCCACCAGAGGATCAGTCCGCTGATGAGCATTAGCAGAAATACCAATGTGGCCGAAGCGGCGATCGGCTGGCCGATTGAATGCGGTAACCATAGATAGAAGTGCCCGTCCAGCACAATCCGGAAAAAATCCCTGTTCATGTTTTTGTACTTCAGCACTTCCCCGGTATAGGGATTCATAAACAGCAGTTCATAGCGCTTTTCATCATAGTAAGCGGCCACTGCGGCTTTGTTGCGTCCGGGATATTCCACCCCAAGGGCCTTCCCAAACTGAAGCTGCTGATCGGCGATGGCTTTTAACCGGGATGGAAGCAGGTATGCTTTTTTTTGCTCCTCAACTTTTCTGAATGGTTCTGTTGCATTCCTGATCTCTGCCTCAAAAGCAAGCAAGCACCCGGTAAGACCCAGTAATACAACCACCAGCCCGGACGTGAGTCCGAGCCAGAGATGTATTTTTCCAACAATCTTTTTAATGGTCATTTCATGTTTTCTTGCTGTAATTAAAAGCGGTATGCCAAACTTAATCTGAGGTTACGCGGAGGATCGGTTTGCCAGTAATAGGCAGTAAGCCATGAATAGTAAGAACCGCCGTACAGGTAACTGTTCAATACGTTGAACACATTGGCCGTGATTTTTAATTGGTCTTTTTCCCAGAACAATCCTGCATCCAGTTTAAAATAATCGGGAAGGGGTACGGTATTGGTGGCAGGTGTTTCCCAATAAGTTTTCCGGTCTGCCAGCCAGGTAAAGCCTGCAGAAAATCCGGTGCCTTTGAGCGCCCCTTGCTGAATTTTATAACTCAGCCAACTGTTAACCGTATGTTTGGAATAGCCCGGAACGATATCGCCTACTTTCATACTGGTAATACCGTCGGCCACTTCAATAACAGTAGAGCTTGTTAATGCATAGTTGGCAATCAGGCTGAGTTCGTTGGTGATTTTACCCTTGATGTCCAGTTCAATCCCCTGCGCTCTCTTTTTACCCAGAACAATGCTAAGACCAGCAGCCGGCGGGCTGTTGGGATCACTGGTTAATTCGTTGTTTTTGAGAATCCTGTAAACCGATAAAGTGGTGTTCCATGTACCACCGGCCCAATCGCGTTTGATCCCAAATTCAGTATTGTTTCCGGTGAGTGGTTTTACTTCACCTCCATTAGCAAGTCTGCCGGCCTGAGGAAGGAATGCCTGATCATATAATCCATAGAAAGAAGTGGCTTTGTCTAAAGAAATGCTTATTCCAATACGGGGTGTAACATGTTTTGCCTGTTGAAGCGCTCCTCCCCATTGAGACTGGCTAACGTCTGTATATCTTCCTGCGAGTGTAAGCCTGAATTTATTTTCCAGGAAGCCCAGTTCATCCTGAACATAGATGCTGGTGTAACGCTGGTCCATCAATCCTCCGGCAGCAACCGCCCTGGCTTCGAGCGGAGTGGAGTAATTGAAGTTGGGATAACCGTTAGGGGGAACGCCCAGATTGGGCAGCCGTGTATTGAATTCACCGCCTGCAGAGTCGAGCATATGATACTGTCCCCAATCGGCGAAATAAGATTTATTGCTCACATCCACACCGGTGAGTATGCGATGATGGATGTTTCCGCTATTCAGTTCACCATTCAGGAAAAACTGCGCCATGGTCATCTGGCTTTTTGCATCCCAACTGCTGGCAGCTCTCAGCATGGTGCCATTGGAATAAACAGCAGCAGGCCAGAGCGAAGATCCCTGTTGTTTGTACCTGAAATGACCCACCTGTGCAGTGAATTTCCAGTTACTGTTCAGTTGATGCTGGAGATTCACGAGAAAACTATGGTCATTAATATTTGTTGCGGGCATACCGGCAGGCAGCGAAGTGAAGTTCACCGGAAGTGTTGCAAAACCATTTGTGCTGAATACATAGTAAGCGCCTACATCACTCATATGTGCATTTTGGTAGGTGTATTCTGCAGTGAGTTTGGTTTTGTTGTCCAGTTGATAGGAAA
>JAECQP010000040.1 GCA_015999745.1 Sphingobacteriia bacterium | reverse complement strand
TATCCCGTTTTTCCCGAGGAAGATGAAAATTCGTTGTAGTTAAGACTTCCTGTCACTGTCAGCTTTTTGATCGGGTGAAATGTTGCCTGAATACCGAGTGTTTTGCGATCAAGACCTGCCGATAGATCGCTTAGGTTTTTATCAAAGCCCACCGAAAATGAGAATGCCGTTTTTTCTGTGCCCGTCCGTACAGCCATGTTATACTGCTGGTTAACAGCTTTCTGGTATATATACCTATTAAAATCATTTCTAACGTCAATGTTCCTTAGTACATTGATCTGGGCATCGGCATCTGCACTTGGAATCTGCCCAGCCGCTTTACGAACCAGCAGTTCCACAACGGGGGACAGGGCTGGCCTGGTCGTAGTGTTGGAAATATTGCTGTTGTAAAACCCTTTGCTATATAAAAACTGTTCCACATCTATGTAATCTGAAGAGCTGATCGGCTTTTTATAATACAAATCCGGTGTATTTCTTACAGTAACGTTGGCATTTACTTCCACTTGCAGGGATTGGTTCAGTTTAGCTTTTTTAGAAGTAATCACAATAACACCGTTTGTAGCCCTGGCGCCCCATATAGACAAAGCTGCTGCATCTTTCAAAATGGTAATGCTTTCGATGTCATTTGGATTGATATTTTGGTAGTCTCCTTCATAGGGAAAATTATCAAGTATGATCAAGGGGTCGCGTAAGCCATTGATGGTGCTGGTGCCACGAATACTCATAATGGGGTTACCCGTAGCACGCCCACCGGCGTTATCGAAAAATACCGAACTGGCGCCGTTGAGTCTGGTCAAAATATCAGTACCCGCCTGTAGGTTTAATGTTTTGGCGCTTATTTTCTCGAAAGATCCCGTCATTCTCTCTTTGGATACCTGCTGGTAGCCGCTGTTTACGGTTACATCCTGCAAGGCATTTGTGATTTCCGTAAGCGCAATGGACAAAGGGATGGAATTACTGCGCAGAACCCTCATTGCGGTGTTATAATTGATGTGACGTGCAAAGATCGAATCACCAACTGCTGCTACAATGGTAAACCGGCCGTTGTTATCGCTAAGCGCATTTACCTTTGTCCGCAGATTGGTTACAGTTGCCGAGCCAATCGGTGTACCGTTGCTGTCCGTAATGATTCCTCTTTGTGTTTGTCCGAAGGCCAATTGGCATATCATCGACATAATTATGAACTGAAATATTTTCATGTGCAGAGTTTTAAAGTTTTGAATGTTTAGCGCTGCTTACTACCAGCATGTTTATTTCTTTCTGAACGGGTAGGAGTTCAAGCTGGTAACGCGCCAGATTTTTGTTGATATTATCCAGGTCAGTTAAAGATCCTTCGAAAACAAGGTCAATGTTTGTTTTGATACGGGTTTGATCTAATATGATTGGCATATCAGATGCCCGGGAATTCAAAGATTCGAGCAATACAGAAATGGGTGCATTCACCAATCGTTTTTCGGGTTTATTGCGGTCGGTTAGCTCATTGGTGTATTTTCCTCCTTTTGTGACCAGCCTGCTGCTGTCATTGTTCACGAGCCGTAAAGCATAGCCTGAAACCGTTCGGGGAACTATTTCGAGGTTTACCTGGAAAAATCGCTCAAGGTCTTGTTTCATATAGCGTTGCCATTCGGAGTTACTGAGGTTTTTCGAATATGTCAGTTCATAGCAAAAAAGGTCGCTTTTGATTTTGTTGATTTCAGCATCTTCGATGATCACCCGATTATTGGGTTGAATAAAAAATCCAGTTGCTGATTTCATCAGGTTAATAAGGTCAAAATTCAGGATGTGGAACCGCCGGCTTGTGCTGTCTTTCGAATAGCTGAAACCCGAACTGCCTCCAACGCCGGGAATGCCCTGTGTTAACAGCGATTGGAAACAGATATAGTCCTGTAGTTCTTCCCCTATATTTTCATACAGTGATTTTTTCTTATCCATGGCCATACGATCGTTCTTAATCTCCACTTTTGGTATTCCACCTGCAATCGCCGTTTGTATGTTAGCTTCCGTTACCGCTTTTTGATTGGTGATGGCGATGATCCGCTGATCGGCGTCCAGCCATACTTCGTGAGGGAGAATCCGGTAGGGAAAATATCTGACCAATAGTTTATCTGATGTGGCAATGGGAAAACTAAATTCCCTCTTCACCCCCGTGGTTTGTAAGAAACCAGTAACGTGTTTAGGTTCTTCATAAGTGATGGCAAGCACCTGAAACCGATCTGCATACTTCTTTTGCAGGGGCTCCACTTCGTGCATGGCTGCAATGCAGCTACCGCACCAGGTTGCCCAGAAATCTAAAATCAGGACCTTCCCCTTGTAGGCAGACAACTTGATGGAAGAGTAGGGTGCATTCATTATATTTTCAAGTAGCGCATCAGGCATTTTATCGCCTATCTTCAAGGGTCGGATTACTTCAGGTTCAAGGGTGATTTGCAATGGAGTATGGAACCCGGCGCGTATGGGTATACGTTTTTTGTGGTATCCATCTTTTGATAAGACTAAGGTGTCAGGGAGCAAGAGATTCGCCAGGCGGAACCTCCCCGTGGCGTCGGTTCTCGTGGAACCCGCGCCTTTTGCAAACGAAAGCGAAACAGCAGGAAGTGGCCTTTGGTAGGGTGTTGCGACTTTGCCGGAAAGGCCTTTCGCATTCTGACCAGGGCTCGGGTAGGGGCACAGAAAGGCCCATAAGCATATAATACGTATCATAGCAGTTGATTAAGTAAGTAAACTTGTAGCAGTAAAACGGGATAGGATTGTGGTTGAAACTAGACCGGATTTTTAGGTTTGAGGGCAAATCGGGATTGCAGAAGCGCCAGGGCATTTCCTTTAGGGATAACAAGTTTCAAGCGGCTCTGTAATTGACTATTAAAAGGTGCAGGATAGGGGGAGCCTGCCGGATTTAACCGGAAAAGGGAAAAGACACAATGTGGGTTGACCTTGCGGGACATGCGTAGGGTTTGAAAGATGGTTAATCTTTTAAAATCTGTTGCAAGTCTTGCGTAAGTGGAGTAAAAGAACGCTTCGGCCGTGGGACTCTACTTACCGCTCTGAGGCCCTCGGAGAGCCCGTACACGAATAAGAGAGCCCACGCCGAAACGTGGGCATTCTACTTATTGTCTCGTGTACTTGAAATTTCCGAGGTTTCAGAGTGAGACTCAAAGCGAATGCTTCAAATGAGTTTATGAAGTATCGCGAAAATACTTTGACTTCTGATTAAGAAGCCTATTTTGGGTAAATATAATTAAAAAAAAGTAAATCAAGTCAAATTTGACGTGATTTTATTTTAGTTACTATCCCATCTTCATTCAGTGAAGATTAAGAACAAGGAATATGATAGGGCTTTTGGCGAAAATCTAAAAAGACTGCGAAAGAATAAAAAGCTTTCAAGGGAGACCTTGGCAGCAATAGCAGGTATAGAGCCCAAACAGATTTATAGAATTGAAGCAGAATATCAAAGTCCAACGGTTGCAACTCTAGTTGCAATTGCATTAGCCCTTAAGCTTCATCCCAAAAAAATGCTTGAGTTTGACTTTGAATTTGAGGAGTAAACGGGAACTTTATAATATTGACCCTCTACTATAGGTCCTTCCAAATAGGTTCAATTTGTTCTATAACCTTCTTTTTGATTACTTTTTTCTGAACGAACGATAAAATACGCTTGGAAACTAAGTACCCGACAAGCAGTATGAAAAGGCCCGTAATAGTCTCATTTCTTAGAAAAGAAGACAAACTTAAAATTGCACCAAAAACAACCGAAATAATGGAATGAATTCGCTGATACTTAGCGTTGTAAACAGCATCTATAATGAATTGGTAATTTGTAGCGATCTTGTACTTCTTTCGCAAATTATTGATCCCTAAAAAGAGCATCTGGTTAATGCCTCTATTATTGAATAAATGCACAATTTCTATCATCTGTCCTTCTCTAAATGGTAGGTTTTGATTTGCCAACCGAAAATAATCTTCTTTTCCAGTTGAGTCCTTGTAATGAATTTCATAGGTGACATTAGTGTAGGTATGCGTTTCAGTGGGCTTAATTTCTCCTTGAACTTTTCCTGTCCAAGGACTGGTATAAATTTTCCCTCCACCGCCACTTGTCCTTGTTCGGGTTTCATGATATCTGTTGATATGTACGATCGTCCCGAAAATATGTTCGATCATAAATGGAACTTCTAAAATTGCTATACCGCTCATGACGTTTTTTTATCAAATAATATTATTAAATTAATAATATTAAATAGAGGAGATTTTTTGTAAGCATATTCTTTCAGCAATTCCTTGCATCAACTTTACTCTTTCCATTAGTGTTGTAAGTTCCTCTTTTGTAATACTATAATCTTCTTTATATCTGGCATCGATATATCCTCGTTTTAGCAAGTCAAATAGGTTAGTTTCAGTTTTGCTTGCCTCAATTGGGAATATTAGATATAATTCCTCAGAAAGATGTTTTGCATGTTTCCGTAACTTAAACAGGTTGTGTGACTTTGGTTTATACCCAGTAAAAACCAGTAGGGTAGTATAATAAATACTTTCAGTTGCCTGGTGTAACTCGAAAGCAGCTTTGCTGAAATTGCCTCTAATTAAGGCATTTTCAGTGTCAATATAGAATTCAAGTGATCTTTTAAACCATATATCATAATACCGCTGCGCGATTTCTTTTTCCTCCTCTGGCGTCAGCTCCCTGGGTTCGGCGAAATCCACTACGCCTGTGTCAAACAGCAGAACACCCTCCTTCACTATGTCAGCAAAAAAATACTGTCCGAATTCCAGCCCCTCATTGATGTAGTCAATTTCGTGGATCTCCAGGTTGATGGGCTGTTTAAAATGCTGGGTTCGGCTGTTTACAATATCTTCCAGCTCATAATGTTGAATGTCATTGTGTAATGTGACGACGAGGAAATCAAAATCGCTGATATATTCATATAGAATCCCATCCTTGCCGATATAGCGGTGTTCAACATATTTCCCCTTGGCATAACTCCCGAACAGAACGATCTTTTCAGGATTCACGACTTCCCTGATAATTTCTACGATTTCCAGAATTTGGTTTCGCTTGCTTAGGGGGAGATGTTTGAGTGAGGTTTTCATTGTGGTAAAATTACGGGAATGTTGTAATAAAGATGATGTATTCAGTGTCAAATTTTAAAGCGGAGTCAATAGGCAGACTCCAGATATTCTTAACTTAAGATAGCTAGATTTATCAAGTCTTAAGAGAGAAATCCATATGTTATTAATAACAGAAATACGCTATCGGCGTACAGAAAAGAAGAATTAGATTTTACAAACAATTAATGGTGTGTGGGGACAATGAAATCCCGCTGCAACACATACAACCAGGTAAGCCAACACAAAACGCCTGCATCGAACAAAAAAATGGAAGTATCAGTAGAGAATTATTAAATGCCTATCTGTTTAGTAGCCTGGGAGTATATGGTTCCTTGACGAAGAATGTTGGGTTGGTTTGCTATTGAAATTTACAAATTTCAAAGTATTCCTATTCTTAGGTGAAACAAATTATTTCTAATCGGATTATTTTAAAATCCAAACGAGTAACTATAACTCAAATTCTTTATCGTTAAGGTAAGAGCCGTCCCTTGCTTTAGGACTGAGCTGCAAAGGAGATTGATATCTGGGAGGAACCTAAATTTATTTGCATCCTATGAAAAATACTTCAACGTTGATAGAGGATGGTGCCGCTTTACCTATTCTTAAGGAAATTCTTGCCCGGGTTACTACGATTGAGAATTTATTGCTTTCACATACTGGCGATTATTCACAATATATTGCTATGGAATCTTCGACCTCTATTTACTGGACTGCCAGTAAAACTGATCTTATTGAACTAATCTATGGTCTATATGCCAACAGGGTATTTAATAATGGAAAGACTACCATCAAAGACATTACTTGTTTTTTTGAAGAAGCACTGGGTATGAAATTGGGAAATACCTCGCTTCGTTTCCAGGAGATTTTGCGACGTAAAGATTCGATAGCCTTTCTTAACCAGGTGCGTAATGCGCTGGAAGCCTATATGTCTCGAATAGACGATAAATCGGCATTATAATTTGTCTTTAACAATTTTTTTTGAAAAATTCTTTCCAGACTACGAATCGGACTACGAAACTCGGTCTTTAGATCATTCCACATTTGTGGTATGAAATTAATTCTCCTAATTTATTTTTTTTCGGTTTGGGTTGCAGCCAGGGCCCAGTCGGTTGGTGTCTTCGGTGGTAGGTCACTGATGCCATCCGATTATATTGCTATACAGTATTTCCATCCTTCTAATTACCCTCTCCAGTTCACTGCCAAGTTGCTTGGTGAGAATTCCGGTCGCGACCGGCTTCGTTATGTTTCTTATGGAGCCGCTGCTTTGCTAGACTATTCGTCAGTCCAGGAATCGTTCCACACCGCTTCACTTAGTTACAGGATCAGTCTGGGTGCTGTGATTCTGATTGAAAAGGAGTCATGGATATGGAATGTTCAAAGGCCTCGCAACCAAACAAGTTTTGGATGTATGGGGGAGGTAAGTGGTGTTTGGGCAATATCCTCGGCATTCAGCCTCTGCGCTTTTGGGCAGCAACGATGGTTATTCAAGCCTGTATTGGGGAACCGCCATTTTTTGTTTGGGATTGGACTTATTTATCAACTGAATAATGACAATTGAATTATTATGAATATAAATTATATGTATGAAAAAATTTCTCCTGCTATTGTGTCTGTTGCGATTTTGTATTATACTGAATGCCCAAGGGAACTATTCGCTGATTGTTAGTTCCGATCGGATGTTTTATTGTACGCAAGACCAGGTTGCGAAAGTCAACGGGCAGGTAAATTCTATTTCATCAACCTATTTTACAGGTGTTAAGTTCCATTTCTATTATTATATATCCGGTTTTTACCAGGAGATTGGCTACTATTCGGTTAGTACCTCAGGAGGAACAATATTTAGTAATTATAGCAATATTCAACCATTGTATTTTGATGGGAGCAAAATCGCTAACCCTCAACAACACGCAGGAGGTGGAAGTGTACTTTGGATAGGTATTGATGTGCCATACAGTGCTTTCCCCAATAATAATACAGGGCAACAATTGGTAGTGGACATCGAAGGTATAGATCAGTATGGTTCTACCACTACTCACTCCTCTAAACTACATTTTTCTGTACCGCTATTATATAGCAATCCTGTAGTACTCAATTCTGCAACTATTACGGCAGATGCAACTATTTTATGCGGAGGTGGATCCGCCCTATTGAGTGGAGCACCAAATATGGTACCATATGGATTCAGGTATGACTGGTACAGGGATGGGACAGCTATCGCTTTGTCTGATGCGAGTGGTTCACTTTCAATCAATAGGCCGGGTAGTTATTATGCGATTGTCAGTGATGTGTGTCAGAGCGCCACCACCAATTCGATACTTATCAGTTCGGGTAACCTACCCGGTAAGCCTGTCGTGAATTCATCCAGCGGAACCTTATTATGTAATGGTGCTTCCACGACCTTGACGGCAAGCCCTACTGCGGGTGGAATCATTTACTGGAATACAGGTGAAACAGGTACCAGTATTTCGGTTTCTGCTGCTGGAGATTATTTTTGCTGGGAAATTAATGGTTGCAGGCAGGGCCCCAGTAGTGATGCTATTTCTATCAGTACGGGCAGTACCCCTGCTACTCCCTCTATTACGAGCAGTGCGGGTGATTTACTATGTAATGGCAGTAACACTACCCTGACCGCCTCGGGGTTGGCAGGAACAGTAACCTGGAATACAGGGCAAACTGGTAATGCTATTACAGTAAGTAGCGGTGGGGCATTTTTTGCCTACCAGTCGAATAGCTGCGGAACCAGTGGGAACAGTAATACGATCAGTGTAAGTACCGGTACTACACCTGCAACTTTGAATATCAGCAGCAGTAATGGAACCCTGCTTTGTAATGGAGCTTCCACTACCTTAATAGCTTCGGGAATAGAGGGAGCGGTTACCTGGAATAAGGGACAGACTGGTAATTCGGTTACGATCAGTGCATCTGGTGATTATTACGCTTATCAAACCAATAGCTGCGGTACCAGTGCCAACAGTAATACCCTTGCCATTAGTACGGGTAGTACACCCGGTACACCCTCTATCAGCAGCAGTAACGGCATATTACTTTGTAATGGCGGAACTACCTTGCTGTCGGCGTCTGGTATTGATGGTACTGTAAACTGGAGCACAGGTCAGACAGGTAGTTCCATTAGTGTCAGTAGTGCAGGAACCTATTATGCTAACCAAACCAATAGCTGCGGAACCACTGCGAATAGCAATACCCTTTCCATCAGTACCCTGGTAACAGCGGCTGCACCCATGGTGACCAGTAGCAATGGAACTTATTTATGCAACGGTGCTTCTACGGTATTAAGTACCGCTCCATCATATGGTGGTTTCATTAGGTGGAATACGGGTCAGACGGGGAATACCATCACTGTTACGGCTGGCGGAACCTATTATGCCTGGGAACAGAATGAATGTGGCAATTCTGCCAATAGTAATTCAGTGATTATTACTACTGGTAATGTACCTGCGGCACCCACTGTAAGCCCCGGAAATAATCAACTGCTTTGTAATGGTGCTTCCGCAACGCTGACTGCCACCGGTACCAATATCACCTGGTCAACGGGTAATACGGGTAATAGCTTCACTGCAACAAGTGCGGGCACTTATTATGCCTATGATCAAAATGGCTGTGGTAATTCTTCTTTTTCTAATCAGGTAGTGATTGCAACGGGTAATTGCCCGATACCTGTTCCCGGAACTATTTATACCATCTGTCCCGGAACACTCAAAACACTGGACGCCGGTGGTGGATTTGAATCCTATCTGTGGAGCAATGGAGCCAATACCCAAACCATCAGCGTGGGCCCGGGAACTTATTCGGTAACGGTGATGAAAAATGGATGTTATGCCAGTTCGGCTGTCGTAACAGTGAATTCTTATTCGGTGACCGACCCAACTATTACTGCGTCTAGTCCTACCAGTTTTTGTTCAGGAGGCAGTGTTATCCTCTCAGCTTCTTTGGGCACCGCTTATTTGTGGAATACGGGAGCTACCGGATCCTCCATCAATGTGACTAGTGCCGGTAATTATTCTGTCACCGTCACGGATAACAATGGTTGCCAGGTAAATTCCAGTTCCGTTGCAACGATGATCACCCCCTTGCCAAGTGCTACGATTACAGGAAGTACAGCGGTTTGTCAAGGCAGTGGCTCTCCAATGATCAGCTTAAGTGGTAGTGGCGGCAGCGCACCCTATACTTTTACCTATCGAATTAATGGCGGAACTGCTCAAAGCGTTAGTACCAGCAGCGGTAATAGTGTTTCCATTGCTGTTCCAACAAGTACTGCCGGCAGTTATTCTTATTCACTTGTCAGTATACAGGAATCCAGTTCAACGGGCTGCGCAGGATCGGCCAGTGGGGTGGCTACAGTTTTGGTAAATCCATTGCCGGTTGCTTCCATCAGTGGCACTACTGCGGTTTGTCAAAATGCTACCGCACCGCAAATCAGTTTTACCGGTAGCAATGGATCGGCTCCCTATACTTTTGTTTACCGGGTCAATGGTGGGTCGGCGCAAACCATAACAACTGCTTCGGGGAATAGTGTGAGTATAGCAGTACCCACCGGTTCTGCCGGTGACTATATTTATTCCCTTGTTAGTGTCAGTGATGCCAGCACTACTTCCTGTTCCAATACCGCCAGTGGATCGGCAACCATTACAGTTAATCCACTGCCTACGGCGTCCCTTTCTGGAAATGCCCTGGTTTGTCAGAATGGAACAGAACCTGTTATCAGCTTTACGGGTGGTAATGGAACAGCTCCTTATACATTTACGTATGCCATTAATGGCGGAAGTCAACAAAGCATCAGCACTTCGAGTGGTAATAGTGTAAGTATTTCGGTGCCCACGAGTGTGGCCGGCAATTTCAATTACCAGTTGATCAGTGTCCGGGATGCCAGTGGTACAACGTGCAGCAATGCTGTGAATGGATCAGTAACTATTACGGTTAATCCATTGCCTTCAGCTACTATCAGCGGTTCGGGGATCGTTTGTCAAAACAGTGGTTCCCCTGCTATTCAATTTACCGGTTCGGGTGGTACTGCTCCTTATACTTTTGTCTATCAGGTCAATGGAGGGGCGACTCAGTCCGTAAGCACTGCATCGGGCAGTACTGTGAAAATTGATGTGTCAACTGCTACCCCAGGTGATTATACCTATACACTTGTGGGGGTGAGTGATGGCAGCAGTACCAATTGTGCTAACGTGGCGAGTGGTTCGGCTACCATTACGGTGAATTCAATTCCTTCTGCCTCCATTAGCGGGGAGACAACTGTTTGTCAAAACACTAACTCACCCCAGATCAACTTTACCGGTTCTGGTGGAACGGCACCTTACACGTTTACCTACCGTATCAATGGAAGTGCCAACCAAACCATCACCACTACAACGGGTAATAGCATTGCTCTTTCGGTACCCGCACAAGCGGCCGGAAGTTTTACGTACAGTTTGATCAGTGTTCAGGATGGCAGTACCACTACCTGCACGAATGCCGCTGTTGGCGCAGTAACCGTTACGGTCTATCCACAACCAGATGCGGCAGTAATCACTAGCAGTGAATCGCATCTCTGTAATGGTTCCAGTGCTGTGCTCCGGATACTCAATTATGTCAGTGGTAATACTTATGAGTGGCATTACAATCAATCGGTGCTGAAGACCTCGTTAAATGATACTATCATCAATGAAAATGCGGGAGTATTCACGGTGCGCGCCATCAGTGGTCAGGGATGCCGGGCAGCTTCTAACTCCAATGAAATAAAAATCACCACTGGTTCGGTAACCACTCCGGTGATCCTTGGGGCGAGAAAAGTTTGTGAAGGGGGTAAAACGGAGCTGGTGGTAAACAGCCAGGGAAAGCCCTTTGAACTATGGCGGTGGTCCGATCCGCCGGACCTTGGTCATCCCCGACAAATTTATAGTTGGGACAGCCATTTTTTCGCCGAAGCCGGGCAGTATCAGGTATGGGTTATGCGGGAAGGATGCTTTGATAGTTCACTTGTAACTGTTACAGCAGATGATACTGAGTACCCGGCTGGCGAATTGATGATAAATCCCTCAACGGTTCCTTATGGTGGTGCCGTGCAGTTGAAGGCTGCCATAACAAATGCGGGGGTATTTCTCTGGGATTTTGGGGACGGTACCAAACTGATAATAAAGGACAGTGTCGTGACCCAATATTATTATAAAGCTGCTGATTCATTATTGGTGCAGGTAGATGCCGTGAGCCCCAGAAACTGTATCACGCATTTTTCCAGGTGGCTGCGTGTTTTGCCGGAACCTGCTGCTCCCAAAAGGGAAGCTTTTGTCAGAGGGAATCTAAAAGACTGGAATGTGTTTCCGATTCCTTTTGAAGATCACTTGCAGGTATCTGTTATCCTGAAACGAAAACAGGAAGTAAGGATTGAATTATTCACTGGTGAGGGCAAAAGAGTGAAAAGCTGGATCAAGGCTGGCATTGAAGGGGAGAATCTTTTCCAACTGGAAGGAGTGGAGCAACTCTCCCGCCGTGTAGTGTATTTCATTACTGCCATCTATAACAACGAAAAACATTTTGATAAAGTCTATAAAAATTAAAAACATGAAACAATGGATCTACCTGTTGATATTGGTGCTGGTGGGGGCTTGCTCGGACAAATACCAATCCATCCTGGATGCAGCCCCCAAACAGGAACTTTCTTTTAGTAAGGACAGTGTTCAAATCCGTGAAAGAGACTATACCAATATCCTCTATTCCGGTAATGGCCAACTGACCCTCTATTGTAAGGATGTTATCCACCAGTTAAACCTGGTGCGTGATGATACCAGTACGAGTGTGCATCTGCTGTACAGGGGAGAAGATATTGTCCCGGGTAAATCATTACCGGTGGCAGATAGTTTGCAGTTATTTATTTCCGCTGACAGACCAGGGATGTATCATTTGAGATTTTACCTGACCGACAGATTGGGGAGGGTTATCTCCCAACAATTACCTGTCAGAGTTTTGGCTAATCAACCTGCTACGCCTGATTTTTTCTATCGGATGGAAGCGCAGGCACAATTGCAAAGCTGGCCCTATCAATTCAACGCATCATTATCACACAAACCAGATGGGATCATCACCCGTTATCATTATTCCATCAATGGACAAGCGATCGACTCGCGCGATCCGGTTATCAGGTGGGTCTTCCGGGCAAAGGGTGAGCATATTGTCGGACTCTCAGTTACCGATGATTTGGCTCAGCCATCCGCTACCGTGTATAAAAAAATCATCATTCCATGAGAACCTTTTTCTATTTACTATTCTGTTGTTTGGTGTTGTCTGCAGGTGGACAGGTTCCGGTTACCAGTTTTCCGAGTCTTTCCCTGCATCCGAATAGCCGGGCAATGGCAATGGGTGATTTGGGCATAGCCAGTTCAGTAAGTACCCAATCCCTTTTATACAATCCCGCTAGCAGTGCTTTTGGTTCCTACCAACACCAGCTTTCGGTGAGTTACCTGCCCTGGCTAACCGCTATCAGTAAGGATACCCGGATATTAAATGCGGCTTACCTGTATGCAGTCACTGAACAGTCTGCGATGGGTGTTAACCTTACTTATCTGGACATGGGTCAAATAGATCTTCGGGACAATACGGGTGCAACACTGGCCAGTTACCGTGCAAGGGATTATCATTTGGGTATATCCTATGCTTTACAATTTGCCAGTCAACATAGTCTTTCTATTACGATAAAGTTTTTGGGCCAGCATAACGGTATAGAAAAGCGATTCAGTTTTTCCGGTGACATTGGATACTATGGATATGGTAAACTGGGATCTGAAAACAGAAGAATTCTTTTTGGAGCGACACTTACCAATATAGGCCCGAAGATCAACCTGCCAGTAACAGTGGCAGTAGGGATTGGGTATTTACAGATCTATGAATCGGGGGATCAACTGACGGCAGGTGTGGATCTGAGCCGGTTGATAAAAGATGACTGGAAGGGAATGAGAATATCCGCGGGTATGGAATATGGATTTGCTGAGACTTTTTTTCTTCGGGGAGGTCTCAGCCTGGAAAGTGCAGCAAAGGGAGACCGGAAATATTTTTCATTTGGTGCCGGCTACAAAGGTTTTGTGAGTGACCAGAGTTGGGGAGTGGATCTGTTTTACCTGGTTCCCTTTGCGAAGGGAGTAGGCATCTCACCATTCCAGAACGCTTATGGGCTTAGCCTATTGATCAATATCGGGAGCTATCAATAAATAAAGTAGTGGGGCAAGAAAGGAGGCCATGCAGGTACATGTCCCGCCGCCTGTGCAGGAAAATCAAGTGCCAGAGAGAGTGGCGGCGGGCATGTTTTTTACCAATGTAAAAAAGTATACGATGAAAAAGAACAGAAGGAAAGTGGAGATGTTGCTGTTATGGCTGCTGATCGCTGTGTTATCGAAGGCACAGGATGGTAATGCAGGTATCATGGATGCCAACCAGAAAGTGAGAAGTTATTTCCAGACAGGTACCCAACTCATGTATGCCATAGGGGCGATAGTGGGTTTGATCGGCGCGGTGAAAGTGTATTCTAAATGGAATGCCGGTGACCATGATACAGGGAAAGTAGCTGCGGCATGGTTTGGCAGTTGCGTGTTTTTGGTGGTGGTGGTAACCGTGATCAAAGCCTTTTTTGGTATATGATCCCGCAGGAATATTGGAAATATTTCCCTGCCAGGAAATTGCCTGAGATTAACCTTGCCGGGACCAGGTTCTTTCTTGATCTGCGTTTATGGGAATGCAGGGACGTGGATGATTTTTCCAACAAGTTCAGCCTGGATGACCTGTACCCAACCAGTAAGGGTTTTATCTGCTGTTTTGATCTGACTACAAAGAATCTTTTCCATGGCAGCAGGGAGGAGTATGAGCAAAGAAAACAGGAACTGTCAATTGTACAACTACCGAGTATTTCAAAAATGGATCCTGTTGGATATAGAGCCATGATGGGGCTGGCTCCCCAAAAACAAGGCCAGCCCTTACTAGAGAAAAAACGTATACGGAAATCAAAAGGGAAGCGGTTATGAGCAGTGTTTACCATATCAATAAAGGTGTTGGAATGCCGGTTGTGTTTCGCGGTCTCAAAGGACAGTATATCTGGTGGCTTGCACTCGGGCTGGGGTTGTTGCTGGTGGTTTTCGCCTTGCTCTATATCGCTGGAGCCTCGGTAGCTGTTTGTATGGTACTGGTACTTGTTTTAGGTGGCTTGCTTTTTCGAACTGTGTACCGGCTGAGCCATCACTATGGTGAACATGGCATGATGAAAAAGTTGGCCCATAAGGCCACCCCCAAATGGATTCGTTGTAACCAAATATTTGAAGCATGAAAAATCTTTCTGACATATTACCGCTGTATGGGGTGGAACAGGATATCATCCTGTCAAAGATGGGTGATATTACCATTGCGTATGCTTTGGAATTGCCGGAGATTTTCACGCTCTCCAATGCAGAGTACGAAGCGTTTCACCAAACATGGGTAAAGGCAGTAAAGCTATTGCCTGTGGGCACTGTGCTGCATAAACAGGATTGGTATGTGGGTGCTAAGTATCAGGGTGATTTTGAGAAGGAACATAATTTTTTGTCTTTAAGCAGTGAAAGGTTCTTTCATGAGCGTCCATATCTCAATCATAGCTGTTACCTGATGCTGACGTTACGACCAGCGAACCGAAAAACTGTCAATTCATACTTTTCTTCTCTTTTGCGCAAGCATATTGTTCCGGTTGAAACGCTCGACCCTGCTTTTATCAAAAGTTTTGAAAGTGTTTGTTCGCAGGTAGTGAAGGTGTTAAGTGATTCGGGGTTTGTGAATTGTCAAAGATTAGTAGAAACTGAACTGGTGAATCTTGTTAACAGGTATCTGGTTTTGGATGAAGATGGTATGCGGAGGGATTTGTCATTTGAGGATGGTATCCAGGTTGGTGAAAAGCATTGTGAGATGTTCACGCTGTCAGATACGGATCATTTACCGACGCTGTGTGGTTCACGTATTGATTATGAAAAGTATTCCACTGATACCATAAGGTTTCCTGTTGGTTTTGTTTCCCCGCTTGGTCAGCTATTATCATGCGATCATATTTATAGCCAGTATGTTGTTATCGAAGATGCCGATGTATTAAATAAACAACTGGAGAGTAAAAAACGCCGGTTGCAATCACTTTCAACTTATGCGCGTGAAAATGCTTTTGCAAAGGAAGCGGTTGAATTGTTTTTAAATGAGTCAGTGGCGGAAGGACGGCAGGCAGTGCGGGCGCATTACAATATACTTGCGTGGACAGATGATGAAACCGCAATGGGCACTATCCGCAATCTGTGTACTTCTGCGCTTTCCAAAATAGATGTTTCTGCGAAGATCGAGACCGTTGGTGCCCCGCAGCTTTATTGGGCAGGTATTCCGGGTAATGCAGGCGACCTGCCCATTAATGAAACTTTTCTTACGTTTTCAGGCCAGGCTTGTTGTTTCTTGAATCTTGAAACAAACTATCGAAGTTCATTAAGTCCATTCGGGTTGCGCCTGGGCGAAAGGATCAGCGGAATGCCTGTGCATGTCGATATTTCGGATGAGCCAATGCGACTGGGGATTATTACTAACCGGAATAAGATCGTGATCGGTGGATCGGGATCAGGGAAATCTTTCCTGAATAACCATATAGCCCATGCTTATTGCGTTCAAAAGGCGCATGTGTTTATTGTCGATGTGGGCCATTCTTACAAGGGTATTTGCGAACTGCTGGATGGATACTATTTAACCTATAAGGATGATGACCCGATCCGTGTTAACCCGTTCCATATTGTTGGTGGCGGCCTGCCTGACAGTGAAAAAAAAGAGAGTATTAAAACGCTGCTCGTTGTTTTATGGAAAAGAGAAAGCGAAATGTTTTCACGTAGTGAGTATGTGGCGATCTCTAACGCGCTGCAGGGGTATTATGAAAAACAAGTTGGGTTTCGCTGCTTCAATACGTTTTACGAGTATGTGCGTGATGAATTTATACATGTACTCGCTACCGACAATGTACGGATGCAAGATTTTGATGTGTCCGGCTTTCTCTATGTATTGCGCCCCTTTTATAGAGGCGGAGAATTCGATTACCTGCTGAATGCAACCGAAAATCTCGACCTGCTAAACCAGCGTTTTATTGTTTTTGAACTGGATGTTATCAAGGATCATCCTATCCTGTTGCCGGTGGTGACCATTGTGATCATGGAAGTATTCATCGCCAAGATGCGGACGCTTAAGGGAATTCGCAAGATGATGGTTATCGAAGAAGCATGGAAGGCTATCGCTAAAAATGGCATGGCCGAATATATCAAGTACCTGTTTAAAACTGCGCGGAAATATTTTGGCGAGGCGGTAGTGGTGACGCAGGAAATAGAAGATATTCTCTCTTCTGATATTATCAAACAGGCGATCATTAATAACGCTGATTGTAAGATCCTTCTTGACCAAACAAAATACCAGAACCGCTTTGATGAGATACAGCAATTGCTGGGCCTGACGGAAAAAGAAAAAACACTTGTGCTTTCCATGAACCGGGCGAATGATCCAGAACGGCGATATAAGGAAGTGTTTATCTCCCTTGGAAACAGGCTCGCACGGGTTTACCGGCATGAGGTGTCACCGGAAGAACATTATGCGTATACGACCGAAGAAACTGAGAAGCTGCGTGTTTCAGTGGCGGCTGAAAAATACGACAGTATGGAAGCTGGCATTCAATCTATTGTTCAAGAAAATATATAAGTGTCTATGAAAAGGAAAATCATTTTGGCAGTGTGGATCTCGTGTTTTTTCAGGTGTGAGTTAATTGCCCAGACAATGGACCCGGTTTCACTCATTCTCTCCAAGGCTATTAAGGCCATTGACCTGAAGGTGCAACGCCTGCAAAACCAAACACTGGTTTTGCAACAGGCACAACAGGCGGCAGAACAGAGACTATCCAGAACAAAATTGGAAGAGATCAGTTCCTGGCACCGGCAACTGTCTGCCTTGTATGCGGGTTATTACTCCGAATTAAAGCAGGTTAAGCCAATGATCAGCGGCGGAACATCTGTCAGGCGAATCTTCGCGATGCAGCAACAGGTTGCCTTTGTCTATGGAAACTCACAGAAGGATCCTTCCACTAAGCCCCGTTACGATGCTATCCTGAACCATAGTCGGGAACTGGTTCAGACGCTTCAACTTGTACTAACAGGGCAGATTGCCAGCAAGGATGCAGAAAGGGTCACGATGATCGGGACCTTGAAAGATGCTATGCAGGAATGCCTCAATAACATTCAATCCTTACGCGAGCAAGAAACGGAAATCCTTTCCGACAAAAAAAGAAAGCAGGCCGACCTGCGATTTGTCAAACGCTTATACGCTATCCAATGAAAAACTATCTATGGCTGGTAGCCTTCCTATGGGTGGGCATATCATCTGCCCAAAAACAGGAAATGGAACAATTGCAGCTCAACATAGAGAAGCTGGTACAACTAAAATTGATGCTGCAACAGGCAAAACAGGGATATCAGCTACTTCAAAACGGCTATAACGCAGTTCGTGATGCAGCCAGGGGCAATTACGACCTGCATAAAAGCTATCTCGATGGACTATTACAGGTGAGTGGCCAGGTGAGAAATGCACCCGCTGTTAAGCGAATCACAGCTAACTGGGTTCAGGTACAAAAGGAATACCGGCAGTGGCTGACACAGATGCAGGGGATGGGAGCAGGCAGGTTTATGGAAATGGCATTGTGGAAGGAACGCTATCAGCAAGAGGGCTATGAAATGGGGGAGGTGTTGGACCAACTGGGTGTATTGTTAACTGCGGGAGGGCTCAGGATAGGTGAGGGAGAACGATTGGCCATAATTGAAAAACTGGCCATAGCAACCGATCGAATACTGGCCGGTTTCCGGCAATTTATCAAGGAGCAAACGGTGTTGGTAGCAAGAAAAGTTCAACAGGAAAAAGACAGGCAGGCAATGCTGCGTTTATATGGGTTGCATTAAAAAAGGAAAGTCATGAAAAAGTGGGAACTATTGTTATTGGTTGGATGTATACCGGTCTGTGTGCAGGCACAGGGTATGTCCAACGGGCAGGGATTCCAGGGAATCCTCGATCATTTATACCGGGAGATGATACCACTCTGCAAAGGACTTATCGGGTCAGCCAGGTTGATCGGTGGATTCGGGGCACTTTGGTATATCGCACTTAGAATCTGGCGGAATATCGCTTCTGCGGAACCGGTGGAAATCTTTGGCCTGCTTCGGCCCTTCGTGCTTGGGTTCTGCATTCTTGTTTTTCCTTCCGTCATTGACCTGATCAATGGAATACTGCAACCCATTGTGACTGCCACTGCCGGCATGGTCACAACATCCAATGAAGCCATTGGTAAATATCTCCAGTTACAGGACGCCAGTACACCGGGCCTGGGTGCGCTTAATCCCGCCAACTGGATCCGTACAGGCTTACAAGTGGTATTGGAATTCCTGTTTCAGACCGTTGCCTTACTGATCCATGCGATCCGGACTTTTTACCTGATCGTGCTTGCCATCATTGGTCCGATCGTATTTGGGCTCTCCATCTATGATGGGTTCCAACACCTGGTGACTGTATGGCTGGCCCGTTATATCAATGTATATCTCTGGTTGCCGGTGGCCAATATCTTCGGCGCCATCATCGCCAAAATACAGGCCAATATGGTGCTTGAAAGTATTCCATCTGTACCAGTTGCGGGTCAGCCCGTATCCTTGACTGAATGGGCCTATCTCGCTTTTTTGCTCATAGCCATCGTGGGTTATTGTACCGTGCCTTCAGTAAGTAATTATATCGTTAATGCGGGTGGCGGTAATGCACTATTGCACAAGGTCTCTTCTTTTACTTCTTCAGCTGTCAGTAAGGTTACGGGTTCCGCCATGTCTGGTATGTCTGC
Source organism: Sphingobacteriia bacterium (assembly GCA_015999745.1). Classification (GTDB taxonomy): domain Bacteria; phylum Bacteroidota; class Bacteroidia; order Chitinophagales; family Chitinophagaceae; genus Sediminibacterium. The sequence continues at coordinate 11,010 of JAECQP010000040.1, read as the reverse complement.
TGACGCTTTTGGCAATGCCGCATCCGGCATGAGTTCGAATATGAGTGATGCCTCCATTAACAAAGGCTATTTCAAGGATAAGCTAAATGGAAAATAATATGTTCCAACCCACGCAAAATATTGATACGGCTTTTCGTTCCATGCGCCTCTTTATGCTACTGGTGGTGGTGGGTAGTATCTGTGTAAGCCTGTATGCCTTGTATCAAAATGCATTGCTTTCTGCCAGGGTTCAGGACAAAGTCTATCTATTAAGCAATGGTAAAGCCGCTGAAATATTTGCCGTTAACCGAAAAGACAACCTGGCTGTGGAAGCAAAGGACCATGTTGCCCGCTTTCACGAACTGTTCTTTTCGCTAGACCCAGATGAAAAAGCGATTGCAGTTACCATCAAAAAAGCTTTGTACTTATCTGACGGCTCTGCTAAAAAACAATACGATGACCTGGTTGAATCAGGTTATATCGCTGGGATCATTTCTGGTAATGTGAGCCAGCGCATCGTGGTGGACAGTGTGCAGGTGAACACCCACCAGGAACCTTATGCTTTCAGGTCTTATGCGACGATCTTGATCACCCGTACTACCAGCCAGGTAACGCGCAACCTGGTCACCCAAGGTTTTTTGCGCAATGTTTCCAGGACAGAACATAATCCTCATGGGTTCTTAATTGAAAAATGGGAGATCGTTGATAACCGTGATATTAAAATAGAAGAAAGATGAAAAAGCTATTATTGACCAAAGAGAAAATAAAATGGATCTTATTTGTATCCATATTGAGCATCTTTTTCTTGTGCGTAATCTGGTGGATATTTTCTTCCGGTAAAGACCAGAGTAGCCAGGGCAAACAATCCGGCGGCTTGAATACCCAGTTGCCATCCGCGAAAAACGCTGCGAATGCTACAACCGATAAAATCAGTATGTATGCTGCTGCCGCTGCGGACTCCGGAAAAAGAAGGGAGCAGGTAAGGATGGATCCTTATCGAAAGTTAAGCGATAGGACTTTGCACCATCCGAAGGGTGATGCGTTGGTCTATACATCCCATTTTGGTGCCACTGATGCGATGCAAACTAAAATTGCTGCTATACAAAGACGCCTGGCAGAGACTACCCAGCCTGCTGATGAATACTTCCGTAATGAACCAGAGACCAGGTCTGTGGAGATAGAACGATCGGCGAAAGCTCCGTTGATAGACCCCGAACTAGATGCGATCAATGGGACCCTTGATAAACTGATCGCTATTCAACGACCGCAGTTGCCTACTGTTACTGCGGAAGGATCCCGGTATGCCATACGTGCCGGAGAGGGAGTGGATACCAGCTATTTCGGCAAAACCAAGCAGGATAAATCCCGCGATGCCTTCTATGAAGAATCGAAACGATCCCCGCAAAAGTATTCTACGATCATGGCCATGATAGCCCAGGATCAACTGGTACAAAATGGATCCGTGCTTAAACTGGAACTGTGCGCCGCTATTTCCGTTGGAGAAATCAACCTGCCTGCTGGTACGCCCCTTTTCGGGCTGGTAGATTTACAAGCAGAACGTTTGCGTGTGCATATTTCCACCATTCAGTATCACCATACGATCCTTCCGGTTTCGCTGGATGTTGTAGATATGGACGGTCTGGAAGGCCTATATGCGCCAGGTTCTTCAATGACCGACTGGGCAAAAGAATCAGCAAGTGGAGCAATCCAGTCTGCCGACCCGGGCGTATCCGGATTTTCCCTTTCCTCACGGGTAGCCGCTGCCGGGATCGGGGCTGCCAAAAACCTCTTTTCCAGAAAAGTTAAGCAGGTCCGCATGAGCGTCGCTGGTGGTTATCGGGTCTTGCTGCGTGACCAACAATCAATGAGAAATTAATATGAAGGCAATTATACTGGTATGTTTAGGCATGATAGCAATGGCCGTAAATGGTCAAAACTATATTCCTGCCCGTCCCCTGGAGGTAACCATGAATAAAACCACCAACCTGATTTTTCCGGCACCTATTAGTTCGGTTGACAGGGGTAGTGAAAGGATCGTGGTGCAAAAATCCACCGGGAATATCCTCAGAGTGAAGGCAGATACCTTATTTACCGATACCACTAACCTGACTGTTATAACCGCTGATGGCAGATTGTATTCATTCCTGGTAAACTATACTGCCTCCCCGCTTTTGTTAACGATCAATCTCGGAGTACAGGAGAATGTGTTGAAAGATACTCTGCTGGTGGCCTTTGCTCAGCAGGCTGCCAGATCCGGCCAGCATTTACATGGTGTTCATTTTGCTGCAGGCAAGGTAAGGTTGCAGTTGAGGGGTATTTATTCCAACGGAAAGGAAGTGGCCATCAAACTGCGCATAGAAAATAATTCCTCCCTGGCTTACGAAATCGGGCGACTGAGCGCAGAAGTTACGGGCGGGCGTGGTTTCAAAAGGAGTGTATTTCAGAACCGCGATGTTCCTATACTGCTCACTGAAATCGCTACCACCGTGGTCCGGGAAAAACAATCCGTGCTGCTGGTGGCAATTATTCCCAAAACTGGCCTCGCCAATGGACAGGTGCTCACCATTCATATGCAGGAAGCTGCCAGCGAAAGGCATCTGACCCTCACGATCCCCAACCAATACATTTTAAACGCAACACTGCTTAAATAAATGACCATGCATATCACTACAGCGCATTTGCCTAAACTGATCCGATCCCTGGAAGAGGCATTGAACAATGAAAAGAACTGGCTTGCCTTTGATAGTCGCCTGGAATACCTATCAGTCTATGACCTGCACTATTTTGATTCACCCAACCGGGCGGCAGATTTCCAGCTTTATAATCACCAGGAAGATAGAGAAGTGATCCTGCTACCTGTGGCAGCCCTGCTGGGTTTTGTGCAGGACAAGGCAAGGGAGCAATTGAAAGAAGGAAAAGCTTTCACCCAGATGGAGATAGACGACGAACAGGTACTCGGGTATTACAGCGATATGAAATTCGGCAAGACTGTTTCGGAACTGGAGGAACTGATGGATTCCCATGACTGGACTAAAGTAATGTATCACCCGGAGCAGGAGCCGGTTCCCGGGCTTCCCTTAAGCGAAATACTGCCATGGATACAGATAGGTTTTCTCGTGGACCAATTGGCAAGGTTTGGGGGAACCGGCGAGCGTGCAAAGGAACAGGTGCAATTACTGGTGGAGCGACATTGGAAGGGCAGGCCGATGGAAAAATTTATTCCAGATGTGCTTTCCGGAAAAATAGTAACACAATCAATTATTCATGAACATAAAACAAGATCTATGACACAGAAAAACCTCGAATTTCTGCAGAGCCAATTGAAGGATGCGGGATTCAACGAATCGATTTTCCCTGAGCTGGAGAGAAACATGACGCAAGGCAAGGAAAGTTTCGAACTGAAGGACCAGGTAAGTTTTGGAAAGGATGAGCTTTCCGCCACCTTACATTTCGCACGCTCAAAACAGGAAGGCAGTGACATGTATTTTTTCAACCGCTACGATGCTTCTTTGAAAAACCAAAGCGTCAACACCACGCAGACTTTTTTCATTAACAACAAGGGACAGAGCATTGATCTGAACGAAGCGAAAAACCTCCTGAACGGCCGCAGCGTCTATAAGGAACTGACGCCGAAAGAAGGTGACAGGTACCGCGCCTGGCTGAAACTGGATTTCAGCGAACGTGACGAGCATAATAATGCTGCTGTCCGATATTATAACCGCGGTTATGGTTTCGATCTCAAAGAAGCGGTGGGAAGGATACAGCTAAAAGAAATGCAGGATCCTGCACAAATGGAACAGTTGTACAAATCGCTGCAAAGAGGTGAACTGGTCAGCGCAACACTGATCAAGGGCGGCAAGGAAATTCCCATCGAACTGACGACTGATCCCAAACACCATAGTTTAAAGATGTGGGCGATGGATGGGGTTTCGCTGTTTATGCCGGGACCGAAAAAAGAAACGAAGTACGGCGAAGCACCCGTGGATCAGAAACGCATGCAAGAGGGAACAGAGCTGAAGGCAGGGGATGCGCTGGTGAACTCGGCGAACAGCGTGCAAAAGGGCGAAGTGCCCACTGCGAAGGCGGAAAGCGTAACCAACAACGCTACACAGGCTGATAAAAAAAAAGACCTGCTTCCAAAAAACACAAGGCAAAATAGCCTCCTGCCAAAAAATCGTGTTCGCCAGGGAAAAGGACAGGGAATCGCTTAAACGAAAATTATGAACCTGAAGAATATTGAAAAGCTCGCAGCCCGCCTGGAGGGGTTGGGCTGCGGGCCTGCAATCCGGGCGAGGCTTGCTGCATTTGCGTGCTTCAAGCCCGCGGCTTTCGAGATTGCTCATACGACTGTGCTAACAGATGGAGTTTGCGAATTTATTATTCACTGCGCGAAGGGCGACCAGGGTTTGTATGATGCGTTGTATTATACCGCTGTGTTGAAAAGGCGGCCTGCGGTTCCTTTAGGAATGGATGGATTGGATCAGTCTCTTGGCGCGATTAACTGGCAGCGCCTGTTGGCGGCGCGGGAACATGCGGTGGAGGGATCGGAAGTGGATGCGGTGAAAGCAGCGGAGCTGATCAGCCAGTTGAATGAGGTTGATGTGGGCGGCGTGTTGCGGTTCAGGCACTGGGCGGGAACGGCATTGGAAAATGCCGTCCCTAATCTTGCGCTGTTGAAATCGCAGCATGAATTGTCGCAGCGGTTTTACCTCGTGCCCGACCAGCCGCCCATCCGTTTTGAAGAGGCGTGCCGCTTCCTGCAGAGCCGATGGATGGAAAAAAGGATCAATGCGGACAGGAAACTGCTGGTAAAAAATGACCGGACGGAAAGTGCTAACACCGGGGCGAAAGGTGGTAAACTACTCACCAAACGGACAAAGGCTAACCGCAAACCTGGCCTGTTCAACAGATGAGCATTGAAGCATTTTTTGAAACGATCAGCGAGGACCCGCGTATCACAACTGCGCATGTCAGCATTTATTTAGCCATGCTGAGCGAGTTTCAAAACGACCCAAATGACATGTATCTGGTCAACAGAACGAGGATCATGCAGCTTGCCAAAGTGAATGCGCGATCGACTTATGATAAAGTGATGAATGACCTGGCTGATTTCGGGTATATAAAATACTATCCGGCATTCGGGAGGAACAGTAAGATAAAATTCAATAAACTGTAAGGTTGCGTTATCTGACAAGATCAAATGGAACTTGTAAAAACTGTAAGGAAGAAATAATCAACAAACAAAAGAATGCAATATGGGAATTGATATTGTGACAAAGGATGACCTTCTTGTTTTCAGAAACAATTTACTTGCTGATCTGAAAGCGGTGATCTGCGAGGTAGTTCAAAAAATACCGGAATCGCCGGAAGGATATAAAACGAAACATGTGCGTGCAATACTGGGCTGTTCGGTGAACAAACTGGTTGCTTTGCGGATCTCGCGGAAGATCCGAGTGAAGAAGGTGGGTGGTACGCTTTATTACAATAAGGAGGATGTAAGGAAGCTGGTGCAGGAGGGGTATTAGCACTGGCCTTATTTTTAGCAGTCAGGCTGCTGAAAATATGACTATTAGCGAAACAAACAAGATTTATTAACTTTGTTCGGAGCAAATATGTATACCCTTTATGGCAAACAAAGCAATATACAAGACGATACGCAGCACGGTGGACTCCATCGTTCCAGATACGCGTATATTGCTATTCGGATCCCAAGCGACCGGTAAGGCGAACGAACATAGTGATTACGACATCGTCGTCATCACGAAGCGTAAGCTGCCCAAAGAAAAAAGGGATGATGTATGGATGAAACTGCATAACCAATTGGTGACAACCATTCATTCGGGTGTCGACCTTTTGATTAAGAGTGAAGTCGAAGCACGAGAAGGTCAAAAACTACCCGGACATATAATGAGAGCTGCTTTTAGAGAGGGCATTTTTTTATGACAAAATCACACCTGACATTTATAAAGGCCTGGCTGATAAAAGCTGAAAATGACTTGGCGAGTGCTGAACGCCTTATTGAAATTCAACCCAGTATTCTGGATACTGCGTGTTTTCATTGCCAGCAATCAGTAGAGAAGAATCTGAAAGCGTTTTTGATTGCAAAGGGTATTGAACCGAAACGCACGCACGATATAAAGGAGTTATTGGAAGCCTGTGCAAAAATTGAACCAGTGTTTGTTACGATTAATCCAAAACGGATGGATGATTTTTCAGTGGACATCAGGTATCCTGACCAGGCTGAAGCACCGGAACTCAAAGAAGCACTGGATTTATTTGGAATTGCGCTTGCGGTTAAACAAACAGTGGTTGATCGCATCAGTATCGACTTTAAATATGATCTAGTAAAATCAAATCCCGTCGCGAAGCAAAGCAAAGAAAAATTGCTGACTAAAAATGTGAAAGATGGGAATTCGCTTATGCCGAAAAGCAAAAGTAGGGAAAGCCTTTTGCCGAAGAAGCGTAACGGAAAATCAAAAGGCCAAGGATCATAAAATTGCATATGCCCCCGGATATTGCAGAAATAAATAAAGCCCTCGAACGAGGGCTTTTATTCTAAAGGCTTGCAGGGTGAGTGGTCGGATTCTTTGACATTGCTGGATAAATTACAGTTACATTATTTTTCATAATGGCCTCCTTTCTTTTGTTTTGTATCTGTGTCTCCACAGAGTTGTTTTTGAATAATTGGTGTACTAACTCTTTTGCTTCCAATACATGCCAAACAATAAAAATCAAAATCAGCAATAACTTAAAGAACTTAATGTTTACCCTCTTTCCCTGTGCAAGACCACTTGCGTCTAATTTGAGGACGCAGGTTGTTATCCCTGTGCCGGGTTGCAAAGATATGCTACAATGAAAAAGTAATGAAAAGTGATTGCCTGATACAGTAAGTTTTGTACCTTTACAATAGCTCTTTCAAAAACACGTTTTCTACCTGTGAGACATGGCTTGAGCTCAGCTCAAAAAATCTGGTAACAGGTTGATTAATAATATATTGTAAGTCGTTTCGAATTCTGTCTTCCCGACGAAAAAAAGCCAGCACGAAAGTGCTGGCTTTTTTTTCAGTACCCCCCCAATGGATCAGCGAACGCAGTGAGCTAATCTGTATTCTTTAGTACCATACCAATCGCGAACTTGTTCGCGTAAGTGAACTTGACCAGATAAAGCAAGCACATCAGCAGTATAAGGAAAGTGTTGAAAAGCTGGAAATAACAGAACTATTGAAAGAAGATTTGAATGTACTTACATTTAAATCTTCTGATGGTAATGCTTGCAGTTTTCAAGCCTATTAATGACGACCAACCCGCCTGCTGTCAGAAAGCTAATTATTATTGGAGCTGGTGCATCCTACGACTGCGGTATTCAAAATAAGGAACATCACCCCCCCTTGCCAATGAGTTCATGACCGGTATGCAGGCTCCTTGCTTTTCTATCATGGCGCTTACCAGTTATGTGCCGACCTTGCCCATACCAAGGACATTGAAGCTTATTTTCAGCAACAATGGGACCGGATTACCGACCACTTCGACCCCAATATGGGTTATTCAGGAGCAAACTAATAATATCACTAAATATACTCATGCCAGCGAAGTGGGGACAGCAGTAAATAAAAATGCCAATTCTCTTCAACTGACAATACAGGATAACGGAAGGGGATTTGACCCCAAGCAGGTGAAAAAGGCATTGGTCTATCCAATATCCGCAACCGTGTGGAAACCTGTAATGGCAGCTTGAATATTATTGCTACTCCCGGAAATGGATGTCGTAGTGAAATATCGGCTCCGATAAAGAGGTCTCGTTAAAAGTGTAAAAGCGTTCTTTTGTATTAATGCCCAGGACTGGGTAGCGTCCAAACTTATACATAGAAGGAGCGCGAAAATTAAGGGTGATCATTGACTGTTTTCAGCTGTTTTAGTATTTCAGAGATGGCCCGGTCAAGTTGCGGATCACGGCCATGAATGTTATCCGAAAATGTGTTGATGACATAGATATCCGGTTTAACCCCATTATTTTCCAGATTTCTCCCTTCAATGGTGTAACATCCATAAGATGGAACACGAATAGAAGACCCGTCAATCAATGAAGCACGCAATGTAAATATCTCCCAGCCATAAGTTTGATTGCCGATAACTTTGCCCAGGCCGAGTGCCTGGAAACCGGCTGCGGTCATTTCTCCGTCACTTAAAGTTTGCTCATTCACGAGCAGGATAATAGGTTTGTCAGCAGGGGAGGTAATGCCCTGTTTAACGAATCGACCTCCCCTGTATTTCCACCCCGCATAGGATCGTTGCGAAAGAAAATGCAATATATCGTCGTGTGCCAGGCCCCCGTCATTGTAACGGAGATCGAGGATCAGCCCTCCCTTCCCGCTATATTGCCGCGACATTTCCATGAGAAAGCGTTCGTATTCGTATTGCTCCGTATTTTTCATGCAGATATAAGCGATACGCCCACCGGTTTTACTGGCTACCCTTTTCCGGTTGCTCCTGATCCATTCATCATATAGATTCGTAAAAAGGCTATTTTGCGGATGCAGCCGTATAGTAAATGCTTTCCCTTTTCGCTTGAATTCCAGTTGTATTGATTGTAAGAAGGAAGACCCCGTGAAATAAAAATCCCGGTCCCTGCTGCTATCTACTGTTATTCCATTCACCTTTGTCAATAAGTCTCCCGGACGCAGGTCAATTTCTATTTTGTCGCTCGCAGATCCTGGCAAGACATACCTTACAAGATAGGGACTGCTATCTTCAAAGACAATTCCCGTTTCCATTGTAACGGCAGTAGAATCTACTTTTTCATCCTCTCCTCCGGTATTCAAACGCAGGTGTGAGGAATTTAATTCGCCAAACATATCGTTCATTAATATCCGTAAATCATCCCGTGTATGCAGGCGGGAGAGAAAAGGTTGATATTTCATTCGTATAGCTTTCCAATCTCTGCCATGAAACAGATCATCGTAATAGTTTTCATCGATCCTGGCCCAGGTTTCATAAAATAGTTGCCGAAACTCTGCCGCCCGTTCTTTTGTAAACGCCAGGTGCAGGTTTACCGGTTCTATTCTATTTTCAGTTATTAAAAGCCGGTATATCGTTCCGTTCACCAGCGCCATATTAGTGTTGCCTCCGCTTGCGAGTGTTGCAGTGAAACGACGATCTTCAGCCCCTGTAATTTTTTCCGTTTTATTGGCCACGCCAGACCTGTGACTTGTTTTCCAGATGGACCAAATTCCTTTATCATGATCACTCGTATAGAAGAGTTCTGTTTGGCCATTATGCGAAATCACCCCCAAAAGGTACTGTGATCCAAAAGAAGGACTTATCTGCTCAGCCCGTTCTGTGATTTCATTGGCATTGATAAACTCCCGTAATTCACCAGCTTCATAGTTTTTATTATCAATAGTGTCGAAGGGGAGATTATATTTTTGAAGCGGAAGACGGTATACTCTTGCATTTTGCATTCCGCGGGGAAAAGCCGGTTTTAAGGGTGAACCGGTATAGTAAAGGTATTTACTGTCAGGGCTCCAGTAAACAGCGGTTTCCGTTACGTCAGTATTGGTCAGGTTTATGCAATCGCCGGTCGGGATATGATAGATCATGATATCCTCTTCAAAATTACGATGCGCTGTAAAGCTCACGAACTGACCATCCGGGGAAAAAGCCGGCTGTGCAAGTTCATTCCAGATGGCCCAGATCTCGTCGCGGGCAATCATGCGTGATTGAAAAGTAGTCATATCCATCAGGCGCAATTCATTCCGACCACTCAGGTACACGGCCTGGCTGCGATCAGCATTAAAGCGCAGATAACGGTTATTGGCCCTATTGTCGGTCAATTGTCTTACGGGATGGCTGCCGTCATCACTCATCATAAACCAATTGAGATAACCGCTGTCGGTCTGACTAAAAAGCAAACCCTTATTATCTGCCAGCCATTTAACTTCTACCGCTCTTTCTTCTGAACCTTTGTTGAGTTGCCGGGCAAAATTTCCTCCCGTGTCAGCAACAAAGATTTCACCTCTTGAAACAAATGCCATCTTCATTCCATCAGGCGATACATCCAGGTAACTGATACGACCTTTGATATCGCTATTGACAGTGCCGGCAGAAAGGTTAATCTCCGGAAGCCGGATGTTTAATTTCTTACTGCTTTTTCTTTTTATATCATAGAGATGCAGTTGATAGTCTTTTTCAAACACCACTGCCGTTCCCGCCGCATTCACGATTGCATTTTTAACTGAGTTGGGAAAATGAGTAAGCGGAACGGCTGCTCTGTTCTGTAAAGAATATAGATTGAATTCACCATTCTCCTGGTCGCTGATGAAATACAAATTTCCCCTGCGGTCAAGTGTGGCGCCAAAATTTTTCCCGTTATAATGTGTGTATCTTAAATATTTTCCTGTTTTCAAATTATAAGACTGAATGGATGGATGAAATGATCCTTTGTATCCTTTACGCTGAGCCTGTAAGCTGCTTTCCCAGGTGTTATTGAAAAAGAGCTCTCCCGTAGAGGGGTGCTCAAAAAGGTTATGATCGTTCTGGAAAAAATAATGGCCCAACACCCGAAAGGGTGTGCCTCCTTTAAAAGAGACCTTATAACCGGACAAGATTCCGGTCCTGTCAGAAGAAAAATAAATGGACTTCGAATCCCAACTCCACGAATTGACCGCATCATTGGAACTGTGAAACGTTAGCCGTTGTGGTTCGCCCCCGGCTGCAGGTATGAGATATATGTCACCGTTACCATAACAGCGACCCGTAAAGGCGATCCATTGGCCATCCGGGGAATAACGTGCATGGGTTTCATAGCCCTGCATTTGGGTAAGCCTTGTCACAGCCCCACCGGCAGTAGGTGTTTTCCACAGATCGCCCGCGTAAGAAAATACAACCGTATCACCTGTAGGGTTCAAACAGGGAAAGGATAGGAAATAAGTTTCCGGCTCCTGTGCCTGCAAAATAACAGACACCCAGAGCAACAGGGGTAGCGTTAATAATCGTTTCATGAACTAAAAGTAAATTCCTCTCTCCATAGGAAATT
>JAECQP010000039.1 GCA_015999745.1 Sphingobacteriia bacterium | reverse complement strand
GCCCGTAAATACTTACCGGGCGGTCCCCGCTGACTAAAGACTTCTATGGTTACCAACCGAAGACCGGCTAATCAAGCTTGGACTCAACGACAGACAGTTAAAGGCGGTAAACTTTGTCAAGGAGAAAGGGAAAATTACGAATAAGGAATTAAATGCCACGACTGAACGAACCGCTTCAAGAGATTTATCAGACCTGGTAGAGAAACGAATAATTAAAAGTTCGGGCATTAAGGGTGCAGGAGCATTTTATACGCTGAGTTAAGAATAACGCCAAAATAACGCCAAGGTAAAGACAGAATAGAGGTAGAATAAAATTGTATAAGGTTTGCACCGTGGTTTAACATTTTGAATTCATTGGCCGAATTGGCCGTTAATAGACCGCTAATTGGCCAGTTCGATTGCGTCAGGATTGAGTCCTAACCTTTTCTCCTCTTCTTCACTACCGATGGATTGAATGTAATGCAATAAAAAACTTTCAGAATTAGGTTACCAAGTTTCATTTTATGTAGTCCTATTGAAGGAAACAAAATTGTTAAACTTGGAATCCATAAATTATGAATGGTAGAACGATCAGATTCGTAATTATTCAGCTCTTAATTGTATTTTATTCTTTCAATACACTGGCCGCAGAACCTGGTAAAGTTAAAGGAGCCGTAAAAGATTCTGAGACTTCCCGGTTTGTGCCGTTTGCAACGGTCGAATTACTTAAAAGTCTCGATTCAACTTTGGTAAAAGCCACGGCAACCAATAACGATGGCCTATACCTGATTGAGAATATTGCTTACGGTAAATACTTATTACGAATTTCAAGTATAGGCTACCAAACGAAAATTTTGCCTGAATTCGAAATATCGTCGGATAAATACGCAATTCAATTTGAAACGACCAATCTGCTGACCGAGACCAAATCGATCGCTGAAGTTGTTGTAACAGGATATAAATTGAACGGTACATTAGTAGATGATAAAACTATTTATGCAGTTAAAAGTAAATCGGCTGAGTTTGCCCAATCGGGTCTCGAACTATTGCGGCAACTGCCAGATGTTACGGTCGATTATATGTCCGATAACGTAAGGTTGGCAGGAAGCAGCAATATTCTATTCCAGGTCAACGGGCGGAAAGTTGAACGTAATTACCTGATGCAGCTTAATCCGGAGTTGGTTGATAAAATTGAAGTCAATACCAATCCCGGTGCCAAATATGAAAGTGATGTAGATGCTATTATTAATCTTATTCTGAGAAAAGACATGCAATTAGGATTGAGCGGGAGGGTGAGGGTTCATGTGCCTACCTCTTCAACCATTTTAGCAAAAAACAATGCGAGCCTTGATTTATATCTTAAAAAAGTACGCTTTTATGTTGCTGGTAATTACAATTTATACGGGTATGATACCGAAACAACGAATAAGCGGACTACCTTTTTACCTGAATTAAGTATATTATCACAAAATTCAACTGGAATCACAAAGGGACAGAAAGCCGGCTTAAGTTATGGGTTCGATTGGTTTCCCAATAATAACAACACACTCAACTTTTACGGCACAATTCGTCCTCAAATCCCCGAAAGAAATGAAACTGTTTCGGATAATACCTACACATCCAATCAGATAATCTCACATAATACAAGCAACAATAAAACGATTGATAAAAACTATTTTTACGATTATTCTCTTTTCTATCAACATAAATTTGTGAAGAAGTTTCACGAAATATCCTTTGAAAGTTATACGAGCAATAAGAACAACTTAAAAACCAGTGATTATTACGAACAGAATTTTGGTTTGGACGGTATTCTTTCGGACCAATTATCAAATAGGTTAAATCAGGCAACAGAGAATAGCAATAAACAATTCATCTTGAAAGTTGATTATATCTATCCTTTTTCAGAAAAATTGAAGTTATCAACCGGATACTATGGGAATTTCCTTCACGCAGACTATTTGTACAATAATGTGATGGCCGGTTTTGCTGACTTGATCAGCTACGATGAAAACAGACATGCTGCATATTCCAACATAGCATGGACTAAGGGCAAATTCAGTTTTCAAACAGGTTTACGATATGAATTTTCGGATATTCATATTATTCACGGGAGCAATACGACCTCACAGTACGACTGTTTGCTTCCTTCAGCATCGCTCCAGTATAGCCTTGGAAAGAAAAATTCGTTCAGGCTTAATTACCGGAAATCAATTACACGGCCAGGGGTTAATCAGTTAAGCCCCGTAAACTACAAAGATGATTCGTTTCAGCAATCAATCGGAAATCCCGATCTTAAACCTGCCTATGCCAACCGGATTGAACTTACACACCGCATACAAATTAAAGATCAGATGTACTTTAGTTATAAACCGTATGTTGCTTTCATCAAAAATGATATCAGACTGGTGAACCTTCCAAATTCTGATTCCATACTAATAAAAAAATACAATAACGTAAGCAACGATTTTGAATATGGTATGACCCTGTCGGGAACACTTGTTTTAGCGAAAAAATGGACGATAAGCCCCTCATTTACTTATTACAGGCGAGAATTGAAAGCTTTGCCGGAGTATGGCATCAAGGATGATATGAAACGCACATCATGGCGGTTAAATATATCATCACAGTACATTCTTCCGAAAGAATGGGCATTATTTATAGAGTATAACTATATCGCTCCGGTTATTAGTTATCAAACGATTACCCATTCCGATTACGATTTTGTAGCAGGATTTAATAAAGCAATCAATAAGAAAATAAGCATTTCAGTGTTTACGATGAATCCGTGGAGTCGCCACTATGTATATGACAAGAGTACTGTTTCCACCTATAATATGGTTCAGGACACCAGGGAAGGAATTAAATACAATTATCTGCTTTTTGTGCGATTGGGTTATAAATTTAATGCGGGGAAAGTAGGTAAAAAACTTGAACGACAGGTAGAAACGGAGGAAGAACCGAAATTAAAAAAAGGATTTATAAATTAGTTTACCCACCCTAAAACATGTAGTTTCATTATCATTAAGTCCAATGAGAGATGAACAATTTTTTAAACTAAAAATGGAAAAATATGAAAGCAGAGAATTTAATATCAATGATTTTAATACTTGGTGTTTTACCAATTACAGTAATTATTTTACTATATCTTTTACAAAAAGCAAAACACAAGGAGAGACTTGAATTAATTGAAAAAGGAGTTGACATCTCATCTTTACCAAAAAAGGATAGCCCCTTTAATAACATTTTGATGTGGGGAATGCTTTCAATCGGTGTAGGGCTTGGATTGCTGCCAGGCTATTTATTGATTGAGTACGGTATCTTTAAAGATGATGCAATCATGGGTATTTTAGCCATTCTATTTGGCGGTATCGGCTTGATAGGTTTCTATTTTATCAATAGAAAAGATGGTAAAAAAAATGTTAATTGAATGGATAATATTTACCTTCAAAAGGTTCTTGAAGGAGACGTATCTAAGTTTTCATTTTTTATTGAAAAATACGGGGATATGGCTTTCTCAATTGCTTTTCGCATAATAAATAATAGAGAAGATGCAGAAGAAATTGTTCAGGATTCATTTCTAAAAGTATTTAAAGCTTTAAGCAAATTCAAACGTGATTCAAAATTCTCAACCTGGTTTTATCGGATTGTTGTAAACAATTCATTATCCAGACTTAAAAGAGATAAAGCGGTGTCAACGTATGTTGATGTTGATAAGGTTTCCAATGTAGTAATAGAAAAAGTCGAATCTGTTTATAAGGGATTAACACATTCAGACCAGCAAAAATTTATTAACATTGCCTTGGTCGAAATGAGTGTTGAAGATCGATTGCTATTAACACTATACTATTTAAATGAGAATACATTAGAGGAAATTACTGAGATTACAGATATTGCTCAGGAAAACTTAAAAATGAAGATTCACCGGGCGCGAAAAAAAATGTTCATCATCTTGGAAAAAACACTAAAATCAGAAATTCAAAACCTATTATAATGGATAGCAAAAATGTTGATAAATTGACAAAGGATATTCTGGAAAAGAGTAAGCTCGAATTGACAAATCCTGATTTCAGCAACATATTAATGAGTAAAATTAAATCAGAGAGCCATAAACAATCAATACTTCATAATATTGTGTTATACTTTCTCACCTTCCTTTCGCTTGATGCGATTATTTTGGCTTTACTAAAGCTGATGCACATCAGAATAACTGATATTGTTCCGAAAACAACTGCCTTCACACAGGGAATATTTTCCAACATCCAGAATAGCCCTTCCAATATTGGACAATTTCTTTTAATGTACTTTTTGATTATGGCTATTATAATTTTTGGTCTGAATATGGTTTCATCAACACGCTCCAAATATTCAGGGATATAAGAGAATTAAAGGATTTATCAAATTGGACAAATTAATCATTACCAACAAAATTTCATTATTTCAGTAAAGTAATTAAAAAAAAAGCATTACTTTGTTGTCGTGAATACTATATTTGCGACAACAAAAATAAAGTAAATGAGAAAATTAGATTTTGCATCTCTTCAAGTAAGAGATTTAGAAGTATCAAAAGCCTTTTACACAAACAAGTTAGGATTTGAATTATCCGAAATGACTAATCCATATGCCTGTGTTTTTAAGTACAACAAAGGCGAAGCAAGTTTTGCCAATAAGAACACCCATTGGGAACATAGACGGCAAAGAACTTGGTGTTGGTGCCTCACTTTGGTTTGCTATTGATGAGAAAATTGAAGAACTACAAAACCAACTGATAGGAAAAGGAGTAACTCTTATAGGAGCAATCAACAATACGCCTTTTGGTAAAACGTTGATGGCAAAAGACCCAGATGGTTACATTATTACATTTTTGGAAACAATTTAAAACTACTAAAAATGATTAATGGAGATACAAAATATTGGATAGTTGTGGCATCAAAAGACCATGTAAAAACGGGCATTGCAGAAGGAATTGCTCAAGCCTGCCACGGAAAATCTTCGCCATTAAAGAAAATGAAAAAGGGAGACTTTGTAATTTATTATTCAGGAAAGCAAACTATGGGCAAACCAGACAAATGCCAGGAGTTTACAGCCTTAGGAAAAGTCATAGATGACGAAATATATCAGTTTCAAGTTTCGGAGGATTTTTGCCCTTCAAGACGTAACATTGAATTTTCGCAATGCGAAGACACTTCTATTCTTCCTTTAATTAGCGATTTAGATTTTATTCAAAACAAAAAAAGTTGGGGCTATCCTTTCCGTTTTGGTTTCTTTGAAATTAACCAACATGACTTTGATTTAATTTCATCACAAATGCTTCAACATCATTATGCCTAAAGAAATTGAATTCCAGTTTAAAAGTCCAAACGACAGCCCTGGTTATTTGCTTGGACAACTTACTATGCTATGGCAACGTAAACAAAAAAAAGTGCTAGACCCTTTAGACTTGACACAAACGCAATTTGTGTTGTTGGCTGCATTAGGTTGGCTTTCAAAAGAAAGCAATGCTGTTACACAGGCTGACATTGCCAACCAAAGTAATACCGACAGAATGATGGTGTCAAAAGTATTGCGAACATTAGAAGATAAACGGTTTATAACACGACACGAACACGAAACAGACACAAGAGCAAAAACAATTAGACTGACAAAGAATGGTGAAGTTGTTTTGCAAAAAGCCATTATTGAGGTAGAAAATGCCGACTTAGATTTTTTTGGCGCATTGGAAACGAAACTTTCATCTTTCAATAAAAATATGATACAACTTATTGACAAGAACAAGGGCGAATAAAATGCTTTTTTCACCCTATCCCTCCATCGCCCGGTTTAAAAACTGAACCAACGGTTGCAGGGCGGTAAAGGCTTCTGTTACTTTCTTTACTAAGTTTTGATCGGTCAGGTCTGCATCTTTTAATGGAGCAGCCGCAATCCAGTTCTTCAGTTTAATGTATTCAATGGCAGGGTTGTCTTTCTCGTATCCCCTGGGCTCACGCTGCAGGCTCATGCCGTCTTCGAAGGAGAGACCGCCATATACTTTTTTGAATTGTTTATGGCCAATGATCTCCTGGAACTCACTCCAGTTATAATCGATCTCCTGCCTTACTTTTTTGATCTTATCCGGTTCGGCCATATATAATCCTCCGCCCACAAAACTCTTTCCGGGTTCGCAGTGCAGGTAATATCCGGCAAGAATGGATTTTTTGCCTCCCTGTACAAAATAGGCGCCCATATTGGTCTTATACGGGTCCTTGTTTTTGCTGAACCGAACATCGCGGTTGATGCGGAAAACGCATTCCTTCGGGCCGAGCGTTGCCAGCGTTGGATCTTTTTTGCCATAGCTGTTCAGGATTGCAGCCACCAGTTCAAGATAATCGGCCTTCGCCGCTTCATATATTTTCCGGTGCTGGTCAAACCACTCTTTGCTGTTGTTCTTCTTTAAATCCTTTAAAAATTTCAGTGTTCCTGCTTGTAACATATCTTTTCATTTAGTCTGCTAATAATGCTAAAAACTCATCTTCGGTGAGGATCTTCACCGTATTGATTTTCTTCGCCTTCTCCAGTTTTGATCCTGCATCTTCTCCCACTACAAGGTAATTCAGTTTGCTGCTTACGCCGCTTACAATTACACCGCCATGCGCTTCCGCCATCGCCTCTGCTTCACTTCTTTTCATTTTACCCAACGTACCGGTAAAAAGGAAGGTCTGCCCGCTTAAACTGCCTGCCGCTACAGCCTCTTTTTTCTGATTGATTAGCTGTAAACCCTGCCCCTCCAACTGTTTCAGCATCTCTATATTACTGGGGTTATGAAAGAATCCCTGGATGCTTTTGGCCACTTTTGTACCTACATCCTCTAATGCCAGCAATTCTTCTTCGGTCTTGTTGGCGAAGTCTAATATATGATTCACGGAGTTGGCCAGTGTTTTTGCCGTGGTTTCTCCTACAAAACGGATCCCCAGTCCATAAATTAACCGGTACAGGGGCTGCTGCTTACTCGCTTCTATGGCGGTTTGCAGGTTGTCCAGTGATTTTTTCCCAAATCCCTCCAGGCCTCCGATCTTTTCGTAATCAAGTTGGTATATGCCGGGGATATCCTTCAATAGCCCCTGTTCATAAAACCTGCGCACATTGGCTTCTCCGAAATTCTTGATGTCCATGGCATCCTTGCTCACAAAATGGATGATGCGTTCCATGACCTGTGCTTCGCATTCTATATTAATGCAGCGCCATACCGCTTCGCCTTCCTCCTTAAAGAGATCATTTCCGCAAACAGGGCAGGTTTTGGGGAATATAATGGGTTCTTCCTCGCCGGTTCTTAATTCTGGCAACACTTTTACGATCTGTGGTATTACATCCCCGGCCCGTTCTATCAATACGGTGTCGCCTATTTTAAGATCCTTCTGTACAATATATTCTTCGTTATGCACAGAAATACTCGATACGGTTACGCCTCCCAGGTACACGGGTTCCAGCTTGGCCACCGGTGTTACCGCCCCTGTTCTCCCTACCTGGAACTCCAGGCCTGTAAGCGTGGTGGTAGCTTGTCTTGCCTTGAATTTAAATGCGATGGCCCAGCGCGGATGGTGCGAGGTCATACCCAGCTTATCCTGCAAATTGATTGTATTTACTTTTACTACCATGCCGTCTATTTCATAGGGAAGATCATCCCTTTTGGTCTCAAAATCCATACAGTACGCTATCACGGCATCTATCCCCTGTAATACTTTCTTTTCTTTTTTTGGGGTTCGGAATCCCAGATCCCACAACAGGTCCAGCGACCCGGAATGGGTGTTGAGCGCTTCCGGGTGGCCCGTATGATAACTTACATGGTATAAGAATGCATCCAGGTTCCGCTCTGCCACTTCCCGGGGGTCTTTCATGCGCAGGCTTCCGGAGGCCGCATTTCGGGGGTTCGCCAGTGGGGAAAGACCCTGGTCGATCAGTTTCTCATTGTAGACCTCAAAGGATTGCTTACTGAGGATGATCTCTCCACGGATCTCTATCTGCCGGACCCCGTTGGCCAGGAAGGGGGCCGATAGCGGAATGGAGCGGATTTGCCGGATATTTTGGGTAATATCTTCTCCTTCCACCCCATCTCCCCGGGTGGCGCCCCTTGTCAGCAGGTCATTTTCGTAGATCAGGGAGATGCTGGCCCCGTCGAATTTGGGTTCTACACAGTATTCAATACTATCCAAACCGGTTATTTCCCGTGCCTTCCGGTCAAAATCCAATAAGTCTGCTGCATTGTAGCTGTTATCCAGGCTCAGCATGGGTACCAGGTGCGGTACGGTTACAAATGCCTGGTTCAGACTTGTGCCTACCCTTTGCGTGGGTGAATCGGCTGTAATCAGCTCCGGATGGGCTTTTTCGAGCTTTACCAGCCACTGGTACAGTTGGTCATATTCATAATCTGCCAGGAAAGGATCATTCAGCACATAATAGCGATATTCATGAAAACGCAATACATCCCTTAATGACTCCATCTCATTTTTTGAGATCATATCTGCTTTTAACAATGCCTTTGTTTGATGCTGTAATTGTTTTACCTGCTCACTTGTATACATAATTCTTACTTGGTTTGATAAAGATAAATCCTAAACTTTGTATCTTGACGCCCTATTGAAAAGGGTTCTGTCCCTTATTTCCCTAACGTAGTTCATATGAAGAAAATTCCTGTTAAGGCTGTGCACTCAGAACAGCTGATACATGACGCAGTGCAACTGGTTCGTTCTTATCCCAAAGTTCCCCTGACGGTTGATTGTGTGATTTTTGGTTTTGAGGAGAATAAACTGAAGATTCTGCTGATTAAAAGTGACCTGGCTTTGTACAAGGGCAAGTACTCTTTATTGGGTGATTTTTTACGCGATAATGAGGAACTGGACGCCGCTGCTTACCGGATCCTGAAGGCACGTACAGGGATGGACAATGTTTTTCTGGACCAGGTCAAAGCTTTCGGCTCTCCGGACCGCCACCCGGGCGGAAGGGTTATTACCATTGCCTATTGTTCTCTCCTGAATATTCAGCACCATGCCCTGAAAATTCATGACAATGAATTGAACTGGGTAAGCCATGCTGCTTTAAAAGAGATGGCTTTTGACCATAAGGAAATTGTGGATGCATGTTACCAGTGGTTACAGAAAAGAATCCAGGAGCATCCGCTCGGGTTCAACCTGCTCCCCGAAAAATTCTCCCTTCGTGAGTTGCAGAACCTGTATGAAGCCATCCTGGGCATTACACTCGACCGGAGAAACTTCCGTAAAAAGTTTGCGTCCATGGATTTACTCATTGATACCCATGAAATGGAACAGGATGTGAGTCACCGCCCGGGAAAACTTTACAAGTTCAATTTTGAGAAATACGAAAAGAGCAAGCGGAAGTGGGTTGGTATTGATTTTTAGTATTTCTGCCCTTGTTCAAGTACTTTTACGCAAATACCCTTGTATGCTATACTCAATGACAGGTTACGGAAGGTCGGAAAAATCAATCGGTGAGAAGAACTTTTTGGTAGAGATCCGCTCACTGAATGGTAAACAATTCGATCTCCGCCTGAATATTCCCTCCCTGTTAAAACCCTTTGAATTTGAGGTACGCAATACCCTGAACGAAGGACTGCAGAGAGGAAGTGTGGAATGCAATATCACCATTAAGTTAAACGGCGCCAGTAAACCGGTTACGATTAACACAGACCTGGCAAAAGCTTATTACCTGCCGGTTGCCCAACTGGCCGATGAACTCAATCTCGAAAAAGGAGATATACTCAGTACGATTCTCAAACTGCCGGAAGTGATTACTCCTTCCACGGAAATGCTGAGCGATGATGAATGGAACCAGGTGAATGGCCTGATTAAAGAAGCCATTGCCGAACTGAATAAACACCGCGAAGATGAAGGGCGATCCATTGAAAAAGACCTCCTTGTTCGCCTGGCCAATATTGAAGCCCAGCAGAAAATAATTGAGGAATTGGAACCCCTGCGCCGCACCAAAATAAGGGATGGCCTGAAAAAAGTACTGGAAGATAACGTTGGCAAAGAAAATTATGATCCCAACAGGCTGGAGCAGGAGCTCATTTTTTACATTGAAAAAATCGATATCAGCGAAGAGCAGGTTCGATTGAATAATCACTGTGCCTATTTCAGATCCATTCTTCAGGAAAAGGAAACTGCCAAGGGCAAGAAACTTTCCTTTATACTGCAGGAGTTTGGTCGTGAGATCAATACAACAGGCTCCAAAGCCTACGATTCCACTATCCAGAAAGCGGTCATCCTGATGAAAGACGAGTTGGAAAAAGCCAAGGAACAGATCTTAAACGTTCTGTAGGAACCCCTGAATCTTATTATCTTCGTTTAAAATAACGGAAGTGAAGCAATTACTGGTATCGGTTGTTTTTTGTACCCTTTTGTTCAGTTGTGATACGTTGGGCGTTTTTGAAAAAAGCACTTTTTTCCCCGAACACAGCTGGAGCAGTAAAGTGCAGCCTGTATATACGTTTACCATTACAGATACCGCATCGCTGTACCATATCTATGCCATTATCCGGCACGAAGATGCTTACCGGTATAATAATATCTGGCTGCGGATTACCACTAAAGCGCCTAGCGATACCGCAAAGACACAGCAGATCAATCTGCTGCTGGCCGATAATAAAAAAGGCTGGCTGGGCACGGGTATGGATGATATATACGATCACCGCATCAGGATTACCCGGACCCCGCAAAAACTCAGGCCTGGAAATTACAGCTTTACCTTACAGCAGATTATGCGCGAAGATCCGCTTCCTGCCATCCTGAATGCGGGTATCCGTGTAGAAAAAGTTCAACCATGAATGGAATGAAATCCCCTAAACTAAGGGCTATCTCTTTTGTTTACTGGTTCCTGCTGCTGTATATGGTAGCGGCACTGGCATGGTGGTTTATTGCCCTGGAAAAACAGAATACACTGATTTCATCCATTGAACTGAATGAACTGGTGAGCAGCGATCCGGCCTATCTTTCCAAAGTACGCGCCATCGAAACTGCCAGTAACAGGAAAACCACCCAATACATAGGAGAAGGAATTACATTTCTTGCATTGATTCTTTTGGGCGCTACCTATATATACAGGGCCATCCGCCGGCAGTTGAGATTGTCTGAGCAGCAACAGAATTTCATGATGGCCATTACCCATGAACTGAAAACACCCATTGCTGTTACCCAGTTGAACCTGGAAACCCTGCAAAAACGCAAACTGGACGAAGAGAAACAGCAAAAACTGATCACCAATACGCTTCAGGAAGCCAACCGGCTCAACAGTCTTTGCAATAATATCCTGTTTGCCGCGCAATTGGATGCAGGAAGGTATGCTTCTTCCATACAACCCGTTCAATTAACTGATCTGCTCAAAACCTGTGTGGCAGAGTGTTCCGCAAGGTATCCCACCCGGATTTTTAACCAGCAGGCAGCGGGCGAAATTCAGATTGATGGGGATCCCTTTCTGTTACAGCTTTTATTGAGTAACTTGCTGGAGAATGCAGTTAAATATTCTCCCAGGGATAAGTCCATTACCGTGGCGCTGTCTTCCGCTACCAAACAGGTAAAACTGGAAGTGATTGATGAGGGACAGGGCGTGCAGGATTCAGAAAAGAAAAAAGTATTTGATAAATTCTACCGTGTAGGCAATGAAAATACCAGGAGAGCGCAGGGTACGGGGCTCGGACTTTACCTCTGCAGGAAAATCTGTGAATCGCACAATGCCAATATCTTTGTAACAGACAATGACCCTAACGGGAGTAATTTTACCGTACTATTCAAATCAAAACATGGCAGAAGCTAAACCAAATATCCTGGTGGTGGAAGATGAACCAAATCTCCACGAAGCGTTGAAATTGAATCTGGAGATAGAAGGCTATGAAGTTACTTCTGCCTACGACGGCACGGAGGCCCTGCAGAAAATCGGATCGGCTTATTTTGACCTCATTATCATGGACATCATGCTTCCTGATCTGGATGGCATCAGCATTACGGAGAACCTCCGTGTTCACAACAATGAAGTGCCAATCCTGATGCTCAGTGCTAAAAACGCACCTGCCGATAAAGTGTTGGGATTAAAGAAAGGGGCGGATGATTACCTGACCAAACCATTTAACCTGGAAGAATTGCTGCTGCGGGTAGCTAAGCTGATTGAAAAAAACAAGAAGATCCAGATCAGGGAATCGGTGGGCGATCAGTACAGGTTTGGCAACAATACCATAGACTTTAAAGCATTGACTGCGGTTACCTGGAATGGCCTGAATGTAGCTCTCAGCAAGAAAGAAGCCATGTTGCTTAAATTGCTGGTAGAGAACAGGGGAGAAGTGGTCACCCGCGAAAAAATTCTGCAGGTGGTATGGGGTTACAATGTGTTCCCTACCACCAGGACCATTGATAATTTTATCCTGAACTTCAGAAAATATTTTGAAGAAGACAGCCGGAATCCGCGCTACATCCATTCTGTAAGAGGGGTTGGGTATAAGTATACGGATTAAGGCAATAAAAAGGCACTGTTTGCGTTATTCTCCTGCAAATAGTATCCTATGTCCCTACATTCCCTGCAAGATTTTCTGGAACCCCTGAATATGGCCATGCTCTCCGAAGATGAGGGCTTTAAAGATACCCAGTTGGGCAGGCATGTGCTGGCCTACGAAGAAGAACTACCCGATATAGAAGAAGCGGACCTGGTGATTGTTGGTTGCGGAGAAATGCGCGGCATGGGAATGCAATACACTTCCACCGATGCACCCGATAAAATCCGCACAGCATTTTATAGTTTGTTCTACTGGCATACACAGGTAAAAGTGGCGGACCTCGGCAATATCAAAACCGGGGCCACGCTCAACGACAGTTATGCTGCCGTAAAAATGGTTGTTACCGAATTACTGCAGATGGGAAAGAAAGTGCTGATCCTGGGAGGCGGTCATGATATAACCATTCCGCAATATCTTTCTTACGGCGCCATGAATAAGATTGTGGATGCAGTAGTGGTGGACGCAAAGATCGACCTCGATATGGAAACCGTTCTGCCCGCAGAACAATTCCTGGTCGAAATGTTTACCGGTATTCCCAACCACCTCAAACATTATTCGCATATCGGGTTCCAGAGTTATTTCATGCATCCGGATATGCTGGAGACCATTGATAAACTGGGCTTTGACTGTTACCGGGTTGGTAAGGTTAAAGAGGCCATTGAAGAAATGGAACCGGCCATCCGTAACAGTGAAATTTTCAGTTTCGATATTGCGGCTATTCAGCATGCACATGCACCTGCCAACCTCATAACGCCAAACGGGTTTAACGGGGAAGAAGCCTGTACACTGATGCAGTATGCTGGAATGAGCCATACCTGTACCACCATTGGTTTATATGGCTATCTGCCACAGCAGGATCAGCATAACCTCACCGCCAAACAACAGGCGCATATGCTCTGGTATGTACTCGACGGCATCTATCGCGGAAAGCAGGAAGCAGAACTGGCTGACCGCAACGACTTTAATGAGTTTACCATGGCTTTTGCAGAGGTGGAAACAGCCTTCCTGCAAAGTAAAAGAACCGGCCGCTGGTGGATGCAATTACATGATGGCAATTACGTAGCTTGCAGTTACAGAGATTATGTAACCGCCTGCAATAACGATATCCCGGAAAGATGGTTACGCGCTGTAGAAAGAAGTTAATGCTGCATTGTATGAAACAACTTGCTTATTTATTACTGCTTGCCTCATTCATTTTTACTTCCTGTAAAGTGCAGCAACCTGCGGGCCTTGCACTGCATGCAAAGGAATCGATGCTTGATAAAGCAGCGTTTGCACCGGCGCACGTAGGAATCAGTGTATATGATCCGGCAGAAAACAAGTACCTCTATAATTACCAGGAGGGAAAATATTTTGTTCCGGCCAGCAATACCAAGCTGTTTACCTGCTATGCGGCCATGAAGAATCTGAAAGACAGCCTCGTGGCTTTTGAATACCTGCCGGGCGAAGAAAATATGGCCGTTCGTTTCACCGGCGACCCTACTTTTTTGCACCCCGATTTTAAACAGCAGCCTGCATTTACTTTTCTCCGCGAGAATGCCCCGAATCTTACTTTCATCACACCAAACTGGAATGCGGCTTCATTCGGAAGGGGATGGGCCTGGGACGATTTTGACGCAGATTATATGCCCGAACGATCTCCCATGCCGATCTACGGAAACCTGGTCAGGTTTGAAAGAAAAGGCAATGGCTTAAATATTATACCCAGGGCTTTCAAAGATTCGCTGACCATTTTCTCCAGCATGGAGAGCGGTAATTTTACCATTACCAGAGACAAGACGGATAATCATTTTGAAGTAGTACAGCGCAACAGGAAATTTACCACCACCGATATTCCCTTCACCGTCAAAAAAAGCATTGAAGATGTTTCACTGAACCTGCTGGAAGACACTCTCAACAGGGTGCTGCATTTTGCCAGCGGAGTAGACAACAGTAATGCAACCTGGAAGAAGTTTTATTCCCAACCAACGGATTCCCTGTTGAAGATCCTGATGCACCGCAGCGACAATTTCTTTGCTGAGCAAACATTGCTGATGGTGGCTAATGAAAAGATCGGAGTGATGGACGATTACCAGATCATTGATACTTTACTGAAAACGGATTTCGCAGGTATCCCTCATAAACCCAAGTGGGTAGATGGAAGCGGGCTGAGCCGTTATAACATGATGACCCCGCAAGACTTTGTATGGGTACTCACACAAATGAAAAAAGAATTTTCCTGGGATCGCATTAAGGAAATCCTGCCTACCGGCGATGACGGAACCCTGGCTGGCTTATACAAAAACTATGCAGGTAAAATCTATGCTAAAACCGGCACACTCAGCAATCATGTAGCTCTCAGCGGATATATTACTACCAACAGTGGCAGAACGCTGATCTTTTCTGTTCTGGTGAATGCACACCAGACTACTGCGTCCGATGTTCGTAAATCCATTGAACAGTTTATTACTGGCATTATTGAAAAATACTAGCTTATCTTCCGAACATTCTGTTCAGGTAATCTTCTTTAAACTCCAGGAAGGTAGGGCTGCCGTTTGGTGTAACATTGGGTGTTTTACAGGCAAATAAGGATTCGGTCAGTGCGGCCATTTCCTTTTGCTCCAGTTGTTGTCCTGTTTTGATGGAATGTTGTTTAGACATGCACCGGATCAGTTTTTCCCTTTTACTGAACTTAACATCGCTGCTGAAATGTTTATACTGTTCTATCAGCATTTCAATGGAATGTTTTTCGTCTCCTGCAATCACGTCGGCCGGGGTACCCTGTACTACAAAACTGTTTTGACCGAAGGGATCTATCTGGTATCCGATGCTTTGCAGTTCGGGTAATAATTCATTCAGTAAAACAGCATCGCTTCCCACCAGTTCGAGTGTAACCGGGAAGAGGCTTTTTTGTGTAGGTATTTGCTGACTATGTGCAGCCTCGCTGTATTTTTCATACAGGATCCGTTCATGCGCCAGTTGCTGGTGTACCAGCATAAAACCACTGCCGGTGGTAACAATAATGAATGCATTGTGCATCTGCATGTATTGGCTGAACTCCGGCGCTTTCAGTTTGTTGCCTGCATCCTCCAGTACAACCATGCCGGACTCATCATATTTGATTTCCGTATCAGCTACGCTTTTTCCGGATTCTTCTGAAGATTTGAAGAAATCCTTCCAGTGCTTCAGTTCACTTTTTTCATTCGGCTCAATCAGGTGCGCCTGGTGCTTCTGCGAAAAAGTTTTATACAGGTTAGAGGAAACAGCAGCCTGTTGCCGTTCGCCGGTAAATGGTTTGCTGACTGCATCCAGTCCCTGGATATCGGCGTTGAGTGAAAAATCGAGTGAAGGGGCTATACTGAACTGTGCCAGCGCATGTTTTACCGCTGCCTGTACAAATGCATAGATGATCTTTTCATCTTCAAATTTGATTTCCTGTTTGGTAGGATGCACATTGATGTCTATCTGCGCAGGATCCAGGTCTATGTATAATACATAACTCGGGAAGCTGTCTTTCGGAATAATTCCTTCAAACGCGGCGTTCACCGCATGGTTCAGGTAAGCGCTTTTAATGAATCGGCTGTTGACAAAAAAATACTGGTCTCCCCGGGTTTTGCGGGCGGTATCGGGCTTGCCGATAAAACCCGTAATATTCATGTAATCGGTATCTTCCGAAACGGATACCAGTTTGGCATTGTAGCTGTTGCCTAAAATTTGTACAATCCTTTGCTTGCCACTGCCGGCTTCCAGGTGAAATACTTCCTGTCCATTGCTGGTGAGCGAAAAGAAGATATCCGGGAAGGCCATGCTCACGCGGGTGAACTCTTCCACAATTTGCCGCATTTCGGAAGCATTGCTTTTTAAAAAATTTCTGCGTGCAGGTACATTGAAGAAGAGGTTCTTCATGCTGATGCTGGTGCCTTCCGGTGCAACGCAGGCTTCCTCTTTAATGATTTTACTGTTCTCTATTTCGAGGTAAGCGCCCAGTTCATCCTGTGCCCTTCTTGTTTTAATTTCCACCTGGGCTACCGCGGCGATCGATGCCAGGGCTTCTCCCCGGAAGCCCATTGTTTTGATACGGAACAGGTCTTCTATATTCCTGATTTTACTGGTAGCGTGGCGTTCAAATGCCATGCGGGCATCCGCTGCACTCATGCCTTTCCCGTTGTCAATGACCTGTACCAGGGCTTTTCCTGCATCATTAATGATGAGTTTGATTTTAGTAGCGCCTGCATCTACTGCATTTTCCAGTAATTCCTTCACGGCGCTGCCTGGTCGCTGGATTACTTCACCCGCCGCGATCTGGTTGGCTATATTATCGGGTAATAATTGAATAATGTCACTCACAACTGATCTGTTCTCCCTGTTGAATTAATTGTATAAAAGTTTGTAAAAATAAGGCTCCTGGTCCAAGTACAGCGCATGATACGTTAAATTTGCGTTCAAAATCACTACAGAATGGTTCCTACAGCCGCAATAGAGAAGATCAGCAGACATTTTTTACCCCGGGATTTTCAGGTAACCGATTGGGAATCACTGGAACCCTATTTTAAAACACTGGCAGAACGCCCGTTAAACAGCAAGGCCGATCTGGAACAATGGCTTAGGAACATCAGTGAACTGGAGGCAGTGGTGAGTGAAGACGCCTGCTGGAGACAGATTAAAATGACCTGTGATACCACAGATCAATCGCTGGAAGCGGCTTTTACGTATTTCTGTATGGAAATCCAACCAAGGTTGCAGCCTTATGCAGATCAGCTGAACCGGAAACTGGTCAACTGCCCCTATACCGCAGAACTGGACCAGCAGTTGTACCATACTTATCTCCGCAGTGTAAAGAAAAGCATCGATCTGTTCCGGGAAGCCAATATCCCGATTCAGGCAGAATTAAGTGTGCTGCAACAACAATATGGAGTGATTGCCGGTAAGATGACGATTGAAGTAGGAGGAGTTGAATATACCCTGCAACAGGCCGCTCAATTTCTGGAGAGCAGCGATCGTTCCCTGCGTGAACAGGTGTATCGCAAAATTCAGGAACGCAGAAAGCAGGATGCTCAACCACTGCACGAACTTTACGGCAACCTGATTGCAAAGCGCCACCAGGTTGCCCTGAATGCAGGCTTTGACAATTACCGCGATTATAAATTCAAAGAACTCGGAAGATTTGATTATACCAAAGAAGATTGCTTTCAATTTCATGAAGCGGTAAAGCAACATGTATTGCCGCTGGTCAATGAAATATACGAGCGCAAAAAAATAAAACTGGAACTGGATACATTACGTCCCTGGGATACAGAGGCGGAGCCCGCAGGTGTCCAGCCATTAAAACCCTTTACAGGCGGAAGGGATCTTTATGAAAAGTCTGTACAATGTTTTGAACAACTCAACCCATTCTTTGCGGATTGCCTGCGCAAGATGAATGAACTGAAACACTTTGACCTGGAAAGCAGGAAGGGTAAGGCTCCCGGAGGATACAACTGTCCGTTGGCCGAAAGCGGCGCACCATTTATTTTTATGAACGCTGCCGGGCAAATGAGCGATGTAACCACGATGGTGCACGAAGGCGGGCATGCGGTACATTCCTTCCTTTCGCATCCGCTGCCCTTGTCTGCATTCAAGGAATACCCGATGGAAATCGCAGAAGTGGCCAGCATGTCGATGGAACTGTTTACGATGGATCATTGGGGCGCTTTCTTTCAAAATGAAACGGATCTGAAGCGCGCAAAGGAACACCAGTTGGAAAGAACCATCACCATCTTTCCATGGATTGCCATCATCGATAAATTTCAGCATTGGGTATACGAGCATCCGCAACATACCATTGCGGAAAGAACAGCTACCTGGATGCAGATTCTGAATGAATTTTCCGGAACCGGCATTGATTACAGCGGATTGGACGAATATCGGGCCACAGGCTGGCAACGTCAGTTACACTTGTTTGAAGTGCCATTTTATTATATTGAATATGGTATTGCACAACTGGGCGCCATCGGACTCTGGATGCAATACAAGCAAAACCCGGAGCAGGCCATACAGAACTATATTAAAGCGTTGAGCTTGGGGGGTACCAAAACCTTACCTGAACTTTATAAGGCGGCAGGGCTGGAATTCAATCTCACACCTGCGTACATTAAAAAACTCATGGAGTTTGTGAAAACAGAAATGGACCAGCTATAAGCCGGTATTACCGATACAGAACAAAAACGCCACTAGTTCAAGTGGCGTTTTTTTATTGCGAATGATTCTTTATGTTGATTTTGGTTCAGGCGGAGTTCCCTGTGAAGGCGACTGAGGAGGCCTTTGCTGTTGCGGGCGGTTTTGTTGTTGCGGCCTGTTCTGCTGAGGACCGCGTTGACCGCCGCCTTGTGGCCTTGGTCCGCGGGGTGCACCGCCTCCCTGTTGTTGTGATCCGCGCGGTTCTCTTGGCTCTCTTGGTTCACGACCCTGGCCGCCACCTCCTTGTTGCGGTCCGCGGTTTTGTTGTGGCCTGTTTGGCTGAGGACCGCGGGAGCCTCCCTGGCCCTGTTGACCACCACCTTGCTGCTGCGGTCCGCGGCTATCCGGTCTGCGATCACCACGCTGGCCTTGCGCGTTGCGTTGCTGGTCTTTTCTGCGGCGATCGTTTTTCTCCAGCGTTTTCAGGCTGATCTGGCCAACCAGTTCTACAAAAGCCGGTTCAGCTTCTTTCTGTTTGCTGCTGATGATTTCTACTGCCTGTAATTCTTCTGCTTTTTGTCCCTGCTGATTCAGCCGCTTGATTTCCCTGACTCTTTGAATAGTCAACGGGTAATGTTTGCTGTTATTGGGCAGGATATACCA
Source organism: Sphingobacteriia bacterium (assembly GCA_015999745.1). Taxonomy (GTDB): domain Bacteria; phylum Bacteroidota; class Bacteroidia; order Chitinophagales; family Chitinophagaceae; genus Sediminibacterium. The sequence goes on along the minus strand of JAECQP010000039.1, from coordinate 12,231 downwards.
CATCAGGTTTTTGAAAATATCTTTTTTGATCAGGTGAGCGGTTCCCATAACAGTATCCAGGGTATCTGCATAATCCGGGAATTGCTGTAATGCATCCAGGTAGGTATCCAGTTCGTAGTTGAGGCAGCACTTCAAACGACCGCACTGGCCGCTCAGCTTGGTCTGGTTGATGGATAAATTCTGATAACGTGCAGCGGTGGTATTCACGCTCTTAAATTCGTTGAGCCAGGTACTGCAGCAAAGTTCTCTTCCGCAGGAACCAATTCCGCCAACCTTGGCAGCCTCCTGGCGGATTCCGATCTGTCTCATTTCTACCTTAAACTTAAAGTCGCTGGCAAAAATCTTGATCAATTCCCGGAAATCCACCCGATCGTCGGCAGTATAAAAGAAAGTGGCTTTTTTGCCATCTGCCTGAATTTCCACCTCGCTCAGCTTCATTTGCAGGTTAAGCGAGCGGGAGATAGCACGGCTGCGTGCCAGGATTTCCTTTTCACGCCCTTTGCTGATTTTGAAACTTTCAATATCACGATCGGTACTTTTACGCAGAATTTTTTTAATCTCGGGGCTGAACTCGTCAACGCCCTTTTTCTTTAATTGTATACGGATCAGCTCGCCGGTGAGGCTCACTTCCCCTACATCAAATCCGCTTACCCCTTCAAGGGTAACGTATTCGCCTTTTTCAAAATATTGTAAAGTGTTGTTACGGAAAAACTCCTTGCGACTGCCCTGTTTAAAGGTCACTTCCACAATCTTGCAATTGCTTTCGGGGTCGCTGAATGGCAGGTTCAACAGCCAGTCATGCACATTTAATCGGTTACAACCACCGGTGCTGCACCCGCCATTGCTTTTACAGCCGTTGGGTTTACCGGTTCCACAAGATCCACATCCCATATCTTCAGATAAGAAGGTTAATAATAGTGCTGCGGGGAACAAACTCACCTCAAAAATCAGCATACAGGTTACCCGGCGCAGTAGCTGACTATTTCAATCATACGGATGTATTCAAAAAATAGCAGTTAATTCAAAATTAGGGTTTTGTTCTGAATGATATGGTATAGTTTAATGGTAAGGGCCTGGAACAGCATTTTGGCATTGGCATTCCGCTCAATATAGTAGGAGGCGCGGTCCAATTCCCCAATAATGGCTTCCTGTTGGCTTACAGAGGCTATTTTATTGAGCCTTTTGGCAAAATCCTTCTCTGTTTCGCCCTGTTTTACCCCTTCTTCCCCTAAAACCCTGATCCGGATGCTCTGTTCCAGCAGGTGGTTAAAGTAACGGAGGAACTGTTTTTGTTTCTCGCGGCCAAGTCTGCTGATCTCTTCCACAAACTTCACCTGGGCGGCAGGGCCGTTCTTCAGTATGGCATTCAGCCACTCTCTGAGGAGGCTGTGCCAGTCTTCATCGGCATGCTGCATTAACTGAAGGGCTTCCCGGTAATTACCTTCGCAGATGGCCGTGATCTGTTTGGCTGCTTCCGGGGTGGCTTTAGCCCTTTCAATCAAAGCCTGTTCAATATCCTCATCCTCCAGCGCCGGAATTTTAACCAGCTGGCAACGGCTGAGAATGGTAGGAAGAATCTGCTCCTCATTTTCGGCTACCAGTATAAACAGGGTATTGGCAGGGGGCTCTTCGATCAGTTTAAGGAGTTTATTCCCCTCTTTGCCCAGGTATTCGGGCATCCAGAGCAGGAGCACTTTGTATTTGCTCTCAAAACTTTTCAGGCTCAGTTGCCGGATAATCTGGTTGCACTCCTCCGCAGTAATATTGCCCTGTTTGTTTTCGGCGCCGATATTCTGCAGCCAGTCGTACACATTACCGTAAGGGTAGGTTTGGATAAAAGTTCTCCATTCCTCAATATAGTCTGCGCTAACGGGTTTATCTCCCGGCTTTCTGGGGATCACCGGGTAGGTAAAATGCAGATCCGGGTGAATCAGCTGGGCGGCCCTCTGAAATCCGGGCTGACCGGCAATCTGATCCGGATGAATAAACCCGGATGCCGGAGCCAGCGCTGTCATCCCTCCAAACAGATCCTCCACAACAGGAGCATCCGGGGGGAGGCTGACAATGTATTGCGCAAAAGCCAGCGCCAGGGGCAGGCCGCCTGCTCCTTCTTTTGCAAGGAACAGCAGGGCATGGCTTAGCCTGTTCTGCTCCACCATTTCTGCAAGATGTTGTTTGGTGGTGGTTTGTCCGATGACTTCAGAAAAAAGCATAACAGGGTTCAGGTTCAGTTGACAATAAAAAAGAGAATGCAGATTACATTCTCTTTACGCACGCAAATTTAGTTGATTTGGCTACTTTATGTATTTTAATATTTCTTCGCTGTCCGGTTTAACGTTGCTGGGAAAGTATTGTAGCAGTTTCCCGTTTTCATCCAGTAAAAATTTTCCAAAATTCCATTTGATTTCTGCATCCAGTACACCATTTTGTGCTTTGGAGGTAAGCCATTTGTAGATAGGAGCCATATCATCTCCCTTAACGCTTACTTTACTGGCAAGGGGGAATGTTACACCAAAACGTGCCTTGCAGAATTCCTGAATTTCACCATCACTTCCCGGTTCCTGGCCGCCAAAATTATTGGCAGGGAATCCAACGATCACGAGTTTGTCCTGATAGGTTGTATATACTTTTTGTAAGGCATCGTATTGGGGGGTATAGCCGCATTTGGAGGCGGTATTCACCACGAGTATTTTCTTTCCTTTAAAGCTGGAGAAGTCAATGGTTTTTCCTTCAATGGATTTTACCTTGAAACCATGGATACTATTATCCGTTGGAAATGTAAAAGCACTGAGCATAATAAAGCTGGCAACGATGAATAAATTTTTCATACTGGTTGGTTTATGCTGCAATTAACAGCTATTTTGAAGAAAAGTTGATATAAGGTCCGTTAAATTGTATAAGCAACCGTGGCAATACTCAGGCGGGTACCCGGGATTTCCAGGATAGCATCCCCGCAGGCTTCGAGGCTGGCGCCGGTGGTTACCACATCATCAATCAGGAGAATATGTTTGTTTAAGAGCAGTTTGGGAAGTGTTACCCTAAAAACCCCTTCCATATTTTCCCACCTGCTGCTTCGGGTTTCCCTGGTTTGGGACCTGGTATATACCAGCCGGACAACAGCATCACAGACCATTGGTTTGTTCCAGACCGAGCGGATTCCCTCTCCGATCACCGATGCCTGGTTGTATCCACGCTGAAATTCTTTTTTAGGGTGCAATGGCATGGGAATGATCAGGTCTACCGACTGATATCTCTCAGACTGTTTTAAAGCATGACCCAGTAATCTGCCCAGAAAGTAACCGGCATTTTTATTGTTCCTGTATTTCAGCTGAACAAGAATATGTTGCAGCAGGCCCGACTTGGTAAAGTAACACAGGGCGCCTGCCGATTCTATTTGAATTCTTCCGGTGAATATTTTCTGCACCGGGTTCTGCTCCAGTTCCATGAACCGGGTATAGGGTAGTTGATGATTGCATTTTGAACAAAGGAACTCGCTGGTACTGATGAAGTCCGCTCCGCAGCCCGCACAATAGTGCGGGAAAAATAAATGTTGCAGGGCATGGAGGTATTTACTGATCGGATTAGCCATGCAGTAAAACTAGAAAACCAGCCTTGCTGTTAATAGCGTATTTACCGAATTAACTGCCGTTTTTTAACGGAAATATTTCCTGATTAGTTTTAGAACAATTGCTGATACACTTCATCCACCCTGCTGAGTGCAACCACTTCTATGGAATAGGATTTGGGATCAAAACTCTTTTTGTTGTAGCGGGATACAATGATTTTTTCAAAGCCCAGTTTCTGCGCCTCCGCTATCCGTTGTTCAATCCGGTTGACAGCCCTGATTTCACCATTCAAACCAACTTCTCCTGCAAAGCAAACAGCCTTGGGTAATGGATGATCCTCGTAAGAAGAAAGCAATGCACAGATCACGGCCAGGTCAATGGAAGGGTCTTCAATTTTGATGCCGCCTGCAATATTTACAAACACGTCTTTCATTCCAAACTGGAATCCTCCCCGCTTCTCCAGAACGGCCAGCAATAATTGTAATCTTCTCAGGTCGAACCCGGTCACCGTTCTTTGCGGAGTACCGTAAACACTGGTAGTAACCAGGGCCTGTACTTCAATTAGCAGCGGACGCATTCCTTCCATTGCAGCTGCAATAGCGCTGCCGCTTAACACTTCTTCCCGTTGCGCAATTAGTATTTCGGAAGGGTTGGTCACAACCCGCATACCGTCTCCGCTCATTTCATAAATACCCAATTCGGAAGTACTGCCAAAACGGTTTTTTAAAGTGCGGAGAATTCTGTATGCATAGTGCCTGTCTCCTTCAAACTGCAGCACCGTATCTACCATATGCTCCAGGATTTTTGGCCCTGCAATGCTGCCGTCTTTGGTGATGTGTCCGATTAAAAAAACAGGGGTATTGGTTTCCTTGGCAAAACGTTGAAAAGCTGCTGCACATTCCCTGATCTGCGAAACGGTTCCGGCAGATGATTCAATCAGGTTGGATTGAATGGTTTGAATGGAGTCCACAATCACCAGTTGTGGTTTCAGCTTTTTGATTTCCTTGAAGATGATGGTGGTATCTGTTTCCGTAAGCAGGTAAAACTGATCGTTTTTGATCTTTAGTCTGTCTGCGCGCATTTTGATTTGCTGTTCACTTTCTTCTCCGCTGATGTATAATACCCGCAGTTGGTTGATGAGTAAACCATTTTGTAAAAACAGGGTACTCTTTCCGATACCGGGTTCCCCTGCAACCAAAACAAGACTACCCGGAACAATTCCGCCGCCAAGCACCCTGTTCAGTTCCGGATCTTTGGTAACGATCCTTTTTTCTTCCTGCACGGTTACATCATTCAGTGCAACTGTTTTATTGGTTCTTTTTGTTTCAGGATAATTTTCCCAGGTCGTTTTCTCTTTAGCGTCTCCGCTGTGAACTACTTCTTCGGTAAAAGTGTTCCATTGATTGCAGGAGGGGCACTTACCAATCCACTTTGTACTCTCATGTCCACAATTGCTACAAAAAAAAGCGGTTTTTGTCTTGCTCATAAGTATTCATTCAAGGGAGGATTCAGGATACGCAAAAGGGCCAACATTGCTGCTGGCCCCCTTACTTACTAACCCATTAAATTCTTGCACTAAATTACAATAATGGGCCACATCGCAAAATTATTTTTTGGCATTCAGTACGCTAAAATGGCAGGCACAGCTGCATTTTTAGCCGATACTACTGAAAATCAGTATGCATGTAATGAAATATTTATTTTTATAATATATGATCGGGTTGTAAATCGCTGATTAATCCGGTACCCCCTTCCGAAAGTTCAATTTTATGGTGAAAACCGATGTATAATATTTTTTTAAAATATCTTTAATTATAATCGGTGAAATCCTTTATTTATGTTAAAGAAACTTCTTGTGAAAATGGCCTTTGAATCAGGCTGAATGCGGTTATTACCCCCTTTTTTTTCTTCTAACAAATTGATTATTATATATATCCAATTATTTCGTCCTATTAAAGAACCTTAATTAAAATACGATTAAAATTAACAGATTGTTAAGGTTTTTGAGCAGCTTTTCAGTTATTTAGGTGGTCAAAAAGCCTGATAAAAGGCTCACTTACCTAAAATTAACAACATGAGAAAAAAACTGCTGATGAGTTTTTGTGCCTTTCTGTTTGCCCTTGCAACAGGTTTGGCACAAACAACAACCGTTACGGGTAAAGTAACGGACGACAAAGGAAATCCCTTAGCTGGGGCTTCTGTTTTGGAGAAAGGCACCAAGAATGGTGTCAGCGCCGACGCAAATGGCGCTTTCTCTATCAAAGTAAAATCAGGCGCTACCCTGGTTGTTTCAGAAATTGGTTATGAAAACCAACAAGTTGCAGCAAATTCAAACAACCTGCTCATCAGATTGATTACCGACACCAGAGCGTTGAGCGAGGTGGTGGTAACCGGTGTGGGTGTTGCAACCAGTAAGAAAAAGCTGGCTATAGCCGTTGAATCGGTTACAGCAGATAAACTGCCAGCTGCCCCTACTGTGGACATTGGTAGTGCACTGGTTGGTAAAATTGCCGGTGCTCAAATCAACACTACCAATGGTAGTCCCGGCTCACCTACCAATATCCTCTTAAGAGGAATTAACTCAATCAATGGCTCTACCAGCCCTATGATCCTTTTGGATGGTATTCAAATTGCCGCTACCGGCCTCGAAAGCCTTGACCTGAATGGTGTTGAGAGAGTAGAGGTTATTCAGGGTCCTGCCGCAAGTACACTGTATGGAGCTCAGGGCGCAAACGGCGTTATCCAGTTATTTTCCAAAAAAGGTAAAGTCGGTAAAATTAATATTGATATTTCTTCCAATGCCATTTCCAACGAGCTGCTGAATATTGGTGGCGTTAATAAGTCCAAGATGCATTCTTTCGCTGTTAACACAGCCGGAGAAGTTGTTGATGGAGCCGGAGTTCCGATGTCATTTGATGCTACAACTGGTTCTTATCTGACCAACCCTGTGTTTAACCTGATTAATGCAGACAGCAAATCAAATCAACCCTATAATAAAAATTTGCTCTGGTATGATCATTACAAGATGTTTTTCAAGAAAGCAAATTCATTCAATAACTCCATTAACATCAATGGGGCTAAAGAAAAAATGGATTTTGCTTTTATCTTGTCTGATTCCCGTCAGCAAACTGTATTTAAAAATAACGGAGATTTCTCCAGAACAAACCTGACGGCTAATATCGGGGTTGAACTTGCAAAAGGCCTGAAGTTCCGTTCAGTTACGCAGATCGTAAGAACAAATGATACGCAGCTGGACCAAACCGGAAGGAACATGTTTTTTGCAATCAATAACTCACGACCATTCGCTAATTTTGATCAACGTGATGCCAAAGGCATGTACAGTCCTTATTTTGGAGATGCAGTAGGCGTTAACCACTACAACTTCAATTTTATTACGGAAAACGCAAAGGTTAAAGACCTTACTATAGACCTTCTGCAGAGTTTTAACCTTAACTATCGGGTAAACAAATTTGTTGAACTTGATGCAAAATATGGTATCAACAGAAGTTCCTATAATTCGAGGTATGAAATTGCTGATCAGACAGCAAATGAAGGCGCAGAGTTCTGGCAGTACTGGGCAGAGTTCTATTCTCCCCGTACTTCTTTTGGTAGCCCTACAAGCGGGTCTAACTCCGGTGAAATCAATGAAAGGAATTTCGTAAACACTTTTCAGAATTTTACAGCAAACGCAACCATTAAACTGGATTTTGAGAAAGATTTCAAAATGAAAATTCCGTTGAAATCTGCAACATTGGTAGGTTGGGATTACCGTAAGCGTGAAACTACAGACTTCTGGAGCTATGGCACAAACTCTCCTGATTTTACGCCATACAGAGCTGTTAATATGGCCGAGTATAAGATAGCCACCGATGCAATAACGCAGTTTGCCACTTATGGCTTCCTGGTTAATCAGCATTTTGACTGGGGCGAACTCGCAGGTGCCAGTGCCGGCTTCCGTTCAGACTATTCCTCTGCTTTTGGACAGGGTTCCAAGCCTTTTACATTCCCTCGCGGAGATTTCTATTTCAGGCCTTCAAGCCTGGGGATCTGGCAGAATGCTAAATTTTCCAATGTATTGAATGAATGGAAAATCCGTGCTGCATATGGTGAGGCTGGTATTCAGCCCGGTGCATATGACCGTTTCCCGATTCTGGGTACAGCTACTGTCGGTACTCAAACTGCACTTTCTACACCAACATCCAATGCAAACCCCGATTTGCAGGTTGAGGTTGCCAAAGAACTCGAAATCGGAACAGATTTTGGTTTGACAATTGGTAAGAACAACTGGTTCAGCAATGCAAGTATTGCCTTCACTTATTGGGCAAGAACTTCTGAAAATGTAATTGACAGGGTAGATGTAGCTCCCAGTATAGGTATTGGCCGCCAGTTAACCAACTCAATGACATTGAAGTCTAACGGTGTACAGGCATCTTTGAATATGAATGTATTCCGTTCCAAAGACTGGAACTGGGATTTTACCGCAAACTTTAGTAAGCAGAAATCATGGGTTGACAAGGTGCTGAATGATGCACAACTGATTAAATTGTCCAGTGCCGGAAGTACTTCCTATATTATCAAAGCCGGAGATAAAATCGGTCAGATTTATGGATATATTTTCCCTACGGCTGTTAATCAGTTAGATCCAAGTGGTGTTCCATACATTGACCCTGCAGCGCAGAAGGATTATACTGTTGCGAGTAACGGTTATGTAGTAAATAAAACTACACGTCAGCCTTTTGCATCTGCAAAACAATACGCTTTAGGCGACCCGAATCCTAAATTCAATATGGCGTTTATTAACTCAGTATCTTATAAAGGTATTGTGACTTTTGGAATGCAATGGGATTGGGTTAGCGGAAGCAAGCTGTATAACCAAACCAAAGAATGGATGTATCGTGATGGCATCCATGCCGATTATGCCATTCCTGTTACTATCGATGGGCAGACAGAAGCCTGGTCTTCGTTCTATCGCGGCGCATATGCTGTTCGCCAGGCGAATGGTACAAAAAACTACTTCATGGAAGACGCTTCTTTCTGGAGATTACGTAATATTTCAGTGGGTGTAGACTTTACTAAAATATTTGCACTTAAAGGATTTACCAGATTACAACTGGTCCTTTCAGGACGTAACCTGATCACAAGTACCAAGTATACCGGTATGGATCCGGAAGTGAGCTCTGGTACAAGTAACTCTGCCTGGGACCGTGCTGTAGATCACAATACTATTCCAAATATTAAAAGCTACCAGGTAGGTCTTAACATTGGTTTTTAACCTTTAAATCATTAGAAATGAGATTGAAAAAATATATATATGGTTTTGCGCTTGCAGGGACATTGTTTGGTGCAGGTTGCAAAAAGGACTTGGCGGTTAGTAACCCTAACACTCCAACTCCTGAAGCTTTAAACTCGGAGTCAGGAATCGTTAGCTTTGCTACGGGAGGGGTTTATATTACAGGCTTCAGAAGCCTTAAGTACTCTGATGGTGTTTATGGTCCATTTTTCAGTGGGGCAATGGGCTTCCATGAATTGATGGCAGATGTGATCGGCGCTGATGCGGCTAATGCATTCTTAAACCAGATGGGTTGCCCTAATTCAGTGACTTTTGATAACGGAACTACTGTACTTAACCCGAACGCTCCTAATACGCAATATGCACTGGTTCGTTCTTCTAACCAGAATGCAAATGCCGGAAGTAATTTCCTGTACTATGAGTGGAGTTTTATGTACAACCTGATCGGTGCTGCTAATCTGATGCTCGAGAAGGTAGAAACTGTATCATTCTCCGGAGATGCGGCTTCTAAAAAAGCTGCCATCAAAGCATGGGCTTATTGGTGGAAGGGCTATGCATACAGCCGGATTGGTTCTATTTATTATGCCGGATTGATCAATAATACTTCCTTTTCTACCAATGGTACTTATGTTGCTAAGGAAAAAATCATTGAAGAAGCAAATGCCAATCTTGACAAGTCTGTAGTAGCTGCAAAAGCTGCTACCAGCGCAGGGGTATTTGCAGAAACATTGGGGAAAATTGTTCCTTCTTATTTCCAGACAGGAAAGGGAGCACCTGTAACTGCTGCCATGCTGGAGCACAATGTAAATTCATTGAAAGCCAGAAATATCCTGGTAAACAAGACTACTGCAACAATGACAGCTACTGATTGGAACGCAATATTAACACTGGCGAATAACGGAGTTTCTGCCAGTGATAATATTTTCACTGCCCGTACCGATTCGAGAGGTGATCTGTATACTGCGGGTCAATTGGTTATGGGAAGAACCTATTCCAGTCTTGCTGGCGGTGCGACCTACAAAATCAGCGAGCGTTGGGCACAGGAATTCAAATCTGGGGATAAAAGAAAAGACCAGAACCTGAAACAAACGACACCATATCTCGGACAGGCAGATCGTGGAAATGCACATTTCACCAGATGGGCTTTGGTAGATGGCGGTACTGGCCTGAGCGGTGTAGCTGTTTACGCTAAATCAACTGCAGGTGCTTATGAATTTCATGTTGCAGTGGATTATGAGGAAAATGAACTGATGAAAGCGGAGGCGCTAATCAATACAGGAAAAATCGATGAAGGATTAGCAATTATAGACGCCATCAGAACACTTCAGGGCGCAGACCTGGCTGCCGTTTCTGGTACAGGTTTGTCGCTTGCCCAGGCTAAAGAAGAATTACGTTCAGAACGCAGAATTGTATGTGCTTTCCGTGGTATTTCTTTCTATGACGCACGTCGTTGGGGTGTAATTGATCCCGCTGCATCCAGAACCGGTGCTGTGGCCCTGACTAATACAGGTGTTGTAAGTACAAACGCAACAATTAAATATGGCTACCTGGATTACTGGGATGTTCCGGATAATGAACTTACCTACAACCCTCCGGCTGCAGGAAGTGCCCCGGTTAAAAACCCTAAATAAAGATTTTCTCTAGTTTCTCTTGTTTAATTTTTAAGTATGCGGGCCCTATTCTTAGGGTCCGCTTTTTTTTGTACCTTACAATATATATACATCAATTAAATTATTCCTATGTTTTGCCGTATCATTTTAATTTATTCTTCATTAATGTTGATAGGCAGTAGCAGCAATGCACAAACTCAATCTGTTAGAAATGTCGGAAAATTTGATCAACAGGTAACACTTACAGATGCCAATGGGCTTCCTATAAACAGGGAATACAAAGGATTGGAGGGATTCCCTTTTCTGATAAATGAGTTTAAGTATGCAAATATTGAACTAAAAAACGGAAGAGTGCTTCTGCTTGTTCCGATCAAACTGGATATATATGCCAACAATATTAATTTTGTTTCTGCCGAAAAAGAAACAGGGATTATTGACGGTACTGCTATTAAGCGAATAATGCTTATAGATTCATCTACAAACAATGTTGAACTTCTTTTTCAAACCGGATTTCCGGCGATCGATTATCATAAAGAAAGTGAATTTTACCAGGTTCTTGCAGAAGGAAAATTGTTGTTGTTAAAATCGGCCACAAAAAAACTCGAAACCCGGAAAAATGATTTCTCCGGTGAAATTGTTAAAGAATTTGTTTTATATGAAGACCTCTATGCTTTCCAGAATGGCGAAATGAAAAGACTGAAGAAAGACAAGGAATTTTTGTTGACCCTGATGCAAGATAAGCGTACAGAAATGGAAGTATATCTGAATAAAAATAAAAAAAACCTTAAAAACCAGCAAATTCTTGCAGAAACCTTCAGGTATTATAACCGACTATAGGTTAATTGTCGCTTAAAAAATCGCAAATTCTTAAAAATAAATTAAACATAACAGCTTTTTTGCTAAGTTTAAAGTTCCATTAGCTGTATTCAGTCAATGGGTTCTAAACTAAACTAAACTATGAGAAAAAAACTGCTAATCAGTTTTTGTGCCTGGCTATTTGCGTCCATAACGCTGCTGGCACAAAACAGGACTGTAACAGGAAAGGTTACAGATTCCCAGTCCGGCGCGCCACTCTCCGGCGTAACAATCAGTGTGAATGGTAAGGCTATCGGAATCACCGATGCTGGGGGCTCCTTCACAATTTCGTTTCCTGCAGCTACAAAGAAATTATCAGTGAGCTATGTAGGTTACAGCGACCAAACTGTCACTATAACCGGAAACACTATAGCCATTGCGCTTAAGCAGGCAGACAACAGGAACCTCGATGAGGTAATCGTTGTAGGGTATGGTACCAAAACCAAAAAAGACCTCACAGGTAATATTGCCCGGGTAAAAGGTGCAGATGTGGCTAACACACCTGTTCCAAACTTTACACAGGCTTTACAAGGTAGCGCTGCGGGTGTATTCGTAGAGTCGCAAAGCGGTAAGGTTGGCGAAGGTATCAAGGTGAGAATCCGTGGTGCAGGTTCTATCAGCGCTTCCAACGCTCCCTTATATGTTGTGGATGGAGTGCCTATTAATGAAGATGGCGCTTCCGGAAGTTCTCTCGCAGACATCAACTTCAATGATATTGAAACATTCGATATCCTGAAGGATGCATCTGCCGCTTCCATCTACGGTTCCAGGGCTGCCAATGGTGTGGTGCTGATCACTACTAAAAAAGGTAAGGCGGGAAAAACCAATCTGAATGTGAACATGCAATATGGCAGCAACAAGCCTACGCATTTACGCGGATTCCTGGATGCCAAAGAATATGTGGATCTCC
>JAECQP010000069.1 GCA_015999745.1 Sphingobacteriia bacterium | reverse complement strand
AATTCACCGCTCTTCTCATAACGATAACAGGTACCGTATTCCGCAATACGATAAGGAAGGTCTTTATAACTCTTTGGTTCAGCGGCAAAAATCTTGTGGTGGTGCGGGCAGTTCATGGCTTTCAGGTAATACTTTGTGCCATCCAGTTCCATCGGCGGGAACATACTGTCTGCATAATAAGGAAGGTGACCGCTGGTAAGGTACATGCTCTCCTTCGCAATATGCGGCGTTACCACCCGCTTGTAGCCTGCAGCTTCCTCTGTTTCCTTCGCCAGTTTTTCCAGTTCTTCTATTATGATGGTACCGTTGGGTAACCACAAAGGCAGCCCCTGACCTACATCATCATCCATGGTAAATATGCTGAGTTCCTTACCCAGTTTGCGGTGGTCTCTCTTCCGCGCTTCTTCCAGCATCAGGATGTATTCATCCAGTTCTTTCTGATTCGGAAAACTTACCCCGTATAAGCGGGTCAGCATTTTATTTTTTTCATCTCCCTTCCAGTATGCACCTGCAATGCTGGTCAGTTTGATGGCTTTGATCAAACCGGTATGCGGTATATGCGGCCCCCGGCAGAGGTCGGTGAATTCACCCTGCTGGTAAAATGTGATCTCTCCATCTTTCAGGTTGTTCAGCAGATCCAGCTTATACTCATCGCCCTTTTCAGTAAAATAGGCAATGGCTTCATCTTTGGGCTTCTCTATGCGGACATAGAGATTATTCTTTTTAGCCAGTTCGTTCATTTTTTTCTCAATAGCCATCAGATCATCCTCTGAAATCTTACGATCACCCAGGTCCATATCATAATAGAACCCTTTGTCCAATGCAGGGCCTACCCAGAATTTAACGCCGGGGAAAATGGATTCAATCGCTTCTGCCATCAGGTGGGCGGTAGAATGCCAGAAAGTGTTTTTCCCTTCCGCATCATCCCATGTATAAAATTTCACCGTTGCATCTTCCGTGATGGCCGTAGCAGCATCCACTACTTTATTGTTCACACTTGCAACCAGTATCTTTCTTGCAAGACCTTCGCTGATGGATTTAGCGATGTCCAGTGCAGAAATACCGGGCTCATACTGTCTTACTGCCCCATCCGGAAAACTGATGTTAATCATACTAATGGTATATCTGTTTAATTTAAGTCTGCAAAGGTAGCGAATACGGCAAAACCTTTAACGCTTTTTTATCGGTGAAATAGGCTGTTAGGTGTTAATTTCGCCAGATGAAGTTGATTTTTACACTGACTTCTTTATTGATTTTCATTATTCAGGGACCTGCACAAAAAATTACCGGTATCTGGCGCGGCTATTTCAGCTCATCCACCGGCGTATTCCGTGAAGGGCTCCGGGAGGAGATGTACAAGTACGAGATTCAGATTGAACAACTCTCCAACAATGGTATCAGGGGCGTTACCTACTCCTATAAAACTACTATTTTCTACGGAAAGGCAACCCTGCAGGGCATTTACAATGTAACTTCCAAAACATTGCTGCTCAAGGAAACCAGGCTCGTAGACCTGAAAGTGGGCGACAAAAGCGAACCTTGCCTGATGACCTGCTACCTCGATTACAGCAAAGCGGGTAAACTGGAAGTACTCCAGGGAACCTTTATTTCTACCAATATTAAAGACAAAGGCGATTGTGGCAGTGGCAAAGTATACCTTGAAAAAGTGCCTGTTTCCGATTTTGGGAAAGAGGGCTTCCTCAAAAAACCAACTGCCGACACCCCAGGCCGGGTAATTAAAAATCCGGCTAAAAAGGGGCTTCCCCAAAAAGATCCCGCTGCTAAAAAGCTGGTTAAACCGGGCAATCCCCTGGCTAAAAAACTTCCAATCCCTTCAAAGCATTTAGCTGCCCGGCCAACTACAAAAGCCACCGTCAAAGCTCCGCAGAAATCATTGCAGAAACCAGTATCCCCAACAAAGGAAACGGCTAAGCAGTTGGTAAAACCAGCGCCTTATGTGCAGGAACAAACCATCTCCAGCACCCCTAAACCAAAGGAAGAACGCCTGGAGAAAAGCAATGGCCCGATACCCGGGGTTCTGCTGGAAAGGGAAAATAAACTGGTAAGAACCATTTATACCGATGAACAATGGGTGCAGATCGATTTATTCGACAACGGCACCATCGACAATGATACCATCTCCGTTTACCACAACAACATCCAGGTTGTAAAGAGCGCCCGGCTGGCATTCAACCCAATCAGTTTCCGCATTAAAAATACGGAAACCGACCACACACACGAGTTGGTGGTTGTAGCGGAAAACCTGGGAGAAATCCCCCCCAACACTGCCTTAATGGTCATCACTGCCGGCAGGAAACGCTATGAAGTATTCCTTGCATCCAACGAAGAACGCAATGCCAAAGTGGTAATTCAATATTCCCCCAAACATCAATAGCGTGATCCACGCCAAACAGCCATTTTAAAACTTAATATTCCAGGTTACGGAAGGGATGACCGGAAACAGGGAAACCTGTTTGGCAGATACTTTTAAATCTCCGTTTGCAGCAGAGCCTTCCGAATCAAAATACAGGAAGTAAGGATTCAGGCGACTGTAAGTGTTGTACAAACTGAATACCCAGTTGGTGGTGTATTTGCGTAGCTTCTTTGGTTTGGGTGTATACGTGGCCGCCAGGTCCATCCGGTGATAAGGCTTCATCCTATAGGAGTTGATGCTGCTGAACTGTTGCGACAACACACCATTGATAAAGTAAAATCGTTCCGGTACAGAAATGGCGCTTCCTGTTCCATATACAAATATGGCGGACAATCTCCAGCGGTCGTTCAGCTCGTAATTTCCTACAACAGAAATATCGTGTCTGCGGTCGTAACGGCTGGGGAATTTCTTTCCTTCGTTCAGGTTATCAAATTTTCTCCATGTCCAGCTAAGGGTATATCCGATCCATCCGGTAAACCTGCCTTTCACTTTATTAATAAAAAATTCCGCTCCATAGCTCCACCCCTTTCCAAAAACAAATTCTTCTTCAGGATCTTTTAAGGAGGGCGTATACCCTTCCTTGTATTCAATCTGGTTGTCCATGGTTTTATAGTAGGCTTCAATGGATGTTTCAAACATCCCGTCTTTAAAATTTTTGAAATACCCGGCTGCATACTGCCAGCTGATCTGCGGCTTTACCCGCAGGGTACTGGGCACCCACAAATCGGTTGGCAACGTAGAACCCGCATTGGTTACGAGGTGAATGTATTGCAGGTTGCGGGTTACGCCAAACTTCAGGGATGCCGTTTCATTGAGCGTATACCGAAACGTAGCCCTGGGTTCAAACCCTCCATAGCTTTTTACCAACTGCCCCTTGCCATAAACTGTACTATCCGTTTTATTGCCATTGTCATCGCGAACATAATTGGTATAACGACCCACCTGTTGAAACAGGCTGTACCGCAATCCCAGGTTTACTTTCAGGCGGGAACTCAGGTCCCAGTCGTCCTGCAGGTACAGTGCAAACTCGTTGGCAAATTTCTTACTGGCGTTGGCGGGTGTAAACACCACGCTGTCCTGCCGGCCATTGAGCATATTCGGGAGAAATGTATGGTAGGTGAACTGCCCTCCGAACTTCAGTTTATGTTCTGGTGCGGGATAAAAGTCTACATCTGTTTTCAGGGTCAGGTCTTTGATACCCGAAGAAAGATTGAGAACAAAATCATT
Organism: Sphingobacteriia bacterium; assembly: GCA_015999745.1. Classification (GTDB taxonomy): domain Bacteria; phylum Bacteroidota; class Bacteroidia; order Chitinophagales; family Chitinophagaceae; genus Sediminibacterium. The sequence continues at coordinate 4,170 of JAECQP010000069.1, read as the reverse complement.
TTGCCTGCCATCCAGTGAAAAATGATAATCGTTGTATACCGCAGTGGTATTGGCAAACAGTTTTTTATTGAACACATGGTTCCAACGCAGCGTAGCAGTGGCGTTGCCCCAGTCGATGATCGTATTAAAGGAACGGGCTGCATTGTTGAACGTAAATTTATCGCGCCCGAAATAGCCACTCAGAAACAAGCGGTCTTTCCCCGAAAACTGGTAGTTGATCTTTGCATTGAGGTCGTAGAAATAATAGCCGGATCCGTAAAAATCACTGGTCTTTTTGATCAGGGGTTTGGTGAGCACATCTACATATGTTCTTCTTGCCGAAACGATATAAGACATTTTATTTTTAATGATCGGCCCCTGCACTGAAAAGCGCGAAGCAATCAGTCCAATACCCGCATCTACCTGTGTCTTGTTGATATTACCTTCCTTCATCGCCACGTCCACTACCGAAGAAAGGCGTCCGCCATACTGGGCCGGCATCCCCCCCTTAATCAGGCTTACATTTTTGATTGCATCGGAATTAAACACAGAGAAGAATCCGAACAAATGCCCGGTATTATATACTACGGCATCATCCAGCAGAATCAGATTTTGATCTGGTCCGCCACCCCGCACATAAAAGCCCGCATTACCTTCTCCGGCATTGCGGACGCCCGGTAGCAACTGCAATGTCTTGAGCACATCTACCTCACCTAAAAATGCAGGTAAGGCTTTGGCAGTATTGACGTTCAGCTCAAATTTGCCCATCTGCGCCGTTTTGATGTTATTATCTCTTCTGCGGGAAGTAACGGTTACATTATTAATGATGGCGGCATTGGGCAGCAACAGCAGGTTCATATCTTTATTGCTATTCAAATCAACAGTACCGTCCTTAGGCTGGTATCCGATAAAGGATACGGTAAACTGGTAGATACCCCTGGGCAGGGTGATGGAATAAAAACCGTACCCATTGCTGAGAATGGATTTACCCGCTGATCTAAGGCCGATATTAGCACCAATCAGGGTTTCTCCGCTCAGAGAATCCTTTACATATCCACTAATGGTAAATTTTTCCTGCGCATAACCCTGCACAATTAACCCTATACAAAATAATACGAACCATATCTTCTTCATACTTCCCTTTCAACAATCAAATAATGCCCTGGTCAATTATTGCTTTTTAATTCTGAGATCGATGGAATCCCTCACCTCCCCGCAGGTCGGCATTTTCACCGGGAGATACGGATTGCGGATTTCAGCAGAAGCGCTTAACCAGGTTGCACCATCGCTGTTGAAAGCCATGGGGCAGTACAGATGGTAAATGACTTCCTGGTCGTATTGCACCGTGCGGATCAGGTCGTAGAATTGTTCTCCCACCATCTGGAAAGATTTACGCTTTTCCTCCAGATTCTGTTCTCCCTTTAATCCGATCAGTTCTGCATGAATCCCCTCTGTATAGGTCCTCGCGATCGAAACAATTGTGCTGTCTCCGCTTACAGAGTCTACCAGGATCCTGTTTACAGCGGTCATCAGCAGGGATGCCGTGGTATCAATACCGGCAGTATTTTCTTCAATAAAGCGTTCTTTCAGTTCATAATAAGCATGCAAAGCAGCTTTAAAAGACTGATTGAAAGCGGCCGAATTACCGCTTGTTCCACTCAAAATGACGGGGGCAGCTGCATCCGGCTTTTTTTGATCCTGGTTATTGCAGGAGAAGAAAAAAAGCGCTGCGAGTAAAACCAGACCTTTTTGCATAAAAAAGATTTTATTGGATAAAATTAAAGCAATTTATTTTGAAGCGGTTTAGAATTACCTTTGCGCCCTTAAATAGTTGAAGAGATGCTGATTGGTTTACAGAATGTAACTTTTGAATTTGGTGCCCGCGTGATCGTGGAAGATGCCACCTGGCATATCCAGCCGGGCGACCGGATTGGCCTTGTTGGATACAATGGAACCGGTAAATCCACCCTGCTGAAGGTGTTGGTGGGCGAATACCAGCCATCCAGGGGCTCTGTGGAGAAGGGACGCGACACCACCATCGGCTACCTGCACCAGGATTTGCTGAGTTTCGACACCAATGATACTATTACAGAGGTAGCCCTGGGCGCTTTTGAACGGGTTCGACAGCTGGAGAAAGAAATGGAAACGCTTGGCCATGAACTGGAACTGCATCCCGAAAACGAGGAATTGCTCATCAAATACACCGATTGTTTACACGAACTGGATGTACTGGACGGATACAATATTCACCACAAGGCAGAAGAAGTATTGCATGGACTTGGGTTCTGCAACGATGACCTTGCACGCCCCTATAAGGAATTCTCCGGAGGCTGGAGGATGCGCGTATTGCTGGCCAAGATGATCCTGCAGCAACCCGATGTACTCCTGCTCGATGAGCCTACCAACCACTTAGACCTTCCCTCCATCGAATGGCTGGAGAAATACCTGCTCACCTATAAAGGAAGTGTGGTGATCGTAAGCCACGATAAGTACTTCCTGAACCGGATGGTGAACAAGATTGTAGAACTGTATCAACGTCAGCTACATATCTATACCGGCGACTATGATTTTTATGAAACGGAAAAGATGGTACGGATTGATATGCAGCAGAAGGCATTTGAGAATCAGCAGGACTATATCCGCCAGCAGGAACGTTTCATTGAACGATTCAAGGCCAAAGCCAGTAAGGCTGCGCAGGCACAGAGTGTACAGAAGCGGCTGGACAAACTCGATAAGATTGAAGATGTACAATTGGAAAGGCCAGACCTGCGGATCAACTTTCAGTTAGACAAAGTACCCGGTAAGGTACTGGTGACCCTGAAAGATATTTGTAAGCAATTTGGCAACAACCATATTATCACCAATGGCGCTGCGGAAATAGAAAGGGGCGATAAAATTGCACTGATCGGAGCCAATGGAAAGGGTAAGTCTACTCTGCTGCGTATTGTGGCCGGTACGGAGCAATTCACCGGTGAACGTACCTGGGGCCATAATGTGGAATCCAGCTTTTATGCCCAACACCAGTTGGAAGCGCTGACGCTGAATCATACTATCCTGGAAGAACTGCAGCATTGCGGCAGCAGGAAGACCGACCCCGAACTAAGAAGTTTATTAGGGGCCTTCCTGTTTGGCGGGGATGATGTAGACAAAAAGATCAGGGTATTGAGCGGTGGAGAAAAAGCAAGGGTAGCACTGGCCAAAACCATTGTGAGCAAGGCCAACTTCCTCTTATTGGATGAACCGACCAACCACCTGGATATGCATTCGGTGGAACTGCTGGCCGAGGCCCTCAACAAATACGAGGGTACCATCATCTTTGTTAGCCACGACCGTTTCTTCATTTCAAAAACCGCCAATAAGATCTGGGAGATTGTGGATCAGCAGATCAAAGAATTCAAAGGCAGTTACCAGGAATGGGTGGAATGGAATGAGCGCATGGAAAAACAGCGGCGCCAGGAAGAACAGCAGAACAAATCCAACGGAACAGAAACCAAGCAGGCCAATCAAACAACGGCAAAAGCATCTGCGCCTCCTGCTGCAAAGCCCGTTGAAGCCGTTAAATCCCAGCCAATCAATAAAGAGGCGCAGAAAGAATTGCAAAAACAGCAAAGGAAACTGGCCACCCTGGAAGAATCCGTGAACAAGGCTGTAGCAGAAAAACTTAAACTGGAAGAAAGCCTGGGTAATCCCGGTATCTATACCAACAAAGATCAGTTCACTGCACTGGAATCAGCCTATAAGCAGGTTCAACAAAAACTGGCTGAACTCAACCAGGAATATGAATCACAGTTTGAGCTGGTCATGGAACTGGAAAGCAAAGGCCTATAAAGCTTATTACTTATTTTTCCGTAGGGTTTCTTTTACCTGCCAGCAGTTTCTCCAGGGCAGTTTCGAGGCGACGCTTGCGGGTTTCTTCTTTCTTGGCGCCTTCAATCCAGGTTACATATTCCTTCTGGTTGGTGAAAGAAAGGGAGGTGAAAAATTCCTGGGCTTCCTCATGTGTGGTAAACAGGCGTTCCAGTTCTACCGGCGCTTTTACAAGCCGTTTTTCAAAATCAACCCCATTGAGCTGTAAGCTCCTGGTTTCGGAAAAGCTTCTGGTTCTGTTGGGAATCTGGTCCAGTTTCTTGAAACGCATGGCGCTCCATACATGGTCCAGCGCTACCTGCCGTACACACTCGTACTCTTTTT
>JAECQP010000038.1 GCA_015999745.1 Sphingobacteriia bacterium | reverse complement strand
GTTTTCACTGGTAAAACAGTTACAGGTAACCGGGTTTCCCTGTGTGCTGATGCAGGTGACTGAGTCTAAATTCCATCTGCTGGCACGGGGATATACTTCTTATGAAGACATGAAACAGCGATTGGCCGCTGTTCTGGCTACATTAACCTAATTCAGTTTTACAAAGCACAATTTCCTTTACTTTGCAGCTCAATTGAAATAACTATGGAGTACAATAAATTGATATCGGTTACCGGAATGAGCGGTTTGTTCGAATTAGTGAGCAGTAAAAATGATGGCGCAATTTTAAGATCACTGGAAGATAAAACAACCAGGTTTGTCAGCAGTCGTATTCATAATTTCTCTCATCTGGAAAGCATAGAAGTGTATACCATCCGTGAAAACGTAAATCTGGTAGATATCTTCAAAGCCATGCAGGCCAGCAGCGAAAAACAACCCAATGAAAAAGACCCCGCTTCAGTAAAAGCTTATTTCCAGAAAGTATACCCCGACATGGACTTCGACCGCGTATATGCCAGCGACATGAAGAAAATGGCAAAATGGTTTGGTGTACTGAAAGCCAACAATATTGAACCCAAACTTTCCGAACAGGAAGAAGCCGGGGAAGAATAATCCCGGAAACTGCATCCATAGCCATTGGTAAAATAAATTAAAACTATTGTCCGCTGGCTATGGGCTGTAGCCCTTTCAATCCTTAACTTGTGCCACCAATAATTGCACAAGTATGAAAAAATGGATTGCAGCTTTATTGCTGACCACCATCTGCTATCAAACTACAGAAGCACAGAAATTTTACGAAGAAACACCCGAGGCCAAAAAATGGGTGAAGAAGCAGTTCCGTAAACTCAACAAGGATCAGCGTATTGCCCAACTGATGATCATCAGGGCACACAGCAACCTGGGCGATAAGCATATTGCAGAAGTAACCAGCCTGATCAAAACCTATAATGTTGGCGGACTCTGCTTTTTCCAGGGAGGACCGGTGCGTCAGGCCGTATTAACCAACCAATACCAGGCACTTGCCAAAACGCCCCTCATGATCAGCATAGACGGAGAATGGGGACTGGGCATGCGCCTGGATAGTGTGATCAACTACCCCCGTCAGCTGATGATGGGTGCAGTGAATGATGCGGCGCTGATTCATGAATTCGGAAAAGCCGTTGGCGAACAATGCAAACGCCTGGGTATTCAGGTAAACTATGCACCGGACATTGATGTAAACAACAATCCCATGAATCCTGTCATCAACGACAGGAGCTTTGGGGAAGACAAATACAAAGTAGCCCTGTATGGTAAGGCCTATATGCAGGGAATGCAGGATATGGGTGTGATGGCTACCGGCAAACATTTTCCGGGTCATGGAGATGTATCCGTAGACAGCCATTATGATTTACCGGTCATCAACAAAACCAGGGCGCAGCTGGACTCACTGGAACTCTATCCGTTCCGGGAACTGATCAATGCAGGATTAGGAAGCATGATGATTGCCCATTTATACATTCCTTCAATCGACACTACCGCCAACCTGGCCAGTACACTTTCCAGAAAGAATGTAACCGATCTGCTGAAAACCGAGCTCGGATTTAAAGGACTCACTTTTACCGATGCGCTCGAAATGAAAGGGGTTACCAAATTCTTCCCTTCGGGTGAAGCATCCGTACAGGCGCTGATTGCAGGTAATGACATGCTTTGTCTTCCGGGAGATGTACCCGGCGCCATTCAGAAAATCAGGGAAGCCATTAAAGAAGGCAGACTGAACTGGGATGCCATCAATGCAAGTGTAAAAAAAATATTACTGGCAAAATACCATCTTGGACTGAACCGTGTTCAACCGATCGATACCACTAACCTGGTCAGCGACCTGAATCAGCAGACCAACCGGATCAGGACCCTGCTCAGCAAAAACGCCATTACTTTATTGAGGAAGAGCAACCTCCAGGCATTTCCACTGGTGAAGGGAAAAAAGATCGCCTATATCTCTATCGGAGCTGCAGGGCTCAATACCATCGCAGCCAAATTCGGAAAGGAGCTGAATGCAGATGTATATCAGTTTGGCGCAAAAGCAACTATCGGCAAACAACTGATGGATGACCAGAGCGCCGGTATAATTCCTGCAGACAAATCTGACAGTGCCTCTGCAAAAGCATTGGTAAAAAGTATACGTGCCAAAGGATATGATGCAGTGGTAATTGGGGTACACAATTACAGCCGCAGGCCTGCCAATAATTACGGAATCAGCAATACCACCGGATACCTGTTAAATCAGCTACAGGATGATAAAGCCATTACACTGTTTTTCGGTAATCCGTATGCCATCAGCAACTGCAACTATGCAACCAACCTGCTGGCCTGTTATGAAGACGACGACATTACACAGCTGGCAGCCTTCGATGTACTTACCGGAGCCAATGAGGCCAAGGGGTCGTTACCTGTTACGGTTTCGCCCGATCTGCACTTTGGCCAAAGAACCGTTTTCAACAGTTATTTTCCCGAAGTAAATCCTGAGTTTGCAGGATTCAACAGCAGCAAACTCCAGGTGATCGATGAAATTGCCAGTGATGCCGTAGCAAAAGGGGCATTCCCTGGTTGTGTGGTACTGGTGGCCCGTAAAGGAAAGGTCGCCTACCACAAGGCATTCGGGCATACCAACTTCGACGAAAAAGAACCCATTGACCCATCCATGATTTATGATCTGGCCTCAGTAACCAAGGTTTCCGCCACTACTGTTTCTATTATGAAATTGTATGAGGAAGGCAAGGTAGATCTGGAAAAAACACTGGGAGATTACCTGCCCTGGGTCAGGGGAACCGACAAGGCCGGTATCCGGGTGAAAGAAGTCTTATTGCACCAGGGGGGACTTACTCCTTTCATTCCATTTTACAGGGAACTGATCGACTCTGCCACAGGCGCCCCCTTACCCACCTATTTCTCCGCAACTGCAAAGGATGGATTTACGAGCAGGGTGGCGGAAAACCTCTACCTCAGAAACGACTGGCAAGACAGTTTACATGCCAGGATCCTGCGCAGCAAAGTAAAAGATGCGGGAAAATATATCTACAGCGACAACGATTTTATTTTCCTGGGAAGAATCGTGGAAGCAGTAAGCGGCTTAACGCTCAACAATTATGCAAGACAAACCTTCTATCAGCCATTGCAGATGACTACCACAGGATTTACACCACGGGATCATTATGCAGTTACGTCGATTGTACCAACCGAAGAGGAAAAGCATTTTCGCCGGCAATTGCTTCGGGGAGATGTGCACGATGAAGGCGCCTCCCTGTTTGGCGGAGTGGCAGGCCATGCCGGTTTATTCAGTAATGCATATGACCTGGCGCAACTGTACCAGTTATTGCTCAATGGAGGCATCATGAACGGGAAAAAGCTCCTGAAACAGGAAACCATCAGCTTATTTACAGCCTACAACAGCGAAGTCAGCCGCAGGGGACTTGGATTTGACAAGCCGGAAAAGGACAATGCTACCCGGAAAGAGGCCTACCCGTCCCGGTCCGTATCCCCTAAAACCTTCGGGCATACGGGATTCACCGGCACCTGTGTATGGGTAGATCCTGAAAAAGACCTGATTTATATTTTCCTTTCCAACAGGGTAACGCCAACCAGGAACAACAATAAGTTCGGGCAACTGAATGTCCGCCCCAGGATCCAGGAAGCCATATACCAGGCTTTACAATAAGCTTCATCATACAAATTGATCAAATTAATAAGTGATGCTCTATCTTCACTTATTAATTTGATTGTATGACTACCCGTTTCCACCATTTGGTATTGGCAGTTCTGTTTGCCGGAACACTGATTTCCTGCAAGAACAATGCCCCTGAAGAAACCCGCCTTATTCCCAGTGAAGCACTGGCGGTAGTAACCATCGATCCTAACGCCCTGAGCGAAAAACTCCAGAATGGAGGTATCAGCATCGATTCTGTTCTGGGTAAAATATTCGAAAAAGACAGTGCAGATACAAAGGAGCGAAAAACAGTAGATGCGTTCCGGAAAAATGCCGGCTTCGACTGGACAAAACCAATCCACTATTTTGTAGTTCGGAAAGCAGCGCCGGACAAAACCGATATCAGCATCATGACTGTGCTGGCGAGCCTGTCGGATACAGCCAAACTGGTAACTTTTATTCAATCAGGAGAGCATACCAACAGTGGTAGCGTACTGCGTGAAAAATTGTTCAGTTATATAGAGCAGGGACCCAGGAACCTGATTGCATGGAATGATAAACATGTTATTGCCATGTTCTATCAGCACCAGGTAAAACCCTATTACGATACTGCGAAAATGAAATTCGTAATTCCTGAGCGGCCAGACTACAGTAAGGAGATGCTTGCAGAAGCAGTTAAAATGTTTTCACAAAAAGAAAAAGCGTCCATGAGATCCGTGGAGGGGTTTAGTGAAATGTTTAAAACAAAAGCAGAAGGATATCTCTTCAGTACTACCGATAATCTGCTGGGATCATTTTCGGCCATACCGCTTCAGCTTCCCACACTCGAAGAACTCTTAAAAGGCAATCATACTGCCGCTACTCTTGCATTTGAAGATGGCAGGATCATCGCCAGGTCCACCACATACACCAATAAAGCACTGGGAAATATCCTGAAAAAATATGCTGGTCCTACTGTTAATCTTTCACTGATAGATCATTACCCTTCTCAGAAAATCAACGGGATCATGCTGGCGGCATTTAATCCGGAAATTTTCGGCGGTTTATTAAAACAGCTGGAAGTGGAAGGCCTTGTAAATGAGTTTATGAAAAAATCAGCTATCTCCAGCCAGGAGTTATACGGTTCACTGAAAGGAGATATTGCCGTGGTGGTCTCTGATCTGGGAATGGCCAATACGGAACCGCAGGAAAGAGACGACGAACTTTCCCTGGTAAAACGCAAGCCGGTTGGAAAAATGATCATGAACGTTCCGGTAGGCAACAAAGAGAGCTTCCGTAAGGTAATGGACAAAGCCGTCGCAATGGGAACGATACAAAAGATTGGCAACACGTACAAAGGCAGTGATCTGATCAGAACACTTGGATTTTATCTGCAGGCCAACGATCAGCAGCTGATCATATCAAGTGATTCTTTAACTTGTCAGCAATACCTGCAGGGCACAGCAAAAACCACAATCAGCAAGGAGGTAAGAGACCACCTTAGCGGAAAGTCAACAGCTTTCTATTTTGATATCGCCAATACGATCAACGCTTTCATTAAAGATTCCACCAGCGGATACTACCGGTCGATGGTTACTGCAAAAAACACCGTAAAAGATCTCAGGGGAAGTTCGGATAATTTTTCAAACGGTAAAATCAAAGCGGTTGTAGAATTAAGAATGCAGAATGAAAAACAAAACAGCCTCGTAACACTCACCAGCCTCTTTACCAATATCGCAGTAGATGCAAGACAGGTGGCCAGAAGAGAAAGGGAGATGGAAGAAAAAATGTTCCCTTCCGGAATTCCTGCAGTAATCAGAGCTAATTAATAACAGCAGATGCTCATTCTGAATAACCTGATGCCTGAACCGCTCCGGGAACGGCTTTCCGGGAAAGAGTCTTCCATATGGAACCGTTCTCTTCAGTTTGCGACAGGAGAATGGATTAAAATAACTGCGCCCAGCGGAACAGGCAAAACAACCCTCGTGCACATGATGTATGCATTGAGGAAGGATTATGCAGGAAGTATTTTACTGCATCAAACAAATATCCGTTCCCTGGATCCCGATTCACTGGCATGCGTAAGGCAGCAGCAAATCAGTATCATTTTCCAGGACCTTAAATTATTCCCGCATTTAACAGCAAGGGAAAATATTGAGTTGAAAAGAATTTTACAGGAACCATTTTGCGATGCGGCGCAAGTAACAAAAATGGCAGAACAACTGGGGATTGCAGGTATACTGGATCAGCCTGCACGAATCTGCAGTTATGGAGAACAACAAAGAATCTGTATTATCCGCGCGCTGGTACAGCCCTTTGAATGGCTGATCATGGATGAGCCGTTCAGCCACCTGGATATTGTCAATACAAAAATTGCCGCTGCGCTGATTGCAGAAGAATGCAGAAAAAGAAAAGCCGGTTTTGTTATCACCGACCTGGATGATGATGAGCTGTTTCCTTACACCCAAAAACTGCATTTGTAAATGAATAACCTGGCCCTGCTATTAAAGAAACTGATTCGCAATAGTGCCGGACATGCCCGTTACACGATAGCCATCACCGGTTTATCCCTTGCCGTTTTTTTACTACTGGCCGCGGTACAGATACAGGTCAATTACAATGAATTATTACACAGCAAAAGCAATCAGGATAGTGTTGCCAATTTTCTGGTCATCAATAAAGTGCTGACCGATGCTAATATGGGTAAAACAGCATTGGAAGACGCTGTGATCAATGATATTAAGGCGCAAAGCTTTACCCAGTCGGTGGGTCTTCTTACACCCGGCAGGTTTAAGGCCAGCATACAAAGTAACAGTGACCGTTTTCCGTTTTATACAGATATCTCCTTCGAAAGTGTACCTAAAGAATTTATTGATGTAAGCGGAACAGAATGGACATGGAACGAAGCCGCACCATATGTGCCAATCATTATCCCGAATATGTTCCTTGATTTTTATAATTTCCAGTTCTCTCTTTCACAGGATCTGCCGCAACTTACACCGGACATTGTAAAAATGATCGTATTCAGGGTAACCGTTTATGGGCCGAAGGGAACAGCCTCCTTTAATGGAAAGATCGTAGGATTCAGCGACCGGGTTTCCTCCATGCTGGTACCATCGGAATTTATGGAATGGGGTAACCGGAATTTCGCCTCTGAAACCCTGAAAAATCCGTCGAGGCTGATCATCCGGACCAAAGATCCGGGAGATCCTGCACTAACCAATTATCTCTGGAAACACCAGTTGACCACGGATGCGGAAAAAACCAGGTTCAGCAAATACAGAAAAGTAGTAGATGCAGTGGTAGCCATATCGGGCGTTACCGGGGCGCTGATGTTGTTATTTGCATTATTGGTATTCACCCTCTTTATTCAGCTTACTATTGCATCATGCAAAGAGGAGGTTAATCTGCTGATTGTACTGGGTGCAGCCCCGCAACAATTAAGCCGGTTTTTAATGTCGCGGTTTTTCCCTGCAAATGCATGGATGATCGCCGTCTCCTTTGTAGCACTGGCTATATTACAGTACCTGATGAGCCGCTACCTGGAAAGCCGCCATATATTTGTATCAGGTATCATTTCGCTGTATACGCTGGGGGCCGCTATATTGCTTGCATTGCTGATCTGGTGGGTTAACCGGAAAACCATCAGGGATTACATTTATCCACGATCATGATTCTCCTCTACTGATGTAGCATTTCCTTTACAAGCTCAAGTGAAAGAGGCTTGGTAATGTAATCTACAACCGTTTCATATTTCCTTGCTTTCTTCCTGTCACCGGTGTCGATGGAGGAAGATAATACCACTACACTGGACTGAACCAGGAACCGTTTATACTTATCCAGGAACTCCCATCCGCTGCTATGCGGAAAGTTCACATCGAGCAGGATCAGGAAATCACCTTTGAGATCATTGTCTTCCAGAAATCTCAAAGCGTCAATCACATTGGTAAACACACTTATTTCAATATCGGGGGCCATATTACTAATCAGCCTTTGATTGATGATGTTGGTTAAATCATCATCATCAATAATGACAATCCTGCTGTAATTGTATAACCGGCTGTCGGATTTGAAAAAAGCGTCGCTCTGGTTAAAGGAGAGTTTATGGTTGATCTTGAATATCGTACTATTGATGACCTGAATAGACTGGCGGGCGCCGGTAATGAGGTCTCTTCTTTCCTCCTCCGTTATAAACCGGTTGTCCAGTAACTGGATGATAGACTGGATCTTGGCATATTCATGTCTTAATTCGTGAGAGGTGATAAAGGAAAGTTCCCGCAGCGTTTTATCGCTTTTTTTTTGCTGCTGTTCGTACCAGAATTTATCTGTGATGTCGTATAATATACCCAGCAAAAGTTTTTTTTGATGCTCTTTACTGATGCGCTTGGTACGCAGGTTATAGAATCTGATTTCATCTCTCGAAGACAAAATACGGATGTTCACCCCTTCGGGATCAGTTGCCATTTGTTCTTCAGGCAGACTAAGGCTTTTTTCAAGCAATTGCCTGTCGTCCTCGTGTATTACCTGATTGAATACAGATACGGAAAGCGGCAGTTCTGTATCAGTGGGGAGTTTAAGAATCTTCAGCATTAACTGATTGCAGCAAACAAACTGCTGAATAGCTGAATCATATACAAAAACGGCATCATGGGTTTGCAGGAAAAACTCTTCGAGAAAATGTAGTTTATCGAACGTGTTATTCGACGAAATTGTAGTTAACGGCATGGGATAGAGATTTTAATCGAAATCGACGCGGTGAAGGTATGCTGAAGAAATACCACAGGAACTATGAAAAGCAACAATTTACATGTGGCTGTATTAACTACGCACAAACGTTATTTCACCGTATTTTTTGTAGTAATAAATCAATAGGTATATCTTTCAAACATTTACACATTAAATATATTTTGCATTACTACAAATGATATACGAAATTCAGCCCCTTTCAAGTAGATTGCAGTACAGTTGGCACAATTAAAAAAATTATTATCTATGAAAAAGTATTTTACAATGAAGTTTCTGGGGATACTGCTCGTTGCTGCTGCAGTAAGTTCATGCCAGAAAGATCAGGGTGAGACATCTCTCACTCAGACTTCAAGCGCCCAGGAAGAAGGGAGCGTGAGCGGCCAGGCGGTAGCTGCAAATAACATCTCGGGGTTGATTTCAGAAGAATCAGGCGAGGGTTTGCGTGAAAACTACCACAACAAGAATGCCCGATCAGGAAATGAAACAGAATATGTTGCATTCTCTGTAAAGGATCTTTCTAACTACCTGTCGTTAATCAGAAGCAAGTATAAATCTGACAGTGTATATGTAAGTTTTGGTGCTTATGACGAAAAAACTGCGGTAAAAAAGAAAGATATTGGTCGTACTACTATCTTTTTTATGGGTAAGAACAATGTAAGTAGAGCAGGAAAAATCAGGAGCCAGGATGATGTTCTGGATGACGGAACAGGAGGTTCAAACTACCTGAACCACGGTAATATCTACCCATAATCGTTCTGTATTCACTATAAACACTAATACATTAATGTTAACTCAATTTTACCTGCTGGTGCAAGCCAGCAGTTTTTTAGTTTGTTTATACCTGTTCAGATATTTAAAAAACTCTGAGTTAAAGTATTTCTTACCATTCCTTCTACTCACAATGCTGGTAGAAGTAATCGGTTATTGGCAAACTACAAAGGGAATCAGGAACTATGTAATGTATTATGTTTTTACGACAGGAGAATTTATTTTCTACACCTTTCTTTTCTACAGACATTTAAGAAAAAAGATATTTAAACAGTTCGCGCTTGCTTTTATCCCATTTTATCTGCTGGCTGTCGCTTACAATCTTTCGTTCGTTCAGGGATTAAACTATTTCCACACCTATACCTTCCTGCTGGGTTCTTTTTTTATTGTTGTTTTCTGTTGCCTGTTCTTCTATGAATCCGTGCTTCCCGAACACCTGAACACCAAACTCACCATGCAGCCCTTCTTCTGGGTTTGTACCGGCTTACTCCTGTTCTATCTTGGATCCGTTATCATCAATGCTTTATTTGAATACCTCAGAAGCTTTGATATGCAACAGGAAGGCATCAGGATCTATGGCATAATCAACCAAAGTTTAAACGTAATTTTATACTCATCGTTTATTTTTGCTTTCATTCTATGCCGGAACAACAACAAGACATACTCATTACAATTATAGTCGCCTCTGTATTTTTTGTTTTACTGGGTATCTTTCTACTCGTTTTATTGTTTGTTTTTCTCAGAAGGCAACGGAAGAATGAAAAGGAGAAAGAAGAAATGCGGAATCACTTTGAGAAAACGCTGTTGAAATCCCAGATAGAAATCCAGGACCAGACCATCGACTATGTTGCCAAGGAAATACACGACAATATCGGGCAGATTCTCTTCCTGGCAAAGCTCAATAACAACCAGATTACACAGGAAAATGCACTGGAGAAGGCCAATCTGATCGACGACCTGATCGGAAGGGCGTTTAACGATTTGAGAAGCATCAGTCACAACCTGAAGAACAACAGCTTCCACCAGATCGGCCTCACCGAATCTATTGAGCAACTACTGCACAACCTGGAAAGAACCGGTAAATTCACCACCAGTTTCAGCAGCCCTCCGTCCGATGAAATTGACGGCATGATCCATGGCAACGATATCATTCTTTTCCGGATCATTCAGGAGGTCGTCAACAATGTATTAAAACATTCAGGGGCAGACAGGATCGACATTCTGATTGCAAAAGAGGATAAATCCATCTCCATTGAAATCATGGACAATGGCATCGGTTTTAATCCGGAAGGCATCGGGAAAGAAAAACAGGGAATCGGTATGAATAATATTTATTCCCGTGCTAAATTAATTAACACCAATGTTAACATCATCAGTGCAAAAGGTGAAGGAACAAAAGTAATTTTAACACTCAAGACCCAATAATCATGACCTCAGTTGCTTTAGTAGATGACCACGAACTGCTTCGTTCAGGGCTGGCCGGATTGATCAACTCTTTTCCCGAATTCAAAGTTGCATTTGAAGCGGGTAACGGCAAGGAGTTTATAGAAAAAGTAGACCAGCAGCATCCCCCGGAAATTGTACTGCTCGATATTACCATGCCGGTAATGGATGGCTACGAAACAGCGTTATGGATTAAGAATAAACTCCCCGACACCAAGGTACTTGTGTTAAGCATGTTGTCTAATGACATGGCTATCATCCGTATGTTGCGCAACGGCGTAAAAGGATATATCCTGAAAGAAAGCAAACCGGAGATCTTCAAGCAGGCGCTTGACTCTGTAAAAAACAATGATTTCTATGTGAATGAACTGGTGCGGGATAAGCTGATCAACTATGTAACAAACGAAGAAGGCCCTGCCGATCAAACTTCCATATTGCTGAATATCACAGAGGGAGAAGCCCAGTTCCTCCGCTGGCTTTGCCTCGACAAAAGCTATAAAGAAATTGCACAGGAAATGTTTGTGAGTGTAAGAACCATCGACTCTCACCGCGATAACCTGTTTAAAAAACTGGAAATTAATACCCGTGTAGGGCTGGTTGTTTTTGCCATAAAACATGGCATTGTAAGCATCTGATCAACATTTAAAGGGTTAACTTTAAGCCATGTTAAGACTATTCTTACATGGCTTTTTTATTGCACTGCTGCTGAGTAATTATACCGCTGCCGCCCAGGTCCCCATAGGTCAATGGCGGGAGCATTTCAACTACAAACAGACCATACAGGTCCTAAAAGGAGATCAGATTTACTGTGCTACTACTACCAATGTTTTTGCCATTAACGGGCGAAATGAGATTTCCCGTTACAGCAAAACCAATGGGCTCAATGATATTGGCGTGAGCTGCATTGGGTGGGATGAATCAACCGGTCAGCTGGTAATAGCCTATGAAAACAGTAATCTGGATATTTTAGAAGGCAGTATTGTACGGAACATACCGGATATCCGCCAGAGCAATATAACCGGTAACAAAAAAATTAACCAGATCTATTGCAGGAATGGGGTCGCCTATCTCTCATCCGGGATCGGTATTATTTCCGTTAATCTCACCAGGCATGAAATTAAAGACACCTGGGTCATCGGCAACAATGGTGTACAAACCAGTGTATGGAATGTTACCAGCGACAACACCTATTATTACGCTGCTACTAATGAAGGATTGAAAAAGGCGCCGGCAGGGCAAAGCAACCTGGCCAATTTTGCCAACTGGGAAACCATCAGCGGCTTTTCCGGCCTGCCTGCCGGTGCAGTTCAGTTTACCGGATTCCTTAACAATCAATTACTTGCCCGGAAAACAGATTCTATATTCATCCAAAATAATAATAACTGGATGCTGTTGTATTATGATCCTTCCTGGAAAATCATTCAGGCTACCGTATCAGGCAATAAACTCCTTCTTGCCCAAAATAACCAGGCAGGGCAGGCCAGGGTTGTGCAGCTTTCAGCAACTGGCGCAATTGACCGGATCATTAGCCAACCACAGGTAATTTCTTTACCCAGGTCCGCCCTTGCTGATGGCAATGCGGTATGGGTTGCAGATCAGTATGAAGGCTTGTCTCGTTTTTCAACCGCAATAGAACGGTTTATTCCAAATGGACCAGCCGGTATCGCCAGCGGAACCTTTGCATTTAGCAAGGAAACTTTATTTGCAGCAACAGGAGCTGTTAACAGGGCCTGGAATTACCTGTATAACAGAGATGGTATTCTTAGCTTCAGCAATGGAGAATGGAGCAACAAAGGCGCATTCAATACACCGATACTGGATTCGGTGCTGGATTTTATAACCCTTGCCGCAGACCCGGCAGATGGCTCCATTTGGGCAGGCAGTTATGGCGGAGGGCTGGCTCATTTTGGGGAAGCATCCATCACCTTGTATAAACAAAACAGTTCCTTACAACCTGCCATCGGAGATCCGGGCAGTTACAGGGTGAGCGGCCTGGTATTCGACAGGGATCAGCATTTATGGATCAGTAATTACGGGGCGCCCCAGCCACTCCAGGTACGCAAAAAAGACGGCAGTTGGAAAAGTATCAGCATCCCTTTCCAGCTCACCGAAAATGCAACGGCACAACTGGTTGTAGATGACTTTAACCAGTTGTGGGTTCAGAGCCCCAAGAACAACGGACTGATTTGTTATCAATACGGAAACATAGACAACAACAGCGATGATCGCTGGAGATTGTACCGTCAGGGTATCGGGAATGGCAATTTGCCCGGCAATAATGTTTTATCAATTGCAAAAGACCGGAACAACAGTATTTGGGTTGGAACTGATGATGGTATCGGTATCATCAGTTGCAATGCAACCGTGTTTGCCAGTGGCGGTTGCGATGCAGTACTGCCCGTGGTACAACAGGATCAGTTTGCCGGCTACCTGTTTAAGGGGGAGCAGGTACAATCCATTGCCGTAGACGGCGCCAACAGGAAATGGATCGGTACACTCAACGGAGCATGGCTGATCAGTTCAGATGGCGAAAAAATCATTCACCATTTTACGGCAACGAACAGCCCTTTGCTCAGCAATGACGTAAAGCAAATCGGAGTCGATCCCGTTACCGGCGAGGTATTCTTTGCCACATTCAACGGAATTTGTAGCTTCAGAGGCACTGCAACTGAAGCGGCAGAAACAATCAGCCAGGTATTGGTATTCCCAAATCCCGTTCCACCCGGATACAACGGAACCATTGCCATCAGAGGGCTGGCAGAAAATACAAACGTCAAAATTACAGAGCTGAACGGCCGGCTGGTCTATCAAACCAGAAGCCTGGGAGGACAGGCCACCTGGAATGGAAGAGATTACAATGGCTATAAAGCAGCCAGCGGCATGTACCTTGTTTTAATCAGAGACGATACAGGCCGGGAAAAAATAGTCACTAAAATTATCATCACCAGCGGAAGATGATTCAACCTGCTAAACCTAAATATGAATATATGCATCCTAATGTTCAACTCATTCACCGGTTTTATACTGCCTTTCAGCAGAAGGATTATATTACCATGCAAAGCTGTTATGCCAATGATGCAGTATTTTCCGACCCTGCATTTGTGAACCTGAATTCAGCAGAAGTAAAAGCCATGTGGGAAATGCTGATCAAAAAAGGAAAAGACCTGCAGTTGGAATTTGAAAATATAACGGCAGATGATCAACAGGGTTCAGCAGACTGGAAAGCAACCTATACTTTTTCTCAGACCGGCAAAAAGGTGATTAATCAGATCCATGCATCCTTCCGGTTCAGGGAAGGAAAAATTATATCGCACCATGATCATTTTTCATTTTACAGATGGAGCAGGCAGGCATTGGGGGCCATCGGATGGGTGATGGGCTGGAGCACCTGGCTGCAACAAAAAGTACAGGCCGGAGCCGGAAAGAACCTGCGCATTTTTATGGAATCTAAGGTTTAAGTCATGCAGGCATTAACAACAGAACGGCTTTTAATCAGAGAATTAAGTATTGTGGATGCAGCATTTATTTTCCGGTTAATGAATGCACCTAACTGGATCCGGTTCATTGGCGACCGGAATGTTAAAACAGTTGCTGAAGCCAGTAACTATATCAGCAGTAAAATGATCAAAAGTTACCGCATCAACGGATTTGGGTTATACCTGGTAACGCTGAAAATTACACGTGAGCCAATGGGCATTTGCGGCCTTGTGAAAAGAGACGGGCTGAATCATCCCGATCTCGGGTTTGCCTTCCTGCCCCAATATGAAGGTAAGGGATATGCTTCAGAAGCGGCGGCGGCCGTACTGAATTATGCCGGCAACACCCTGCATTTAAAACAAGTAGAAGGCATTACAACAAAAAACAACAGCGCATCGGTAAGCGTGCTTGAAAAAGCAGGGATGAAATATGTAAAAAATATTAAGCTTCCGGGAGATGAATCGGATTTTATGCTTTTCAGGCGCGCGCTGTAGCGGGTGCGCTGGTTCTTCCAAAAAATAAAAGCGCCCGGGGTTTAATCCAGGCACTTTTATCTGATCTGCGATCTGATTCATCTTAATCTTTATCAGCCTTCTCAATTGGTTTATAGAAAGCAGCCCTGCGCGGACCCGGGAAAGGAACATGATCACCTTTCAGGCCGTGCCAGAGTACTTTATTGAATTCCAGATCCGGTACCGCATCCTCCTTACTAAGGTCAAATTTCTCTGAACGTTTTTGCCATTCATTCATCGCTGTATTCCGTTCATCCAGGTTAACGGACGGAATAATAGAGGTAAACGGTCTTGTATCAGGCGTGCTGGTGAAGGAGCGCCACATCGGCGTAGCAGCGGCATCGTACTGAGACATTGGGGGAATACCAAGAATCAGCTCAATGGTTCTAAGCATGGAAGAAGTGGAATACATGGTATGATCCACAAAACCCCTCTTTACAAAACCTCCTGCCACAAAGGCGATACTACGATGCGCATCCACATGATCTGCACCATTCTGTGCATCATCTTCCAATATAAATATGGCTGTTTCCTTCCAGATCGGACTCTTGCTCAGGTATTCCACAAACTGTCCTACCGCCAAATCATTGTCTGCCACGTGTGCATAAGGTGTTGGGCGTCCTAACCGCATTCCTTCGGTGTGATCATTACAGAAACGGACAGAGTTGAATTTCGGAACGGCGTTTGCAGCCAGCAGCGAATCAAATTCTCTTTGCCATTGTTTGAATCGTACGGTATCCGGAACCTGGTTGTCATACCCGGTAAAATAAGGACAGTAATGGTCTTTTAACACCGGAATATTGGGCATATAATTATCTGCAAACTCCCCATAGGTTCTGAAGCTCACACCTGCTTTTTTGCAATGATCCCAGATAAACCCACCCTTGTTGTTGGCAGCCGGGCGCTTCCCTTCGGCATCATAACCCCCGCCTCTGCCGCCATAACTGCTCACCCAGTTCTTTTCCAGGAAGTCGGTAGCATAAGCGCCGGTACTCCAGTTATGTCCGTCTGCACTTACTTCCCCATCTACATAAAAATTATCCAACAGTACAAATTCCCTGGCCAGTGCATGCTGGTTGGGCGTAATCTGCTCTCCAAATAAAGTAAGCCTTGGATCTCCGTTTCCTTCTTTCATATCCCCCAGCACCTGATCGTAGGTCCGGTTTTCCTTGATTATATAAAATACATATTTGATGGGGCTTGCACCACCTGTTTTCCTGGGGATCGGATTGCCTTCTTCACCCTGCACCAGCAGCTCTTTTGCTTTATTATAAGGGGTATTCCGGTAAACCACCTGAGAATATACGCTCAGTGCAGACTCGGCAGGCACATCAATCACGCTCATGGTACCCATAAACAAGCCTGCAATATATTGAACCGCTTTAGGGCGATTAGGATCATCTGCGTGATGCAGTACATTTTTGCTGTTACCAAAAGGACTTGGTCCATAAGGGTTGGCTTTTGAAGAGAATCCCTTGCCATTGGAAACAAATATTTTCTTACCGATTACCTTTACATTGGTAGGATACCATCCGGTTGGAATAAAGCCCTTGCTCTTGCTTTGAACGGGTTTGCTTACATCATATACCGCCAGGCAGTTGTTATCGGCATTGGCTACATACAATGTCTTTTCATCTTCACTTAAAGCAAGGCCGTTGGTGGTAGAACCATTGGGCGCATCCGGGTAGAGTGCTGCATTCAGCACTTCGATCACTCTCTGTTCGGTTGTATTGATCACAGATATGGTGTTGTCGTTGGCATTGGCTACATACAACAGCTTTCCTTTTTTGGTCAGCAGCAGTTCATTGGGGTTGTCTCCAACTGCGATTTCAGCAGTAACATTTCTTTTTTCAGTATCAAAGAAATAAACCTTATCACAACCCCAGCAGCTGATGTACAACTGTTTGCGGTCGGGTGAAAGCTGGCAGGCATAGGCTTCTCCGCCCAACTGGTATTCCAGCACGGTTTGTTTTGTTTTCAGATCAATAATATAAAGTTTGTTGCTTTCCTTGGTAACCACGTACAACAACTGCTGAACATCATCCACCGCAATGCCCGAAGGTGCAATCTTGTTGGGCCATTTTTTCCCGAGCACGATGGAATCGGCTTCTTTCAACTGATTGTTCTCTATGTCGTAAATCACAATTTTATTGTTATGGCCGCCGGATGCATATAATCTTTTCTCATCGGCGCTGAAAGCAAGACCATAAAAAGCCCGGGCAATTTCCCTGGTATCCAGCACTGTTTCAGTTGCAGGATCAATCAGTTGAATACTGTGTACACTCTGCCCGTTATTGGTTACAGCCATCCGCTTTTTGGATTTACTCACCACAATATTCAGCGGAAGATCTCCCAATGGGAAATTTCTGCCTACAGGCGTAAGGGACCATCCATTGGGAAGAGTCAGTTTTTTAGACTCCACTTCCTCAATCGTTTGTGCATTGGCCAGGCTGGTAATCAGGAGAAAAAAAGAGAGTAATTGGCGTTTGTACATAGTTGCTTTATTAAGCAGCTAAGGTACAGATTGCCCTATAAACTTAAAGAATGAAAACAATTTAATAATATGCCGTTATTGCCTGGAAAAATCATAGCTGCGGATGGCCTTGAACTTCAGGCCCTCTCTCTCGGCAGGAACAACCCCATATTGAATCTGGCGGTACATTCCGGTGGGTTTGGAACCAACAGAATCAACCGTGTAAACCGGGAAACGGCGCATCAGCGTACCTTCCATCAGCATGAAGCTATCATATCCCACATAGCCGGTCCGCAGTTTAGGATCGTTCACAATATCCGGGAACATAATCGGCATGAAGCTTTCATTGTTTACGGAGGAGATCCCGATCACATTACCAATAGATTTTTCACCCGGTCCGTATACATACAGTACAAGATCGGGAAAGCCGTCGTTATTCAGATCGTCTACTTCTGTTTTCAGCACCCTTCCTTTGATTTCAAAACCCACATCCCTGGCTCCCTGGCCTGTAAAACCCACCGGGGTCAGTGTAATGGAATTTTTGGCTTCATTTTTATTATTGCAAAGCACTTTATACCCTGCCTTACCCAGCTTCATGGTAGTGTCTATCTTACGAAACTGGTTTTGTGCAGCCAGTGGCCCTGCTAACAATAAAAAAGAAAAAATATAGAAAAAGTGCTGTTTCATGATGGGCCAAGTTACATATTTCTGCGATATTGCCCCCCAACGGAGTACAATGCATTGGTAATTTGCCCCAATGAACAGTACTTAACGGTCTCCATCAATTCCGCAAACAGGTTTTCGTTATTCACTGCAGCCAGTTTCAGTTTTTCCAGCGCTGCTTCCGATTGATCCTGGTTACGCAGGTGGAACCCGTTCAGGTTCTGAATCTGCTGTTCTTTTTCTTCCGTAGTACTCCGGATCACTTCTCCCGGTAAAACAGTAGGGCTCCCTTTCTTATTCAGAAAAGTATTTACACCAATCAGCGGCAACTCCCCGGTATGTTTCAACGTTTCATAATGCAGGCTTTCTTCCTGTATTTTATTTCGCTGGTACATTCTCTCCATAGCGCCCAGTACCCCGCCCCGCTCGGTAATTCTTTCAAATTCCTGCAGCACCGCTTCTTCCACCAGATCTGTCAGCTCTTCTATTGCAAAACTTCCCTGGATAAAATTTTCCACAGTTGCTGTACCCAGCTCACGGTTAATGATCAACTGAATAGCCATTGCACGACGAACGCTTTCTTCTGTTGGCGTAGTAATTGCTTCGTCGTAGGCATTCGTATGTAAACTATTACAGTTATCATAGATCGCATAGAGCGCCTGCAGTGTTGTTCGGATATCATTGAAATCAATTTCCTGCGCATGCAAACTTCTTCCGCTGGTTTGAATATGGTATTTCAGTTTTTGAGAACGGTCATTGGCCTTGTATTTGTATTTCATGGCTTTGGCCCAGATCCTGCGCGCAACACGGCCAATGACACTGTATTCCGGGTCCATACCATTGCTAAAGAAGAAGGACAGATTAGGTGCAAAATCATCAATATGCATCCCGCGGCTCAGGTAGTACTCCACATAAGTAAATCCATTGGAGAGCGTGAATGCCAGCTGCGTAACCGGATTGGCTCCCGCTTCGGCAATATGGTATCCGCTGATGCTGACACTGTAGAAGTTACGGACGCTGTTCCCAATAAAGTATGCCTGCACATCACCCATAAGCTTTAGTGCAAACTCAGTTGAAAAAATACAGGTGTTCTGGGCCTGGTCTTCTTTCAGGATATCTGCCTGAACGGTTCCCCGAACCTGGCTTAAGGCCTCCGCCTTGATTTTACTGTAAATATCTGCAGGTAATACCTCATCCCCGCTTAATCCAAGCAACCCTATACCCAAGCCATTGTTTCCTTCGGGGAGTCGCTCCGGCAATGCAGGATTGTAGTATACCGGTCTGGGTAATTTGCTGAATTTCTTTTCGATCCGCTTGTTAACCTCATCCCAGCGATTGTTTTCGGTAATCCACTTTTCGCAAAGCTGATCAATAGCGGCGTTCATAAAGAAAGCCAGCACGATCGGTGCCGGACCATTAATGGTCATACTCACCGATGTTTTAGGATCACATAGATCAAAGCCACTGTAGAGTTTTTTAGCATCATCCACGGTAGCAATGCTTACACCGCTGTTGCCCACTTTCCCGTAAATATCCGGGCGGTGTGCAGGATCTTCTCCATATAAGGTAACGCTGTCAAATGCAGTAGACAAACGAATGGCGGGTTGCCCTAATGAAACATAGTGAAAACGTTTATTGGTCCGCTCAGGTCCGCCCTCACCAGCAAACATCCTGGTAGGATCTTCACCCTGGCGCTTCAATTCAAAAACACCGGAAGTATACGGAAACTCACCTGGAATATTTTCCTGTAATTGCCAGCGGAGAATATCTCCCCAATCCGTGTATTTAGGCAGAATTACTTTGGCTATTTTAGTGCCGCTCAGTGAGGTAGTGGTCAGTGGTTGCTGAATCACTTTATTGCGTACGGTATATTCAAAAAAGTCGGCTTGGTATTTCTTTACCAGCGCCGGCCATTGTTCAATCAGTTTTCTGCATTCCGGATGAAGTGCAGATTCAAAGTTTTCGCTGATCTTATTCAGCTCATTCACCACTGTTTTGTTGTCCTTCACGGCCTCTATGGCGCCCTGTAACCGGTACCATTTGGTAGCAATAGCAGATTGCCCGTTCACCCATGCATCATAACCCCTGTTTTGCTCGGTGATCTCCGCCAGGTAACGAACCCTTTTGGGCGGAATAATCTGCGATTTGGTGGAAGTGCTTGTATTGGAATAAAAAACGGAAGCTCCTCCTGCTTCATCAAAATCCACTTTGCATTTTTCCTTCACTACCTGCACTATTCTGCTAAAGAGCTGGTTTACGCCGACATCATTGAACTGTGCAGCGATGGTGCCTATTACAGGAAGTTCTTCGTCCTTAGCGGTCCATAATTCATGGTTGCGCTTGTACTGTTTACGTACATCATGCAGGGCATCCAGTGCGCCCGACTTGTCGAACTTATTGATGCAGATCAAATCTGCATAGTCGAGCATATTGATCTTTTCCAACTGGGAGGCAGCGCCATATTCCGGTGTCATCACATACAAGCTTACATCACAGAAATCGAGGATAGACGCATCGCTCTGGCCCACACCGGCCGATTCCAGGACCACAAAGTCATACCCCGCCCTGCGACATATGTCAATAGCATCCTGCACATGTGCACTCAGCGCTGTGTTATCGTCTCTGGTTGCAAGGCTGCGCATGTACGCGCGCGGATGTGCAATGGCGTTCATTCTGATCCGGTCTCCCAGCAATGCTCCGCCGGTTTTTTTCTTGGAGGGATCCACTGAAATGACTGCAATGGTTTTGGTTTCATATAAATGAAGAAACCGCCTTACAATTTCATCTGTTACAGAACTTTTCCCGGCGCCTCCTGTTCCGGTGATACCCAGTACCGGAGCCGGTACCGGCTGCTGATCGGGTGGCGCATTTCTATTTCCGGGTTTCACACCGTTTTCGGCATTGGTGATTTTTCTGGCAATGGCCCGAACATCTTTCACTTCACCCAAACCCATCGGCGCCTGATAAGCCCCGTCTCCATTCAGGGAAAAATCGCATTGGCGGATTACATCTTCAATCATTCCTTCCAATCCCATATGCCTTCCATCATCAGGGCTGTAAATACGGGTAATGCCATATTGATGCAACTCCCTGACTTCTTCCGGAAGAATGGTTCCTCCTCCTCCTCCGAATATTTTTATATGCCCGCATCCGTTCTGATCCAGCAGGTCTTTCATATATTTAAAAAACTCCACATGGCCGCCCTGGTAGCTGGTGATGGCAATTCCTTGCGCATCTTCTTCAATGGCACATTCCACAATTTCAGCAACGCTTCTGTTATGGCCCAGGTGAATAATTTCTGCACCTTTCGATTGCAGTATCCTGCGCATAATATTTATGGCAGCGTCATGACCATCAAATAAACTGGCGGCTGTAACAATGCGGACCTTATGCTGAAGCTTATACGACATAATAAAAATGAATTGGGAGTAAAAATAATGCTTTAAGTTTAATGTTAACGACTGTTAGTTTTTTTTACCAGCCGGGGGCATTACATTTATACTCTTTAATAACTCAATTTTTTATCATGCGTTTTGCAGTATCGGTAAATCAGCAGCAGGCACACCCGGTTATTACACTGAAAGATAAACAGGGCGGCTGCCGGGCAGAGATCTTTGCATTTGGGGGCCTCTTAAATGCTTTCCATATTCCGCTGAAAGGAAAAATGGTCAATTGCATTGAAGGATTCAGCTCCGTTGCAGATGCCAGAAAGAATATTGCCAACAGTTTCAGAAGCGCCAAGATTAGTCCCTTTGTTTGCAGAATGCGCAACGGAACTTATCAGCTGCAAAATAAAACCTACCGGGTGCACAAGCATTACCTGGGTGAGCATGCCATACATGGGCTGGTATACGATGCCCGTTTTACCGTAGAAAAGGAACAGGCTACAGATGAATTTGCCAGCGTTTTACTGAAATTCAACTATACCCAAACAGATCAGGGTTATCCTTTTGCCTACACCCTCAGCCTGCTCTGGAAACTGGAAAAAGGGAACAGGATTTCTGTAATCACCAGCATTCGGCACAGCAACAACCAATCTATTCCTTATGCAGATGGATGGCATCCCTATTTTACACTGGGCGGAAAAGTAGATAACTATACGCTGCAGTTCAATGGAGATACCCAGCTGATCTTCGACAAAGAATTGCTGCCAACCGGGAAAAAGAAAAAAGATACGCGCTTCCTTAAGGGCTTACCGCTAAAAGGAGTTGTACTCGATAATTCTTTCGAATACCTTCCCGGGCAGTCTCGCAGGGCCGTATTAAAGAGCAGGTACCTGCAACTGGTTGTAGAACCGGACGAACACTATCCTATCCTGCAGGTGTATACCCCACTCTCCAGAAAGAGTATTGCTATTGAGAATCTCAGCGGAGCCCCTGACAATTTCAATAATGGCATAGGATTGGTAATGCTGGAACCGAACAAAACGCATTCGTTCAGCACCAGCTATACGGTAACCACCCTCTGAAAGCACCTGGAAAGAAGTAGTTCCTTATAATTGTACAACCGCGGTAACAGAGATCTCCACGTTCACACCACGGGGCAGTCCTTTTACGGCTACGGTTTCGCGGGCAGGATACTGACCGCTGAAATAAGATCCGTATACTTCGTTCACCTGGGCAAACAAGCTCATATCGCTCAGGAAAATGGTGGTTTTTACCACATGATCCGGTGTGAGGTTAGCCGCTTCCAAAACAGACAGTACATTCTTCATTACCTGGTGTGTTTCTGCCTGGATACCGGACAGTTCCAATTCCCCCGTTGCCGGATTCAGCGCAACCTGGCCACTTGCAAATAAGAAACCATTGGCAATGATTGCCTGGTTGTACGGGCCAATTGGCGCAGGCGCCTGATCGGTCTTAATCACTTGTTTAGACATATGTTTCGTTTGAGAACCGGCAAATTGCTTTATTTTAATCAACCCACCAACGTAAATTTGTATTTTATTGAATCAGATGCATATAATAATCAATGCCAAACCCGGAAAAAAAGAGTTGCTGAACAAGCTGTTTGCCAATTCCCCTGCCACCGTCAGCTGGGTAACCCATGGAATCAATCCGCCCGCAGCCGATGTGTATTTTGACGATTGTTTTGAGGAAGAGGGTTATGCTTTTGAGTCGGTCACCAAAGCGCCGATTTTTGTAAATGCCGTTGTACAAGTGGCCGGTTCGTTACCAGCCAACTGCATCCGGTATAATGGCTGGGACGGATTCCTGCATCAGCCGTTACTCGAAATTGCCGGTGCCGGCAGCGAATCATTGTCTAATGCGCGTTTGGTACTGGATGCCCTGCATTGGAAATGCCTGGAGGCACCTGATGAACCAGGGATGTTGAGCGCCAGGGTTGTGGCAATGATCATCAATGAAGCCTATTTCTGTTACGGAGAATCCATCAGTTCAAAAAAGGATATTGATACTGCCATGAAGCTGGGCACCAATTATCCTTACGGGCCATTTGAATGGAGCGAAATGATTGGCCTGCATAAAATAGATGCATTACTGGAAAAACTCGCTGCGACCAGCAGCAGGTACCGTATTGCGCCTGCTCTGAAGGCAGCGTTAACCAACCAGAAAAAAGTATAATGGCTTTACTCCTCCATATTGATACAGCAACAGCATACGCGGGCATTTGTTTGAGCAATAATGAAACAGTCCTTGCAATAGAAGAAAATCATGATGCCAAAAATCATGCATCTTTTCTACAACCCGCCGTTCAGAAAATCATGCATCAAACAGGACATGGATTACATGAACTGGATGCGGTTGCAGTAACCGGCGGCCCGGGCAGTTACACCGGAATCCGTGTTGCAATGGCCTCTGCAAAAGGCATTTGTTACGCGCTGCAAAAGCCATTGATTGTACTGAATACATTACAGGTGATTGCGAAGGCCGCCAAGGATCAGTTAACAGCGGAAAACCTGCAACCCGAAGAAGAGTGGTTGCTTTATCCAATGATAGATGCAAGGAGAATGGAAGTTTTTTCAGCAGTTTACACCCATTTATTAAAAGAAAAAGAAGCTGCTTCCGCCATTTTATTAAACGAACTATTTTTTGCTTCGCTGCCTGCAAACGTTAGCATTTTATTCTGCGGAGACGGTGCAGCCAAAATTCCGGAGCTTTCATTAAAATCAAATATGCGCATTTCCAGCGCACAACATAATGTAAATCACATGGTTAGCCTGGCCATCGAAGCATACACACATCAACAATTTGCCAATTTGGCTTACGCAGAACCACTTTATGCAAAAGAATTCTATAACACGCAAAAGCAATAGTGACAAGGGACGCTGAAAAAGTATTGTTAAAAATTATACTATGATAAACGGCAATTGATTAACTTTGCGGGAGACATAGTTTATCAACCCCCAATTTAACTCTATTGTCATGAACCCTACAACACAATCCATTACCCTGGTGAACGGTGGCGAACCGATCAAAGTAGATTTTTTGCATGCCAAAAAAGCATCCCTGATTCTCCGGGCAATTAACCACAAGCTACGCCAGCAAATCATCAAACTGCTCGATGAGCATGTGAAGATGACTGTTACGGAACTTTATGTAAAGCTCAGGCTGGAACAATCAGTTGCTTCACAGCATCTGGCCATTCTGAGAAGAGCAGGAATAGTAAGTACTTCAAGAGAAGGAAAATTCATTTACTACTCCGTTAATTATACCAGGCTCGGCGAGGTGGTCGGTTTTGTAAAAAATTTGGTTGATTAGTATACTTTCGTAAACAGGTCAGTTAGTCCGATTGAAAGATTGGTCTGATCATTGTTATATACCTCCAAATTTTAAAAGTATGTTTATCAAACAACTGTATACCGGCTGTTTAAGCGAAGCTGCGTACTATATCGAAAGTGAAGGAATCGCGGCTGTAGTGGATCCGTTGAGGGATATTGAGGAATACCTGATCCTGGCCAAAGAAAGAAATGCAACCATCCAATATATTTTTGAGACGCATTTTCATGCGGATTTTGTAAGCGGACACCTCGACCTGGCCAAAGCAACCGGCGCCACTATTGTATATGGCCCCGGCACGGAAACCCGGTTCCCGGTTCATGTTGCCAAAGACGGGGAAACATTTTTAATCGGAAAAATTTCCATACAGGTATTGCATACACCCGGACATACACTGGAAAGCAGCTGTTACCTGCTGAAAGATGAAACAGGAAATGCAAAAGCCATATTTACAGGTGATACTTTATTTGTAGGGGATGTAGGCAGACCGGATCTTGCCCAGAAAGCCAATGAGATCACAATGGAAGACCTGGCCGGGATGTTGTACGACAGCCTGCAGAAGCATATCATGCCGCTGGCAGATGAAGTAATCCTCTATCCCGCACATGGAGCGGGAAGCAGTTGCGGAAAAAATCTCGGACCCGAAACATTCAGCACCATTGGCGAGCAGAAAACGACCAATTATGCTTTACAGCCTCAAACCAAAGAAGAATTTATTAAGGCGGTTACAGAGGGATTGTCTGCGCCTCCGCAGTACTTCCCCATTAATGCAAAAATCAATAAGGAAGGATACGAGAGCCTTGATGCTGTTTTAAGCAAGGGGCTACAACCACTGAGCATTGCGGCTTTCAGGGAAAAGATCAGTAACAATGCCCTGATACTCGACACCAGGAACTCTGCCATTTTCACTTCCGGATTTGTACCCGGATCTGTCAGCATTGGTTTGGATGGAAGGTTTGCAGAATGGGCAGGCAGTTTATTGCCCTTTGATCAGCCCATTATTCTGGTAACAGAACCCGGAAAAGAAAAAGAAACCGTTGTCCGGTTGGCAAGGGTTGGATTCGATAAAATAGAGGGTTACCTCAATGGCGGCTATGCAGGCTGGCTGGCAGCCGGTGAACCGGTTGATATGATCATAGATGTGGAAGCCGATGAGGTTGCCATGGACATTGCATTTGATCCCAACATGGTGATCCTGGATGTTAGAAAGACGGTGGAATATGCAGACGGACATATCAAAGAGGCTGTCAATATTCCGTTGAACGACCTGACCGATCCCGGCAGCATGGCCAACCTGGACGACCATCACAATATTTATGTACACTGCGCAGGAGGTTACAGAAGTATAATTGCTTCCTCCCTGATCAAAAGACAGGGTATCCACAATATTAGAAATATCCTTGGGGGCTTTGGCAAACTCAAAGAACTGGACGACAAATTTGAGATTGAAAAAGATACTGCGACCCTGAATTAACCGGCTTTTTCCAGCAGGTTTTCGCTGTGCACGGCTGGGTCATAATTCCATTTCCACCGGCGATGGCTCCATAGGTAGTTGGAGGGGCGTTTGCGGATTTCAGCTTCAATGAAATCACGGTAATCCAGGGTCATTTTTCCGTTGGGCAGGTCCAGGGGGGTAGTCGTGTACAGTTTCAGCTCCGAACCGTAATACCCCCGTTTAATGCGGTAATACGTGGCAAAAACCACGGCCGTGTTATACTGTCTTGCACCATTTTCAGGGCCGGGTACAAAAGGGGTTAATTTACCCATAAAATGTAGCCAGTAAGCCTCCTGGGTTCTCCGGGGATTTTGGTCTGCGGCAAGGGCCAGCGCATAAATTCCTTTTGCAAAATGCCTGAATTTAGTTTTAAAATCACTGGCCGATACCAGAATGGTTTTAAACCTGCTGCGCATATTGTAAATAATCCTGTCGAAAACGGGATTGCTCAGCGGTGCATATACGCCCAGGAAAGGATATTCAATATTAGCACCATAGGCAAGGTTCACAAACTCCCAATTAAAGAAATGCCCGCCATGTAATTGCACACTTTGGCCTGTTTTATACAATTCGTTCAGCAAATCATAATTACAGATAAATCTTCTATTCAGTTCTTTTTCCGAAATGGAAATCAGCTTAATCATTTCAATGAAAGTGTCCATCAGCTGATGGTAAAAATCCTTCTCAATCCTCAAGCGTTCCGCAACGGCCTTTTCAGGAAAAGCAATCAGCAGGTTATCCCTGACTACTTTTTTCCGGTAACCGATTACATAATAGATCAATACATAAAAAAGATCAGATAAAAAGTAAATCACCCTCCATGGCAACAGGGAAACGGCATAAAGAAGCGGATACACTATATAGTACATGGGAGCAATTGATATTATAAGATAACGTTCTGTAAAATGGAACTCTTTTCTTTGTGATCGGTATTGTAATGAAGACCCCGGCTTTCCTTTCTGAACTGAGCGCCTTTCACAATCAGGTAAGCCACTGTAATGAGGTTTCTCAATTCGCACAACTGCGGAGAAAGCTTGGTAGAGCGGTACAGGTCTTCTGTTTCCACAAACAGCAGATC
The DNA here is from genome assembly GCA_015999745.1 of Sphingobacteriia bacterium. Classification (GTDB taxonomy): domain Bacteria; phylum Bacteroidota; class Bacteroidia; order Chitinophagales; family Chitinophagaceae; genus Sediminibacterium. Next base: position 5,062 of record JAECQP010000038.1, on the reverse strand, counting down.
CAGCCTTTTCATAGCCCTGTCTAAGCGCACATCCGTACGAACAATACCCACATAATCGCTCATGATAGACTGAAGCTCTTTCAGGCTTTGTGTAATCAGGATCATTTCGCGCGGATCGGTTGTTCCGGTTGCATTCCAGTCGGGCAGGGATGCGGAAAATTCAATTCCGTCAATTTTCTGCATACTGTCGAGATAGCACCGGTGGGCAAATACCATAGCCTCCAGCAAACTGTTGCTGGCCAGCCGGTTGGCCCCATGCAGACCTGTGCTGGAACATTCTCCGCATGCATACAGATTCCGGACAGAGGTTCTTCCCCAATCATCTGTTTTAATTCCGCCGCAACTATAATGCGCTGCTGGTGCAACCGGAATAAACTGTTCCATCACATCAATGCCGATGCTTTTGCATTTCTCATAAATATTGGGAAAGTGATGAATGAATTTTTCCCGGTCCATATGGCGGCAGTCGAGGTATACATGTTCGGTACCCGTACGTTTCATTTCATTGTCAATGGCGCGCGCCACGATATCGCGGGGGGCAAGATCCTTTCGGGAATCATAGTTTTCCATAAAAGCCTCTCCCAGTTTATTGCGCAGGATGGCGCCATCCCCCCGTACGGCTTCCGTGATCAGGAAAGAGGGAGATACACCCGGTTCATATAAGGCCGTTGGATGGAACTGGATAAACTCCATGTTTTCGATTCTTCCCTTTGCCCTGTAAACCATGGCAATTCCATCACCGGTAGCAATCTTTGGGTTGGTAGTAGTTCTGTAAACCTGTCCGCAACCACCGGAAGCCAGCAATATAATTTTTGCAGCAATTTTTTCGATCTGGTTGGTATGCAGGTTCAGAATATATACGCCATAACAGGTAATATCCGGAGTAGATTTGGTAACCAGGTAACCAAGGTGGTGTTGCGTAAGCAGGTCCACAACAAAACAATGGTTCAGCAAATGGATATTCGGTAATGCTTCCAACTGGGACAGCAGCGCCCTTTCCATTTCCTTGCCGGTCACATCTTTATGGTGCAGGATCCTGTTTTCACTGTGGCCGCCTTCCTTGCCCAAACTAAATTCCCCGCTGGCATCCTTATCGAATTCAGCGCCGTAAGCAATAATTTCCTTGATGCGTTCCGGGCCTTCCTTCACCACAATCTCTACCACCTCTTTATTACAAAGGCCATCACCGGCAATCAGTGTATCTTCAATATGTTTTTCATAACTGTCCCGGTCTTCATCCCAAACGCCGGCTACCCCACCCTGCGCATACTTGGTATTGGTTTCGTCGGCCTGGGTTTTGGTAATAACCGTCACACTTTTTTGCGGAAACTGACGGGCAGTTTTCAAAGCGTAGGTAAGACCAGCAATCCCGGAGCCTATGACTAAAAAATCTGTTTGCAATGAATCGTATTTAATCTGTTGAATAATTGGTATTAAGCAGGATCAACCCAGGCATCACTTTCCTTCAGCAGGTTAATCAGTTCTGCCACAGCTACCTCGCTGTCTATATTCCGTTTCATAATTTCCCGGCCTTTATACAACGTGATCTTTCCTACCCCGCTTCCCACATAGCCAAAATCTGCATCTGCCATTTCACCCGGCCCGTTTACAATGCATCCCATAATGGCAATCTTCACGCCTTTCAGGTGATTGGTTACGCTCCTGATTTTTGCAGTGGTTTCCTGCAGATCAAAAAGCGTTCTGCCACAACTGGGGCAACTGATGTATTCAGTTTTGGAAATCCGGGAACGGGTTGCCTGCAGTATACTGAATGCAGAAGAGTTGAGGAATTGTTCAACGGAGCTGTTACTGCTGTAATTTCTTCCACTGGTATCCATGCTGGCAGATGCTGCCTGCAATTGGTAACTCTCAGCAGACATTCCCAAACAGAGTCCGTCTCCAAATCCATCCAGCAGTAATGCGCCGCATTCTGTTGAATAATGGATCAGGTGTTCGTCCGGGGTAGACCAGTTGCTGTCTGTCATTAAGATCACCGGATTCTTTGCATCCCTGTTCATCAGTTCCATCAGCATCCTGCGAACGGATGGCATGGCGTTCTTATTGGTACTGCTCAGGCAGATAACAACCGAAGGGTCATTGGCCAATGTATCCAGGTAGGTGAAATCGTTGATGGGTGTTTCATCGTTGAAACAATCCAGCATTACAAAATTCAGCTGATTGCTTTTATTGGAAGCCGCAGCAAATCCGGATGCGTCAAAAATCGGGAAGTATTTTTCGGGCGCGGCGCTGGAAGCCCAGGCGGCCGGGTATACAATTACTTTAAGCGTGCCTGGCAGAGAAAAGTTCAACAACTGATGCCCGGTGAAAATATAATCTGCTGCTGCATCCCCGATATTCCATTTATCGGTTGCGGCATCATACTTATACCCGATTGCTTCCAGGTGTACCGGTGTAATCTTTTCAATCTTGCTGAAATCAGCAATCACCACCGGAACATGCTTTCCACCGATATTCCCCACTACAAAACTTCCCCTGCGGGAATAATGAAACGGATCGTAAGGCAGTTTGTCTATTGCAGGAACATGGCCGTGGCCATTGTTCAGCCGGGCCCCGGTACCATTTTGATCAATAGAATCCGTACTGTATCTTTTCACAAGATCCTTGCATACAGGAATTTCAAACTCAGGATCTTCGGTAAGGCTTACCCGAACGGTGTCACCAATTCCGTCTTCCATCAGCGTTCCGATACCGGCTGCACTTTTTACTCTTCCGTCCTCTCCGTCGCCGGCTTCTGTAACGCCCAAATGAAGGGGATAACATTCTCCAAATTCATGATCCATCTGTTGAACCAACAGCCGGTATGCCTGCACCATCACCTGCGGATTGCTGGCTTTCATGCTGAGCACAATGTTGTGGTAATCTTCTGACCTGGCGATTCTTAAAAATTCCATCGCACTCTCCACCATGCCCATGGGAGTATCTCCATAACGGCTCATGATCCGGTCGCTCAGCGACCCGTGGTTGGTACCGATCCGCATGGCACTGCCATGTTCTTTACAGATGCGAACCAGCGGGGTAAAGCGCTCCCGGATTCTTTCCATCTCCTCCAGGTACTCCGCATCTGTATATTCAATCTGTTCAAATTTTTTCTTATCTACATAATTGCCCGGGTTCACCCTTACTTTCTCCACAATCCTGGCCGCAATTTCAGCGGCATTGGGCGTAAAATGTATATCAGCTACCAAAGGCGTGTTATATCCTCTTTTCCGCAACTCATTTTTAATATTCAGCAGGTTCTCCGCTTCTTTTTTGGAAGGAGCCGTAATACGGACCAATTCTGCTCCGGCGTTGATACAACGGATAGCCTGCTCCACCGTAGCCTCCGTGTCCATGGTATCGGTAGTGGTCATGGTCTGCAGTCTTACAGGGTGTCCGTTGCCCAGCAGCAGATGGCCGATCCTGACTTCACGCGTTTTTAACCGGCTGTATTGTGTAAGTGAGCTACAATAGAGTTGCATGCATTACTTGCTTTATAGATTATTTTTTCCCTTCCATCAGGCCCTGCTCTTTCAATACTGTTTTCAGGATGTCCATTCTGACAGCCTGCATTGGAACATTGGCATCGCCTTCCACGTTTAATACAAAGAAATAAGGGTGTTTGTTCTCTTCTATCCAGCCTGCCACCCAGCCCAGGGACCTTCCGTTCGGAAGAAAACCCCATCCGGTTTTATAGCTCATCTGGTAGTTGGCATTGGATTCCTGCAGCATCACTTTCTTTACAATATCCTGTGTTCTTTTCTGAAACGGCAACTGACCAAAATATAGTTTCTTTACCAGGCCCAGTTGCTCATCGGCGGTAACCTTAATGGAACTATTGAGCCAGAAACTGTCTATATAGTTGCCGATCTGACGGTTACCGTATTTCAGGCTGTCGAGCCAGCGTTGCATAGTGTCCTTCCCGATCCTTCTTGCCACTTCCTGGTAATAAGGTACAGAGGAAACCCTGAACGCCTCCTCCATGGTCAGATCCTTATTCCAGGCGCCGGCGGTATCACCTCCAGGAAAAAACCGTACTACTCCATCCCATGGAATAACCATCTTTTCATTCACAATCTTTCCTGTTTCCACGCCAATCAGTGTGTTGACAATTTTAAAGGTAGATGCCGGTAGAAAGGCAGAATCGCGATACCTGCTCAGGTTATAAATTACAAACTGACCGGTACCATTGTCGTACAGACCAAAACTGCCGGTTACCTGGTATTTGTCAAAATAGGTTTTGATATGGTTGTCTTCCTTCACATTGTTGGGAGAACAGGAAAACAGTGTCACCATCAGGCCCAGTGCAACGGTCAATAATGATGTATAACGTAAACGATCCATTTTTAAAATTTTAGCTGATTATTTGATAACGCCCAGTTCCTTGCCTACTTTGGTGAATGCCGCAATGGCTTTATCCAGATGCGTCTGCTCATGCGCAGCGCTCAGTTGCACGCGGATTCTGGCAAGCCCCTTGGCCACAACGGGATAGAAAAAACCAATTACATACACTCCTTCCTCCAGCAATTTTGCAGCAAAGTTCTGTGCAACCACCGCATCATATAACATGATCGGAACAATCGGATGATCGCCGGGCTTGATATCAAAGCCCGCTTCAGTCATTTTTGTTCGGAAGTATTTGGTATTGTATTCCAGTTTATCGCGGAGGGTGGTTGCCGCCGTAAGCATATCCAGCACAGCAATAGAGGCGCCTACAATACTTGGCGCCAGGGTATTGGAGAACAGGTAAGGCCTGCTGCGCTGGCGAAGCATTTCAATGATCTCCTTTCTACCGGAAGTAAATCCGCCGCTGGCTCCTCCCAGCGCTTTTCCGAGGGTACCGGTGATAATATCAATTCTGCCCATAACATTCCTGTACTCATGTGTACCGCGGCCTGTTTTTCCAAGGAAACCGGAAGAATGACATTCATCACTCATCACAATGGCATCATATTGATCGGCAAGTTCGCAAATCTTATCGAGCTGTGCAATGGTTCCGTCCATACTGAATGATCCGTCTGTAACAATGATCCGGCTTCTGCAGCCTGCCGCTTCCTTCAGTTTT
>JAECQP010000068.1 GCA_015999745.1 Sphingobacteriia bacterium | reverse complement strand
ATTAGCAATATCCTGCGCCGCGAGCGCATTAAAGGTTAGGGTAAAAAACAAAAGTGATACCCAAAAAGATTTTGTTTTGATGGTATTCATGGCTATAAAGTTTTTGTAAAGGTAAATTGTGGATCCGCAAAGAATATCAGGAAAGCAGGCTAAGCGGAAAAACTGAAAGGTGAAGTTTCCTAATTATCAAGCCAGTTTTTGAAAAGCGGTGCGCGGGCTTTACTGATCAGTATATTTTCAGGCGACGCGGGGGTTACGCTGACTAACAACCGCCCGTTAAAAAAATATTCAATCTCCGATATAGCGCTCCTGCTAATGATGAATTGGCGGTTAACCCTAAAAAAAATTGCAGGATCCAGTTGCTTTTCAAGTTGCTCAAGTGTAAATTCAATTGTGTATTTTCCTCCTTCGTTGGTGTATGCGTAAACGATTTCATGGGCCGTGTAAAACCAGGCTATTTTGGCAACATCCAAAGGAATCAACTTATTCCGGTAATTGATTAAAAAAGACTTTTTATATGCTCTTAGATGAGCGTTGAGCTGCTCCATAAGACGGGCATATTTTAAATAACCCGTTTCTGTCAAATCCGGATTTATCAGTTGGAAATATTTCTGTAAGGCGCGCCTGATCTCAGATTCATCAAAGGGTTTTAAGATATAATCAATCCCGTTATTTTTAAAAGCTTCTATTGCATAATCATGATAAGCCGTTACAAATATGACCGCTTTATTTATAGGAACCTTATTAAAAATTTCAAAGGAAAGCCCATCCGTTAGCCGGATATCCATAAATATAAGATCATAAGCGCTATCGTTCTCCGATAACCAAAGTGTTGCTTCACTTACACTACCGAGCGTGGTGACAATACCGATACCGGCATCCATTTCCGTCAGCATAAACGCCAGGTTCCTGGCAGTTACCGCTTCATCTTCTACAATTACTATCCGGAGTTTTTTCATATTGTAAGTGGCAATTTTACAATAAATAAATCTTTTGTTCTCTGTATCTCAATTTCTTTTTGGGTAAGGAGGAAAAAACGTTCATGCAGGTTAGCAAGTCCTATTCCCGTACTATTTTCCTGAATAGAAAGTGGTTGCAGGTTATTGGTAATTACCAAAAAATCTCCTTCGCTATATATGCATATCTCCAATGGTTTCTCTTTGGTGGCGATATTATGTTTGGCGGCATTTTCCAGTAAAGGCTGTAATGAAAGGTGTGGAATTTGATAATTGGAGACCTTCGTATCTACCTCTATGTTTACACTGAAAGCATCTTCTAATCGCAAAGATATCAGCTTCTGGTAGGATTTCAGGGTATCTAACTCTTCCGAAACGCTTACTAAAGTTGATTTTGAATATACCAGTGCATTCCTGAAAACTTTTGAAAGATGAAAAATATACACTTGCGCAAGTTTCTGATCTTCTCTTACAATACCGGATAAACTACTGAGTGAATTAAAGAGTAAATGGGGATCCATTTGTTTTTTCAGCAATTCCAGCTGAGTCTGGAGATACGCATTTTTAAGTTTTTCATTTTTAGAGTCCTTCTTCCTGTTTTCCCTTATTAGCAAAACCAGATGAATAATAATAGCTACTAAGATACAGGTCAGGGTAAACCTCGCGATATAGCCTCTTCCGGTTATTAGTGTAACATGCCTGTCTTTAAATAATTCAGATTGTAGCAAATGACCTGTGACCGTCGCAGTCACTACAACAAGTGCATTAAAGAGATAGTATTTAGTGAATTGCTTTTTCTGGCGGTAAATACTAAAAAACCTGTTTTCAGAAAGGTTCAGGAAAAACAATAAAAAAGAGAAAAGCAGGTTATACAGGAACTGAAAGCTGAATTCAAAAATATCAAAATGCCAATACCGGGCAATAATACCGTTTTCCCTCAAAGCCATCAACCTTGCTGAATTTACAGTCAAAGCGATCAACAAAGAGCTGTACCAACAAATCTTTTGCTCATTTTTATCCATTTGGCAAAATAATAAAAATCAGGAACAGCAGAATGCAGGGAAAGGGCGAAGTGTCCGAAATGAGGGGTGAAATTGCAACTGCACGATTTTTCTTCCGGCGTCAATGCCCGTTCCTGCCGCATCCGGTTTTTTACGCATCTTCCTTTGCTGCTTTACAATGCTGCTGATGGTAACAGCCATTCATTCCCGGGATGCCGCGGGCGAGCCAGGTTGTATCCGGAGCCCTGCTTCGCATCAAAGGGCAAATTGAAGGGTCGCTTACACTTTAGATTATTGCTCAATCACTTTATTATGCTCATCCACAAAAACCTTCGGCGCAATCCAGTTGCCCGCTTCCTCAACCGGCACAAGGGCATAAGTAATGATCACTACTTTATCACCTGCCATGCCCTTCCTGGCAGCAGGCCCGTTGAGACAGCACACACCCGTTCCCCTCCCCCCTTTGATCAGGTAGGTTTCCAGGCGCTCCCCGTTGTTCTGGTTCACCACCTGCACTTTTTCTCCATCAATCATTCCTGCTCTTTCCATGAGCTCAACGTCCAGCGTCAGGCTTCCCGTATAGTTCAGGTTGGCTTCCGTAATGGTGGCGCCATGCACTTTAGATTTCAGAATTTGAATCTGCATTTTCATTATGTTAATTTAAAAATGAACAGGAGTTGCATCTGCCAACAGCATACAAACTTTGGCAACACTTTTACTCCTCATGATTGCTATTAATATGATTCCGATTCATCGGGGAATCCACCCTCCCTCACATCCTTACAATATTGAGCAACAGCCTGTTGAATGTTTTCCTGTAAATTGGCATACCGACGAATAAACCTGGGCGAAAAATCCGTTTGCATGCCCAGCATATCATGCATCACAAGCACCTGCCCGTCGCAGTATTTGCCGGCCCCGATTCCGATAAGCGGAACGCCAACCATCTCCGTTAATTCTTTGGCAAGCAGGGCCGGGATCTTTTCGAGTACAATGGCAAAACAACCCGCTTCTTCCAAAGCCTTTACATCCCTTTTGATCTGTTCGGCTTCAGCCGTTTGTTTTGCTCTTGTTGCATAGCTGCCAAACTGATAAATACTTTGTGGGGTAAGGCCCAGGTGGCCCATCACAGGAATACCTGCATGAACAATTTTCCGGATAGTAGTTGCCATTTCCTCGCCGCCTTCCAGCTTAACGGCATGGCCGCCCGTTTCCTTCATTACACGTACTGCACTGTCCAGCGCCTGTTCGCAGCTTCTTTGATAGGACCCGAAAGGAAGATCAATCACCACCAATGCACGGTTCACTGCGCGTACAACACATTGCCCGTGATAGATCATCTGGTCTAGTGTGATGGGGATCGTGGTTTCATACCCGGCCATGGTATTGGCGGCACTATCGCCAACAAGCAGGATATCGATTCCTGCCTGATCCAGTAACCTTGCAAAGGAAAAATCATACGCTGTTAGCATAGTGATTTTTTCTCCCATTGCTTTCTTTGTCCGAATGGTATGGGTTGTGATCTTTTTTTGTGTTGGATGCATAACAGAGCATTAAGGGGCATGGGTGATTTGAAAAATATCCTGCCTATCTCTGCTTTAGAATAAAATATGGCTTTACAAAATTAAACAGTGGTCCTGTTTATATTGTCACGGAAATGTTATCAATTAGCCGGATGCCAAAATACCAGGCTGCCCCCAGTATCCGCAGGCGGTCTCCTTCATAAAAATTTTCTTTTTCCTCAAGCGTATCTGCTTCAACAACAGCAATATATTCCACTTTTTCAAAACCCGCTGCAAGTAGCTGATGCTTAGCGGCCTCTATCAAATCCTTCGGGTTTTCTTCATGTATCCGGCTGTTGATTTGCTGAAGACTGTGGTATAATGCTGCTGCATCAGGCAATAGTTCAGCAGGTATCCGCAGATTTCTGCTGCTTTTAGCCAGTCCGGAAGCCGCTCTGATGGTGGGGCCGATCACCAGTGTTGGCGTGGGATAGGTGGTATGCCCCAGCAGCATCTTGTTAATGACCCGTGTCTGCTGCCAGTCCTTTTCACCCATCAATAAACAAGTTGGCCGGACTATTTGTAAAAGCCTGTCCACCACCTGGGCTACGCCCTGAAAATGTCCCGGCCTGAATGCTCCCTCCAGCACATTTTCCAAAGTACCCAGTAAATAGGGTTCTTTTATGGCAAAGCCATTGGGATAGATCACCTCCGTTGAAGGTAAAAAAAGCAGATCGCAATGGGCAGCCTGCAGCTTTTCAATATCTTCCTGCGTGGTAACCGGATACTTCTCAAGGTCCGAGGCGTTTGTAAACTGGGTGGGGTTAATAAATATGCTGCAAACAGTAATATCACACTGCGCCCTGCTCTGCTCAATTAACGAGAGATGCCCCTCATGTAAAGCGCCCATTGTGGGCACAAAACCGATCCTTTTACCGCAAAATCCTGCAAGAAAATCTGTAATCTCTTTTTCCGCCCTGGCAATCAGCATATACTATTTTTACTGCAAAACTATTGGCTTTTCCATGAACGGATAGCATAATTTTACATCCATGTTGAGAAATAAAAAAATACTGATCGCCGTTTCGGGAAGTATCGCTGCTTATAAAATACCTTACCTGGTTCGTTTACTTATAAAAGAACGGGCCGAAGTAAAACTGATCATGACCAGGGCCGCCACAGATTTTGTAACGCCGTTGGTACTATCCACACTTTCAAAAAACAAAGTCATCACCGGGTTTGTGGAAGAGGATGTATGGACCGATCATGTGATGCTGGGCAGATGGCCCGATGTATTCCTGGTTGCACCGCTCAGCGCCAATACCTTATCAAAAATGGCCACAGGCGTTTGTGATCATATTTTGCTTGCCACCTATCTCTCGGCCACCTGCCCGGTAGCCGTGGCGCCTGCCATGGATGAAGATATGTGGAAACACCCCACCACACGCCGCAACCTGCAACAACTCGTAAGCGATGGAGTTCAGGTAATTCCGCCCGGCACGGGAGAACTGGCCAGTGGACTTTCCGGGGAGGGACGAATGGCAGAGCCGGAAGAGATTCTTTGTTTCCTCAAAGAACATTTTTTTCGCTCGTCAGCCTTACAGGGAAAAAAGATTTTAGTAACCGCAGGCCCTACCTATGAACCCATTGATCCGGTACGCTTTATCGGCAACCGCTCTTCTGGCAAAATGGGTTTTGCCATTGCCCGTTCGCTCTATGAACATGGCGCTTCTGTAACGCTCATCACGGGCCCCACAAATGAAAAAGCAGTATATAAAGGGATAGAGGTAATACATATTGAATCGGCCGAAGAACTATTGGAAGCCTGTAAACAAATATCCGGTGATGCAGACATCATTATTATGAATGCAGCCGTTGCAGATTTTACACCTGCATCCGCCGCAGACCACAAGATCAAAAAAAACGGCGCCGATCTGCACCTTGCCCTGCGCCCCACCACCGATATTGCAGCATGGATGGGTTCAAACAAAAAAGCAAATCAGTTACTGATCGGTTTTGCCCTTGAAACAGATAACGAGATAAACAATGCGAAAGCAAAACTGCATAAAAAAAATCTGGATGCCGTGATCTTAAATTCCCTGAATGATCCTGGTGCAGGTTTTGGCACAGATACCAATACCATCACAATCATTGACCATGGTCAGGAACTGAACTCGGGGAATCGCAGTAAATCAGATATCGCAACATTTATCACAAGCTATCTCATTGGAAAAATCAACAACATATAATCCGGATAATTCCTTCCAACACGCCACTGTAACCCTGATCGGTTCCGGGAACCTGGCTACTGTTATGGGGAGGGTACTGCATGATCATGGACTGCAGATACGCCAGGTCTATAGCCCAACCCTGTTGAACGCAAAGCTGCTGGCGAACGAACTGGGTGCAGAAGCGATCAGCGATATAGCTTCCCTTGACTCAAAATCGGCCCTTTACCTCCTCGCTGTAAAGGATGATGCACTCCCTGCCATCGCTGCAAAACTAACTCTCTCCAACAGCCTCGTGATCCACACAGCAGGTTCTGTTTCAAAAGATATTTTGCACAATGCTGCAACGCGTTATGGCGTATTATGGCCGGTAAAGATGGTAAGAAAACATATGCAAACGCTCTCAGGATCCACCATGGTGGCAGACGGGAACACCAGGGAAGTAACCCGTGAAATTGAGGGACTGGGTAAACTATTTTCTTCTAATGTTGTATGTGCCGGCGACCATCAACGCCTGCAAATGCACATGCTCGCTTCCCTCACGGCAAACTTCTCTAATCACTTATACCATCTGGCTGCAGAGATTTGCGAAAAAGAGCAGCTATCTTTTTCCTTATTTTATGATATTATAACGCAGTCTGCGAACAGTATCACAACAGCCCATCCGCGCGATACACAGGCTGGTCCTGCTTTCCGGGGAGATGACAGTACCATAAAAAAGCACCTGAGCCTGCTGAAAGACTATCCCGAAACAAAACATATTTATGAGGTTATGACCGAAAGCATCCAGAAATATTACCCAACAAAAAAACAGGGGGTAACAACCGATTAGTTGTTCTATATGGTTTTATTTTGATTGAGGATGTTTTACAACCAGGTTTTGAATGTCTTTTCATGCTCCATTATTTATTCAAAAAAATATCCTGCTTCTTTTTCCAGATATCCCAATACGATTGCTTGTATTCCTCTGGTAAAAAAGATGCCATGATAAGATCATGCACCTGTTCATTGGATGTGGTGAATTTTTTATAACTATTTTGCAGCACCTTCTCCGGGATCTCCAGCAACTTACCCAATGCTTCAAAATTCATCAGGCGAATATTTGATTTTTTGCCACTAAGTGTCAGGGCCAGTTCTTCCTTGTCTTGTGGAAAAACCAGATTTACATTGATCAGGTCATAGGCCGGGCTGAACAATATGGCTTCTTCTGTTTCCAGTAAGGAAAAATTTTTCAGGTGCATATCATTGTTACCTGAGAGATAAGAGAAGAGCAGGAGTTCAAAATATTTAAGCGCATCGAAACCTGAGTTCGTGCAGTATTTCAGGATAAGTTTTCCGGCCTTCTCATAAGAGCCTTTGTATTTGTTCTCTGTTAAAAATTCCGAGAGCTGGCAAAAGTCCTCCATGTGAATCTTCTTTCCTTTCTGGCGGTCGAACCTTTTGGCGATATAAGCCAGGTTCCCGTCTGTGGCGCGCATCAATATATGTTCACAGACCTCTATTCCAAACAGGGATGCCATGTGCATGGTCAGGTCTTCTGTTTCCGGCATGTATGTTATCTCTTCGTGCTGCGGTTTTAAAATAAATTCACCCCACAATCCAACAATTGTCAGCTTTGCATTTTTCTTTCCTGCATTTTCAATGGTAAGTGACACCTTTGGCTGTACACCCGTTATGGCGATTCGTTTGTTGATGAATTCAGCGGCCAAATCTTTGAGCAGATCTTTATCCAACCTGAGTTCGGGTATCATGTTGGTGCCAAAAAACCGCTTAACGCATTTTTCGTGGTATTCGCGGTTTCCCGCATCCTTATAGCAGATCAGGCAATTAGGCATGATTTTCATTTTCAGGTATAATCGAAACAGCACCAATGGTATCCCTGCAGGCAACCATCAATATCTCAAAACGATCATTGGATTTTACTTTCCAATGTTCCTTTGCGATGTCCAGCAACCACCCTTCCGGGATCAGGCCGTCAAAAAACGGGAACAAGGTTTTGCTGTAATACGCTCCTTCCCGTAAAGGCAAAGTCAGGCTAACCGGTTTAGCATCAACAGTGGCGAGATACTGAGGGTCATAAACAAACCTATACCCAAAATCCCCCTCAGATATAAGACCGGCCAGGGTTTCGCTGTAGAACACATTTGCAGTTTTAGTCATTGTTTCTCTGTTTAACGGCTGGAGCCAGTTCCATCCCAAAAAGAGCCAGC
>JAECQP010000037.1 GCA_015999745.1 Sphingobacteriia bacterium | reverse complement strand
GGAGGATTGCCCTGATGGGGATTATCGGATTGATTCATCATGCATTCTGGCGCGGTGATATTCTTTCCATCTATGCACCGCTTGGCTTTATATTGCTGCTCACCCGAAAATGGAGCAATCGTTGGATCCTGTTCACGGGTATATTTTTTGCCGCTAATTTTCCCCTCGTGCTGATAGAAACGGTAAAGCTGCTGACTCCCGGAACCACCGGTATGCCCGGACAGGGAACCCCTGCCAATTATGAAGCGGAATCCAGGGCATTCTATGCAGTATATACCGGACACAACTGGATCAATCTCTGGAAAGACAACCTGCGGAACCTGGCCGACAAATTCAACTTTCAGTTCAACAGCGGAAGGATTTATATAACATTCGGGTTCTTTTTACTGGGCATGTATTTCGGAAGAATGAACTGGTTCAATCGCATGACCGATGCGGCGCCTGTATTCCGGAAAATCAGAAAGAAAATGTTCTGGCTGGCCCTGGCCTGTTTGCTGATGGCCCTGGGCATGTTTGCAGCCAATGAACTGTTTAAACTCAACTGGCAGCAGAACCGGACAGTAGGCCTGTTTTTTGGTATTGTATACAACCTGTTCAATGGAGCGCTGGTGATGATTTATATTACCGGCTTCAGTCTCCTGCTGCAAAAAAACAGCTGGTCGGCCATCGGCAGCCGGTTTGCTTCCATTGGCAAAATGGCCCTTACCTGCTACCTGTCTCAAACACTGCTGGGATTATTGTTGTTTTACGGTGTTGGATTAGGGCTGGTGGGGAAAACCCACCCCGCATTGAACTGGTTGCTGGGCATTCTTTTTTTTGTGGCACAGGTCATTTTCTGCAGATGGTGGCTCAAAAAATACCAATACGGACCGGTAGAATGGGCCTGGCGGTCTGCCACATATTTTAGATTCTATCCGATAAAGGTTAAAATGACTGTCCCCCTGTCAGAAAATCAGTCAAAAGCAGGCTAATCACATAAGTGGAAAAGTCAATTAAGCAGAAAGGCGGGAATGGACTTAAATTTGATCTTCTTAGTTGAAATCGGATGAGTATCCGGTTCAACATTTGAAACCTTAAAACTTAAATCAATAAAAATGGCTTTAGAATTAACAGACTCAAATTTTCAGACAACTGTTCTGAATAGTGATAAATTAACTGTAGTGGATTTTTGGGCGGAATGGTGCGGACCTTGTCGTGCTATCGGACCTGTTATTGAGGAGCTGGCTAAGGAATATGATGGTCAGATCAATGTAGGAAAAGTGAATGTAGACAACAATCCGAGCCTGAGTGTGAACTATGGAATTACTTCAATCCCGGCTATTCTTTTCATCAAGGGCGGCCAGATTGTTGACAAACAGATCGGTGCAGTTCCGAAGTCTGTTCTGGACAAAAAAATCAAATCTCACTTATAAGATTTTGAATAAAACAGATAAAGGCCCCTCTACGGGGCCTTTTTTATGCAGATAACCGGATATCCGGCATTTTTTTGCCCTCAAAACTTAACGAAAACATCATTTTCTAATCCTTATTTAACTATCTTACACGCTTTAAAAGTCTGCGAACTAATTGCTTATGGAAAGGTTTCAGGGATTATTGGGTGTTATACTGATTTTAGGCATTGCATTTTTGTTTTCCAACAATAAAAAAAGAATCAATTACAGGCTCGTCATCAGCGGAATACTACTCCAGATTTTTATTGCAGTAATGGTGTTGAAAGTGCCGCCGGTAACCCGCTTCTTTCAGATGCTGGGTCACGGCATGGAAAAAATTGAGCGTTTCGCCAGGGAGGGTGTGGCATTTGTATATGGAGGCGTGATGGTAGATGCGCCAGGCGGTGTAATGAACTTTAACCAGGGTGGCTTTGTGTTTGCCTTCAGTGTTACTTCAACCATTATTTTAGTTTGCGTACTCGTAGCCATACTATACCATTTCGGTGTGATGCAGTTCATTGTATCCATCATTGCCAAAGCCATGAATTTTGTGATGCGTGTGAGTGGCGCGGAAGCCCTCAGTAACGTTGCCAGCGCTTTTGTAGGACAGGTGGAAGCCCAGGTGATGATTCGTCCGTACTTAAGCAGCATGACCAGGAGCGAATTGCTGGCCAGTATGAGCGGAAGCCTTGCCTGTATTGCCGGAGGTATCCTGATCGTATATGCCAACATGGGTGCAAAGGCAGAATACCTGCTGACCGCCAGTTTGATGGCGGCGCCTGGTGCATTGGTGATTTCAAAAATCGTATTCCCCGAAACCGAAGAATCCCAGACCATGGGTAAGGTTAAACTGGAAGTAAAAAGTCCTTACAGCAACATCATTGATGCTATCTCCCATGGCGCCAGCGACGGTATGAAAATTGCCGTAAATGTAATTGCCATGCTGATTGGTTTCATAGCACTGATAGCATTGCTGAACTGGCTCATCGGGCAGTTCATACCCGGTGTTACACTGGATGTAATCTTCAGTAAAATATTCTATCCAATGACCTGGGCAATGGGTGTACCCTCTCAGGATATCGCCAATGCAGCTTCTTTGCTTGGGCAAAAACTAACGGTTAACGAGTTTGTAGCTTTCAACAATCTTACCACTAAAACGGTTCCGATTGTAACCGAAAAAGGCCTGCTGATTGTAAGTGTTGCCATTTGCGGATTCGCCAATTTCAGCAGCGTGGGAATGCAGATTGGTGGTATTGGAGAACTGGCTCCCACCCGCAGGGGCGACCTCGCAAAATTGGGCCTGAAAGCCCTGCTCTGTGGTACCCTTGCTTCCTATCTTTCTGCAACCATTGCAGGAATCCTGATGTCCTGAAAGCCAATATTATTTGGGGTGGATTAACCAACTCTTTCGTAGTTTTGCAGACAAATCCTACACGATGAGTAATGCAGCAATTTCAGTTTTAGTGAGTGCGGAAAAAGACCCCGTTTTACAAGCCATCGGAAAAAAAGTAATCGCAAAACAAAGGATCAGTTTTGAAGAAGGTGTTCAGTTATTTGAGAGAGGTTCCCTCTCTTATGTAGGTGCATTGGCCAACTGGGTGCGCGAAGAAATGCACGGTGATAAAACTTATTTCAACAGAAATTTTCATATCGAGCCAACGAATGTATGTGTGTTCTCCTGTGCATTCTGTTCCTATTCCCGGTTGTATTCCAACCGCGAGGAAGGATGGGAACTCAGTATAGAACAGATGCTGCATATCGTGAAAAGCTACGACGGGAAACCCGTTACCGAAGTGCATATTGTGGGTGGAGTACATCCTAAAATGACCCTGTCTTTTTTCCTGGAATTACTCCAAACAATCAAGGCCCATCGCCCCGAATTACACATCAAGGCATTTACACCGGTTGAACTGGACTATATGTTCCGCAAAGCCAATGTAAGTATAGAAGAAGGCATGCGGCTGGCACACGAAGCCGGCCTGGATTCCTTACCGGGAGGCGGCGCTGAAATATTCCACCCCGATATCCGCAAGAAAATCTGTGAAGACAAGGTAGATGCGGAAGGCTGGTTGAAAATTCACCAGACCGCACATGAACTGGGTATGCACAGCAATGCAACTTTGTTATACGGCCATATAGAATCCTATGCACACCGCATAGACCATATGGAAAGACTCCGTAGCCTGCAGGATCAGACAGGAGGCTTCAACACCTTCATACCATTGAAATTCCGCAATATGGATAATGATATGAGCGATGTTCCGGAGAGTACCATTGTAGAGGATATGAAAATGTATGCCGTGTCCAGGATCTACATGGACAATTTCCCGCATATCAAAGCCTACTGGCCAATGCTGGGTCGTCAGAATGCGCAACTAACCCTGTCTTTCGGAGTGAATGATATTGACGGTACCATCGACGATTCCACCAAAATTTATGCAATGGCGGGTAGTGAAGAACAAAATCCTGCCATGAGTACTGCGGACCTGGTAAGATTAATTAAACAGGTGAAACGCCAGCCGGTAGAAAGAGGAACCCTTTATAATGAAATCAGAGACTACACGGATGTAGACCCTTTATCGCTGGAGCTGGATCCGCAGTTGAATTAATAAATTTAACATTCACTCAATCCCAATGGGATTTGCACGGCTAATCCGCCGTCTGCTGTTTCTTTGTATTTACTGTTCATATCAAGCGCAGTAGTCCACATGGTGGCTATGACTTTGTCGAGGCTTACAAGGGCGAAATCGGGTGTGCTTTGCAGGGCGAGCTGAGAAGCCGTGATGGCTTTGATAGCGCCCATGGTATTTCGTTCAATACAGGGTATCTGCACCAATCCGCCAACCGGGTCACAGGTAAGCCCCAGGTGGTGTTCCATCGCAATTTCAGCAGCCATCAATACCTGTCGCTGGGTTCCGCCCATGCATTCAGTAAGTCCTGCCGCGGCCATGGCGGATGATACGCCGATCTCAGCCTGGCATCCTCCCATTGCTGCGGAGATGGTAGCGCCTTTCTTAAAAATGCTGCCGATTTCAGACGCGGTTAACAGGAAGCTGATGACTTTTTCTTCTGTAGCTCCCTCACAAAAGGCAATATAATATTGCAGTACGGCAGGTATAACGCCGGCTGCTCCGTTGGTTGGCGCTGTTACAACCCTGCCGAAAGAGGCATTCTCTTCGTTCACGGCAAGTGCAAAACAACTGACCCAGTCTAAAATATATTGAAAACTGCCACCGCCTTTGCGGATGGCATTCAACCATTCTTCCTGGCTATTGTAGGGTTGATTTTTCAGCAGTTTTTTATTCAGGTCAAAAGCTCTTCTTTTGACCTGCAGGCCGCCGGGCAGTTCCCCCCTTGTATGGCAGCCCCTGTAAATGCAATCCCGCATGGTATGCCATATGTCCAGCACGCCTTTTTTGGTATCGGCTTCCGATTGCCAAACCGTTTCATTTTCCAATACCACTTCGCTGATCAACATCCCTGTTTTTCTGCACCAGTGCAACAGGTCATCGGCGGTATTAACGGGGAATGGCAGGTCAACAATTCCTTTGCCTCCCCCTTTTTCGCCTTCTTTAACAACAAAACCTCCGCCAATGGAGAAAAAGGTTTCGCTCCATTGCTCTCCGGATTTGGTTTCTACCAGGAAGGTTAACCCGTTTGGATGAAAAGCCAGTGAATCGTGGTACAGGAACTGCAACTGTTGCTGAATGGAAAAAGGAATGAAGGTTTTTCCTCCCAGCAGCAACTGCTTGCTGGTTGCTATGTTGTTGACTTTGGGAGTAATGCTGTTTACATCTATGGTTACCGGATCCTCACCGCATAAACCCATCAGCACGGCAATATCCGTACCATGCCCCTTGCCGGTTTTGGCCAGCGATCCATATAATAAAACGGTCACCGATGCAATCTGGTCGGTACTGCTCCTGGAGGAAATGGTGTCGATGCAACGCAGCGCTGCTTTCCATGGACCCAGGGTATGAGAACTGGAGGGCCCCACTCCCGTTTTGAACATATCAAAAACCGAAATAGCTTCATGTGGCATATCGTAAAGTTAATAGTTTATAGGTTCCGCAACGACCGCTCCACCTGATCATTTTTCTGTAAGTTTGGTTTATGAGAAAGATTGCTTTGTTACCGGTATTGCTCCTGCAATTTCACCTGCTCCTGGCGCAAAGCCAGGCCGCAAAAGAAGAAAATCCATTGGAAACCATATTGAAATCCAATCCGGCTGCCTTTCAGCACATCATCAACAACAAAGACAGCCTTCGTGTTCAGATTGTGTATACACAAATTAACCGCAACAGGCGAAACAAAGCCAGTTTCCGGGAGTTCCCCTTCAACGTACAGAACAACACTTACTACTACCCTGCCAGCACCGTAAAGATGCCTATTGCATTTTTAGCGCTGGAAAAACTGAATGAGTTGAATATCCCGGGGCTGGATATGCATTCCACCATGATCACCGACAGTTCTGCCGAATCGCAGGACTATGTTTATACACAACCGCATGCGATCGATGGCAGGCCTACCATTGCCAATTATATCAAACAAATATTTCTGGTCAGCAGCAATGATGCATTTAACCGTTTGTATGAATTCCTGGGGCAGGAATATATTCAGCGGAAATTGCGGGAGAAAGGATATCCGGATGCCATTATTCGTCACCGCCTGCAGATCAGCAGAACGTCCGAACAGAATGCCTCCACCAATACCATTCATTTTTACGACACATCGGGTAACCTGTTGTACAGTCAGCCCGCTCAAATCAGTAAAGCGGTTTATCCTGCTGTTGATGCCTCATTGGGGAAAGGATATATCAGCAACGGGAAACTGGTGAAAATGCCCTTTTCATTTAATCAAAAGAACAGGGTCTATCTGCAGGATTTTCACCATATGATACAATCGGTGATGTTCCCGGAAAGAACAAAAAGAAAGAAAAGATTTAATCTGAAGGATGCGGATTATGCCTTCCTGCGTAAGTGGATGGGCGCTTATCCGGAGGAAGTGGATTTTCCGAAATACGATACCGGCAATACATTAACAGCGGGCAACAAAGCATTGTATTACGGATCGGGAAAACAGGCGGATCCGGGAATCCGGATCTTCAATAAAATTGGCGGTGCATACGGGTTTCTCGTAGATGTGTCCTATGTAATGGATCTGGAAAACAAGGTGGAATACCTGCTGAGCGCCACCATTTCCTGCAACAGCGATGGCATCTACAACGACGATCACTACGACTATGAAACCGTTGGTTACCCGTTTCTGAAAGAACTGGGTCGGGCCGTTCATCGATACGAAATACAACGGAAACGTACACATCGCCCGGATCTTCAACCATTTGTATTGCAATACTGAGGGAATACTTACGTGTGTTAGGAATGTTTTTCCGAACTTAGGCCCTCTTTTGAACCTAAATAATCCTCCAAAAGCATGGAACTTTCTTCTCTATTGAACCGGTTTAATGAGCCTGAAACCCTTAAAATGGCTAAGCTGGGTCGCGAATTGCGCGCCAGCGGAATTGATGTAATAGACCTGAGCCTCGGTGAGCCCGACTTTGATACACCGCAGCATATTAAGGATGCCGCTATCAAAGCCATTAATGATAACTGGAGCCACTATACACCTGTACCGGGATTCCTCGATTTAAGAGAAGCTGTTTGTACCAAATTATTCAGAGACAACGACCTCGATTATAAACCAGAGCAGATTGTTACTTCTACAGGTGCCAAGCAAAGCCTGGCCAATACCATACTTGCACTGGTAGATGAAGAGGATGAAGTCATCATCCCGACCCCTTACTGGGTTACTTATTCCGAGCTGGTAAAAATTGCCCGCGGAAAAGTGGTGGAAATCAGAACCACGGTCGATAATAAATTCAAAGCAACGCCCGAACAGGTTGCAGCGGCCATCACGCCCCGCACCAGGGTATTCATGTTCTCTTCACCCTGCAATCCATCAGGCGCTGTGTACAGCAAGGCCGAACTGGAAGGGCTGGTGGAAGTATTCAGAAAGCATCCCCAGGTGATTATTCTTTCCGATGAAATTTATGAGTACATCAACTTTATTAACAAGCATGAGAGTATTGCGCAGTTTGCCGATATCAAAGACCGCGTAGTGGTGATCAATGGATTGAGCAAAGGCTTTGCCATGACCGGCTGGCGTTTGGGATATACTGCATCCAGTGTGGAGATTGCCAAAGCCTGCGAAAAAATTCAGGGACAGTTTACCAGCGGTACCTGTTCTATTACACAAAAAGCGGCTGTTGCCGCCCTCACCGGCGATCTGAGACCTTCTCATGAAATGACCGGAGAATTCACCCGCAGGAGAAAAAGAACCCTTGAACTGGTGAAGGAAATTCCCGGATTCAAATGCTTTGAACCCGAAGGCGCTTTCTATGTATTCCCCGATGTAAGCGTTTATTATGGCAAAACAAACGGTGTAGACACCATTAAAAATGCAGCAGACCTGAGCATGTATTTATTGAATACTGCACATGTATCTTCTGTAATGGGCGATGCATTTGGAGAACCCAACTGTGTGCGTTTTTCTTTTGCCAACAGCATGGAAAACATTGAACGTGCCTGGAAGCGCATAGCTGCAGCACTGGTTTTATTGAAGTAATACTATTGAATGATTGATCCGGTAAAAGCAGAAATGTTCAGAAATCGCCTGACCAAAGTATTCAGGCATAAGCATAAACTGGCCAAACGGCAGGGTATTACCTGTTACAGAATATACGACCACGATTTACCTGAGTTTCCATTCAGCATTGAGCTGTATGAAACCAATATTTATATTGCAGAATACCTGCGCAGGCATGGCATGGACGATGACCAGCACGAAGCATGGCTGATCGGCTGTATGGAAATCATACAGTCGATCACGAATGTACCTGTAGACAACATGTATTGCAGGCAACGCAAGAGACAGTCACACAGGGAGGGCCAGTACGAAAAGCTTTCCACCGGGCAACAGTACTTTACCGTAATGGAAGACGGCCTTAAGTTCCTGGTGAACCTCACCGATTACCTCGATACCGGATTGTTTTTAGATCACAGAATTACCCGCAACAAAGTAAGGAACAGCTGCAAAGGAAACAGTGTATTGAACCTGTTCTGTTATACCGGTTCATTTTCGGTGTATGCGGCCGCGGGTGGAGCAGCTTCCGTTACATCGGTGGATTTGTCAAAAACTTATCTGGGCTGGGCCGAAAACAATATGGCCATCAATCATTTCAAAGACAAAGACAAATACCGGTTTGTGCATGCAGATGTAAAGCAATACCTGAAAACCCTGCCGCCCAACAGCTTTGACCTGGTCATCATGGATCCGCCAACTTTCAGCAACAGCAAAAGAATGAAAGATATCCTGGATATTCAACGGGATCATGTGGAACTGATCAATGATGTGCTGGCAGCAACCAGCGCAGGAGGCACACTGATCTTCAGCACCAATTTTACCCGGTTCGAAATAGACCGCGAACAGATCCACTCAACAGCCGTCAAAGATATTACGAAGGCCACCACCCCCTTCGATTTTGAAGGAAAATTGAAACGCTGGTGTTTTGAAATAGTAAAAAGCTAAAGAAATCAGGCTAAGGAGAGGAAATGTTCATGCAGGGCCAATACCTGCGGGATCAGCAATTGCTGTTCGTCGTTCACTATGACCCAGTCGCAGAGCTTCATTTTTAAACCGGCGTCAATCTGTTGTTTCATTCGGTCAAGGACCTGTTCGTGTGAAATATGATCCCGGTCCATCACCCTTTTAATGCGGAGATATGCGGGGGCGCTTACACCAATGATCCCGTCCAGCCCCTGGGCTGAGCCCGATTCAAAAAACAGCGCGGCCTCCTTGATTACATACGGTGCCTGCTGCCGTTGGGCCCATGCTTCACTTTCTGCAATGGTTACGGGATGAACAATGGAATTGAGTACAGATAACTGGTAGGGGTCCCTGAAAACGATATTGGCAATATAGGCGCTGTTCAGGTGGTTGTTGAGATAGGCCTCCTCCCCAAATGTATGGATCAGTTGTTCCTTTACCTGCTTGTTTTCGTGCATGATGGTTTTGGCCAGCTTATCTGCCTGAAGTACGGGGATACCCAGTTGCGCAAAGATGGCTGCTACGGTAGATTTACCGCTGCCTATTCCTCCGGTAAGTCCTATTATAAGCATAGACATAAAAAAGCCGGTAATACAAGATTACCGGCAATAAATTTACTCGATTAAATGATATCGGCTATTTTTTCTCGGAAGTGGCGACCTTGTTGATGGCGGCAGTCCACTCCATGCTGATAGAAGATTTTTCGATTTTCAGGTAGCTGCCCGGATTTACTTCCAGTTGAATGGTATTGTCTTCGTTGATTTTGTTGATGGTGCCGTGAATACCAGCGATGGTAACGATTTTATCGCCCTTCTGCATATTATCGACAAACTTCTTTTGTTCTTTTGCTTTTTTAGCCTGTGGACGGATCATGAATAACCAGAAAACAAGGATGATGGCTCCCATCATCACTAACTGAACGGTTCCGCCCTGTTTTGGATCGGCAGATAAAAGAATGGATACTAAACTGAACATGTTGTTTATTTTAGAATTGATGGACGAAAATAGGAATTAATTTGCTGGAACCGATGGCTGTTCTTTAATTTCTCCGTTAAAACTGAGGGTATGCATTGCACCATTGCTGGTGTTGGAAGTTACAAAAATACTTTTGCTGACGGAGCCAGGATGTGCCTTATTACTGTCGAATGCAGCAATGATGGATCCTTTTCCTCCGGGAGATATGGCGCCCCTGGTATATTCTGCAACCGTGCAACCACAGCCGGGCCGTACATCGGTCAGGTACAGCGGCTGGTTGCCGGTATTGGTAAATTCAAATCTGATTTGAGCCTGTTCTCCCATGTTGATGGTACCGAAGTTCACAACGGTATCGGTATAACTGATGGTGGTTAAAGCCGCCGTGCCAGCAGTTGCCTGCGCAGGAACCGCAGCATCGTTTCCGGAATTATTGCAGGAAGCAAATCCTGTAATCAGTAGCAGGTAAAACGCCAGCCGTTTCATAACAATTGTTTTATTTCTTAAAGCTGATTTTATTGATTTTTCCTTCGGTGTCCAGCTCTTTGTGGATGCTGTCGAGGATACCATTTACAAACTGCCCGCTTTGCGGTGTGCTGTAATCCTTGGCCAGGTCAATGTATTCGTTGATGGTTACTTTGGTAGGAATGGTTTCAAAATACAGGAGCTCACAGATACCCATTCTCATCAGGATCATATCCAGCTGGGCAATTCGCTCGGCATCCCAGTTTTTGAGTTTGGGTTTGATGAGTGTTGCGCAGAATTCTTTTTTCTCAATGGCAGTCAACAGCAGGGTTCTGGCAAAATCCCATTTATCAGCGCTCATCAACCGATCCGGCTGTACGCTGGCGGGTTTCTGTATATAGCTGAGTACGAGCTGATCCATCATATCGGCATCGTCGTCCCAGTTATTGAAATGTTCTTCAACATGGGTAATGAAGTCTTCATTGGGTAGCATCAGCTGGGTGAAAATCAGTTTGATGATCTCCCGTTCCCTGGCTTTATCGCGGCTGTCTTCCTGAATGTATTGCCTGTATTCAGGAGTTTCAGTAAGGTTATTGTAGATCTTTTTAACCAGGTCCATATCGATGATGCGCTCCGGTTGATCGGTTTCAATGGCTTTTTGATAAGATTTATTCTCCAGCAAGGCCCAGATAAAATCGTTTCCGGCAATCTTGATGTTTACATTCAGGTCACTTGCAGACGGCAGGTTCCTGGAAGCCCGCTTCAGGGAATTGGTTTCGGCATACCTGGCCACTTCCGCCAGGAAATAAATCAGGTAAATAAAAAGCTCCCGGCTTTTATCCAGCTGTTTTTCGAGGGTTTGAACGGGTTGTTTAAATGTATTACCTGAATCCGCGGACTCAATCATATAGAGCAACTGCATTACTTTAACACGGATATTTCTTCTACTGATCATGAACAAGAACTTTTTGAGCTGCGCGAAGGTAAGGTTTTATCCATACTTTCCCTTCTTAAATGCAAATTTGACACGATATGTTCCAGTGAGTCTCCCCTATCTGTCAGGCTGTGCGTGCCCGGAACGCAAATTCCGGGATAACCTGAAAATTTGGCTTAAACCGGCTTCTGGCATAATTATCGATCTATCGAGGAAAAATTAACCTAATTTAATCAAAATCAATAACGTATGGCTAAGAAAATCAACGTTACTCCTCTGCACGACAGAGTTCTTGTAAAGCCTGCTGCTGCTGAAGAAAAAACAGCCGGAGGAATCATTATCCCAGATACAGCTAAAGAAAAGCCACAGCGTGGTGTAATTGTAGCTGCGGGTAAAGGCAAAACAGACGAACCAATGACTGTAAAAGTAGGCGACACCGTACTTTATGGCAAATATGCCGGAACGGAGGTTTCGATTGAAGGTCAGGATTTGTTGATCATGAGAGAAAGCGATCTTTTAGCGATCATCTAATAATTCCCTATTTATTTTAACCAAATCACAAAACTAAACATATGGCTAAGCAGATATTCTTTGATATTGAAGCTAGAAATAAGATGAAAAAAGGTGTTGACACGCTTGCCAACGCCGTTAAAGTAACCCTGGGGCCTAAAGGTCGTAACGTGGTTATTGAAAAGAAATTCGGTGCACCTTCTGTAACCAAAGATGGTGTTTCCGTTGCTAAAGAAATTGAACTGGAAGACGCTATTGAAAATATGGGCGCTCAGATGGTGAAAGAAGTAGCTTCCAAAACCGCTGATATTGCAGGTGATGGTACTACCACTGCTACCGTTCTGGCTCAGGCAATTATCAGTGAAGGTTTGAAAAACGTTGCTGCAGGCGCCAATCCAATGGACCTGAAGCGTGGTATTGACAAGGCGGTTGCCAAAGTAGTTGAAAGCCTGAAAGCGCAGTCTCAGGCGGTAGGCAACGACTCCAAGAAAATTGAGCAGGTAGCTACTATTTCTGCTAACAGCGATAATGAAATTGGAAAGCTGATTGCTACTGCAATGGCTAAAGTTGGTAAAGAAGGCGTAATTACGGTAGAAGAAGCAAAAGGTACCGATACTACAGTTGATGTAGTGGAAGGTATGCAGTTCGACCGTGGTTATATCTCTCCTTACTTTGTTACCAACAGCGAAAAAATGGAAGCTGAATTACAGAATCCATATATCCTGATCTACGACAAGAAGATCAGCGCTATGAAGGATATACTGCATATCCTGGAGAAAGTGGCTCAAACTGGCCGTCCGCTCGTGATCATTGCAGAAGACCTGGAAGGTGAAGCACTGGCTACACTGGTAGTAAATAAGTTACGTGGTACCCTGAAAGTGGCTGCTGTTAAGGCTCCTGGCTTTGGCGACCGCAGAAAGGAAATGCTGACAGATATTGCTATCCTGACTGCAGGTACTGTAGTGAGCGAAGAACAAGGATTTAAACTGGAGAACGCCGATTTAACCTATTTGGGTCAGGCGGCTTCTATCACCATCGATAAAGACAATACCATTGTTGTAGGTGGTAAAGGTAAAAAAGCAGATATCGTTGCAAGAGTAAACCAGATCAAGGCGCAGGTAGAAAACACTACTTCTGACTACGATCGTGAGAAACTGCAGGAGCGTCTGGCTAAACTGAGTGGTGGTGTTGCCGTACTGTATGTAGGCGCTGCTACAGAGGTTGAAATGAAAGAAAAGAAAGACCGCGTAGACGATGCATTACACGCTACAAGAGCTGCTGTTGAAGAAGGTATCGTACCTGGTGGCGGTGTCGCTTATATTCGCGCGGTTGAATCACTGGAGAAACTGAAAGGTTCCAACGAAGATGAACTGACCGGTATCCAGATTGTTAAAAGAGCCATTGAAGAGCCGTTGCGTCAGATCGTGATCAACAGTGGTATTGAAGGTTCTATCGTTGTTCAGAAAATTAAAGAAGGAAAAGGTGATTTTGGTTTCAATGCCCGTACCGAAGTGTATGAAAACCTGTTTAAAGCAGGTGTAATTGATCCTACCAAGGTTACCCGTGTTGCTTTAGAGAATGCGGCTTCTATTGCTGCAATGTTACTCACCACTGAGTGTGTAATTGCCGATAAGCCAAAGCCTGAAGCTCCACACCAGCATGGTGGCGCTCCTGATATGGGCGGAATGGGTTACTAAGATTATCTTCAATCGAATAAAAAAGGTCTCCGAACAATTTCGGGGACCTTTTTATTGGTTGATACTTTAACGGTATTCTTCAGGTTATACTTTCAGATACCTCGTAAAACCCTGCACCAGTAAGCATTGCGCATATCCGTAAGTCAGCATCACTACAATGTTCAGGAATGCATCCTTGTAAATGAAGTGATTCAGCGCCAGTACTGAATCGGATAACATGAATAAAGCGGCGCCGGGCACAAAAAAACCAGCGGCAATCACTTTCATGGATTTACTGCTCAGCAGATTTGCTGCGGAAGCAGTCATCAGGCAGATCACGATGGTATAAATCTTTACCGGCAGTTCCATCTCTCCCAGGTAAGGCTTTAGAAACTGCAGAAGCTTCATTCCTATCAAGGTCACTATAATGGCCGCAATAAAAAACTCAGTGGCTTTGCGGAGATCAATTTTACCCGCTTTTAAAAAGAAAGTGGTATAACAAATATGTGTAAGCATGAAGGCAACCATGCCTGCAATAAAGAAGCCCTTGCCGGAATAGATCAGGAACAGGTCTCCCAGGAAAGAGAAAACCAGTCCGGCATAGAGGATGGCTTTGCTGTGCTGGTAAGCGTTTTTCCTTGCATTCAACACCAGGTAAGTGATCAGCAATGGAATCAGCAGCAGTTTGGTAATATGCCGGTATTCGGTTTTACCGAAATAGATGAACGCACAATGTGCAAACAATAATACCCAGAAGATGAATATTCCATCTTTCTTAATCAGTTGCATACCCTTTGTTTATTGATTACCGGAAAGAACGTAAAATAATGGGTTTTTATTCATAAAACTTCGGCTAATTTCGCAAAATGATAATGGATGACGATCAGTTTGCTGCCTACTGGCAAAAGAACAGTTCCAGGGAAAAGAGCAGCTCCAGGGCGTTTATGTTCGGACTCTCATCCGGCTTCGCCATTGGCGTTGCGGTACTGATTGTTTTATATTCGGGATGGTATACCCGTGCAACGATGGAGGCCAACAGCAAACTAAGCGCCGTTGTGCTGCTCCTGGCCATTCTCATCATCTCCGTGTTTATAGCGCTGATGTACAGGCGGTTTAAATGGGAAATGCAGGAACAGCGTTTTATGGAAATTATGGCCCGGAAAAATAAAAAAAAAGAACAGCAGATGCAGCCATAAACCAATGCTTTGCGTCTTAAAACAAATAATAGGAATGAAAAAAACAGTTTTTGCGTTTATCGGATGGGCACTTTTCTCTTTGTCTTGTGGAAAAACAACAGATTCCGGTTGCCAGCCGGCAACAGTAGCTTCTGAAAAAGCGGCGATGACCGCTTATTGCACTGCCAACAGTATTAATTATACAGAACACGCCAGTGGTATATTATATGAGATTGTTAGTCCGGGTACAGGCGCCACACCCGGTGTTTCATCCATTGTTTCAGTAATCTATACACTGAAAAACATGGATAATGTAACCATTCAGGCAGTGGCCAATCCGTATACCAACCAGTTGTCTTCCCTGATTGAGGGCTGGAAAATTGCCATTCCGCTCCTCCGTGCCGGTGGTAAGATTAAAATGGTGATCCCCTCTGCACTGGCATACAGTTGTGTTGGAAGCAGCAATATTCCGCCAAATTCACCCCTGTTTTTTGAAGTTACCCTGGTAGCGGTACAATAATATATAGGATAAATATTGTATATCCAGAATGGTGCGTAAAGAGCTGACGTACTTTATAGTGCATTCCCCTATCTTTGCCAACCTGAAAAATCGGGATTCAAATTCGTAAACCGTTACTAATATGCAACTGAAAGGTTTAGTGCGTTTTTTTGCAATAGCACTTACATTAATTTGTTTGTACCAGTTATCCTTTACCTGGTTCGTTCGCAACCATGAATCAGCAATGGATAAAAAAGCCGAAGCCTGGCTGAATAAAGCTTATCCTGCTGCTGCGCAGAAATATCCCGGCAATAAAGAATTGCAGGCTGCCTATGCCGATACGCTGGCCGATTTAAAGAAAGACCGCTTACAGCGTTTACTGGACAGTACCAAAGACGAGAAACTGGCCTTTGGGTTAACTACTTATCGAAGCGCTAAAGAAAAGGAACTGATGCTTGGCCTGGATTTGCAGGGCGGTATGAGTGTTACCATGGAAGTTGGGCTGGATGGTTTAATTAAGTCGCTGGCTAACTATACAAAAGATCCTTCCTTTAACAAGGCTATCGACAATGCAGTTGCCAGAAAAGCAAACAGCGGTGCTGATCTCATTACCCTTTTTAACGAAGAATTCAAAAAACTGAATCCGGACATTAAACTGGCGCCTTTCTTTGCAACCCGCAGCGCAGGTAAGGTGAAGATTGATGCAAGCAATGATGCGGTTACCAGTTATCTGCGTGAGCAGGCTATTGCCGCCTTTAACAATACCTATCGTATTTTAAGAACAAGGATCGACCGTTTTGGTGTGGCCTCCCCCAACATCAACCCTGACCCTGCCAAAGGCATTATCAATATTGAACTGGCTGGTGTAAACGATAAGCAGAGAGTAAGATCTTACCTGCAGTCTACCGCTAACCTCCAGTTTTTTGAAGTATATACGCTTGAAAGCACCGACCTCCAGAACGGACTGGTTGCTGCCGATAAATCTGTACAGGAATTCCTGAACGGTACCACTGCAACCAAGCCTGTTACAGCAGATACCACCAAAGCTGCTCCTGCAGTAACAACTGCCGCTGTTGACACTACCAAAACAGCCACACTATCTTCACTGGCTACCGATACCAATAAAGCTGCTACTGCAAAATCAGACACCGGCAAGCTGAAAGAAAACCTGAACCCGATCCTGCGTTTAATGCAGATTTCCCAGCCATATCAGTCTGAGAACGGTAAGGTTTCCTACCCTGCCGCCATTGGTTATATCCAATCAAAAGATACCGGCACCCTCAATGATTACCTGAAAATGGATGTGGTGAAAACCAAATTCCCATCCAACCTGGTATTCATGTATGGTAAAGCGGAACTGGATGATCCTAAAGCAAAAGATATCCTGACGCTCTATGCCATCAAAACACTGGACAATGGTCAGGCAGAACTGGAAGGAGATCATATCTCCAGCGCCTCTCAGGATTATGATGAGAGAGGCCGCATTGCCATCAAAATGAACATGGACAAAATTGGTTCCAATATCTGGGCTAAAATGACTACCCGTAATGTGGGTAAGCCATTGGCGATTGTACTGGATAATTTTGTTTACTCCGCTCCTAATGTGAACGATCCGATTACTACAGGTAACTCACAAATCAGCGGTAATTATACTATTAAAGAAGCGCAGGATCTTTCTGAAATCCTGGAAAGCGGTAAACTGCCTGCACCTGCCAAGATTGTACAGGAACAGCAGGTAGGACCTACCCTGGGTAAGGAATCTGTTAAGGGCGGTATGCTCTCCTTCGGTATCTCCTTCCTGGTGATTTTTGCGCTGATGCTCCTTTATTTCAACACAGGCGGATGGGTAGCCAACGCTGCTTTGATCCTGAACCTGCTGTTCACCATCGGTATCCTGAGTGCGTTAGGATTTACACTGACTGCTCCTGGTATTGCGGGCCTGGTATTAACCATCGGTATGGCGGTGGATACCAACGTAATCATTTTTGAGCGTATTAAGGAAGAACTGTCGAAAGGAAAGAATTATGCAACTGCGGTGAACGATGGTTATAAGCGTTCCCTTGCGCCTGTGCTGGATGGTCATATCACTTCATTGCTGACCGCCATCATCCTGGCTTACTTCGGACTGGGCCCTGTATTAGGCTTTGCAACCACTCAGATCATCGGTTTGCTGCTGTCTTTATTCTGCGGTATCCTGATTTCCAGGCTGATTACCGACTGGTACACCAATAAGAACAGACACTTTGAATATTTCACTACACTGTCTAAGAATATCTTCAAGCATGCAGCTTACAAGTTCATTGAATACAGAAAGATTGCTTATGTGATTTCAGGTGTAATCCTGATCCTGGGTATAGCTTCTTTCTTTAATGGCTTTGACCAGGGTGTTGAATTCTCCGGTGGACGCAGCTATACCATTAAGTTTGATAAAGCCGTAAATACCGAAGAAATCCGGGACGAACTGAAGGCCGTATTCGGAGAAGCGCCGATCATTAAAACGGTGGATACCAAAAACCAGGTGAATATCACCACTTCCTATAAGATTGAAGAAACCGGCGAAAATATTGATGCTGAGGTTGAAAAGCTGCTGTACACAGGTTTGCAGAAGCACTTACCGGCAGGAACCTCTTTCAATGCATTTGAAGCCAACTACAAGCAAAGCTCTCAAACCGTATTACCTACGATCTCAGATGACCTGAAAGCAGGCGCTACCAAGGCTACCATCATTGCCGTACTGGTAATCTGTTTCTATATCTTCGTTCGTTTCCGCGACTGGAGATATTCACTGGGTACGATCTTCTCACTGATGCACGATGTATTTGTTACCCTGATTGTATTCAGCTTCTTCAGAAACATCGTTCCATTCCCGCTCGAAATTGACCAGCATTTTATTGCAGCTATTTTGACGGTAATCGGTTTCTCCATGAACGATACAGTAATTGTATACGACCGTATCAGGGAAGACAGTACATTGATGACCGGTGCAGATAATGCGACCATCATTAACCGCGCAATCAACCAGACACTGAGCCGTACCATCATGACATCTGTTACCGTATTCCTGACCATACTGATCCTCTTCATCTTTGGTGGCGAGGTAACCCGTGGTTTTGCGTTCGCGATGCTGATTGGTGTAATCACAGGTTCTTACTCTTCTATCTTTGTAGCTGCCCCAATCCTGGTAGACTTTGCAAAGAGCCGTCCTTTGGGAAAGGCCGAACCTAAGAAAAAATAAAACCATCCCGGTGCATATATTTCCGACCCCGTTCTGAAGACAGAGCGGGGTTTTTAATTAATATCAACTACACGGGTAAAAAAAACGACTGCATGTTGGTTCTGCTGTCGTTTTACGTCAGATAACTGACCAATACCTGATAGTATGCTTTATTGGAATACCACTGTTATACAGAGAAAGAGGTTCCGCAACCGCAGGTTTTGCTGGCATTGGGATTGCTGAAGGTGAATCCGCGGCTGTTCAGTCCGCCCTGCCAGTCAACTTCCATTCCATAGAGGTACAATCCATGACTTTTGTTCATCACACAGGGAATTCCTTCAATCTCAAACAATTCATCTTCTGCCTCTACCTTGTCGAATCCGAGTACATAGGTCATGCCACTGCAGCCACCGCCTTTTACACCCACACGTAAACGTTGTGTGGAATCAAATCCGGGTTCGGCCATGAGTTTTTTAATTTCAGCTACGGCACCAGCTGTGAGTGAAACAGGCGTATTGATTGAGATAGTTGCTTCCATGATCATTGAATTTATAGTACAAAGTTACTAAAGTCTTACCTTCGCACAAATAGCTGTTTGATGGATAATAGCACTATGCTGAGCATGATCATAGGACTGGTTTTTGTGGGAATCATCATATATATGTTGTTTCTGCACCCCAAAAATGAAGCAAGGGCCGTAGCGCAGCCCCCGGCCGGCAATTCCAACGCCCTGCAGTTACAGGCTTATGAACGCCTGACCCTGCTGGCAGACCGGATTGCCCTTCCCAACCTGATCAGCAGAACCCCTAGTGAAGGATTATCGGCCAGGGATATGCAATTACTGCTTACCAAATTGATCAGGGAAGAGTTTGATTATAACGTTACCCAGCAAATTTATGTAAGCCCGGAAGCCTGGAATGCTGTGCGTAATCTGAAGGAAAAGAACCTGCTGACCATCAACCAGATTGGCCAGCTACTGCCGCCGGAAGCCGCCGGAATGGACCTGCAAAAGCAACTGCTTCAGTACCTGGTCAATGAACCGAAAGCCAATTTGCATGAACTGGTAAGCGAGGCATTGGGTTTTGAAGCAAGGAAATTATTATAATATTCACCCCCCCAAAGAAGATGGCTATGTCAACTCTGAAAATTTTAACAGATAGCGGAATCGAAATCAAGAAAGTATATACAGCGGAAGATGGCAAAGCGGCATTGCCCCAGGTAGCTCCCCTGCCCGGCGAATTCCCCTATACAAGAGGCGTTCAGCCCGATATGTACCGTGGAAAACTGTGGACCATGCGCCAGTATGCCGGGTTCTCTACTGCGGAGGAAAGCAATAAACGATATCATTACCTGCTTTCTCAGGGAGTGATGGGACTGAGTGTGGCTTTTGACCTGCCAACACAAATCGGTTACGACAGCGATCACGTCCTGGCCGAAGGAGAAGTGGGTAAAGTGGGGGTAGCCATCGACAGCCTGGAAGACATGGAAATCCTGTTCAAAGGCATTCAACTGGAGAACGTCAGCACTTCCATGACCATCAATGCCACCGGTTTCATATTGCTGGCATTTTATGTTGCACTGGCAAAGAAACAGGGCGCTGATCTGAAGAAAATCACGGGAACCATTCAGAATGATATCCTAAAAGAATATGCGGCACGAGGAACATATATCTACCCGCCCAAGCCATCCATGCGAATCATTACCGATATTTTTGAATGGTGCAGTACGGATTTACCGAAATGGAATACGATTTCTATTTCGGGTTATCATATCCGCGAAGCTGGAAGTACTGCTGTGCAGGAAATTGCTTTCACGCTTAGCAATGGTAAAGCTTATGTTAAAGCAGCCCTTGATAAGGGACTGGATATCAATGTTTTCGGGAAACGGCTTTCCTTCTTCTTTAATGCACATAATAATTTATTTGAAGAGGTCGCCAAATTCAGGGCTGCCCGTAAAATGTGGGCTCAGATGATGAAGGAACTGGGTGCAACCGATGAAAAGGCTATGATGCTTCGTTTTCATACACAAACAGGCGGCGCTACCCTAACGGCTCAGCAGCCGTTGAACAATATTTGCCGGGTTACCGTACAGACCCTGGCGGCAGTGCTGGGAGGAACACAGAGCCTGCACACCAATGGGTATGATGAAGCCCTGAGCCTGCCTACCGAAGAAGCTGCCCGCATTGCCCTCAGAACACAGCAAATTGTTGCTTTCGAAAGCGGGGCTCCTGATACCGTAGATCCGTTGGCCGGAAGCTATTTTGTAGAGTCACTTACAAAAGAAGTGGAAAATAAAGCCTGGGCGCTTGTTGAAAAGATCGATGCAATGGGTGGAAGCGTAAGCGCTATCGAAGAAGGCTTTATGCAGGAAGAAATTGCCAGGAGCGCTTATGAATACCAGCGTAATATAGAAAGCGGCCACAAAATCATTGTTGGCGTTAACAAATTCACTATTGATAAGGAAGAACCTGTACCAGGTTTTAAAATAGACGACAGTATCCGCGCTATTCAATCACAAAAATTGGCGGTATTAAGGGCAGGAAGAGATCAGGCTAAAGCAACAGCCAGTCTCGAAGCTATTACCGAAGCCGCTAAAGGCACCCAAAACCTGATGCCTTTAGTGATTTCGGCGGTGGAGCATTATTGCACATTGGGCGAAATTGCCGATGCCCTTCGCAAAGTTTTTGGAGAGCATAAGTAGTTTACGCTACAATACAACAATCAGCGCATAGATTACACCCGGCAGCCAGAATAAAAGGGTCAGTAATAAACTGATCCAGAATTTATTGTTGGTCTGACCCTCGTGCAGGTATACCGCCAGTGGTGGCAATAAAATGGCCAGGATAGCCAGTAAAACGGTATCCTTTTCGCCTCCGGAAGCGGTAGCTTTCTGTGCCTTATACGCTTTGGCCATTTTCTTTACTTCAGCAAACCTTGCCTTACGTTCCACCCTCGATAAACTTTTAAACTGGACCATTGCATCCTGAACGGCTGCGTCGTTCAGAACAGGTGCTGTTTTTTCAGCAGGTTTGGCGGAGCCTGTTACAGGTTCGGTTACTACAACAGCTGCTACAGACTGAATTGTAAGTGCGCAGCAGAGCACTACGGCGGATAAACCGGTGGAGATTTTTTTCATAGTGTAATGGTTTAAGTATTAAACAATTGATTGCATTGTCCCCCAAAAGTAATCATCTGATATGAGGATATTAAATATTTGTATAAAATCATTTATACCGCTTTTAATTAGCAACCTGAAATCAGTACCTTCAATACCGTTATTAAATACAACCAAACCAACACATGAGAAAAACATTTTTTGCCACCCTCCTGCTCTTATCGGCATTACCGGGCTCTGCACAGACCAACCTGGAGCAGTTACTGAAAGAAGAAACGCCAAAAGTGATCAACTGGAGAAGGTATTTTCACGAAAATCCCGAACTGGGTAACAGAGAATTCAATACTTCTAAAAAGATAGAAGCTTCCTTAAAAGAATGGGGCATCACTACGCGCATTGTTGCTAAAACAGGCATAGTGGGTGTATTGAAGGGTGGTAAGCCCGGACCGGTTGTTGCGCTGCGTGCAGATATCGACGGTTTGCCTGTTGAAGAACGAAATGATCTTTCTTTCCGTTCCAAAGCAAAAGCAGAATACCTGGGGCAAACCGTACCGGTGATGCATGCCTGTGGTCATGATACACATATTTCCATGTTGCTGGGCGCTGCTGAGGTACTGAGCAAAGTAAAGAATGATATTCAGGGAACCGTCGTGTTCCTGTTTCAGCCTGCGGAAGAAGGCCCTCCCGGAGATGAGGAAGGGGGAGCGCCTTTAATGATCAAAGAAGGAGCGCTGGACAATCCGAAAGTAGATGCAGTATATGGTATTCATATTTCTTCGGCTGGAGATCTTGGAAAGATCTATTATAAGCCGGAGTCTTTTATGGCATCATCCGATTGGTTTACGATTAAGGTAAAGGGAAAGCAGGCGCATGGCGCCAATCCCTGGAGATCGGTGGATCCGATTGTAACAAGCACGGAAATCATACAGGCGCTGCAAACCATTGTGAGCAGGCAGATCGATATTACCAGCGCACCCGCTATTATTACCGTGGGAAAAATTCACTCCGGGGTAAGAGCCAATATTATTCCGGAAGAAACGGTGATGGAAGGAACCATCCGGACACTGGACAGTGAAATGCAAAAGGACATTCACAGGAGAATCAAACAGATGGCTACCAAGATTGCTGAAGCCAATGGCGCAACTGCTGAAGTAGTCATTGATACCAAAACACTGGTGACCTACAATGACCCCAAACTGGTTGCCAAATCGCTGACTTCCCTGCAGAAAGCAGCTGGTGGCGCAGACAATGTATTACCGATCAACTGGCAAACGGGAGCAGAAGATTTTTCCTACTATGGCACCAAAGCGCCTTCTTTCTTTTTTAATGTAGGCGCAAGAAGCCCTAAAATCAGCATGGCGGAAGCAACCAGTCATCATGCTCCGGAGTTTATGCTCGACGACAGCAAACTGGATGTAGGCATGCGTGCTTTTGTGCAGCTGGTATTGGATTATGCGAAAAACAACCAATAGAAAGCGTTCATATGAAAAAGCTTTTACTTTTTACCGCAATCAGTGCTTTTGTATATGCCGGGAATGCCCAGCAGTTACTGACTCCGGAAAAACTCTGGCAGATTGGCCGGGTATCAGCGCTGGGATTGAGCAACGATCAGTCTGCTGTTGTATACAGCGTTGCCACACCGGATATTTCCACTAACAAAAACATTCGTAAAAAATACAAGCTTCCGTTGGGTGGCGGCGAAGCGGTCGAAATAACCGGGACCGCTTCTCTCCTTTCCGACGACCGCATTTCACCGGACGGTAGATACATCATCAGCAGCAAAGAAGTAAAAATCAAACCCGTAACCGGGGCAGATCTCTATCCCGATCTTCCTAAGTCGGACGCCTATGTGTACACTTCATTGAATTACCGTCACTGGGATACCTGGGAAGACGGAAAATTCGGGCATGTATTTGTGGCGCCGATTATCAATGGAAAACCCGGCGAAGCAAAGGATATCATGGCCGGAGAGGCCTATGATTGCCCGCAAAAACCTTATGGCGGCGACGAGGATTTTATCTGGAGCCCGGACAGTAAAAAAATACTGTATGTAGCCAAGAAAAGCTACGGAACGGCATATGCCATCAGCACCAATACCGATATTTATTCTTACGACCTGGAAAAGGGAACCACCGCCAACCTTACTGAATCCAACAAGGGATATGATATTGCACCACAGTTCAGCAGTACCGGACAACTGGCTTATCTGCAGATGAAGCGCGATGGGTACGAAGCAGATAAGCAGGATCTGATCATATTAGTCAATGGTGTTTCCAAAGTAAACCTTACCGCTTTGCGCGATGATATTCATGTGGAAGGCTTTAAATGGAGCAATGACGGAAAACAGCTTTTCTTCTGGGCGCCTATTAATGGTACACTGCAGCTGTTTAGCGTGAACAATACCGGATTAACTAAAATGACGCCGCAGATCAGGCAGATCACCAATGGTGATTTTGATGTAACCGGTGTTGCAGGACAAACGGATAATACACTTATTGTGTCCAGGACCGATATGAACCATGCTTCAGAACTTTATACGGTTGATCTTAGCTCCGGATCCATGAAGCAGCTGACACATGTAAATGACGCATTCTACAGTGCACTGGCCTTGTGTAAAACAGAAAGGAGATTTATAACCACAACCGATAACAAAAAAATGCTGGTATGGATCATTTATCCTCCAGGTTTTGACCCAGCTAAAAAATATCCTACCCTGCTTTACTGCCAGGGCGGCCCTCAAAGCCCGTTAACACAGTTTTATTCCTTCCGCTGGAACTTTCAACTGATGGCATCCCAGGGATATATTATTGTTGCGCCCAACAGAAGAGGAATGCCGGGCCATGGTACCAAATGGAATGAACAGATTAGTAAGGATCACGGCGGACAGGTAATGAACGATTACTTATCTGCCATTGATGCAGTGAGCAAGGAATCATTTGTAGACAAAAACAGGCTGGGTTGTGTCGGCGCCAGTTATGGCGGCTACTCTGCATTTTACCTTGCAGGTATCCACAACAACCGGTTCAAAACCTTTATTGCGCACGATGGCATTTTTGATACCAGGAGTATGTATGGAACCACAGAAGAAATGTGGTTCGTAAATTTTGATTACGGCGGCCCTTATTGGGACAAGAAAAACGCACTTACCCGGAAAACCTATAACCAGTTTAACCCAAGCAATTTTGTAGAAAAATGGAATACACCCATCATGATTGTACAGGGAGGCAAGGATTACCGGGTACCGATTGAACAGGGATTGCAGGCATTTCAGGCAGCGCAGTTAAGGGGCATCAAAAGCAAATTGTTATACCTCCCCGATGAAAATCACTGGGTTGCCACGGCGCAGAATGCCCTGGTATGGCAGCGCGAATTTTTCAACTGGCTAAGTGAAACGCTCCGATAAAGAATGCTCAACTGATCCTGCTGAAGGAGCAATACAGGATTCAAATAAACAGAGGCTGTCTCAAAAGGGGCAGCCTCTGTTATTTATCAGCAAGATATGTTATGAGTAATCCGTTCTTAAAACTGAAACGTAAACTGTAAATAAATATTTCTTCCCGGCCTGTGAATTCCGCCCCAGTCGAGGTGTTCCCTGTAAGCCTGATCAAACAGGTTTTCCACGCCTCCATCTATCCTGAAGGAATTGCCTGCAAGGGCTCCGCTGTACATCAGTCTCAGGTGTGCAATGGCATAGGCGGCAGTTGTCCGTTCCATGGCCTTACTGTTGACCCTGTTTTGTGCAGTGGCCAGCTCCAGCTCGGCCTGAACAGCACAGGGGCCAATCATTTTCCGGAGTGAACTCGTATTTTTTACCGGTGGAATCATCGGCAATGCGTTGTGCGCATGATCTTCTCCATAACTGTACCTTGTGGTATTGATCAGCCA
Organism: Sphingobacteriia bacterium; assembly: GCA_015999745.1. Taxonomy (GTDB): domain Bacteria; phylum Bacteroidota; class Bacteroidia; order Chitinophagales; family Chitinophagaceae; genus Sediminibacterium. Next base: position 6,854 of record JAECQP010000037.1, on the reverse strand, counting down.
GAGTGCATGATCCGGTTGAACAATCAGGCTGGCTTCAGCACCGGCAATCATAGCATAAGGAAGATTGCTGTGTTGCTTTACGCCGTTGGCGCCAATGGTCATGGTGCTGAGCCCGGGCTGATAGATTCCCATAATGTAATTGTTGATCCTGGATACATAACCGGTAAGGCCATACTGGAAAATACCCGACTTCCCGCTGATATTGGCTTCGGCCTTCCAGGCATTTTCCGGAATCAGCAATGTATTGCCGATATAATCATATCCGTCAAATGCATTGAATAAGTAGAAACCATACAGTTCGCTGGAAGTAGGCATTCTTTCCGAATAGCTCAGCACGGTTTTCAGCTTAACCCGGTCATTGAACCGGTAACTGTATTCAAGAGATATATTTTTGAGAAACCGGTTGACATTATTCACAGGTTTGTTCAGTACAGACAACTGATCCTTTGCCGTTTGCGTAGTCAGTACCTTGCTGAACAGATCCGCTCTTGCACTGAGCATTAACACGGATGCACTGTTGATCCTTTTGCTGAAAACAGCTCCCAGACCGGTTTGCAGGGTATTATTGTCTGGCCAGGTAAGCATATACATAGGAGACTGTCCCTGCTGGTACATGGTCATGGAAGCTTTTAAAAAAGTGGAAGACAAATCCGCTTTCAGGTCCAGTTGAGTGTTGGAATTGATCACCAGCCTGGAAGAAGCATATCCGCCATATGTACGACTCTCTCCCGGCATATCCATATGCATCGGTACATTGAGTCTATGCGCATCATCCATAAAATGGCGGATTGCGTTGGCGTAGATTTTCAATTCGGTTTGCTGCCACCTGCCCCTTCCGGATTCATTCCGTAAACTCAAAGCGGCAATTCTCGCTCCTGCATAGCCTACATCCATCGGTAATGCAGGATAGCCGATATTCCATCCATCATCCAGCAATAAATCAGCTTTAGCCGTCCAGTTAGGATTGAGCTTATACAATGCCGTTACGCCATAGTTCAGCTTCCCGTATTGAGAATAGGGAATCACAGCACCTCCTCCGCTTCTGTAGTTACCCGCTTTGCGCCAGGAAATATTGGTCATTACGGCCAGGCGGTTACCCGAATAGTTCAGCTTGCCTGTTTCGTACCAGGCATTGGCTGCGGATTGATAACCGCTGCTGACAGAGCCGGACCATTTTCCGGAATCATTGAATACAGCTTCCGCCAGTTTCAGGTCAACTGATCCGCCAATGACGGAACCCGATTGAAATCCGTGACCAGTCTGTATCTGTACCGATTGCAGGTTTTGCGGTTCTACATAAATGGAGGCAGGATCCATTTTATCGGTACAGGCGCCGTGTATCCGCATCCCATCGATTAATAGACCCGATTGTCCGCTGCTGTAGGTCCTGATAACGGGTTCCATTCCATAGCTGCTTCTGCGGATCATATTCAATTCGGGTAATCTCGCCAGGATATCCTCCGTAGTGGCGGCCTGGTTGGCCGTATAGTAATGCAGCAATTGCTGGTTGGTATTTTTGGCAAGTCCGTATACTTTTACTTCCTCCAGTTGTACTACCGGAATGGAATCAGTTGTCTTACCTGTTATGTGTTTTGCCTGTGCATGCCCCGGTACCAACAGGTGTACCAGTGCCGCCATGAAGATGAGTTGTTTCATACAATCAGAATGTCAGGTCTATATAATGGGTGGAATCCACAACCGTTGTACCGGATTTCAGTTTCAGATTCAGTCTCCATAAACCGGTCATGGTAAAATTGACTTTCCCTTTGTAATGTCCGTTGATGACATGAACGGGATCCACATTGTTGGGAGAACCGTGATTCATGGTAGGCATCTCGGGTGTTACCATAACAGATAAACTGCTGTCTGCGGGAAAAAGCATCATGGATTCTTTCTTATAAATCACCAGTTCCAGATCATTGATCCCTACAATTGGTTTGGAAGGTTCCGCATAACCTACAAAATAAGTAGTGCTGTTGTCGGCCAGCGATTTAAAAGAAAACATTTTTGCGTAAAAAGGATCTTTCACATTGATCGTAAAACTGGCTGTACCGGATTTACCATTTTCCAGGTTCTGTATCTGTACCCCTAATGTCCATGTTCCTGCGGTGGAAGGCATAATGAAACTTACGCTGCAGGGAAAGAAATGGTTTACGGCAATATTGGATACCGGGTTTTCTTTGGGTGATGAATGACTCATACTCATCATAGCCATCATTGGGTTCAGCAATACAGCCGCATTGTCTACCGGTTTACCGGTGACCGAGTCTTTCAGTAAAATATAGAGTTTGTTGTAGCCGGTAAATGCACTGTCCGTAGCATATACTTCCACATGGGTGGAAGTGCCTGCAGCAAAACCGGAAGCCAGTTGAATGTACCCCATAGAAGGATCAGGTTCAGCACTGTCCTTGGAACAGGATGTAATCAAAACAACAGATAAAAGGGCTATAATGCCTAAGGGATGTTTCATAAAACGTTTCATTGTATATAATAGATTGAGTATTTGCTGTGTCAGGCAACAGATATACCTGATTGCTGCAAGACACAGAAATGTAGCCGACAAATAACTGTCAGACTGCTTAATAAGAAATAAGGAGAAGATGACCCCCGAACAGGGGAAATTATGCAGTAGTGCTGCAGGGAGGATGGAATATATCAGCAGCATAGTTGTTTGCATAGTGCTGCTGTGCAAATAGAACAAACGGAACAGATAGCGTTGCCACAGGCCATCTGCTTACCTGTATGCTCATTATAATAAACGGATCGGTTTTAATGCGGAGGTTAGCGGATTCCTGGTTATCGTTGTTGGTGTTTTCCGCCGGGTTCACCTGTTTCAGTTTTTTACTCAGGTAACATTTACCATTACACTTTAGTGCCGGTTTGGCTTTATTGATACAGAACCGGGAACTGATATTGTTCTGGTTGCTGTAGAATAAACCAGCCATGATATAAGGCGCAAAAGTTTGCGAGGTAATCAGGAACAGTGCAAGTATAGAAGTAAATAGTTTCAAATGAATCTTCAAGCTGATCTTAAATCAAAATTAGTGCGAAATTAAGGACATAAATATGATTATGCGCACAAAATATTAAACAGCGCCGTAATTTCTTGTGCCAAATAATAAGCTGCCGATTCTTACCATATTGCTTCCGCATGCAATAGCGAGCTGGTAATCGCCGCTCATACCCATCGACAAAATGGTGTTTGCCGAACGAATGGTAACCGGCCATTGGTTAAACGCATCGAATATTTTTTTCAGTGCTAGGAATTCGGCTTTTATTTTCTCCCGGTTGTCTGTAAGAGAAGCCATTCCCATTAATCCGCAAACACGAACATTGGGTAACCCGGGTAATTGCGCTTTGATGGCATTTAATTCCATTTCATTGAGCCCGAATTTGGTTTCCTCCTGTGCAATATGCACCTGCAGCAGGCAATCAATCACACGGTTGTTTTTCAAAGCCTGCTTATTGATTTCCTGTAAGAGTTTAGCGCTGTCAACCCCATGTATCAGGTGAACAAAGGGAGCAATATATTTAACCTTATTGCTTTGAAGGTGGCCAATAAAATGCCAGCGAATATCGTGTGGAAGTATCGCCTGCTTCTCTGCCAGTTCCTGAACATAATTCTCTCCAAAATCTCTTTGCCCCAACGCGTACATGGCCGTAATATCTTCTGCAGGTTTGGTTTTGCTGACTGCAACCAGTGTTACATTTTTGGAATTGAGTTCTGAAAGGATGGATTGGCAGGCGGCTATATTTACAGGCATCTGGATGAATTATGGTTGCAAAGATACAGACTGTCTCCTATGCCACACAAGGTTCTCCAGCAGCAGCAGGTTGTTGAAGGCCGGGCAGAAATAATAAAATTTCCCCACCCCCGCAGCACCGGCAGTTTTTTTAAGTCCGTCCGGCAGCATGGAAGCCATATTGGCAATGAAGAAGGAAAAGGACTCATCCTCCACCAGCTCTTCCAGGCTGCGGTTATTATTCACCTGAATGGTATCCGGCTGAACGCCCCAACGCAGGAGGGCTGTCTGTAACAGAACCTGTTCCATAAAAGGAAGCGGTTTTTTCAGCAAGCCCTTTGCATCAGCAATCAGCTTTTCTTTGTTCACTTCCAGCCCAACAATGGGCTTTAATTGCATCAGTCTGCTGAAATGATACAGGATAATTGCAGGAGAACTATAATGCGGGGAAACATAGGGAGCATCAGTAAGGTGCTTCTTCTCTCCGATCACTTTTTCGATCAACTGAAGTGAAGCAGTATCAGCTGCAGTCCATTGCATGCCATACGACTGTACAAAGTACAGCACATTAGAGAGTACCGAAACATCAAAATCAACCGGCATTTTTTTCCCGAACCAGGTGGAATAAGCGCCGATATTTCTGTACGTTTTAAAAGTGTTATTGACCTGTTTTTGACCGTTATTGGCAAACTGCTGCATCAGTGTATGCACTTCTGTTGCAATGGAGTCATCCACATTCAATGCAAGCAACATGATCACCGTATCATCCAGGTCATCCGGCAATGCCTGTTGTTTATCGAACCAGTTCATCCAGCCCGAATTCGGAAAAATCCTGGGCGTATCTGTAGGCCAGAAATTATAGGTCTCTCTCCCCTTCCTGTTTTTAAACTTCGCGGCGGAGGCATTGGCCGCTGCCATAATACCATCGGCGACCCTTTGCTGGTAAGGCGTGAGATCCTTCCGGAGGTTTTTCAATGTGAGAGTAATCAATCCTGTAAAGAATACATTGATATCGGCTTTCTGCCGGTGTTTGTTCAGGGCATAGGTTCTGAAGGAGGGGAATAATCCTTTGGGGAAAACGCCGTCTTCCTTTGGCTGCAAAGCAGCGATCCGATGCAATAATTGAGTGGCCATCAGGGTATCATTGGCCTTGCTGCGTGGGATACCGGCAAAGAGGTAAACCACCAACAGCCATCCCGCAATACCAGATTGCCGCATCATTATTTTAAGATGCTTCTGCTGATTACAATGCGCTGAACCTCGCTGGTACCTTCGTAGATCTGTGTGATCTTGGCATCACGCATCAGGCGTTCCACATGGTATTCTTTTACAAAGCCATATCCACCGTGAATCTGAACTGCTTCTGTAGCAACCCACATAGCGGTTTCACTGGCAAATACCTTGGCCATGGAAGAGCTGAGTGTATAATCGTGGCCATTGTCTTTTTCCCATGCTGCCTTCAAACATAATAAACGGGCGGCTTCAATCCTGGTAGCCATATCCGCCAGTTTAAACTGAATCGCCTGATGGTGCATGATCTCTTTACCAAAAGCCTTACGCTGTTTACTATAAGCCAGGGCCAGCTCATATGCGCCACTGGCAATACCCAGGGCCTGGGATGCAATACCGATGCGGCCTCCGGCCAGTGTTTTCATGGCAAATTTAAATCCAAAACCGTCTTCGCCGATTCTGTTTTCTTTCGGAACCTTTACATCGTTGAATAAGATGGAATGGGTGTCACTTCCACGAATCCCTAATTTATTTTCCTTGGCGCCCACGGTAACACCCGGACTGTTTTTTTCTACAATAAATGCGTTGATCCCCTTGCTTCCTTTAGAAGGGTCGGTTTGGGCAATCACCAGGTAAACCGATGCAGTAGAACCATTGGTAATCCAGTTTTTGGTTCCGTTGATCAGGTAATGCTCGCCTTTGTCTTCGGCCGTGGTTTGCTGACTGGTAGCATCACTTCCTGCTTCCGGTTCGCTCAGTAAGAATGCACCAATATATAATTCCCCGTCTTTCCGGCCCTGGGCCAGCGGTGTGAGGTATTTTCTTTTTTGTGCTTCATTGCCAAATGTTTCCAGTCCCCAGCATACCAGGCTATTGTTCACACTCATGCTCACACTGGTACTTGCGTCCACTTTACTCACTTCCTCCATGGCCAGTACATAACTGATCGCATCCATTCCTGCACCGCCAAATTCCGGAGCAACCATCATACCCATGAAGCCTAATTCAGCAAGTTTGGTAACTTGTTCACGCGGGAAACGCTGGTTTTCATCACGGTCAATCACGCCTGGTAAACATTCATTTTTAGCAAAATCTCTTGCTGCCTTTTGAATCATTAAATGCTCTTCTGTAAACTGGAAATTCATGTGTTTAATTTTGTGAGCCAAATTTAAGCTAACGATCGTTAGGTTGTTCTGTAAGAGCAGAAAATTATTGAATTTTCTGCTCTTAATCGGTGAATCGCCGGATCAGCAGCCCTTATTTACCGGTGGCAAACAGGTTGTTGGTGCAGGCAAATAAACCTGCTTTAGAGCTGGTCTCTTTGTTGTAAAATTTGCCGGCCAGGATGCTCTGACCTGCGCTGCCCGGATTGTTTCCCTTACCCAGCGGCCATTTGCCGGTTGTTTCCAGGATATTGATATTGGCGAGATCACCAATGGCCAGGGCAAAATCAGAACAGTTAAACCTGTTCAGATGGTAGGACGTATTTGAATTTTTATCAATAAATTCCAGGATGCGGGTAAAGTCTCTTTGCGAAACAAACCGACCTACCATTTCGTCCCAACTGCGTTGTTGGTCATTTTTGAGAATAGCGGGTGAATTCGGGAAAATGGGATTGACCGGAATCAGCAATCCTTTTTCGGGATAAAAGCCAAAAGTTCTGGTTACCGAACTGCGGTCTTTGTTGAACTTGATCAGGGTAATGAACATATGTCCCACATTACCAAGTCCGGCAAATACTTTTTTCTTTCCGGCAGCAGGTTGCTTCACATGGATGGCTGCCGCATAGGAAGAAGCTCTTTTCCCGTCCATGAAAGCATCAACCAAAGAACCGGCCAATACCGGTTCTGCTGCTGCATTGCTGTACTGTAAAGTGTCCGG
>JAECQP010000002.1 GCA_015999745.1 Sphingobacteriia bacterium | reverse complement strand
CAACGCATTGGATATAGCATTCACCAGCATAATCATCTGCAGACTCATTTCCCTGAACAGTATCAGCAACACCACGCTAATGATGAACGAACCCTGATTGATCACCCGCAAAATAAGCAGGCGGTCGAACCGCTGATCCGACTGCTGAATCCAGGAGGCGATAGATGAAGGCAATGTTGCCAGAAAAGTGATCCCAAACCATTGGATGGTAACAAGCAAACCGGTATTGGTGATGGAGCCCATAAAGGGCGCCAGTGAGAGGTTTATGCCAATCATGATAACTGTGATCAACAAAGCCAGATACCACACAGAGCCAAGTACTTCATTGGCCCGCCTGGGTTCCGTACCTGTATAAAATTTGATCAGCGCCACCTGTAAGAACCCTGTTCTGAAGGTATCGATCAGCATAAACAGGGTTTGATAAAAAAACCAATAGCCGATTTCTTCGAGGCTGAGCGACCGGTAGAGCAGGGCAACGGTCAGCATCGCCAGACCGGCCATGGCCACATTTCCTGCCAGCGACATGAAATGCTTATTTCTCAGTTTGGCCATTATTCCGGTGTTCATAGCAAATAGTTAATCAGGTATGTAAAGATACACGAAGTATCGCCTTATAGATTTCTTCCACACTGTTTTCCCAGGTATGCGAGGCGGCAAAGTTTTTTCTGGCTGCTGCTTTTTCCGGATCGTTTTCCTGCAACGCCTCATGAATCAGCATTACATAATCCGCCCCACTTTTACCCAGGTAAGTATACCCGTTGAATACCGCCTCCATGAAAGGCGTGCTGGTAGCCACAACCGGCTTTCCCATGGCCAGGTACTCATCAATTTTGCGCGGATAATTACCGATGGTTACCCCGCTGATCACCTGCGGATTCAGGCATACATCAAAAGCATGAATGTACTGCGGCAATAATCCCGGAGGTTTAGCTCCAAGGAAATGAACATTCTTCATCCCGTGCAGCCCGCTTGCCCGGAAGGTTTCATCCTCCGGTCCTACCAGTACAATGCTCCAGTCGGGCCTGGAGCAGGCAATATGGGTCAATATATCCAGATCCAGCCGCAACCCCAGCAGTGCGCCGACATAGCCAATAACCGGCTCCTGTATGGCCTGCATATCCTGTGGCTTTTCGGGGCTGTTGAAGCTGGTAAAAATATCCAGATCACAACCCTGGCCCACATAGTAGGAATGCGGATTGTATTTTCTGCAATAATCTGCCAGGTAGGTGGAATTGGCAACGCATACATCCGACTGTGCAATCAGTTCGGGCTCCATCTTGGCGCCATGTTTTTTCCAGTAATCCACCGCCAGCATAAAATCCCTGGAATAATAAACACTTACGGCCGGCTTTAACAACGCTTTGAGGTGAAAACACCGGAACATATCATTGTCGTTGAAGAGGATAATATTGGTGAAGCGCAGCTCCTGCATAGCACGGCTGATACTACCCGCCAACCGTTTGTTATTAACCCTGTTCAGCATTTCAAACAGGGTTTGACTACCTATCCAGTTGATCGATTCAATTAACTGATCGGGATAAAGGTTCCAGATATTGGGAGCGATGCTCACCAACCCTTTTTCCCTGCCTTTAATCACCCGCATTCTTTTTTGCACTTGTGGTTCTTTGGCATTGCGCAGCGCAGTAATCCGATCGAGGGGAGCATTTACATAAAGCACCCTGTTGTGCCTGCTAAACTCCAATGCAATGTTTTTACAATTACTGCCAATCTCCACATCCCATGGTTGCTGGCCAACAACAACAATATCTCTGCCTTTTATCATAGGGCCGTTTTTACCGGTTCAGTCAACTCCCGATTTTCCTCATCAATTCTCCGGGTGATTACAATCAATGCAGCAACAAGATAGAAATATACGTTCGTAGGAAACTGAACAAGCGCTTCCTGCGGGTAGTTCCCTAAATTTAATGCAAATACAATCAATACCATCGACAAACAATACGACTTTAATTCCGGATCGCGGATGGCATAAAAGTTTATGATTCCGGTTCTCAAAATCATAAACATCAGCGTGCAGAAAAGCAGCAGGCCTACCCAACCCAGTTCCACGGCAACCCGTACATACCCGCTGTCCGGAGGGAATCCGGCCAGAAAGGAATTGGGAGCGAAACGCTGTCCCCAGGTTCCTGTTGCGCCTAGCCCCCCACCTATAGGATGACTGAGAATATAGGGCTGAATTCTTTTCTGATTATATTTCCGCACATTAAAGGAAGCATCTTCCGAAGGACGAAAGGCGCTCTGAAAACGAACGATGGCCTGATTGGAGGCAGGCATGAACACAACGATGGTCATAAGTGCAGTGGCAACTGCTCCAAAAAACAACACTTTCTTATTAAAGCGGAGCACTGCAAATACAGCCAGTGCAAATGGCGGTAATACAAATGCGCCGCGGGTGCCGGAATAAAGCATGGAGGTCAGGCAGGTAGCTGCAAAAATTCCGAGAACAATTTTCTTCCAGGTTTTGAGCGGACCCGTTATTAAACCAATACAAAGCAAGGCGCTCATCACCATATTATAAGAGAAGGCAACCGGGTCTGTGAAGATGGAAAACTTCCTCCAGGTACCGCCAATAAACAAGAGTTGTTCAATATTCGGATCCGAATGCAGGTAGGCTTCCTCCGCCGCATTAAAGCCGATGAACTCCTGTTTCAGTCCGTAGAGTGCACCGATCAGTGAAAACAGGATCCAGAGTTTCAAAATAACCCGGATAAACTCCCTGGTGCGGATATTGTACAGAAATACAAAGAACATCAGCATGATAAATGCCACGGATCGTACCGTATACAACCAGGCCAGTCTTGATTCCGCAAAGGGGTTCAATACTTCCAGCACATTGTACATCACCCAAATCAGGATCATGATACTAAGCGGCCCATTAAAAATTTTCCAGTTTTTCTGGCTTTTCTGCTGAATAAAAAACCCAACAATGAACAGCAATTCCATAAAATCCATCAGGGTTCCCAATGGGAAATCCACCCCCATCCGGTCTATGAACATAATGAAATATGCGCTGGCCAGGAAGACCACAATCCCAAACCGGGGATAGGCAATCAATCCGTATACCATCGGCAAGCCGATCAATGCGGCCAGGATCAGTACGCCGGGGATGAGCCCAAACTTTGCAATAAGGTAAGCAAAAAACAGGGAGGAACAAAGCAGGAAAAGGTACATCAACGGGCCATTCAGCCCTTCCTTCGAAAAAAAGTTCCTGCTCTTTTTCCCTGCGCCTACCGGTATATTAAATGGTTCTTCCATTACAGAAAAAGCAGTTTAATAAAGAAATAGTACACACTGGCAAAAGCAATTGCAATGGCCACCTTGCGCGCAAGCTTTTCCAGCCTGAGCCGGTCGTATTCTTCCTGCTCTTCCTTCGTTCTTTTCGGTATGGTGGAATCAATCCGCAATGCTTTCCTGATTAGTTGTATAAAGATAACCCGCCTAGTCTACTTTATCCGCATGAAAATGTTTGGTAGCCACGGAACGCTGGTTGGCATTTTTCACTTTCAGCAGGGAAAGTACCTGGAAGAAGATGAATTTGGGAATACCCCACAGAGAACGGTAAATCCGGGGATCGGTATGGTTCATCCATAAAGACAATATAAAGCCCGCAACAAACAACAGCAACCCTGCCAGCCAGATCAGCGATACCAATGGGTTGATCAATAGATTAAGGAACATACAACCCACCGATATCAGGAGGAAAATGAACAATGGAGGGCGCAACAGAATCAGCCCAAAGAGGAACTGGTTGAAGTTGAACCGGACCAGCCCCTTTCCGATCAGCCCGAAGCCAAAAGAGAAATATCGGAACCATGTATTGATCCATCTTGCCCGCTGGCTCACCAGTTGATCGGATTGCGACGTTTTTTCGTCGTACAAAATTGCTTTTTCAGCAAAAGCAATCCGGTAGCCCTTGTTCACAATCTGGCGTTGCAGTATTTTATCAAATCCCGCTCCGGTAATATCCAGATGCCCCAGACAATCCTTGTACAATTGAACGGAGAAGGCCATTCCCGATCCGGAAAGCGTAGCGGAAGAACCAATGGAGAACAATACTTTGCCATCATAGAAGTGATAATAAATATCCCTGGCTCCATCCAGGCAGGCATACATGGTATCCAGGTTCTTGGCAGCCCTGAGGCCCTGTACGGCTTCAAAACCCAGGTCGAAGTATTCGTTCAGCCGCAATAAAAATTCAGGGTCTGTAATATTATCGCTGTCGATGATCGCCAGCCTTTCATGCTGCCTTCTGAACCGGTTGATGGCGTAAAAATGAGAACGGGTATTACTGGCCAGTGTTTCTTCGGGCCTTAATACAATCACCCGCTCATCTTCAAAGACCAGGTTGGTAACATCGCATTTGTCGGCTACAATATAAATCAGGTAATTGCTGTAATGCAACTGCAACAAGGAGCGCACCACCCCTTGCAGCAACTGGGTTTGTTCATAGGCCGTTACGATGATGGCATAATCGGCTTCACGCCCGCCAACAGATGCAGGCTTTCCTTTTTTGTTTCCCAACAGCAAATAGAGCAATAGCAGCAGAACAGGCAATACCAGGTTATAGCCAACCAATAATTGAAACAATATCCAGAGAAGTTCTACTATATCGATGCTTGCCATAAACACTTGGGTTATTTGGGAACACGCTCTAACCTGTTGAATTGAACTTTATTGAGTGCCCATCCGGCAAACTTATTGCCGATGGTTTCGAGGAAATGGATATGCGGTTTAGCGCTATTCCGGATGGGAACCCCGGAAACATATACACCCAATACTTTATCGGCAACAACAATCCATTCGCGGGATTTATTCAATCGGTCGAGCGAAGGGCCTTCTACAATAATGATATCAAACACATCCCGCAGGTAGTTCAGTTTGGGAACCACAATGTCTTCGTCACAGAACTCAAACAAAGAGGTATCACCGCCCCTGTTACCCAGTATGCTTACTTTCCCGTTGCGGGTGATTTCAGAAACAGAGACCCTGTTTTTAAGATAATCTTCCAGGAAAAAAGTAGTTCCACTGACTTCAGAGATAGTAGGCTCATCAAAATTCCCATCAATGAGCAATACTTTTTTATTCACCATGGAGAAAGCATACGACAATCCCAGCGACAATAATGTTTTTCCTTCACCCGTGTACAGGCTGGTTACCACCAGTAATTTCTGCTTGTTCATGGCCCTCTCCACTTCAAATCGCAGGGAGCGGATCAGGTTTTTAAAGGCAATGGTATTCCGGTTTACTTCGTCCCCCTTCGTTAAATTGGAGAGGTCCAGTAAAGAGGTATTGATCAGGGGCAGGAACGACAATACCGGGAATCCGGTTTGGTTGGCAAGATCCTGCGCGCTTAGAATGGAATGATCCAGATAGAAGATGATGAACAATGCCACCATACAAAATACAAAGCTGACTACCCCGCTCAGCAATACCAGCAATAATTTCTTGGAGGGCTGTGGAGGTCCTGGCATCGCCATTTCTACCTGGCGCAACTGAACACCCACATTGGATTCCATAGTTGTTCTGTTGAACTTATTGAGGATCTCGAGATATTCTTTCCCCGCCACATCTACGGCGCCTTCATAGTTTTGAATCAGGGCCTCATGCGGCACGAGTAAATCAAATTTCTTATTCAGCCTTTCCAGTTCCGCTTCCAGCGATTTAATACTGTTACGCGCCTGGTCGAGCGCTACTTCCAGCGTCAATCGCTGCTGGATCAATTGCTGTTTATTGGCCAGCGGGCTTACCAGGTAACGATCGGTGGATGCCAGTAATTCCTGCTCCAGTTTTGCCCGGAGGGAATCCTGTTTTGCCACGGATCTGGCCGAATAATTGTTCTTGATTACATTCAGGGTTGCCAACCGAAGTTGTTCCCGGGTATTCATTACCGATTGGTTGATAGACACCACGGTACTTTCGAGGTAACGCCGGTCTTTTGTATCAAATTTTGCATCTATTCCGCGAATGGCGCCTTCATTGGCTTCCACATCTTTTTTAGCAACTTCCAGGTAGGTTTCAAAATCAGAGATCTGCCCGTACAAACTCTTGGCCTGTTCGTTCAGGTTCAATACCCTGTTTTTAATTTTATAATTCCGCAGTGCGCGCATTTTTGCGTTCATGGAATCATATTTCTGCTTCATCAGCGTGTCTAAGTAATTCACTGCACGCAACTGATTCGCTTTAATATAGGAAGTGTAGTAGTCCAGGAATTCCTTACACAGCGCATTAATGGCAAAAGCGGAGAGAAATGGATTCTCCGATTCAAATTCCACATCTATGAAATCACTGTTATTGACCCGGTAGATAAATATTTTCTTTTGCAGGGTCTGTTCATCATACCCCATGGAAATCAGCACCTGGTTCAACCCATACTGATCCTTATCCCATAAAGACAAAGGTTTTTTTTCTTTCAGCAGGCGGGTATACACTTCAATGGCGTGGGCCCTGGCATTGGGGCCGATCTCCTTCAGCAGTTTGCTGGCAGGCCGGTAGGGTTTATCGCTGGTAAGGTCGTGGAGGATCAATTGATAGGAAACCTGGTCGAACATTCTTTTCAGCCTGAACTGCTGAACCAGGTTGCTAAACTGCTGTGCAATCTTAGACTCCTGAGACATATCGGAGCTGGAAAGGATCTGTTGCGACTGATCTACCAGTCCTGTTGAAATGCGGGAAGAAGACTGAAAAGTATCGGGAAGCTTTCGAACCAGGAAATACGTAATCACTACCGTAACCAATGGGACGATTACGAGTACGTATTTCTTTTTGTAGACAAGCTTTAAAAACTTTGCTAGTTCCATTACTTAACCTCTTCTAATTTTTTTCCGATCATTTCTTCCAGATTACTCTTGGAAATCAGTAACAGACCTTCTGTTTCAACAATTTTTTGTTTCGTGTCTATATACTGTATCATTGCCTTGCTGTAATTCTCAAAGGTTTCCTCCCCTTTTTCGAACTTAAACTTCATCTGCTTGTACAAAGCCTCCGCATCAATGGCAGCCTGGCTGCGCAACTTCAGCACCGTCAAATTCTGCATGTACCTGAAATACCGCTCTTTCACCATATTCTCTACAGAAAGGCCAAATTCATCATAGGTATATTTTGCGATAGCCACTTCCTCCCTGCTCTGCTTAACCATAGTTGGTTTTTGAATGATGGCAGAGAAATTAATGAATAATCCCACCTGCACACCGGTAAGGGTGGCATTGGTTAATGTTACCGAGGTACTGGGGCTGTAAAAAGCGGAGAGTGAAAAAAAGTCGAACCAGGAAAGTTGTGTTTTTTTCAGGTTTAGTTCTGCAAACCGGATCCTGTGCTGGTTGGCCTTCATCCGCGGATAATTTTCACGGGCGGTGAAAATCAGTTTTTCCAAAAAAGGATAAGACAGTTCCGGAATCATCGACTCCTGCGCAGAGGCCGCCAAACTACCTGTTGCCAACAGAAAAAAACAGATCGTCCTTACCAGTAAACCCTTTCTGATGGAGTGAAAAAAACGGCGTATCGGACTATTAAAAAGCATATGGTTGGTTAAAGGGTATCAAACAAAACATCAGTTGCTGAAAAAAGGTCTTTTAAGCTAAACCAATGATTGTCACGCAATTTAAAGATAATAATTTTAAAGATAAAACGTTGCGCGATTATACGGTTTCTGACTGGAACAAGGCCGGGATCGTTTTCAGGATCAGTTTGATATCATACCAGAAGCTGTGGTTGGCAGCATATTCATTATCGAGCATCAGTCTCTCCTCTTCAGACATCTCCCCCTTCCCCCTTTTCTCTACCTGCCAGAGCCCGGTAATACCGGCAGGAGCCATGAACCGCAGGGCATATTTATCGGTGGTCAGTTTCTCGGCCTCATACAAAGGCAATGGGCGATTCCCCACAATGCTCATGTCCCCGATAATCACATTCCACAACTGGGGCAGTTCGTCGATGCTGGTATTCCGGATAAACTTACCCACTTTGGTAATGCGGGGATCATCCTTCAGTTTGAAGAACGCAGAACCGGCTTTTGTTTTCTTGGTATCGTTGTATTGCTTTTCACACCAGCGCACTTTATCGGAGTACATCGGAAACTGGCACTGGGTACCGGCACCCCTGCACTCATCGCAGAGATACTGCTCCTGCAGCTGTTCCGCAGCTTCATCTGCGGCGGCAGGTGCATACTGGTTGAGGTGCTTCAGTTCCTTCAGTCGCTGGTCGGCATTCACATACATGGAGCGAAACTTATAGAACTTAAAGGTTCTGTAGCCCGAACCCACCCTTAAGGCATAATAAAAAACAGGCCCTTTCGATTCCAGTTTCAATAAAATGCAAATCACCAGTAATAAAGGAGAAAGCAATAGCAGCGCCATGCCGGCAAAAAAAATATCAAACACGCGCTTAATAAAGGGGGTCTTGTATTTATGAAAATCCAGCACTTCGTCGTGGGTAGATTTCAGCTCCTTCCATTTGTCTATGATCAGGTTCAGCCTTATTTCTATATTTTCCTTTTTAACGGGCAAACGGAACACATCGGAAACACCCGATTTCAGGGCCAGTTTAACAGTACTTTCGCTCAGTTGCTGGCTTACAAGGAAGAATGGAACCAGAATATGTTTTTTGTTGCGGAGGGTTTCGAGCAATGCAATTCCCGCAGGCCCCAACACCTCACTCTGAGATACGATGGCTACCAGGTTACCCCCTCCTTTTTCCCACCTGTTGAACAGATCAATGGCATGAAGAAAGGAGCGGACTTCGCGGTTCCCCAGGTTAGCAGAACGGAAAATCTCCGTTACATGTTCGTTGCAGCCAATAAGGGCAATGAATTGTTCTGGTTTAGCTACAGGGGCATCCATTGGAGTGATTATTTGCGGATTCGTCTAAGCACCACCCGGAGCCTTGCTTCCAGCTCTTTGGGGTTAAAAGGTTTTACCAGGTAATCATCCGCGCCGGCTTCCAGGCATTTAATGATCATCTCAGAGCTCTCTTCACCGGATAAAATCACAATTGGAATGCTGTTGAAGAAATCACTGGCTTTCAATTGCTGGGTAAGTCCCAGTCCGCCCATCACCGGTGTGTTCAGATCTGAGATAATCAGATCCGGAACATTGCCTTGTTGTATAAATGCCAGTGCGTCTACCCCGTCTTTGAATATTTCTACTTCATATTGCTCTCCCAAATACTTTTTCAGTATTAGTTGCATGGTGATCTCATCTTCCACCACTATAATCTTGATTGTATCTGAGCTTGTAAATGCCATATAAATTGTTTATTGGTCCGATAAAACCAGCTAAATGTAGAACTTTACCTTTACGCTTCCTATCCGCTTGTAAAATTATCTCATTTGTATCGTAATGAAAGCGAATTCGGCGGATAATTGTCTAAAAAAAGGAGGAATTCTGGGCATATCATTAACTTTAACTGACGCAGGCCGATCTGCTCCATTTTCATCACGCATCCATGAGACCCATTGCCATTCCCCGGTACATCCGGGAACTATTCCAGGCCGATCCAAACCAGCCGGCTACCACTGAAGTTATCCGGGAATTGTATCCGGCGCTCTGCAAAGAAGCACCGGTTGTTTCGATCGTGATTCCTGCATACAACGAAGAAGCTGGGATTCTGCAGACCCTGCTTTCACTGTGCCACAATACCACTCAATGGCCAACGGAAATCATTGTGATCAATAATGCATCGACCGACCGCACAGAGGAACTGGTGAAAGCTGCCGGCATCCCCTGTGTAATGGAACCCAGGCAGGGCGTTGCTTTTGCCCGGAATGCAGGGCTTTCTGTTGCCAGGGGTACATATATTTTGAATGCGGATGCAGATACCATTTACCCAACCAACTGGATAGAACAAATGGTGATGCCCCTGGCCACTGATGCGCAAACGGCAGTGGTCTACGGCAGGTTTGCTTTTATTCCTACCGGCAGTACGGGCCGGCTAACTTATTGCTGCTATGAATACCTGGCCGATTGCACACGCTGGTTCAACAAGACCTTTCGCAATGAGGCCATGAATGTATACGGTTTCAATTCGGGTTTCCGCAGAGAACAGGGCATTGCGGTGGATGGTTTTCATCATCCCCCCGGTGCCAACGAAGACGGTTGGCTGGCTTTAAAGCTGCGCGAAAAAGGTTTTGGAAAACTATATTATGTTACCCGGCCTGCTGCATTGGTCTGGACAACCGACCGGCGGATTCAGCTCGACGGCGGTTTATGGAAAGGCATCTGGAAGCGGCTGAAAAGAATCATCGGACTTTAAATGCATCTAAAAAAATAGTAAATGAGATTAACCAATAAAACGGCCATTATTACCGGAGGCGCAGCTGGCATAGGTGCTGCAACAGCAGAATTGTTTGCGAAGGAAGGCGCAACTGTTTTTATCTGGGACCTGAATGAGGAAGGAGAAACCCTGGCTGCGCAATGCAGGGAACAGCAACTGGATGTGCATTTTATGCTGGTGTCCGTTACGGATAAAGCCGCCATCGAAGCTGCAACTACAAAAGTGAAGGAACTGAAAGGAAGGATCGATATCCTGATCAACAATGCTGGTATCACCAAGGATAAAACCTTGTTGAAAATGCAGGAAGATGATTGGGAGAAAGTACTGGCAGTAAACCTGACCGGTGTTTTTAACTGTACCCAGGCTGTGGCGCACCATATGAAAGAACAGCAGTACGGAAGAATCGTATCTGCATCCTCCAATGTAGGGCTCAGGGGCAATTACGGGCAAACCAATTATGTAGCCACCAAATCGGCCATCATTGGCATGACCAAGGTATGGGCGCTGGAACTGGGAAGGTTCGGCATCACCGCCAATTGCATCGCGCCCGGTTTTATTGAAACCAGCATGACCAACAGTATTCCGGAGGAAGTAAGGCAGAAAATGGTGCCGCTGATTCCCGCAGGGCACTGGGGCAAACCGATTGATATTGCCTATGGATATTTATACCTTGCTTCCGACGAAGCAGCTTATGTAAACGGAATCTGCCTCACCATAGATGGGGGCAGCGCCAGATAAAAAGACGAATATGCCCCACAGGGCAGGCCGATTTAATTATCTTTACCCATTAATATCAGAACTATGCTAAAAGTAGGAGTTTTTGGGGTGGGCCATCTGGGCAAGTTTCACCTGAACAACTGGAAAGAGATTGAAGGAATAAAGTTGGTGGGATTTTTTGATCCCAATAACGACAATGCCAGGGAAGTAGTTGAAAAATATGGTTTGAAACGTTACATGGACGAAGAAAAACTGATGGATGCCTGTGATGTTATAGATGTGATCACTCCCACCAATCAGCACTTCGGTATCTGCATGCAGGCCATCAGGAAGGGCAAGCATGTATTTGTAGAGAAACCCATTACCAATACCATACAAGAAGGGCGCGCCCTGATGGATATGGTTCGCGAAGCCAATGTAAAAGTGCAGGTGGGACATGTGGAAAGATTTAACCCGGCCTACCTGGCGGTAAAAGACATGAACCTCAACCCGATGTTCATAGAAGTACACAGGCTGGCGCAGTTCAATCCGAGAGGAACCGAGGTAAGCGTAATCCTGGATCTGATGATCCATGATATAGATATCATTTTAAGCCTGGTAAAAAGCGATGTAAAAAGTATCGCGGCAAGCGGCGTGGCGGTGATGACCGAAACACCGGATATTGCCAATGTGCGGATCGAGTTCAACAATGGATGTGTGGCCAATTTAACCAGCAGCCGCATCAGTATGAAAAAAATGCGCAAGATGCGGTTGTTCCAGAAAGACGCCTACATTGGCATCGACTTCCTCGAAAAGAAAACAGAAATCATTAAGCTGAAGCAGCCCGATGACAACAATGTATTTTCTTTCGACATAGATACTCCCAATGGTAAAAAATCCATTGCAATCGCCACACCAACCATTGAGCCACTGAATGCGATCAAGCTGGAGCTGGAGTCTTTTGTTGATTCAATTGTTAACAATAAACCTACCGTAGTAAGCGAAATAGATGGTTTCCTTGCAATGGAAGTTGCACACCAGATATTGGAGAAAATCAACAACACCAGTATTTTAGTTTAATCCGGCAATCAATAATGCAGCAAATCAAAAGGTTCCTGGACATTATATTTTCTCTTACGGCTATTACGGCACTGAGCCCTCTCCTCCTGCTCATTGCATGCAGAACCAGGCTGAGCTCCGGGGGCGCTGTCATTTATACCCAGCAGCGAATTGGCCGTAACGGTGTACCGTTTACCATTTACAAATTCAGGAGCATGTACCCCAATGCAGAGCAAAACGGACCGGCTTTATCGGGCCCGGACGACGAGCGCATTACCCCTTGGGGGAAAACCATGCGTAAATGGAAACTGGACGAACTGCCGCAACTCTGGAACATCATTATCGGAGACATGAGCCTGGTGGGACCAAGGCCCGAAAGAAAATGCTACATCGATCAACTGGTACAACTGGCTCCCCGATACCCTGAACTGCTCAGGGTTAAACCAGGGCTTACCTCCTGGGGAATGGTTCGCTTCGGTTATGCATCAGGCGTACCGGAAATGGCGGAACGCATGCAGTACGACCTGGAATACATGGATCAACTATCTTTAGGGCTCGATTTCAGGATCATGCTCCAAACACTCCGCATTATTTTATCCGGGAAAGGAAAATAAAATCATCATGTATGCAATCAGGCTCATACCTGCTCAACAAATTGATGCCACTCAATGGGATCGGCGGGTTGCAATGGCAGAAAACGGCCTGATCTATTCATGCACGGACTATTTACATGCAGTTTGTGAAAACTGGATGGGGCTGGTATTGAACGATTATGAAGCCATGATGGCCCTGCCCTGTAAATCGAAGCTGGGATACACCTACTGGTATACGCCGCCCTTTGTGCAACAACTGGGACTAATTGGGCTACCTGGCCTTCCGAAGCAGGAGCAACAGCAGATGGTCCAACAAATTGCCCGGCAGGTCATGCAGCAGTACGCGTATGGCACTTTGCTCTTCAACCACAGCAATACCGCTGCCGCTTATTTAAAAGGTATTGTACAAAAGCCCAACTACACGTTGAACCTCAACCGTCCCTACCCGGAAATCAGCAGTCATTATTCCCCCGACCTGAAACAGAACATCAAAAAAGCAGAACGGGCAGCGACGGTATACAGCAATGAGGTACCCATTCAAACAGCCATTGATGTATTTATAGAACACCATGCACATCAATCCAAACATATTCATCCAGACAATTATCTCGCATTTTCACAGCTCTGCAACAACGTGCTGGCAGGTAGGGGGCAATGTTTTACAAGGGCTGTATTGAACAGCAACCGGGAAATGGAATCGGTGGTATTGCTACTGAAAGACGGGCGCCGGATCTATAATCTCATGAACACCACTACGGCAGCTGGCCGGCAAAACGAAGCCAATCATTTTTTGCTGGATCAGTTGATCCGGGAATTTGCAGAAGAAGCGCTGCTGCTCGATTTTGAAGGCTCCGCAATACCCGGTGTACAATCCTTTTACAGGAAATTCGGGGCTACAGAAGAAACCTATTACCTGTATCATTATAACAAGCTGCCCTTCCCCTTATCCCTGTTGAAATAATAGCTATTGGGCAGCGCGTTCCTGCAGAATGGTTTCAGCAACCAGCAGGTCTGCCGGACGGGTGATCTTTAAATTCCGGTAATCTCCTTCAATCAGAAACACCGGGGTTCCGGCAGCTTCCACTACCGTAGCTTCATCGGTAAATTCACCCCGGCATGCCTGCTGAAAAGCAGGCAGGATGATATTGCTTTGGAAGGTTTGCGGTGTTTGTATGATGCGTACCCTGTTGCGGTCGATGGATTGATGCCCGCCCTGCTCGTCGGTTATTCTGATACTGTCGGCAGAAGCCACGGCAGGCACTGCGCTGCCGCGTGTTGCTGCCTGTTCGCCACAGCGTTTAATCAGGTCGGGAGATACCAGGCAACGAACCCCATCGTGGACAAAAACAATGGATCCGGGTTCCACTTTTTGCAGGCCGTTCTGTACGGAATGAAAGCGGGTTGCTCCCCCTTCTACCAATACGGACTGCGCGGTCAGGTTCAGCTCTTCCAGGATGGCTTTGCCTGCTTCTGCATGTGCTGCAGGGATAACAAGGATAAAATGGATATCGGCATAGGCTTCCCGGAAGGCCCTGATGGTATGCCACAATACCGGCTTTCCATGCAGTAAAAGAAATTGCTTCGGTAATTCAGTACCCATTCTGCTACCGGAACCACCGGCCGTAATCAATGCAAATTTTTTCATGCTAACCTAACTATATATCGCTACCATATTGTAGCCCTTGTTATTCCGGACACCTCTGTACATTCCCGCACTATTGAATACCAGCGCCGCATTTCCCTGTGCATCCACCCCAATCATTCCACCCTCTCCGTGCATGGCTACCAGTTTTTCCTTCACCACTACATTCATGGCTTCCTCCAGGCTCAGTCCCTTGTATTCCATCAGGCAACTTACATCATAAGCCGCAACAGCGCGGATAAACATTTCCCCATGACCGGTGGAACTGATGGCACAGGTTTTATTGTTGGCATAGGTGCCAGCACCAATCACCGGACTGTCTCCGATCCTTCCGTATTTTTTATTGGTCATTCCTCCGGTGGATGTGGCTGCCGCCAGGTTGCCGTTCTGATCGCAGGCCACAGCACCAACGGTGCCGAATTTTTTATCGCGCATCAATTCTTCGAGATGGTGGTTGGTATGGTCGAGCGAATAGGAATCAGAATCGCGGATGGCCTTCCACTGGTCGTAGCGGAATTGGGAATAGAAATATTCATCCGGCTCCAGTTTAACACCCTGCTTGATGGCAAAATCATTGGCGCCCTTTCCGCTGAGAAATACATGGTTACTGTTGCGCATCACTTCAGTAGCCAGTTCAATCGGATTTCTCACACTGCGCACACCGGCAACAGCGCCGGCAGAAAGATCACTGCCATCCATGATGGCCGCATCCATTTCCTGCACCCCTTTCTTGGTAAACACCGATCCCCTTCCTGCATTGAACAGCACATTGTCTTCCAGTATCACCAGTGCCGCCTTGATGGCATTCACTGCAGAACCACCCTGCTCCAACACCGCATAGCTGACATTCAGCGCCTGCTGGATGCCGTCGGTATATGCCTGTTCCAATGCCGGGGTCATATCTTCTTTCAGGATTGTTCCTGCCCCCCCGTGTATCGCGATCGTAAAATTGCCCATTACCAATATTTTAGACTGCGAATCTAGAATTTTAGACAGCGCAAAGATTCTAATATATTTCGCCAATCATTAGAGACTGTTGAAGATATGGGAGTATTTGATTCAGAATAACTAAAGCGCCTTCAACAGGAGTTTACACTCCGCCAGGAGTTTGTCTTTATTAATGGCAGCCGTACCTACTTCCTCGCACACCAGTCCGCCCGCAACATTCGCCATTTCAGCCGCCAGCCGCATATTCTGTGTGGTGGCATACACCAGGGAGGCAACTGCAATCACCGTATCACCGGCGCCGCTTACATCAGCAATGTTGCGGATATGGGTAGGAATAATGACGGATTCATTTTCCTTCTGATAGAACACGCCTTTTTCGGATAGTGTGATAAAAGAAATCACATGGCCCAGCTCCTTCTTCAACGCATTATGAATTTCATGCAGTGTTTGGAGATTGATCCGGTCTACCAGCAGGTTCAATCCTTCTTTCACTTCCTTCAGGTTGGGTTTGAACAGGGTAACACCTTTATAAGTCAGGAAATTTTTTCGTTTGGGATCAACAGCGGTAAGCACGCCTCTTTCATTGCAGAAGGCTACAAGGGTTTCGATCACCCTTTTGGTCAATACGCCTTTATTGTAATCCTCCAAAATCAGAATCTGTGTATGGTTGCGCTCTATATAAGAGGATACCGCATCAATCAGTTGTTGTTCCAGTGCACCTTCAATATCGGTTGTAATCTCTGCATCCAGCCGCATCATTTGTTGATTGCGGCTCATGATGCGCACTTTGTTGGTGGTAATCCGTTCCCCTGAACTGATGATGGCGGATATATCGATATTGCTCTCCTGCATCAGTTGTTTCAGTTGCGCGCCATCGCTGTCGTTTCCCACCACAGAAATAATGGCAGTTTGCGCCCCCAGGGCAGCCGTATTCAATGCAACATTGGCGGCGCCACCCACCCGCAGTTCCTTGTTCTTCAATGCAACCACCGGCACAGGCGCTTCGGGTGAAATCCGGTCTACATTACCCCACCAATAGGTATCCAGCATTACATCACCAACAATTAATACTTTGGTGTTTGTAAAGCCTTTGAATAATTCATCAAAATTCATGCACTATTTTTTAGATGATCCGACTGCCAGAAAATACAAAGGTATGCCCAACAGCGTAATGATCAATCCCGGCCATGTAAACTCCGGCTTATAAATAATCAGCAATACACAAAAACTGATCCCCATAAGCATATAAACAGCAGGCAATACCGGGTAACCGATGGCTTTATAAGGCCGTTCCAGCTCCGGGCGTTTCCTGCGCAGAATAAAAATTCCGGCAATGGTCAGTACATAAAAGATCACTACAATAAAAGACACCATATCCAGCAGGTCTCCATAACGGCCGCTTAAACACAGTAAGGAAGCTACCACACACTGCGCCCATAAAGCCCATTCTGGAACCGCATTTTTATTGAGTACACCGGCCCTTTTAAAGAATAGCCCATCCTGTGCCATGGTATAATACACCCTTGCACCGGCAAGGATCAGGCCGTTGTTACAGCCAAATGTGGCAATCATGATCATGGCCGCAATGATAAAGGTTCCGCTATGGCCAAAAATGGCATTGGCGGCGCTCACTGCAACGCGATCGGACGGAGCAAAAGCGATCTCATTTAAAGGAAGTACGTTCAGGTACATCAGGTTGGCCGCAACATAGATCAATGTAACGATCAGGGTTCCCAGGAACAGACTCATGCCAATATTCTTCTGCGGATTCTTAATCTCACCTGCAATGAAGGTTACATTGTTCCAGGCATCACTGCTGAAAATGGAACCCACCATAGAAGTGGCGATGGCCCCGAATGCCCCGGCCCCCAGTATAGGCATGATCAGGGTTTCAGGAATACCGGCAGCATTTGTTCCTGCGCTCAGCTTCTTCATACTCCATGCATCGGCCCAGTTGGCATCCCAGATGGCGCTGTCCTTAACCAGCAGGAAACCAAAAACGATCAGTCCAAATAAAGACAGCAGTTTAGCCACGGTGAAAACGGTCTGGATCATTTTTCCGCCTTCAACACCCCTGGTATTGATATAGGTCAGTAATACAATAATAAATATGGAAACAAACTGGGCCGGATAAATTTTGAACGGACCAACCAGGAAAAGCACATCGGAGGGGTTCATTTCCAGGAAGGGAAAGAAATAGGCCGCAAATTTACAGAAGGCCACGCCTACCGCAGCAATGGTGCCTGTCTGGATCACCGCAAAAAAGCTCCACCCGTACAGGAAGCCAGTCAACGGATTATACGATTCCTTCAGGTACACATATTGACCGCCAGCCTTTGGAAACATGGCGCTAAGCTCACCATAACTCAGGGCGGCGGTAAGGGTCATGAAGCCGGTTAACAGCCAAACGGCAATCAGCCATCCTGCACTGCCAACATTCCGGGTAATATCGGCGCTAACGATAAAAATTCCCGAGCCTATCATACTTCCGGCAACCAGCATGGTTGCATCCAATAATCCCAGTCTTGGTTTAAAAGAGGTAGTGGTATCTGACATAAAAAATTCCCGCCCTTTTTGAATGGGGCGGGAATGAAGATAATAAATATGACGGTGATTTATGGCTTCTTAGGATACAACTTATTCAAGCCTTTTACCACGTCGTCGGTAATATTATACGCAGTGTCTTTCAGGTACATGAACTCGGGAGCGCTGGAAAAAATGAAGGCATAACCCTTGTCCTTATTGTATTCTGTAAGATAGGTTTCAATTTTCTTCTTTACATCCTGCAGTTTCTTGAAGCTTTCATCCTGCATTTCCTGGGCCATCATCTGCTCTTTACCCTGGTAGGTACGCTGCATTTGTTCCAGTTCCTGCTGCTTGTTGGCCAGTTCTGCCTGGGACAGGCTTTGTGCAGAGCGCTGTAAATCCTGGTATTTATTGGTAAATACGGTTTTCAGCTCATTGAGTTGTTTACTGTTGGCCTGATCTTTCACTTCCAGGGTTCTTTTAATTTCCTTGAAATATTCAAAGTTGTTCTGAATAGAATCAGACTCAAAATAAGCAATCCGGAAACTGCCTGCAGGAGCTGCTTTTGAGGCGCTATCCGTTGCTGCAGCGCTTTTTTTACCGGAGAACTGAAAATAAAACAAGACGGCTACTGCTAATGCAATAACAACATTAAAACCCAGTGTAGCATTTTTCATAAAAATAAATTATCTGTTATAACGGCTTATCAGTAAAAAAGTAGGAAGCAATGCTTCCTACTTTTTGTATCTGGTTTAAAATACAGGTTACTCTTCTTCATCAAAGCTCATCGCTTCTCTGGTAGTAGCCAGTACTTCGTATTCTTCTTTGCTTCCTACAATCATATTCTCAAACTCTTTTTGTCCGGAACCGGCAGGAATCAGGTGGCCGGTAATGACGTTCTCTTTCAGACCCAGCATAGAATCGGTCTTGCCCTGAATAGCGGCCTGACTCAATACTTTGGTTGTTTCCTGGAAGGACGCTGCAGAAATCCAGCTTTGTACACCCAGAGAAGCTTTGGTGATACCCAACAGTACCGGAGTAGCGGTAGCTGGTTTGGCATCTCTTACTTCTACCAGTTGTTTATCGCCTCTGCGGAGGATAGAGTTTTCTTCTCTCAGTTCGCGCAGTGTGATAATCTGACCGGCTTTCATCTTGGCGCTTTCGCCTGCGCTGGTAACCACTTTCTTGTCGTAGATCCTGTCGTTCTCTTCGATAAAGTCGAAGCGATCTTCCAGATCCTCCTCTAAGAATTTAGTATCACCTGCATCAACGATTTCTACTTTCTTCATCATCTGGCGTACGATTACTTCAACGTGCTTGTCGTTGATTTTTACACCTTGTAATCGGTACACTTCCTGAATTTCGTTCACCACATATTCCTGAACCGCAAATGGCCCTTTGATGGCGAGGATATCAGCAGGTGCAATTTGTCCGTCGGACATTGGCGTACCCGCTTTTACGAAGTCCCCATCCTGGACCAGGATCTGGCGAGTCAATGGAACCAGGTATTTCTTCACCATACCATCGCGTGATTCAACGATAATCTCACGATTACCACGCTTCACGTTACCGAAGGATACAACACCATCAATTTCACAAACAATGGCAGGGTTACCCGGATTACGGGCTTCAAACAGTTCAGTTACACGTGGCAGACCTCCCGTGATATCTCTCAGTTTACCTAAGATACGAGGGATTTTAACCAGTACCTGACCCGCTTTCACTTCGTCTCCTTCTTCCACACCAATATGTGATCCAACCGGAAGGTTGTATTGCTTGATGTCTTTTCCTTCTACAATGATCGTAGGGATCTTGGTCTTATCTTTTGTTTCGATAACCACTTTTTCGCGGTGACCTGTTTGTTCATCGGCCTCATCACGGTAAGTGATACCATCGAGGATATTTTCGAACTTGATAGAACCGTTTGTTTCCGCAACGATTACGTTGTTGAACGGATCCCATGTACAGATCACATCTCCTTTCTTCACCTGCGCACCATCTTTTACATTCAGGGTTGCACCGTAAGGAACGTTGCTGGTGATCATCAGGCGATCATTCTTCACGTCCATGATCCGCACCTCACCGGTACGACCAATAACGATCTTGGATTTAGCGCCTTCGTTGTTCACCACATCAACTGTTCTTAAACCGTCGAACTGGATGGTACCATCAAATTTAGCCGGTAAGGTAGATTCAATGTTAGAAGAACCTGCAACACCACCCACGTGGAAGGTACGCAGGGTCAACTGTGTACCAGGCTCACCGATAGACTGTGCAGCAATAATACCAACAGCATCACCCCTCTGCGCCAGGTAACCTGTAGCCAGGTTCTTACCATAACATTTCACACAAACACCACGCTTACTTTCGCAGGTAAGTACAGAACGGATCTCTACGGTTTCGATACCTACTTCCTCAATGTACTTAGCAACATCAGAAGAGATTTCCTCACCTGCAAGAATAATCAGTTCTTCCGTTACCGGATGATAGATATTGTGCAGGGAAGTACGTCCTTCAATTCTGTCTGCCAGTGGTTCAATAATATCTTCGTTGTCTTTTAACGCTGTAGTTGCATTACCACGCAGTGTACCGCAATCTTCTTCGGAGATGACTACGTCCTGAGATACGTCCACCAAACGACGGGTCAGGTAACCTGCATCCGCAGTTTTAAGGGCGGTATCCGCAAGACCTTTACGGGCACCGTGCGTAGAGATAAAGTAATCCAATACGTTCAGACCGCCTTTAAAGTTAGACAGGATCGGATTCTCAATTACCTCAGATCCGGAACTACCGCTCTTACGTGGTTTAGCCATCAGACCACGAATACCTACCAGCTGCTTAACCTGTGTTTTACTACCACGGGCGCCGGAATCCAGCATCATGAATACAGAGTTGAATCCCTGCTTATCGATGGTCATTTCACGAATCAGGGATTCTGTGATCTTCATATCCACGCGACCCCAGATGTCAATAACCTGGTTGTAACGTTCGTTATTGGTGATCAATCCCATGTTATAGCTTTCCCAAACCTCTTCTACTTCAGCCTTCGCATTATCCAGGAGTTCGTTTCTGATTTCAGGAACGATCAGATCGTTCACGCTAAAGGACAGACCGCCACGGAAGGCCATACGGAATCCGAGTGTTTTGATATCATCCAGAAATTTAGCAGTCTTAGGCACGTCGGTGATCTTGATAATATCACCAATGATCTCTCTCAGGCTTTTCTTAGTCAGCAATGCATTAATGAATCCGACTTCTACAGGAACGTGCTGGTTAAACAGTACCCGGCCAACAGTAGTTTCAATCAGTTTTTTCACCAGTACGCCTTTTTCACGCACATTGGTTTTCACCTTTATATTAGCATGCAGGTCTACCTTGTTTTCGTTGTAAGCGATGATTACTTCATCCATACTGTAGAAAGCCATGCCCTGACCTTTGATGGTTTCGGTTTCAGTGGTTTTCTTACCCTTGGTAATATAGTACAGACCGAGTACCATGTCCTGGGAAGGCAGGGTGATTGGCGTACCATTCTGCGGGTTCAGAATGTTGTGAGAAGAAAGCATCAGCAACTGGGCTTCCAGGATTGCAGCATTGCTCAACGGTACGTGTACCGCCATCTGGTCACCATCGAAATCAGCGTTAAAGGAAGAGGTAACCAACGGGTGAAGCTGAATCGCTTTACCTTCTACCAGTTTAGGCTGGAAAGCCTGGATAGACAACCGGTGCAGCGTAGGGGCACGGTTTAACATAACCGGGTGACCCTTTAATATATTTTCGAGGATATCCCAAATCACCGCTTCTTTGCGGTCTACCAGTTTCTTGGCAGACTTCACGGTTTTAACGATACCTCTTTCAATCAGTTTTCTGATAACAAATGGCTTGAACAGTTCTGCCGCCATGTCTTTCGGCAATCCGCACTCGTGAATTCTCAGTTCAGGTCCTACCACAATTACAGAACGACCGGAGTAATCCACACGCTTACCGAGGAGGTTCTGACGGAAACGGCCCTGTTTACCTTTCAGAACATCTGATAAGGATTTCAGTGCACGTCCGCCTTCTGCCTTAACGGCGTTGGACTTACGGGAGTTATCGAATAAGCTGTCGATCGCTTCCTGTAACATCCTTTTTTCGTTACGAAGGATTACTTCAGGCGCTTTGATCTCGAGCAAACGCTTCAGACGGTTGTTACGGATGATTACACGACGGTAGAGATCGTTCAGGTCGGAAGACGCAAAACGACCGCCATCCAACGGAACCAACGGACGTAATTCAGGTGGAATAACAGGGATATACTGCATTACCATCCATTCAGGGCGGTTGGTAATCCTGGTACTTGCATCACGGAAAGACTCCACAACGCTCAAACGCTTTAAGGCATCTGCTTTACGCTGTTGGGAAGTTTCAGTAGCAGCAGCATTACGCAGTGAGAAACTCAATTCGTCCAGGTCAATTCTTTCCAGCAAACCATGTACCGCTTCAGCGCCCATCTTAGCGATGAATTTCTGCGGATCTTCATCCGGCAGGTATTGGTTGTCTTTGGGAATATTATCCAGGATATCAAGGTATTCTTCTTCGGTCAGCAGATCACCCATACCCAGGTTTTCTTTGATACCGCCCTGCAATACTACATAGCGCTCATAGTAAATAATGGTTTCCAGTTTCTTGGAACTCATTCCCAGGAGATAACCGATTTTATTCGGCAGGCTCTTGAAATACCAGATATGCACTACAGGCACTACCAGTTTAATATGTCCCATTCGCTCGCGACGTACTTTCTTCTCAGTTACTTCAACACCGCAACGGTCGCACACGATTCCTTTATAACGGATACGCTTGTATTTACCACAAGCACACTCGTAATCTTTAACAGGTCCGAAAATTCTTTCGCAGAACAAGCCATCACGCTCCGGCTTATAGGTCCGGTAGTTAATGGTTTCGGGTTTTAATACTTCACCAAAACTTCTTTCCAAAATACTATCGGGCGATGCCAGACTAATAGTGATTTGCGAAAAAGTAGGTCGTTGTTTGTTTTCTCTTTTGATTGCCATATCGCTGTTGAGAATTTGAATTGTTTGTTGTTAATCGAACTTCAGATCAAGACCCAGACCTCTCAGTTCATGCACCAGTACATTGAATGATTCAGGAACCCCTGCTCTTGGAATATTATCCCCTTTAACGATGGCCTCATAAGTCTTTGCACGACCAATGATATCATCAGATTTAAGGGTCAGTAATTCCTGCAGAATATTGGCTGCACCATACGCTTCCAGTGCCCACACTTCCATCTCACCAAAACGCTGACCACCAAACTGTGCCTTACCACCCAATGGCTGCTGAGTGATCAGGCTGTACGGTCCGATAGAACGGGCGTGCATCTTGTCATCCACCATGTGGTGTAGTTTGATCATGTAAATCACACCTACAGTTGCTTTCTGGTGGAAACGCTCTCCGGTTTCACCATCAAACAGGTAAGTATGCCCGTTTCTTGGGATGCCTGCATCTTTACAGTATTGTTCGATCTGATCGGTAGAAGCACCGTCGAAGATTGGGGTTGCAAAACGAACACCCAAACGCTTACCGGTCCATCCGAGGATGGTTTCATAAATCTGACCGAGGTTCATACGGGAAGGTACCCCCAATGGATTCAGTACAATATCAACCGGTGTACCGTCTTCCATGAATGGCATATCTTCTGCACGTACAATTTTAGCAACGATACCTTTGTTACCGTGACGTCCTGCCATCTTATCACCCACTTTCAGCTTACGCTTCACAGCGAGGTAAACTTTAGCCAGTTTCAATACCCCGGCAGGTAATTCATCACCAATGGAGATGTTGAATTTCTCGCGCTTATATCTACCCAGCTCTTCATTGTACTTGATGCTGTAGTTGTGCAACAGGATATTGATCTGCTCATCGGTTTTTGCATCACCGGTCCAGCCCAATGGATTCACGTTCTGATAGTCGATGGTGCTCAGGTTCTTTTGATTGAACTTGGCGCCTTTACCAATCAGCATTTCACCAAAGTTATTGCTTACGCCGGCAGAAGCCTTGTCTTTCAGGAGGGTCTGTAACTTATCCAGTAACAGTTCCTTGATAGACTCCACATTCTGATGATGCACTTTTTCCACTTTTTCCAGTAAAGCTTTCTCACGGATTTTTCCGTTCTTGTCTTTCTTGGCGCGCTGGAATAATTTTTTATCAATCACAACACCTTCTGTTCCGTTAGGCGCTTTCAGGGAAGCATCTTTTGCATCGCCGGCTTTGTCTCCAAAGATGGCACGCAGCAGTTTTTCCTCCGGAGTAGGATCGGATTCACCCTTAGGAGTGATCTTACCAATCAGGATGTCGCCTTCTTTAATAGTAGCGCCAATTCTGATGATACCGTTTTCATCCAGATCCTTGGTTGCTTCTTCAGAAACGTTCGGAATATCCGGGGTCAGTTCTTCTTCACCCAGTTTGGTGTCGCGAACTTCCAGTTCATATTCATCAATGTGTACGGAAGTGAATAGATCTTCACGAACCACTTTTTCGCTGATTACAATCGCATCTTCAAAGTTGTAACCCTTCCATGGCATAAACGCCACCTGCAGGTTACGGCCCAATGCCAGTTCACCATCCCTTGTTGCATAACCTTCGGTCAGGAAGTCGCCTTTCTTCACCTTCTGGCCCTTCTTCACAGCAGGGTTCAGGTTGATACAGGTTGCCTGGTTGGTTTTGATGAACTTGGTCAGTTTGTATATTTGCAAATCGTCGTTGAAGCTAACCAGGCGATCCAGGTCGTTTCTGTCGTAACGAACATGGATTTCGTTGGCATCAACAAACTCAACAACACCATTACCATCTGCGTGAATCTGGATACGTGCATCGCGGGCAGCCTTTCCTTCCAGGCCGGTACCAACAATAGGTACTTCAGGAATGATCAGCGGTACAGCCTGACGTTGCATGTTTGATCCCATCAACGCACGGTTGGCATCATCATGCTCTAAGAAAGGAATCAGGGAAGCACTTAACCCAACAATCTGGTTAGGTGCAACGTCCATATACTCCACTTCTTCTTTATCTAAAATCGGGAAATCACCTGTTTGACGGGATACAACTTTATCTTCTGCAAACTCACCCTTCTCGGTCAACGGAGAGTTACTCTGCGCGATCTTGGCGGTATCCTCTTCTTCAGCGCTCAGGAAGGTCAGTTCTTTCATGTTCACTTTACCGTTCTCCACTTTACGGTAGGGCGTTTCAATGAAGCCCATATCGTTGATGGCAGCGTGTACGCACAAGGTAGAGATCAAACCGATGTTTGGTCCTTCCGGTGTTTCAATGGTACACAAACGGCCGTAGTGAGAATAGTGTACGTCACGAACCTCAAAGCCCGCACGCTCCCTGCTCAAACCGCCTGGTCCGAGTGCGGAGATACGACGCTTGTGCGTGATCTCACTCAACGGGTTGGTTTGGTCGAGGAACTGAGACAACTGAGAAGTTCCGAAGAAAGAGTTAATTACAGACGACAATGTTCTTGCATTGATCAGGTCTACCGGGGTAAACACTTCATTGTCGCGCACATTCATACGCTCCCTGATGGTACGGGCCATACGGGCCAACCCAACACCGAACTGGGCATATAACTGCTCGCCCACGGTACGAACGCGACGGTTGCTCAGGTGATCAATATCATCAATCTCCGCTTTTGCATTGGTTAAACGCACCAGGTATTTGATGATCTCAATGATATCCTGCTTGGTCAATACCTTTTTAGTCAAAGGATATTCCAGGCCCAGTTTACGGTTGATCTTGTAACGACCAACTTCTCCCAGGTCATAACGCTTGTCGCTGAAAAATAATTTATCGATAATACCACGTGCAGTTTCATTATCAGGGGCGTCAGCGCCGCGCAATTGGCGATAGATGTGCTGAACCGCTTCCAGTTCACTGTTAGAGGTATCTTTATTTAAAGTATTGTAGATGATTGCATAGTCGCCGCCAACGTCTTCTTTCTGAATGAATACGCTCTTTACTTCCATCTCGATAATGGTAGCAATCGCTTCTTCGTCCAGCACGGTGTCGCGCTCCATAACGATTTCGTTACGCTCAATGCTCACTACTTCGCCGGTATCTTCATCCACAAAATCTTCCACCCATGTTCTCAAAACGCGGGCAGCGAGTTTCCTGCCTACCTGGTTGGCCAGGGATTTTTTATCGGCTTTTACCTCATCGGCCATTCCGAATAATTCCAGGATGTCCTTATCGGTTTCAAAACCAATGGAACGCAGCAGTGTAGTAACCGGGAATTTCTTCTTACGGTCAATGTAAGCATACATTACGTTGTTGATATCGGTAGCAAACTCCATCCATGCTCCTTTGAAAGGAATTACGCGGGCAGAATAGATCTTGGTTCCGTTCGGGTGAACAGACTGACCGAAGAATACACCCGGAGAACGGTGCAACTGGGAAACTACTACCCTTTCAGCGCCATTAATCACAAATGTTCCACGAGGAGTCATGTAAGGAATGTTTCCTAAGAATACATCCTGTACGATGGTTTGAAAATCGACGTGCTCTTCATCGTTACAACTTAAACGCAGTTTTGCTTTTAAAGGCACCGCATAAGTTAAACCACGCTCCATACACTCTTCAATGGTGTAGCGTGGCGGATCAATGAAGTAATCCAGAAATTCCAGTACAAAGATGTTACGCGTGTCTGTAATAGGAAAGTTTTCCTTAAACACACGGAACAGTCCTTCCACGTTACGCTTATCAGGCGTAGTCTCTAACTGAAAAAACTCTTTAAAGGATTCTAACTGGATGTCGAGGAGGTCAGGGGCATCAGCCAAATGTTTAGTTTTACCGAAGCCGACCCTGTTGTTCAATGTTGTAGTAGACATATGTATGTAAAACCGGTTTTTGTACAAAATATTTGGGGAGAACTTACAGGTTCTCAATGCATTGAAAATTAGATACTTATCGAAAACATGGCCATGATAAAGTACGTCTATATGCTAGCTAGCCCAAAATAAAGGATGGCAAAGGTAAGGAATGGTCAGAAACCGCAAAAACAAATTTTGCGCCAAACTGCCATTTGGGGATAAATTAACTTACCAGATTTTTGCCCTTTGTTCAGGTTTGCGCCAGAGTTTGTGCTTTTCGGTCACCTGAAAAGTTTGATAGAAAGGATCAAAATTGGACAGCGGGCCGTTCACCCTGAATTCCTCAGGGGCGTGCGGATCGGTGGAAATATAGGTTCTCACGATCTCCGGCCGGTTCACCAGCCGCCAAACCTGGGCAAATCCCAGGAAAAAGCGCTCATCCGGGCTGAGTCCGTCAATGTTATCCTTGCTTTGGCCCTGTTTGGTCAGCTTAAAGGCATCCCAGGCAATCGCCAGGCCACCAATATCGGCCAGGTTCTCCCCCAGTGTTAAGGCCCCGTTCACGTGCAGGCTGTCGAGCACTACAAATCCGTTGTACTGGTCTATCACTCCTTTGGCCTTGGCAGTGAACTTCTCCCCATCGGTTTTAGTCCACCAGTCCTTCATATTGCCTTTTGCATCGTACTGGCGACCCTGATCGTCGAATCCATGGGTCATTTCGTGGCCAATCACCATACCAATACCGCCATAATTGATGGCATCATCGGCATTCAGGTCAAAGAAGGGAAACTGCAGTATCCCGGCAGGGAAGACTATTTCATTGATGGTAGGGTTGTAATAAGCATTTACGGTGGGCGCAGTCATCCCCCACTCGGTGCGGTCAACAAGCTTGCCGATCTTGGCAATATTTTCCCTGTAATCGTGTTTGGCCACATTTTGCACATTGCCGAACAGATCGTTTCTGGCAATGGTTACATCGTCGTAGTTCTTCCATTTATCGGGGTAGCCTATTTTTTTAAGGAAGGCCGCCAGTTTTTCCTGGGCGCGCTGTTTGGTTGAATCGCTCATCCAGTCGAGTTTGCTGATCCTTGCTTTGAAGGCAATCTGCAGGTTGTTCACCAGTTCATCCATGCGCTGCTTGGCTTCCGGAGGAAAGTATTTTTCTACATATACCTGGCCCAGCAGGTCTTTCAGGTTATTGTCGGTTCTGGAAACCATCGACTTCCATCTTTCCGGTTGCACTTTGGTACCGGAGAACAGGGAATTGAACGCAAAACGCTCATCGCGGAAGGCCTTACCCAATAATCCGGCCTTGTAAGAGATATAATCAAATTTCAGTTTGTCTTTCCAAACCTGGATCGGCTGAGAAGCCAGCAGGGCGCTGAGCGCTTCGTAATACTTAGGCTGGGAAACATTGATGCTGTCTGTTGTAATGCCCATTTTGCCGAGCAAATTGGTCCATCCGATATTCGGCGCCCTTTTCTCCAGATCAGCCACCGACATTTTATTGTAGTTCTTTACCGGATCTCTCAGCTCAACAGGAGACAGGTGCGATTGGGCAATGGCGGTTTCTACTGCCAGTATGGAAGCGGCGCTTTTAGCAGCGGTTGTTGCATCAATACCGGACAGTACAAAATATTTAGCGGCATGTTCCACCAGTTTCTTCCGCTGATTTACGGTAATGGAATCCCCCTTGGTATAATAATCTTTTTCAGGCAGGCTGAGGCCGGTCTGGTAAAGCACCAGGATATTTTTGGCGCTGTTCTTTTCATCCGGCCCAACATAATAACCAATGAGCTCATCCCCCTCTCCTGCTGCGCTGGATGTGGCAATCAGGTTCATCATAGACCGGTAATCGGTAATGGCGTCAATCTTCGCCAGCATGGGTTTGATGGGAGCGACACCTCTTTTTTCAATGGTTACCGTATCCATACCGCTGGCGTAAAAATCGCCCACTTTCTGTGCGGCGCTGCCTTTTGGATGATCGGTTTTAGCCGAGGTTTCCTCCAGGATGGTTCTGAGTTTTTTCAGGTTGTTGTCGTAGAGCGTGTTAAAGCTGCCCCAGCCGCTCTGATCGTCGGGTATCTTTGTGTTTTTGATCCAGGTACCATTGGCATACAGGAAGAAATTATCCCCCGGATGAACGGAGGTATCCATTCCGGACCGATCAAAAAATACAGTGTTTTTATCCGACTTGCTCTTACAGGCGGCAAGTGATAAAATCAACAGGAAGCAAATACCGGCGATTCTTTTCATATATAATTTTTAGGAGATACAAGTTACGTTTTTCCGGAACTACACAAAACCGTTTATCCACAAAAAAGCCGGTAAGATTAAATCTTACCGGCCTGATCTATTGAAGTTGTTGAATTATTTCACTTCTACTTCAGCACCAGCTTCTTTCAGCTTAGCTGCTAAATCATCAGCTTCTGCTTTAGAAACACCTTCTTTAATTGGTTTTGGAGCGCCGTCTACGAGGTCTTTGGCTTCTTTCAAACCTAAGCCGGTTAATTCTTTAACGATTTTAACCACACCCAGTTTGCTGGCACCGCCGCTAACGAGGATTACATCGAAAGCTGTTTTCTCTTCAGCAGCAGCAGCACCGCCACCATCGCCTGCGCTTACAACTACTGCAGCAGCAGCTGGTTCGATACCGTAATCAGCTTTCAATACATCAGCTAATTCCTGAACTTCTTTTACTGTTAAGCCTACTAATTGTTCGGCTAATGCTTTTACGTCTGCCATTTTTTTACATTTTAACCGCTTTCAAAGCTATTAGCTCCAGCGGATGGTTATGAATGATTGCCACATTTTTACCTCAGGGGCGTTGGGAATATACATTTGGTTGCTGAAATTATTCAGCTGCAACTGCTTCAGCCTGCTTTTCGTGATGCTGTAACAAACCAGCCAGTACACGCTTGGCAGGAGATTGCAGTAATCCGATAACTTCTCCGATGAGCTCATTCTTAGTTTTAATCTGAGTGAGCGTTTTCAGGTTGTTATCGCCGGTGTAAATATCACCATTGATGAAGGCTGCCTTCAGTACAGGCTTTTCACCATTGCTTTTCTTGCGGAAAGAGCTGATGATCAAAGCCGGTTCTTTAGGGTTTTCAGAGAACATCAGGGCAGTTACATTGTGCAGAGAATCAAAGATTCCGGCATACTTTTCTGCATCCAGAGACTCCAGCGCCTTCTTGATAAGGGTGTTCTTTGCAACTTTCATTTCAACCTGCTTGTCGAAGCAGCTTCTGCGCAAAGTAGATACCTGCGCTACAGAGAGGGCTTCAGTATCGGTGATATAGAAGTTGTTATACTGGGAGAACTTCTCCTTCAGTACTTCAATCACTTCATTTTTTTGATCTTTGGTCATAACTAATTTTTTTTAGAACCCGGGTCATTTCTTTCCGTTGTACGGATTGATCACCAGGATTAGTTCATTAATGATTTAGTGTCTAAGGTAATACCCGGACTCATTGTGCTGGCCATGCTTGCGCCTTTCAGGTAAATACCCTTGGCAGAAGAAGGTTTCAGCTTAATGATAGCGCTGATCAGCTCTGCGCTGTTTTCTGCAATTTTCTCAGGAGAGAAAGAGATACGGCCCACAGAAGCGTGAACAATACCGGATTTATCTACTTTGAAAGCGATTTTACCACCTTTAACCTCATTCACAGCCGCTGCAACATCGTTGGTTACAGTACCTGTTTTAGGGTTTGGCATCAGGTTACGGGGTCCGAGTACTTTACCCAGTTTACCGATCTTAGGCATTACAGAAGGAGTAGCGATGATTACATCGATATCTACCCAACCGCCTTCGATCTTTGCAATGAACTCATCCAGACCTACATAATCAGCGCCTGCTTCGTTAGCAGCAGCTTCTTTATCGGGAGTGCAGAGCACCAATACTTTTTTAGTTTTACCAGTACCATGCGGTAAGGATACGGTACCACGTACCTGCTGATCAGCTTTCTTAGGATCCACACCCAAACGGATATGTAAATCTACAGAGCTGTCGAATTTGGTACAGTTAATTTCTTTAACCAGAGTAGAAGCTTCTTTGAGGGAATAAACCTTTGACTTATCCACCTTAGTAACTGCTACTTTTCTTTTCTTAGTAAGTGACATTTTTCTTTAGTTAATCAGGTGAATAATTAGTTTTCCCATGGAGCTTTACCTTCAACGGTAATACCCATACTGCGAGCAGTACCGGCAACCATACTCATGGCGCTGTTCAATGTAAATGCATTCAGATCGGACATCTTGTCTTTGGCGATCGCCTCAACCTGATCCCAACTTACTTTACCTACTTTTAAACGGTTACTTTCCTTGGAACCTTTCTGGAGTTTAGCAGCTTCCATTAACTGAACTGCGGCCGGAGCTGTTTTAATGATGAAGTCGAAAGACTTATCAGAATAAACAGTAATTAAAACAGGAACAACTTTTCCCATTTTATCCTGGGTTCTGGCATTAAACTGCTTACAGAACTCCATAATGTTTACACCCTTAGAACCGAGTGCGGGGCCTACCGGAGGCGCAGGGTTGGCTTGACCACCTTTAACCTGCAGCTTCACAAAGCCTGAGATTTCTTTTGCCATTTTATTTGATTTAATTGGTAATAGCGTCCCGTTTTACGGGGACTCCCAAATTCAATCGCCCTTTCGAAAAAGAACTTTTGGGGCGGCAAAGGTAAGGAAAAGGTTGAATCAACCAAACTAAAATGCATTTAAAACAGCAATCACCCGCTCAATATCCTGTTCCGTATGACAGGTGGATACAGGTAAGCTGAGGGTGGTGGCATGAATTTGGTCCGAAACCGGGAATTCAGCCCCTTTCAGCAGGTCTTTCAGGGCATTTTGCCGGTGTGGCGCAACCGGGTAGTGAATTTCCGTTCCGATGCCGTTTTCCAGCAGGTAGCTCCTCAAGCGGTCTCTTTCCGGATGACGAATGTTAAAAATATGATATACGTCTGAATAATCACTGTCTTCCGCCGGAAGTATAAAATCGGGCTTCAGCCGACCGAGGTACAGCTTTGCCAGCTTTCTTTTATGTTGGTTGATCTGATCCAGGCCGGCCAGCTTCACCTGCAGGAAAACGGCCTGTAGTTCGTCGAGGCGGCTGTTGAAACCGATTCTTTCGTTATAGTATTTTTTTTGCGAACCGTAGTTGCGCAACATGTTCAGTTCCTCCTTCAACGCATCATCCCGTGTAAGTACCGCGCCGGCATCTCCGAGGGCGCCCAGGTTCTTGCTGGGATAAAAACTAAACCCGCTCAAAATGCCGAAGGTTCCGGCCATCCGGCCCTTGTAAAGGGCGCCATGCGACTGGGCGCAATCCTCCACAATGGCCAGCCCGTTTTTTGCCGCAATGGCCAGGATGGGATCCATATCACAGCATTTACCGTACAGGTGAACCACCAGTATGGCGCTGGTTTGCGGAGTGATGGCGGCTTCGATCAAAGCAGGATTGATATTATAGGTGCGGATATCCGGTTCCACCAGCACAGGAATATGCCCGGTACGGAGAATGGCCAGGATGGAAGCAACATACGTATTGGATGGAACAATTACTTCGGAACGTTCCGGCAGGTTCAAAGCAGTTAGTGCCAGTACCAGCGCATCCAACCCGTTGGCCACGCCGATGCAATGTTCTACTCCATGATAACCGGCAAAGGCTTGCTCAAAGCGTTGCAATTCCTCTCCCAGTATGTACCAGCCTTTTTGTAAAAACAGGCTGAACCTGTTTTCGAATTCCCGGTGAAAGGGTTCGTTTACTTTGGCCAGGTTGTCGTAAGGGATCATGGTCTTGGGGGGTAGGGTTCATAAATATAATCCGATGAATCAAACGTAGTGGAGGCAAATACAACCAGGATGGCATCATCGGAGAACTTGTACATTCTATGCCAGTCTTTGGCTTCCAGTATCAGGCACTTGGAAGGATCATTGAGCAGGAACTCTTCCTGCTTTTCACCATCATCGTTCCATACGGAACATTCTCCCTTGATGCAGATAGCAGCCTGGATGGTTTCGTGGTGCCGGTGTCCGCCACGAGCCGATGCATCCACATTGTAAATATAAAATACCCGCCTGATCTTAAAAGGGAGTAAGCGTTCTGCATTATCCAGTACGGTGAGTTCCCCTCTGTTATCCTTAAAATTAACCAATTGAATTAAATATGCCATTCCTCTTCACTTTTTATGGGTTGTTACCGGTAATATGCGCATCAATCCTATCCAATATTTCGGGTGATTTTACCATATCAAACTTTCGGGCAAGAATCCTGTCGGAAGCTTTGATATCCTCCCAGTCTTCCGGCGCCAGCACTTTAGGGCTGGGGGTATTAGGAAGATGTTTGTAATAAAAAGCATTCTCATTGATCACCCTGCCCGCATAGGGTGAATTCAGAATGATTGTTTGAAACAGAAACTCATCGGGCGCCCAGCAAAATTTAAAAAACCAGGCCAGTTTTTTGTTTTGCGCAAATTGTTGCAGTACATACTCCAGCACATCCGGGGAAAGGGACCAGAACATAGAACTTCCGTAAAACTTCATTCCTCCGGGAAGTTGTTTATTCGGTAACAAATTATTGAGCACCCTTTCCAGAAAATGCTGCCCTTTGAATTTAAAATCGGTCAGAAAGTAACGGGATACCCGGATCATTCCTTCCTCCCACTCCCCTTCAAACTTGCGGTATTTCAACAGGAGCTTTCCCCGGCGGGCCGCATAAAACTGCTTGATTTCGGGTATGGACTTGATGGGATAGTCCTGGCCACTCATCAGTGATACAAACTCGTAGGAACGCCCGGATTCCAGTATTTCTTTGATCGAATTGAATTCCGCCTGAATGGTGCTGTAGGCCGCCCACTGCACTTTAATCCTGTTTTTGATCAGGTAAACATTGGGAATTGCTTCGAGGTATGCGTGGCTGGAGAAGGGAAGTTTGGCGTCCACATGAATATAAAAATCGAATTCAGGGTCCTGCATACGTCGGATCATCCGCTCAGTTTGCTGTGGATTGGTATAGGTTATAATCAGGTGGGCAATGCGCATAATCAGGAAAGAACTGTTTGTTAAACTTTGCACCCAAATTATATAATAATTTTTAAACAGGTGACAACGATTAAAAAAAAATTAAAAAAAACCGGAAAATCAGGAATTGCCTCAAAAAAAAAGCCACCCGAATGGGCGGCTTTTGTAATAATTCCGAACAGGTTTAGGATAATTTCTCTACCTGCATATAGTTCAGTTCTACCGGAGTGGAACGTCCGAAGATCTTTACAGTTACTTTTAATTTTTTCTTCTCATCATTTACATCTTCAATAACACCGTTGAAGTCGTTGAACGGACCTTCAATGATCTTGATGGTTTCACCAACAATGAACGGCTCGCTCATGGTAACGCCCTGATCATTCATTTCATCTACCTTACCCAGCATCTTGTTCACTTCAGATTTACGCAGGCAGATGATATTGCCTTTAGAACCTTTCCCGTCTGTCAGGAAGTGCATCACGTTGCTGATATTGCTGATGTGCTGAACCATGTCATCGTTCAGTTTACCATCCAGCACTTCCATCATCACATAACCGGGAAAGTAGTTTTTTTCGCGCATCACTTTTTTACCGTTCTGCACTTTGTATACTTTTTCCATTGGAAGGAAAATCTGTTTGATGATTTCCTGCCAGCCGTTACGGATAATATCTTTATCCAGATACTCTTTCACCTTGCGCTCCTTACCACTCACTACCCTTAACACATACCATTTGGTATCCGGCTGGGGTACTGAAGGGGTTTCTGTTGTTACAACTGCTTCTTCCATGAGTATCTTACTTGAATAATGAGTAAATCAACTTTAATAATTGGTTGCTGGAAAAGTCCATTATCCAAACCATAGCAGTGATAATAACAGTTGCTATCAGCACAATAACAGTGCTCTGTTGCAATTGCATCCAGCTAGGCCAGGTTACTTTTTCCAACAGCTCTTTGTAGCTTTCTTTAAAATACAATGCTATTTTATTCATTTTGTTGATATTAGTCTGTTCGCACGGGCACTAGGATTCGAACCCAGATCAAAGGTTTTGGAGACCCGTATGCTACCATTGCACCATGCCCGTAGAAAACTAAAAGCTATCCTGATACAATCAAGACAGCTTTTAGTGGTATTGCAAATATAGGAAAATATTTGCTTAAAAGCTAAAAGCCTCCGGCTTACAGCTTATTTTACAATTTCAGTAACCTGTCCGGCTCCTACTGTTCTACCACCCTCACGGATAGCGAATTTCAGACCTTTTTCCATAGCGATCGGCTGAATCAGCTTAACATTCAGACCAATGTTATCACCAGGCATTACCATTTCTGTTCCTTCAGGCAGGGTAACTTCACCAGTTACGTCTGTAGTACGGAAATAGAACTGAGGACGGTATTTGTTAAAGAATGGAGTGTGACGACCACCTTCTTCTTTGCTCAGTACGTATACCTCACCTTTGAAGTCTGTGTGCGGGGTAATAGAACCTGGCTTACAGATTACCATACCACGACGGATATCTTTTTTCTCAATACCACGCAGCAGTAAACCTGCGTTATCACCAGCCTGACCTTCATCCAGCAATTTCTTGAACATCTCAACACCAGTTACGGTAGATGCCAGTGGAGATTCCATCAGACCAACGATTTCTACAGCTTCACCCACTTTGATGATACCACGCTCAATACGACCGGTAGCAACTGTACCACGACCTGTGATAGAGAATACGTCCTCTACAGACATCAGGAATGGCATATCGATTGGACGGGGAGGCAGTGGAATATAGCTATCCACAGCATCCATCAGTTCGTCGATCTTAGCAACCCATTTTGGATCTTCAGCCAGAGCGCCTGTTGCAGAGCCCTGAATGATTGGTGTATTATCGCCATCGAATCCGTAAGAAGTCAGCAACTCACGAATTTCCATTTCTACTAATTCTAACAACTCAGGATCGTCTACCAGGTCAACTTTGTTCATGAAAACAACGATACGAGGTACACCTACCTGACGAGCCAGCAGGATGTGCTCTTTTGTTTGAGGCATAGGACCATCTGTAGCAGCCACAACTAAAATTGCACCGTCCATTTGAGCAGCACCGGTAATCATATTCTTCACATAGTCAGCGTGACCAGGGCAGTCAACGTGCGCATAGTGACGGTTATTAGTCTGATACTCAACGTGAGCGGTGTTGATAGTGATACCACGCTCTTTTTCTTCAGGAGCACCATCGATCTCATCGTATTTCTTAGCCTGAGCCAGACCTTTTTTAGATAAGGTCATTGTGATAGCTGCAGTTAAAGTAGTCTTACCATGGTCAACGTGACCAATGGTACCTACGTTTACGTGAGGTTTTTCCCTCTTAAAGGTCTCTTTTGCCATTTTTATTGTTTTTTAGTTGTGTTTAAAAAATTATCGGCCTTTTCAGACCAGTTTTAAAATTTACACTTTTTGCCTCCCTCTCCGGAGGCACGCTTCAGTTCTGCGCCATTTTCCCTGCCTGGCAAAGGTTAACAGCTAAATGAGCCGTTAGTGAGAATCGAACTCACGACCTCTTCCCTACCAAGGAAGTGCTCTACCACTGAGCTACAACGGCAGAACCAAAAGAGCGGAAGACGAGGGTCGAACTCGCGACCTATAGCTTGGAAGGCTATCGCTCTACCAATTGAGCTACTTCCGCTTAACCTTGTACAACCCGACGGGCGGGTTATACGTTTTAAAAGAACTGCAATCCTTCGATTGCCTGTGGGCAGAGTAGGGTTCGAACCTACGTACTCGTGAGAGAACAGATTTACAGTCTGTCGCCTTTAACCACTCGGCCATCTGCCCGTTAACTTTTTTTGAGCCCCGGCTATTCTGTACGGACAGCAAAAGTATACTGTTTCGCTAAGAAAAACCACTCATTTCTGAGCCGAAGATGGGACTCGAACCCGCGACCTGCTGATTACAAATCAGCTGCTCTACCAACTGAGCTACTTCGGCAAAATAAAGACCTTCTCCTTTTTTGGGATGGCAAAGGTAATGGAAAACTTTATTTGGCAAAATTTTGAAATGCTTTTTTTCTGATGAATAATCCACAAAATCAATAAGATGCATAAAAAACCAGTCCCAACAGCGGTTTTGGCCGGTATAACAACTAAAAAGGCTCCCTTTCGGGAGCCTTTTATTAGTCTGATAATTTCTCTTTTCGCTTCTTAATCTGGTTAATAATGGAATCCAGCGCGTCGTCGAAGGATTCCTCAAATGATTTTGAAGAGGCTTTTACAAAGAATTCGTGTTTTGGAACATGTACCTTGATCTCAGCAACTTTGTCTTTGATGTTGTGAACTACATTATCCAGCTTCAGGAAAACATCTACTTTAAGTATGGTGTCGTGGAAAGTAGGTAATTTTTGCAGTTTTTTAGTTACATAATCAACTAACTTTTCGTCCGCATCAAAGTGAACAGTTTGAATGTTAACGTTCATGATAGATAGCTTTAATCTGTGAAAAATAGATTTTTTAAAAGAACTAGAGGGTATCAGAAACAACTGCTGAATGCTGTTCCGATTTTGTACTGTTAAGGTACATCTTTATTTGTTAAGATAAAAATAATTGCCATATAAAAAAGCGGCTGTTTAAGCCTTTGGATGGGCCTTCTTAAACACTTCCTTAAGCTTCTCAATGGTATTGTGTGTATAGATCTGCGTTGCAGCAAGACTGCTGTGTCCGAGCAGTTCTTTCACTGCATTCAGGTCTGCGCCGTTGTTCATCAAATGTGTTGCAAAACTATGACGAAGAATATGCGGACTTTTTTTCTGTATGGTAGTCACCTGCGATAATTTTTCTTTCACAAATCCATACACGGTTCTTGGTTGCAGGGGCTTTCCTTTTTCTGTAATGAAAAGATGGTTCACTCCTTCCTTGCGTTCAGGTTTATCCTGTATATAAGCTTGTAGTTGTTCCACCAGTTCGCGGCTCACCGGAATGATCCTTTCCTTATTTCCTTTACCAACCACTTTAACCTGGCTGGCGGAGATATCCA
Source organism: Sphingobacteriia bacterium (assembly GCA_015999745.1). Lineage (GTDB taxonomy): Bacteria > Bacteroidota > Bacteroidia > Chitinophagales > Chitinophagaceae > Sediminibacterium. Next base: position 74,791 of record JAECQP010000002.1, on the reverse strand, counting down.
CCTGCGATTCTTTCAGTTGTATCAGTTCACTCAAACGCATCCCGGTGCTGTAAAACAACAGGATCACCAGGCGTTCCGTTCTCCCCCGCCAGTCGTCGCTAAAAGGCAGGTACTGAAAAAGCTGGTCCATGTCGGCCTGTTCCACAAACATGGGCAAACGCTTACTCACTTTGGGCGCAATAATGGTTGTCATGGGTGTTTTGGATAACACGCCTGTTTTGAGCTGGTATTTGAAAAAAGACCGGAGGGAGGAGATTTTCCGGTTGATGGTTTTGGAGCTGATGCCTTTTTCCTTCATTTCTGCCAGCCAGGACCTGACCATGGATGCGGTAATGACCTCCAGGGGGATGGCGTCGAATTGGCTTACCATGAACCGGAAGAACTGCTCCAGGTCGTTTTGGTACGAAACAAGGGTGTGCTGCGAAAACCGCTTCTCAAACTTCAGGTAGTTGAGGAAAGGATCAATCTGTGGATATTGCGGTATGGGCATAAAAAAAGTAGTCTATGGTTAAACGAACCAAGACTACTCAATCGTATGAAAAGGGGAATTTAATTATCCCTCTATTTTTCCGCTGGCGATCTGCTGCTTGTAGATTGCTTTCAACACTACCTCACGACGTTCTACAGACGGTTTGGTAAATGCTTGGCGTGATCTCAGTTGCAACAAAGTCTTACTTTTCTCGAATTTCTTCTTGTACTTTTTCAGCGCTTTGTCGATGTTTTCGCAGTCTTTTGAATCGATAACTAACATAATTATATACCTCCTCAGGCGTTTTTTAGGACCGCGAAGATAAGAAGCCCCCATTAATTAACAAAATTATTTAAGAAAAGTCCCCCGGGCAGCAAACCGGCCTATTCCGCTTATTTTTGCCGCATGTTTACAGGAATCATTGAAACCATGGGCCTCGTAGCGGGCATTACCCACCAGGGAACCAATATCAGCTATACCATCAGTTCCCCCATCAGCGAGGCGCTTAAAACAGACCAGAGCGTTGCCCACGAAGGCGTTTGCCTGACGGTGGAATCGGTCAGCGGAAATACGCACCGGGTTACCGCCATTGCAGAAACCATCCGCAAGACCAACCTGGCAGGCTGGAAAACCGGCAGCAGGATCAACCTGGAACGTTGCATGATCATGAATGGCCGGCTGGACGGGCATATTGTGCAGGGACATGTAGACTGTACGGCGGTATGTACCCAAAGAACCGATGCCAACGGCAGTTGGGAGTTTTGTTTTGAATTCCCGGAGCAGTTTGCCGCACTGGTCATTGAAAAGGGTTCTATTGCCGTAAATGGCACCAGCCTTACCTGCTTCGGCATTACCCGCAACAGCTTTAAAGTGGCGATTATCCCCTACACGTTTGAACACACCAGTATTCAACAGGTGATTCCCGGAACGGTTGTCAATATTGAGTTTGACCTGCTGGGGAAATATGTACAGCGAAGTCTGGAACTGAAAAGCTAATCCTACACTTTCTTCCCCTTCAGGGCACCGCTAACGGCGGCATCCATGGCGCGTTCCGCAAAAGGACGGCTGATTTCATTCAGCTCCTCAATCTTGGTCTGAATCAGGTTCTTATCGTCCATGGTCAGCGCCAGTTGCAGGTTCTGCATGGCAGCAGCAGTTTGCACCAGTTCTTCCGCCGACAAGAGATCGGGGTTCTTTGCAATGAATTTCTCCGTTACTTCCAGGATCTGCTCTCCTTCGGTCCTGGCTTCCACCAATGCACGTACCGTCATGTCTTCTTTGGCATGGGTAATACTGTCGAGCAGCATTTTTTCTACTTCTTCGTCGGTTAACCCGTACTGAGGTTTTACTTCAATGCTTTGCTCCACACCGCTTCTGAGTTCTTTGGCCGTTACGGATAAAATACCGTCGGCATTGATCAGGAAGCTCACTTCCACCTTGGGTAAACCCGCAGGCATACCTGGGATGCCCGTGAAATTGAATTCAGCCAGTTTGCGGTTGTGCTGCACCAGGTCGCGTTCTCCCTGAAATACGGAAATACGCATGCTGCCCTGCCCGTCTTTCTGGGTGGTGTACTGCCGGGAAGCCCTGTTCGGGATCTTGGCATTGCGCGGAATCAGCACATCCATCAGGCCACCCATGGTTTCAATACCCAGGCTGAGGGGCGTAATATCGAGCAATAAAAAGTCTTTGTTGTTACCGGCCAGAATATCGGCCTGCACCGCTGCGCCCAGCGCCACCACTTCATCGGGATTTACGCTGTCGTTCACCGGCTGACCAAAGAATGCACTGATGGATTCCTTTACCAGGGGCACGCGTGTACTACCGCCCACCATGATCACCGCATCAATTTGTTGTACTGTTAAACCCGCATCAGATAAGGCTTTGGCGCAACAATCCTTTGTTCTGTTCACCAACGGCTCAATGATGGCATTGAATTCAGCTTTACTGATCTTCAGTTGGTGCTCATTCCAGTTTCCGCTGAACTGATCCTGGCTGCTCAGGATTTTCTTCGCAGCTTCGGCCAGCAGCCTGAGCGATTGTAACTGCGATTTATCGTTTTTGATTTCATGGAACGGAATGCCCGCCCGCTGCAGAAAAAATTCCATGATGGCACGATCAAAATCATCTCCTCCCAGGTAGGTATCGCCATTGGTGCTCAACACTTCAAATATGCCACCGGCAATTTTGAGGATGGAGATATCGAAAGTTCCGCCGCCCAGGTCGTACACGGCAATGGTTTTTTCTTCGTCCTTGTGCAGGCCCAGCCCATAGGCCAGGCTGGCGGCAGTTGGTTCGTTCACAATCCGTAAAACATCCAGCCCGGCCAGTTTTCCGGCATCCCGGGTGGCCTGGCGCTGCGCATCATTGAAATAGGCAGGCACGGTAATCACGGCCTTGGTTACCGGTGTTTTCAAAATATGTTCCGCCCTGTTCTTCAGTTCCTTCAGGATAAAGGATGAGAGTTCAATGGGAGAATAGAACCGGTCCCCGATCTGTATTTTCACAAGGCTGTCGGCATCGTCATCGATCACTTTATAGGTAAAGAAACCGGCATTCGCTTTCAGGTCGTTGAAACTCTTCCCCATCAGGCGCTTGGCGCTGAAAATGGTATTGGAAGGATCCGTTTCCAGGTAAGCTTTAGCCGCTTCACCCACTTCGGCATTGCCGAAAGCATCAAAATGCACCACGCTGGGTACCAGGCTGCTGCTGTCAAATTCCTTCAATGCCGTAGGCTTCCTGCTTTCCGGATGAATAATGGCCACCAGGCTGTTGGTGGTTCCCAGATCAATACCCACAATCATTTCGGCCTGCTGTAAACTGCCGGTTGCTATATTAATTCCAATTTTTGCCATAGTGTTCACTTTCTTCCCGGAGGAAATACAAATGTATAACAAAGCGGTTGCCGTCTGGTTGCGATTTACGAAATCAATCGCAGCGCAACGCATCGGAAAGGGGGCTCCCTGCGTTAATCTTCTATCACCGTGGTTTTGCTGGCGTAATCGTGCAGGGAACCGTTTAAGAAGGGGCCAAAAAACAGGTCGATGATGGTCAGGCGCAACAAGCTTCTCCAAAGGATCACCCCTAGGTTGGGCCGCTTACCCGAAAGGGTCACTACCCTGCTATGGGTAAACCATTTGCCGGGGGTTTTACAGAAGATGCCTTCCAGCAGGGTGTAGTACACCAGCGCCGTGCCAAAGAAGAACCAGCCGAAATTCAGGGGCCTGTACCTCCAGAACATCACATACCAGTTATACCATTTAATCAGCAGCATGGCAATAACGGTGATGATCACCGTATCAATAAAAAAATTCAGTGCCCTGGTGCCGTCGCCCACTTTCCGCATACATGGTTCCTTTCGAACAAAATTAAGGCTTTGCATTGATGCCTACATCTTTCTTACATTTGCGCAAATTTGATTCAGATGAATTTAGTGGAAGAATTAAAGTGGAGGGGAATGATCCAGGATATCATGCCCGGTACAGAAGACTTACTGGCCAAAGAGATGGTGAGCGGGTATATTGGTTTTGACCCTACCTCAGACAGCCTGCACATTGGCAGCCTGGTTCCCATCCTCTTACTGGTTCATCTGCAGAAAGCCGGTCATAAACCCTATGCGCTGGTAGGCGGCGCCACCGGCATGATCGGCGACCCCAGTTTTAAAAGTGAAGAGAGGAATCTGCTGAGCGAAGAAACCCTTCAGTACAACCTGGCAGGCATCAAAAAACAACTGGGAAAATTTCTTGACTTTAGTTCCGATAAGCCGAACAGGGCCGAGATGGTCAACAACTACGATTGGTTCAAAGATTTTAGTTTTCTGAACTTCATCCGCGATGTGGGCAAGCATATTACTGTAAACTACATGATGAGCAAAGACAGTGTGCGCAAGCGTTTGGAAGGAGACAGCGGCATGAGCTTTACAGAGTTCACTTATCAATTGATACAGGGATACGATTTTTACTGGCTCTACCAGAACAAAAACTGCAAACTGCAGATGGGCGGTAGCGACCAGTGGGGCAATATCGTTACCGGAACAGAACTGATCCGCAGAAAAGCAGGCGGAGAAGCGTTTGCGTTTACCTGCCCCTTGTTAACCAAGGCCGATGGCGGCAAGTTTGGTAAAACAGAAAGAGGCAATGTATGGCTGGATCCGGAGAAGACCTCTCCCTACCAGTTCTACCAGTTCTGGCTCAATGCAAGCGATGAAGACGCCACCAAATGGATCAGGATTTTTACCCTGCTGGATAAAACCGAAATAGATGCGCTGATTGCAGCACATGCGGCCGCACCACATGCCAGGGCATTGCAGAAAAAACTGGCGGAAGAAATCACCTGTTTTGTGCACAGTCGCGAAGACTATGAATTTGCCGTAAAAGCATCTGAAATTTTATTCGGCAATGCAGCAACCGAAGTACTGGCCAGCCTGAACGAAAAACAATTGTTGCAGGTGATGGATGGGGTTCCCACTGCAGAAGTTGCCTATTCAGCACTTGAAGCAGGGTACGACCTGATCAGTTTCCTGGCAGATACCGCCATCTTCCCCAGTAAGGGCGAAGCAAAGAAAATGGTACAGGCCGGAGGCATTGCCATCAACAAAACCAAGCTGAGCCCCGATAAAACCACCGTAGGCACAGCGGATTTGTTGCAAAACAAATACCTCCTTGTACAGAAAGGCAAGAAGAATTATTTCCTGGTAAAAGCTATTTAACGGTTTTCAGCACTTTCCAGATTTCATCGGCTACAAACTGGTTGCCGGTTGCATTCAGGTGTACCCGGTCGCTGGTCAGTATTCCTTTTTCCTGGTTGTTGGGATTATTTGCTATCAGGTAGTTGGTAAAGGCCGTTCTTAAGTCTACACAGGGAAGCAGGTTGGTTTTAGCATAGTAACGCAGCCAGTTGCTGTACATGTTCAGCTCACCATCCTGTTCGTTGGAAAAATCCTTGCGCTCGCCAATAACAGAAGGCGTACATACAATCACTTTAATGCCGGCAGCCTGCAGCTTTTTTACAATGGCTTCGTAGAACTGGCCGTATTTCATATAATCCGTACCGGTACCGGCCAGGCGCTTGTGCCACACATCATTGATGCCCACATACATCACTACGATATCGGGATTTTTTTTGAGTACATCTTCTTCCAGCCGCAGGTAGAGATCAGTTACTTTATTGCCGCTGATGCCAGCCCCTGTCAGCTCATACTGATCGGCCAGGTTTTCCTTGCCCAGTACATTTTCGAGCAAATGAATGTAGCCGCCCGGTTGCGCGCCCATTTCTGTGATAGAATCGCCAAAGAAAACCACTTTGCGTTTCTTGGTGTAGTTGAAAGACATCAGGAGCATGGCGCCAACAAAAAGGGCGAGCAGGAAAATTTTGTTCATCGTTTACAGTTTGTGTTTCATCAAAGATTTGCGATACAATATAGCTAATTTATTTTGCAGCGGGATGGGTTCCTGTATGCGGAGTTAGGCCGGTATGTTGGCCGGTTCACAAAAAGAATAATACATTTACGTCCATGTTAGGTAAGAGCCGGATAATTAAAGAGTGGGTGAATTCCTATTCGGACAGGATGTATTCCTGGGCGCTTCACAGGACCAATAACAAGGAAGTTGCGGAGGACCTGGTGCAGGATACATTTATAGCGGCGATTCAGTCTTTTGAAAAATTTGAAGGCAAAAGTGAACCGCAAACCTGGCTGCTGAGCATCCTCAATAACAAGATTGCCGGCTATTACAGAAAGCAATACCGCAACCCGGTGATCAACGCCGGCTCAACCGGAAGTGACGGAGAAAATGATTTTCTGAATACTTTTTTTGACAGCAACGGAGAATGGCAACAGCAGCAGCGGCCCGCAGCATGGACAGATGATACAGCCAACCTGCTGGACGACGCAGCTTTTACCACCGAACTGCAAAAATGTATGGACAGGTTGCCATCCAACTGGCTGGCCGCAGTCCGTTTAAAATACCTGGAAGCCCAAAAGGCCGAAGCTATTTGTCAGGAACTGGGTGTAGCACCAACCAATTACTGGCAGATCCTTCACAGGGCTAAGCTGCAACTCAGAAAATGCCTGGAGGTGCATTGGTTTAAAAAATAAGATTATGAAGAAAATAGCGCATCTGATCATGCTTTCCTGCAGAAAGGCAACAGAATTGATCGAAAAGCAATTCGTGGCTCAACTGAGCCTGAAAGAGCGTGTGCAATTGAATTTGCACAAAAGCATTTGCGATGCCTGTACGGCCTATGAAAAACAAAGCAGGCTGCTGAACGACCTACTGAAAAAACAAGCTTCCGCCACCCCGGATCAAATAGCCGAACAGGAAAACGAGGCACTCAAAGCCAACCTGTTGAAGCAGCTCCCCCTGGATTAACCTCCCCCGGATCAGGTTTCCCGCCTGCCCCCTCTTTCCTCTGAAAAAAAATTTTGGATCTGTTCTGTCAGGATTGTTCATTGCCGGCAACTGTTCCGGTATTCATCAACAATCACCATTAAAAAAACAAAAATGGAAAAAAGAACAAGCATCCTGAAAGGATCATTGGTTGCCGGCGCAATCGCAGCAGTATCCGGTTTTTCTATGAACACAGCAAAGGCATTCAGCTTTGAACGCCTGGGAACCGGAAATGACGTAAGAGCCAGCCTGCTGGAAAGAACGCATGCCCCCGGAACACTGGAACTGGCCTGTGGCGGCAAACAGGGCAAAACCGACACCGTAGCCAAAAAAGGAAAGGATGGCAAATGCGGTGAAGGCAAATGTGGCGGTGACAAAAAGAAAAACACCAAAGGCAAGAAGGGAAAAGATGGCAAATGCGGTGAAGGCAAATGTGGGGGAGAAAAAAAGAAAAACGGCTAAGCCATTGGTGTTGTTAAAGCAGGCACCCCGGCCTGCTTTAATTTCTTTCACTTTAAAAAATCAACAGATGGTAGGCATCGGATACAGAAAGGATTTCTCAGAAGAATTCCTGAACAGTGATATACTTTCCCCTGCGTTTATTGAAGTAGCTCCCGAAAACTGGTTGGGTGTGGGCGGCTACTGGAAGAAACAGTTTCATCAGGCCCTGGAACGATACCCCTTATTCACCCACGGTCTCTCCCTCTCCATCGGCAGCCCGGACGAATTGGACTTTCAATTCCTGGCCAATGTGAAAGCCTTTTTAAAAGAAACCGGCGCCGTATTGTATTCGGAACACCTGAGCTATGCAAAATGCGACAATGCACATCTCTACGACCTTTTGCCCATCCCTTTTACGGAAGATGCGGTGAAACATGTAGCCGAAAGGATCAGGAAAGTGCAGGACTTCCTGGAACAGAAAATAGCCATTGAAATTGTAAGTTATTATACGCCCGTAGCGCCGGAACTAACTGAAATCAACTTCATCAACACTATTTTACAGGAGGCGGATTGCGAGCTGTTGCTGGATGTAAACAATGTGTATGTAAACGCATTCAATCACCGGTACCATGCAAAACAGTTTATAGAACAATTAGACCTGAACAGGGTGCGCTATATTCATATGGCGGGCCACGAGCAGGTATCGGACAGTTTGATCATAGATACACATGGAGAAGCCATTATAGATCCGGTCTACGATTTATTTGAGCACACGCTGGAGTTGCTGGGGCGGGATGTACCCGTTTTACTGGAAAGGGATTTTAATATACCGGAGATGGAAGCACTACAGGCAGAAATCAGCAGGCTCAGCGCCATTAAAGAAAACGTATTAAAAAGAACCGCCCATGCAATTGCTTAAGCAAACCCGGCAGTACCAGTCTGACCTGGCAGGATATTGCCGTACCGGAATCCTGCAGCATATACCCGGCATCCATACCAGTAATGTGGTGCACTACCGCAAGCTGGTGATGAATGTGGTGGATGATATTTTGCAGAATGCTTATCCGCTTACATATGATTTACTCAGCGAAACGGAGTGGGATTCACTGGTAGCGGATTTTTTTTCGGAGCATTCCTGCAAAAGCCCACAGGTATGGTATATGCCCAAAGAACTGATGGAGTATGTGATTGATACAGATCACGCATTGCTGAAGCAGTATCCCTTATTATGCAACCTGCTTCAATTTGAGTGGATGGAAACAGCCATGTTCATGATGCAGGATATACCGGTGGTCCATACCCGCAACGGCGATCTGTTGTTCAGCAAACTGGTATTGAATCCCGAACACCGGCTAATGGCGCTGGACTATCCGGTACACCGGAAAAATCCCTCTGCCATAAAGCCGGAGGATCAGCAGCCATACTACCTGGCAGCGCACCGGGATGAGGAGGGGCAAATCATTTTCACCGAACTATCCCCTGCCCTGGTGCGGGTGATAGAGCACCTGCAGGAACGGGCCGCATCCATCCAGGAATTGTATCAATTGATAGAACAGGATTTCGGCATTCAGTTGGCGGAAGCCGATCACCTGGCCATCATTCATTTTTTACAGCAGGCTTACCGGGAAGGGCTGATCAAAGGATTTTCACCCGCCTGAGCCGCTGAACCACTTTCATTCACCTTAAAACATTTACACATGCAGATACCCAGGTTCTATGACCGGATCATTCGCTTTTTTAACCAATGCAACTTCCTGCCCCTGCTGCTGATCCGGCTGGCGCTGGCATATGGATTCCTGAATCCCGCCCTGATGAAATTAAAAGACATCAACAGTATCGCCGAATGGTTTGGAAGTATTGGGATACCGGCGCCACTGCTAAACGCCTGGCTGGCCACGGGAACAGAAACCCTGGGGGTCATTTTGCTGACCCTGGGACTGGGCAGCCGGCTGATTTCTATTCCGTTGATCATTACCATGATCGTGGCCATTGTAACGGTACATGGAACCAATGGATTTGAAGCGGGGGAAAACGGCTATGAGATACCGCTGTATTATATTATTTTCCTGATAACCATCCTGTTCTATGGTTCCGGCCAACTAAGCCTGGACTACCTGATCCGGCTAAAAAGTCAAAAAAACCGGCACGGGAACCATTAAAAAATTTGGAACGTTTGCACCCTAGCCTTATTTTTGCAGCCCATTCCGAAAGAAATGGAAGGATTGCCTGATAGTATAAGGGTAGTACAACTGATTTTGGTTCAGTATGTCTTGGTTCGAATCCAGGTCGGGCAACGAGAAACCCGCAGCAATAGCTGCGGGTTTTGCTTTTCTGCGAATGAGCCAAACTTGTTGGGGAGAATGAGCGGGTTTGTTTACATTTCAATTGTGTTTAAAATCTAGCTTAAAAACCATTTCATTGTCGGATATCATTTTCAATTTGATCCGTTGTCATTTATTTACACTAGTAACCGACTAAAGTTAAGTAAATGGGGTTAAAAAAGTAGGCCCCAAAAGAGGAGCCTACGGAATGTTGTAGATTTGTTTTACTACGAACGAATAAACAACATGAGCAAAAATACAGAACTTAAATTAGTCGGTTACTAGTGCTAAACTATATTTATTTATTATACATATATAAGTTTATTGTTTTGATTATCAATTAATTTTAAAAGGATATCCTCCTGAAATAGTAACATATTTAGTTCAAATCCTGTTAAGCCCGCCGAACCTTCCGGCGGGCTTTTTTCTAACTTCCCCTGTCCAAACTGCTACTATCATCCCAAATTGGTATCTATATACCTGATTGAACAGGTTTACAATAAAAAGCGCCAGTTCAAGAATGAACCGGTGGTTGTCAGGTGATCAACCTAACTGTTATCGATTGAAAAATTAGGAATATCTATACCTGCTGAAACAGGGAATGTTAATAAGGCGCCAGTCCAAGACTGAACCGGCTTTTTAAATAGTGACGGGCTGTTTAAGGCAAACTGGGCCCGTAAAAGAAAAGCTATATTGAAATTACTTGAACTTTAAGAAGGGGCCAGTTGCCCCCTGCCCCTCTTGGTTGTTCCCTTTGGGAAGTGTGAAAAGAACAAATTTTAAACAGGCAAAACTAAGCAGTAAATAATCCCCCATTTTGCAGGGGGATTATTCCTGATTTCCATTACCTTACCTATAAAAGAGCTAAAATGTTGCGATACTATTTTTCAAACAATGCCACGGTATAGATATACCGCGACTTGAAATTTGATAATATGCCGATGCCCATATGTGATGCTGGATACCCAGTCGCTGTTCTTCTAAATAAGCTGCCGGAAATCCGGCAGCTCTTGTACTCATGGTTCTGAAAGAAAAGATTTAGAGAACCTTAACCTACTTTAATGAGTTAAAAAGCAACCCTGCCACAAAACAGGGCTGCATGATAATGACACTCCGCTAAGAACTGTCAAATTCTATTGGTAAACATTCCGGATTCTTTAATAAGGCTCAGATTTATTGCGGATTGTTTACGGATTTCAAGAAAATTACCTGTCAATATCACATTCTACGCTGGCCGATCTGCCAAACAGCTTTGAAATTGCCATTTCTGCTGCGAGGACGGGCAACAAAAAAAAGACTCCCCCTTTGCCGCATATTCAAGTGAAACAACAAAATGTTCCCACACTTCCCTTTCCGTAAAGAATGGAGAATCAAGATATACGTAACCCTTAACACCGGATAACTGCATGTATTGTTGGGTATGTGAACAGTAGTTTGGCGTCATAACCACAATATTAGCTGCCGGTTCCAATTCCGTTAGCTGCACAATGATCTCTTGTACTCTTTCAACACGGGAAAACTCAAGCCATTTTACATTTATTAAAAGCACATCTGGGCGCAAACAATTGAACACATGTAAAGCATTACGCAGTGTGCAAAAACTCATAATCTCTATGCTTCGCCTGCTAAATATTTCATCTTTCTTTAAACTACATTCAAGCTGCCATAACGCAGCATGGTTATCACTACTCACAGCCAATACTTGTAATGCCATAGTACAGATTTAGTTTTACTCTTTAGGACAACCTAAATGCAATTTGGTTAAAAAGACCTCCCTATTCCCCATGAACAGGGAGGTCGCACTAATCAAATACCATTAACCATTAAACCTTATCCTATGATACTGCAAGATAAAAGTTCCAACCATATTATCCATCTACCGATCGCATTACTCACGCTTATTGACATGTTGAATTTTACAAAAACCGAACGAACTTCATAAAATGTTAGATAACTTAAAATGCAAAAACGATTTAGCTCTTTGGAATGAACAAGAGAGAAGGAGAAAAAATAGTTGACAGCTAACCAATACGGCAAAGCGAACTAATGGATAACACTTACCAACGCTAAATACATTTGTTAGAAAATGAAAAGCTGATATTTTATATCTAACTTAGTATTACGTAATTGATAGCAACCTCCTCCGTATCGTAAGTGAATATCCGTAAATGCCTGTGACAAACGGGCATTTACTTTCTGCGCCTGATGGAATACAAATATCTCTACCCGCTTCATTGATGTATTAAATGCTACTGTATGAAAAAGTCAATCTGGCTGGAACTTTGCTGCGCCTTGCTCATCCTATTATTTGCCTACGTAAGTATTAGCAAGTTCATCAATTACCCTGTCTTTTTTGATGCAATGAAAACACAACCTTTCCCCGATTGGATGGGCTGGTTTATTGCCTCTACTTTACCTGCTGCTGAACTATTAATTGCAGGATTACTATTCTTTGACAGAACGAGGCGTCCTGCTTTAAAAGTAGCTCTTTCATTAATGGTGGCTTTTACGATATATGCTGCATTGTTCGCCTTTAACATCATAGCAAAAAAACCATGTATTTGCGGTGGGATAATGGAAAAGCTCACATGGGAAAATCATTTTTATATCAACCTTTTCTTTACCGCTATCAGCATGATCGGTCTATGGCTCGAAAAACACAAAACAAACCATAAAGCGGAAATTTCCATCGCTTAAAATCTTTATAGCTATAAAAAAAGGGGATTGCCGAAAACCTTTAAAAAGAGTAGGCAACAACAACAAAATTTTCATTTATGAAAAAGGTTAGATTATTGTGTCTGCTGGCATTGTTGTTTGCTGTCGGTAGCGCATTTAACACAAAATTTGAAAAATCCATCTTCCGTGTAGATGATGGCGATGGAGAATTTCATTGGGTTGAAGAAGAACCTACTACTGGCGATTGTGACCCGGTCATACTTCAACCCTGTTCGTATCTGATTGAAAATGATGCAGACGTACCCGAACCAAATAATGAACCGGACCCCGAGGATGTAGTTGAACCCTCAAAGCAACTGGGTGCCTACCCTTAGTTTAGACCTTTGCAAAACAAAGCCCGCTTAAAACGACAATTTTAGGCATCCCGGTTGGGAAGCTGACAATCGATGCAGTCTTGCAACTCTAATCAGCTTCAGGTATTGCTTTAATTAGTAACTCAATTTTCTTTATCAAGCCCTTCCCATCTTCTGACCAGGGATCGGTTGGATTTTCCTCTATGTTTCCTATACTATTCACTAATACCATTGCTGGAATGCCTCGTATATTATGATATTTTATCATGGGATGATTATGCCCGAGTCCGTCTGTATAAATATTCAAAAGATTAGGCTTTGAAGTGCATGTATATTTTCCTCCCATAACGCTATTTCTCCACTTTAAACTGTCTTCATCTAAACTTACACTTAGAAATATAATATTAGAATTATCAGAAAAATAATCAACAACTTTATCAAATATCGGGTGCAACTTAATACAAGGCCCACAACCAGTTCCCCAAAAATCCATAACAACCACTTTTCCTTTTAAAGACTCCATACTTACTTTGTTTCCACTCAAATCGGGTAAAGTAAAATTATACGCTGGATCGCCTTTTACGCCTGTGCTTATTTTTAATAAGTAATTTACAAAATCATGATTTTTAATATATGGCATAGCATCCCTTATGAAAAAGCCACGGTCATCAATCGTGGAGATATTGCTAAAAACAAAATCAACAAGTAATCGTTCACGAAGCAAGCCACCAAAATTATTTTTTAGATAGCAATAATACTTCCTAAGGTCAAAAGGGGAATCAGGTATAATACAAGAATCTTTCTCGTAATTCAGCTTAATGAGTGATGAATAGGCTTTACTGTATGGAAAAAAAAAGGAATACTTGGCTCTTGCACTTTTTAATTCTTCAGCTATCCTATCATAATAATTGGCAAGAGATTTTCTTATAGATTCTGCCTTTCCAAAATTGGCATCCTGAACATTGTAGAAATTCCGAAGTTTTAGATAATTATCCTTGTTAACAACCCGTCTTTCAATGTGGCGTTTAAAAGACAAGTTACTGCAAAGAATATCTATTTTCGATAAAGAATATGCAGTAGTTGAAATTTGATCCTTAATTTGTTCAAGATATAATAATTGTAATATAGTAACGGAATCCAGGTAATTGTAATCGTTCTCTACAGGTCGAATTTGTTCTACGTTTTGCCATCGCTTTTTCTTTAATATTGTTCCAATCTTATCAACTTCCTGAAGGAGCGATATTTTCCTGTCTGTACCTGAATAGCTTACTTTTCTGCCATTTTTTGAAAGTATAATGGTGTCTCCCGGCTCGATTAAAAAAACGTCAGATATCATTAATGGTATGTTTTTCCCATTTCTGATTGTATCTACTCTTATTTGAATCTGTGATGGCACTCTTATCGGGTCGAATTTAAATACAAAAGATTCGCTTCCCACGCTAAAATACCTCTGAGCGGAACTGGCTCCAAGGCCATATTCTAATATGGCTCCCCCAATTCGTAAACTATCTCCCAATCTCAAATCTTGAAAATGCCCTTTGACAACCACTGGTTGGCACTTAAAGGAAGGCCGGTCCTGTGCATACAAGTCAAAGTATGTTGTTGAATATATAAATAGCAAAAAAAGTAATCGCTGTTTCATCTTATTATGAATTATCACGTTTAGTAGTAGCGAATAAAAATTATCTGTCACTTACTTATCTATCATTTTGCTGAATACCTGACAATTGTATTTCAGTGAGTGGAATAGGCATTGCAAATCTTGGATCACCAGGAGGCAAAATATAGGTTACGCCATTTAGTACTCTTGCTAAAGTAGTTTGAAAGCCTGGCTCAAGGTTCAGTCTTCGTATATCTGTCCACCGCAAGCCCCTGAATGGAAGCTCTTTTCTCCTTTCTTTCAGGATAAGATTGAGAGCGACTGCTGCAGAGGGGGCCGTCTTATCAACATAAGTACTAAAAGTTCCATTCTTCTTCCATCGGGTGCGCAGCAACGTGTTTACATCAGTCATAGCCCCACTCACATTTCCCTGCCTGGCAAGGCATTCTGCACGAATCAAATACATTTCATCAGTAGCAAGGCCACTATATTTTGAACCAGTGCCCAATCCATAAGTACCCCTAAACTCAACATTACTCCCATTAGTTCTGTAACAAACAGTCCGTCTAAGATCATTTGGATCATCATAAAGCTTCAATAAATTTGTATCTACCGTTGTAGAGCCACTAAATGTGAATATACCTGACAACAAAGAGGCTTGGAAAATATCTTCTTTTAAATAAGTGGTCGACAGATTGGTATTTGTAGGACTCAGTGCATTGTAATCTATAAGATCGCTTTTAAATGATAAGGTAGCATCTGAGTATTGCAACGCCTTCACATAATTCCGCATAGCCAAATAAATTCTGGCTAGAAGCGCATTGGCAGCCGTTCTTGATGGCTGGGTTGGATAGGCTGTTGAAACGGGAAGAAATTCTACTGCTGCCGTCAGATCCGCCAAAATTCTATCATAAGTCTGCTGGATCGTAGATCGCTGTATAACAACATTAAAATCAGATGTTAGTCGCAAAGGTATGCCCAACCCAGTGGAAAAATTGGTGGAATCAAACGGCATGGCAAAGGTTTGAACTAAGTTGTAAAATGCGCGAGCACGAAAGAATAAAGCCTGCCCTTTTACGGTTTTATATTGAGTTTGGTAATCATTGGTAATTTCAAGTTTATCTATCCTGTCTAGGACAATATTGGCATAATAAACCTGTTTATATGGAAGCTCCCAATCGGTAAACAATGGCCACGACTCATAAACGTAACCACTACCAAAAACATAAAGGTTGCGGTCAAGAATCGGACGGCCCGCCCAAAAAGCGGGTGTCACATAATATTCCTCTGATGTAATTGAACCCATTGCTGGATCAACGGCTGTATTAAAAACCCCTTCATTGTATAAAAGCTTCTGATAGTCATCCAGATTGGAAGGAACAACCAATGATATGTTTGGTTTTACATCCAGGAATGCATCTTCTTTTTTACAAGAACTTAACATTCCAGATGAAAATAGAAGCAAATAAAAATATACTGATTTTTTCATGATTTCCGTTTTTAAAAGGTTGCTTTAATTCCGAATGCGATGGAAAGCGGTATTCGATAATCGCCGTATATGTCTGGATCAAGATGACTTTTGTTGGCACGCCATACCAGTCCAATATTATTTAGATAGCTATACACCTGCAGGTCATTTAAGCCTATTGACTTTAAAACCTTATTGTTGAACTGATAACTCAGATTGATATCCTGCAACCGGATATGATCTCCCTTTTCAACCAATGCAGAGGAATTTGAATAGAAGGTTCCACGGTTGTTATTTATCGGAGGGTACTGTAAGGCAGGAACATCTGTATAATTTTCGTCACCCGGTTTTTGCCATCTGCTATAATAATCTTCATGTCCTATCCAACTGCCAAATAACGAGGCTGCACCCAAAGTTGAACGACGAAAATAGTATCCAAACTTATAGAGCAGGTTGAATGATAATGTAAATCCCTTATAGGAAATAGTATTTCTGAGCGATCCGAATACTGTTGGCCTTGAGCTACCGTGGAACAGCATACTATCCGTAGTAGTATTTCCTATAATACCAGCCCAATTATTACTTGGCTTACCGTTGTAATATCCAAGGGGGTCTCCATTGTTATCAAGTCCTGCAAAGGGGTAGCTGTAAATGGCAAAAAGAGGTTTCCCTTCCAGGGGAATATTGGCACCTGTACCATTATTATCTCCCTGCAATAAATAGTTGCTCACCGCTGCTTTAACTCCATACTTCGTAACGACATCCTTTGCCTTGCTAAAAATAAAATCCGTAGTCCAAAGAATATTCTTTGATCGCACGTTAACAGACCTGATCAAGATATCAACGCCGTATCCTTTGGTATTCGCAAAATTACCTGTAAGGCTGGTCAGTCCGGATGATCCTGGCAATGGCGCCTGTCCAAACAAGTCCGTGCCCTTTTTCCGATAATATTCAATGCTGCCGGTAATGCGGTTCTTTAGGACGCTAAAATCCATCCCGAAGTTGACCATGGAAATTCGCTCCCATCTTAATTCCGGATTGCCAGGATTAGAAAGAGTGGCATAAGGAATACGGTTTAAAGTTGAGCTGGCTAATGAAGTAAAAGTTGTGATAGCAGCAACGCTTTTGTTGATATTGCCGTTGTAGCCATAAGTAACGCGGAGTTTACCTGCATCCAACCAGGCAAGGTTCAACCATTTTTCCTTGCTGAATTCCCACCCTGCCCCAATGGAATAAAGGGGAATCGCCTTCTGATTGGTATTCACACCAAAAAGGTTGGATTTGTCTATTCGCGCGCTGGCTGTGAGAGAATATTTACCATTTATCAAATAAGAAGCGTTCGAGTAGTAAGACAAGAATCTGTCATTTGTCTGGGAGATTCCGCTGGAAAATGGGACTCTATTACTTCCGGTTGGAATGGTCGGAAAAACAGTAACAAGATCAATATATTGAAAGGTTCCCAGGTCTTCGTTATAACCATATAAGGTATTATTTGAAGATTCAGCAGTTGTAGAGTTAATCTCCGCCCCTGCAAGTAAGTTTACTGAATGCATTGCCCAAGTATGGTTATAGTTCAATTGAAAGCGCGAACGGTAAGAAACAAGATTCCGATTCGAGAGTCCTAAGATTCCACCTGCTGGTACAGGATGTGCGCCGGTACTTAAGTTAGTATAGCGATTGTATAAATACCTTACGGCATAACTGGAATCTCCGGAATAATCCTTATTGCTACTGGAACTTTTTTGGTATTGGAATTTTCCTTCAACACCGAATCCATTTAGGAAATTGTACCTAACTGCCAGATTAATACGATTATCAATTAAATTGGTTTTATCATAGTTCTGCGCTATTTCCTCCAATGGAGAATACCTCCAACTCATCAACTTTCCCGTACCAACGGTATCTGTATAAAAGGAACTGAAATCCTTGTCAATATTTACTGGCCTGCCACCGGCATCCACTAATTGAGCATAGGGATAGGTAACTGGCCTGTTAAGTGGGTTGATACTATTTATACTCACATCATTTGCAAGGTTATTTGACTGCACATAATATACAGCAGCAGAAAGCGTAAGATTCTTTGTGGGATAAAAATTACTGATTCCTGTGATTGTTACACGTTTGTTAGAATTGGCGACATTACTGCTTCGATTATTATCAAAGCCAAAAGAAAGGAAATAATCACTTGACAGACCACCACCTCTGATATTAAGCGAGTATCGCTGACTAACTGATTTTTGTAATAAATACTTGTTTAGATCATTTCTAATGTCATTTTGGCGAAGTGCATCAATTTGCTGATTCGCCTGATCAGTGGTAATCTGCCCCGCACGTTGCCTGGCAAGTATTTTAACAACTGGGGAAACCGCAGGTTTACCCGAATTCGCCAGGTTTGCATCATAATACCCCATGCCAAAAAGGGTTTTCTCAACATTAATAAAATCGCTCGACGCAATAAATTTAGGGCTATAAAAAAGATCAGGCTTGCTTCCAATAGTAACATTGCTGTTTAATTCCATGATCAGTGGTTGGTAACGCCTGCCCTTCTTGGTAGTGATTACGATCACTCCATTGCCGGATTTTGCACCCCAGATAGATGCCGCAGATGCATCTTTGAGTACCGTAATGCTCTCAACATCATTCGGGTTGATATTATCAATACTTCCATCGTATGGGAAATTGTCTACAACAATCAATGGCTGATCATTGGCAAGAATGGTACTATGTCCCCTGATACTCAGATTCAGGCCCGTTCCGGAAACATTCCGATTGAACAGCAATCCCGGAACCATACCCTCTAAACGGGATATCACATCAGTGCTTACACGGCGGTTGAATGCAGTGCTATCCATAGCATAATAACTTCCATTGACACGTTCCTTTGAAATGGTCTGATAGCCTGTATTTACAGAGGATATGGTAATATCTGCCAGTTCACTGATCTTGGCTTTAAGCGTGATCGATAGGTCCGCTGCTTTATCTGCAGTCACTTTCATTTCAAATCGCTCCAGGTTCACACTACTGAACACAAGCATTGCATTCTCCGGCACCCCGCTCAGCGAAAATTCTCCGCGCTCATTCGTGCTGGTTCCTCTGGTTGTTCCTTTAATCATTACAGCAACCCCAACAGCAGCCTCCCCCTTTTCATTCACCACCCTACCCCTCACTGTAATTGGCTGCGGAGGTTCATTGGCTTCCGCGGCCTTTGTTGCCGCGGGCAACTTTCCCACGGACCTCTCTTTAACGCTGATGATTCTTCCATTGAGCGTATAGGTAAGCTGGTCCTGACCTCTGAATATCTGTGCCAGCACTTCTTCCACCGGCCGGTCAGATACCTCTATGGACACGGGCCTTCCCTTGGCCCGTACCAGGGTTTCATCAAAAACCAGTCCATAGGCAGATTGTTTCTTAATCGCCTTCAGTACCTTCTCCAATGGAGCAGCCTTCTCCTTCAGGGTTACCTGGGCGATAGCATTGGGGTGGGCGGCAGCCTGCAATACAAGCAGGACTAATAAAGCTGACATTTTCATGATGCGCAGCATTTGGGTGAATGGCCCAAAATTAATTTGATGGCCAAAAGCAGTTGAATGCATACTTTGCATGTGGTTTGAGCCCGTTCTTCACAGGCGGTTAAGCAATGATGATTCCTTCTTAGATATTGGTTGCCTGCTCAAATCATCGCCGTAAGTGGGTGCGACCACTTGCGGTTTTTTTTGAGCAATCTATTTTACGGATGAACCGTTAGTGTTCTGTTGTTTGCATCATACGCATAGCGCAGTTGATTGTCTTCCAGTATCGACTTCAACACATCCTGCAGGGAAGCGCTCCTGGGTGCATCCAGGTAAAAACGCTTACTACCCAATGTTCCCTTCACTTCTGCTTTGATATCGTACCATCGTTCCAGTTCCCGCAGTACCACACCCAGGTCTGCATTGGTGAAATAAGTGGCGCCGTTTTTCCAGGCCATTACCTGTTCCAGATCAACCGCGGTTTCCAATGTAACAGTTTGATTTACCTGCGCCTGCTGTCCTGGTTTCAACAGTAGTTGACCTGTTGCTTTCTTCACTGCTACAACGCCCTCCAGCAGCGTCACTTTATAGGCGCCTTCATTATCGTAGGCGTTCACGTTAAAATGGGTACCCAGTACTTTAACTTCCATTCCTCCGCGTGATACATAAAAAGGATTGGCCGCATCATGCGCCACTTCAAAATAGGCTTCGCCGGTCATGTTTACTTTTCTGTGTTGTCCTGCTACAAAAGCAATGGGATAAGTAATAGAAGAACCTGCGTTTAGCCATACCCTGCTTCCATCGCTTAACGTCATATCGATCGGCTGGCTGCCGCGTGGATTTGTGAGCGTATGATAAGCAATGTCTGATGCCTTTCCGGAATAACGGATCTGGCCATTGGCCAGTTTCACCAATTTCACTGCTCCCATCGCAGCCAGTTGTCCGTTGCCCACACTATCCAGGTAAATGGTTTTTCCATTTTCAAGGGTAATCATGGCCCGGTTCTTCTCCGGGGCCTTCACATCCGCAATGGGTTGTGCTGTACTACCGGCAGGCTGTTTGGGCTGCAGCAAGAAATAAGCTGCCGTGCCCGCAACCAAAAGGATAGCCGCCGCTGCAGCCCAGCGCATCCGGCGCAACACCGAAACACTTGGCCGGGCTGATGTTTGGGCAGCTTGTTCTTCACCAAGGATCCCGGGAAGTTTATTGCGCAGGCGTTCCAGTACATCAGGTGCAATTTCTCCCTCCTCCACCTTTATTTTGTGCAGCGTTCCCTCAATCAGCTCCATGGCTAGCCCATGATAGGCCGGCTCATCGATCAGTTGGGTAAGCAGGTCCACATCTTCCCTGCTGTAACGATTTTCGATATAGCGTTGCAGCAGTACAGTAAACTCTTCAGGTGTGTAGCGGGGTTCCAAAAGGGGTGTTTTTAACTAAGACTCGGCTAAGGAAAAAGCGTAGGGTCCCAATATGAACTTTTTGCTAATTATTTTTCCCGGATCCCGGCTTTTCCCTATTCGTGGATCATATCCAGCAGGATCAGCAGGCTTACTGCCAGCTCTCCCTGCCCATTGAGGTAATCACGGATATCGCGCTTTGCCCTCATCACATGTTCTTTGGCTGTGGGCAGGGTGATACCAAGTTCGGCACATACTTCGTCATAGGACAAACCCTGCACTTTACATAGTTCAAATACTTTACGTCTTTGCGGGGGCAATGTATCCAGGGCCCTCTGCAGGAGTTCCCATTGTTGTTTCACCAGTAGCTGTGCATCTGCACCGGGCGCCTGTTCCGGATGTTCACTTGCCGCTGCTTTTAGTTTTTCGAGAAGGTGTTTATCGTTCCTGGCTTTGCGGAACCGGTCGTATACCAGGTTGCGGCAGACTGTATTGAAATATGCCTCTATATTATGTACCTCATGTAAGAATTCCTTTCTTTTCCAGATCCGTATAAATACTTCCTGTACCGCTTCCTCTGCTTCATCCGAACTTTTCAGGAACACCAGCATTTTCTTGTAAACCCTTGCCAAATGCCGGTTATAGAAGATGGTAAATGCCTGGCTATCCGCCTCTTCCAGGGCAATCACGCGCATCAGCGCCGTATCATCATATGTAGTATAGTCGATCACTGGGAGCGTAAAATATTATTCCGATCCGGGCTTGGATGGAAGCGGAAAACTAGTGAAAAAATAATATCCGTTCGTCTTATGACAATTAAAAACTGCTGAAAGCTGCCTTTCCCGCATAACACAACTCAGCGTACACTACCTGCAATCGCTTCGTAAAACCGCTCATCCTTTTTCCCATATCTACAGCAATACTGCGGGCTTATTTTCGGTTTCGTATCACCTGTGATACAGCAATCTTTTTTACGTTCATCTATTCCAGGCTAATTTGTTTAATATGAGATCCTTCTTTTCCCTTCTGCTATCTTGCTTTTTACTGCACAGCAGTTTTGCACAAAACTCGGGCCCCGTCATCAATGCAGAACGCAGCTTTGCCGCCCACGCCCTGGAGCATTCCACCAGGTCTGCATTCCTGCAACACATGGATTCCACTGCCATCGTTTTTGCCAGGGGAAATGCTGTAAATGCCAAACGCCTTTGGACCAGGCTACCGGAAAACCCTGCGAAACTAATCTGGGAACCTGCCATTGCTGCAATGAGTGCATCAGCGGATTTTGGTTTTACCACCGGGCCATACTGGATGAAGAACAACCTATCCGATACGGCTGCAGTATTGGGTTACGGACAGTATGCAACCGTATGGAAAAAGAACGCGGCAGGAGAATGGAAATTCCTGGTTGATCTGGGTATTGAGTTGCCGGCAATACCTGAACGGGCAAAAGAGGTGCAGGTGATTTCCCTGAATCATACAAACAAAAAGCTTCCCGCTGCACCGGATAGCGCGGTACAACTAGACATCGATTTCAATACCCGTTTATTGGCCGAAGGGAAAAGCTATTGGGAAAAAGTTCCCACCCATGAAACCATTTTCAACCTGACCGGCCACTACCCCATCATGGGCGCCAATGCTACTGCCCGTTTCCTGGAAAAGTTTCCGGAATCGGCCAGACTTTCTCCTGCAGGTGGTCAGTTTGCCGCGGATAAACAATCGGCCGTCACCTATGGTATTACAGAACTCAATGGAAAAAAAGATGGTTACTTCCGATTCTGGCAGGCTACCGATCAGGGCTGGAAAATTATTTTGCAGGTGGTGACTTTCGGAAAGTGATTTTCCAGATTCCGCGCAGGTCATTCATCTGGTAACCGGTTGCAAGGTCATTGGGATATTTCCCGGCAATCACTTCAGCAACCAGCGGATCAAGGTCTTTGTCTTTTTTACCGTGGCAATTCAGGCAGGCCGGCATGGCTATCCGGATGGGCTTGTAATAGGTGTAACTATCGTTGGTATGAATCAATGTATCATCAACGTTTCCATCGGTATGGCTGTTAAAATGTTCCCAAATCACCCGGTCGCCCTCTTCTGCAAGCCGGTTAGCCGGGTTCCGGTTTCGATTGCTCAGTCGCTGAATGGTTGATCCCGCTAACTGAGACAATGAATCGGTAATACGCATTGCATTATTGCTACAGAAGTCTACAGCATACACCAGTCCGCCGGTATCCACCGCCCTGGTAAGGCTCCTGAAGATGGTTTGTTGTGCCGTGGTGCTGATGGAATCTCCTTTTAGCCGGTAGGATTCCAGCAGGGCGGCTTCTTCGGATCCGGATTGATTACAGGCAATCATTACAACTACTGCTGCAACCAACGTTAGGGTTACTACTAAAGCGTTTTTCATAAGAAACAATTTAATCACTTTTATAAGAGCTGTTTCAAACATTGCGCCAGGCTCTGCTCCCAGGGCTTTAGCTCAATCCCAAAGTCTGCGGCAATCTTAGAAGTATCCATCACCGAATACGCAGGCCTGAATGCCGGCGTAGGATACGCACTGCCTGGTATGGGCAACACATTGGCAGAAAGCTTTGCCTGATCCCGGATGGCCACAGCAAAATCGTACCAGGATATTACCCCCGTATTGCTGTAATGATAGATTCCCGAATGATGATTTCCTTGCTGATCTTCTTCCACAATCTGCATCAACGCTGCAGCCAGGTCTGCTGCATAAGTGGGTGATCCTACCTGATCGCTGACTACTTTTAATTCGGGCCTTTCCTTCATTAACCGCAACATGGTCTTCACAAAGTTATGACCATGTACGCTATATACCCAGGATGTTCTTACAATGATGGAAGATGGGTTATTCTGCTGTGCCAACTGCTCCCCAATACATTTTGAATATCCGTAATAATTCACCGGATCGGTGGGTGTATCGGGCTGGTAAGGGGATGTGCCATTTCCATTAAACACATAATCGGTGGAAACAGTAATCAGTTTGCAATGATGTTTTTCGCAGGCAGTTGCCAGCTCTCCTACGGAAATACCATTGATGGTCATGGCTTCCAACTGCTCTGATTCTGCTTTATCCACTGCGGTATAGGCTGCACAGTTCAGTACATATTGCGGATGGTATTGCTCAATGAATGGAGCTATGGTTTCGGGTTGAGACAGATCCAGCATGGCCCTGTCTGCAAAAACAAACTGGTACCTGCTTTCAAAAGAGGAAGCCAATTGTTGTAATTCCCAACCAAGCTGTCCGTTCTTTCCTGTTATTACAACAATCGGCTTCATACATATTATTTTCCTGAATAAAATTCCTTCGGTTGCTTAGACCATTCTTCTTTCGGCAGCGATTTGAAATACTCATAAGTTCTTTTCAAGCCTTCTGCACGGTCTATTTTGGGTTCCCAGCCCAGGATCTCCCTGGCCTTGGTAATATCCGGCTGACGCTGTTTGGGATCGTCTACCGGCAATGGCTTGTATATAATCTTAACGGAGGAACCGGTGAGTTTCAGCACTTCTTCTGCAAAATCCTTCAAGGTAATTTCATTGGGGTTACCAATATTGACCGGCATGGTATAATCGCTCATCAGCAAGCGGTAGATTCCTTCAATCAGGTCATCTACATAACAAAATGAACGGGTTTGACTGCCGTCTCCAAATACCGTCAGGTCTTCGCCACGCAAAGCCTGCCCGATGAATGCAGGCAATGCCCTTCCGTCGTTCAGGCGCATTCTTGGGCCATAGGTATTGAAGATTCTGATGATTCTGGTTTCCACGCCATGGAAGGTATAATAAGCGCGGGTAATGGATTCCATGAAACGTTTGGCTTCATCATATACCCCTCTCGGTCCTACCGGATTCACATTGCCCCAGTATTCTTCTGTCTGAGGATGCACCAGCGGATCGCCATACACTTCACTGGTAGACGCTACCAGCATCCTGGCGCCTTTTGCTTTGGCAAGTCCCAGGCAGTTATGGGTTCCCAACGCACCCACTTTCAGGGTTTGAATCGGGATTTTTAAATAATCAATGGGGCTCGCAGGAGAAGCAAAATGCAGGATATAATCCAGGTGACCCGGCACATGGATGAACTTGGTTACATCATGATGATAAAACTCAAAGTCTTCCAGTTTAAACAGGTGTTCTATGTTGCGCAGATCGCCGGTGATCAGGTTGTCCATTGCAATCACATGAAATCCTTCACGGATAAAACGATCGCAGAGGTGAGACCCCAGGAATCCGGCTGCACCGGTAATCAGTATGCGTTTCTTTGCCATGGTAAATTATTTGCGGCCCACACTTTCGTAGTGGTAGCCCATATCGGTTATGAATTTTACGTCGAACAGGTTTCTTCCGTCGAAGATGGCTTTGCCTTTCAGCGTGCTGTTGATCTGTTCAAAATCCGGCGTTCTGAATTCGCTCCACTCTGTTGCAATGATCAGTGCATCTGCTCCTTCCAGTGCTTTGTACTGGTTTTCTGCATAATGAATCTTATCGCCAATGGTCTTCTTCACATTGGACATTGCTTCCGGATCAAACGCGGTGATGGTTGCGCCCAGTTCGGTTAAGGCATCAATCAGGTACAAGGCCGGCGCTTCACGGATATCATCTGTATTGGGTTTGAAGGCCAGTCCCCACAATGCAAAATGTTTGCCCCTGATATCTCCGTTAAAATATTTCAGAATCTTCGGCATCAGGTGCAGTTTCTGTGCATCGTTCACCGCCTCTACAGATTTCAGGATCTTGAAATCGTAGTTCACTTCTTCTGCGCTCATGATCAGTGCCTGAACATCTTTAGGGAAGCAACTGCCACCATATCCGATACCGGGAAATAAAAAGCGTTTACCTATGCGGTCATCGCTTCCAATCCCTCTTCTTACCATGTCTACATCCGCACCCAGTCTTTCACAGAGTTGTGCAATCTCGTTCATGAACGAGATCTTGGCTGCCAGGAATGAGTTGGCTGCGTATTTGGTTAACTCAGCAGATTTCTCGTCCATAAAGATCACCGGGTTTCCCTGGCGCACAAAGGGGGCGTACAGGTCGGACATTACTTTTTTGGCACGCTCAGAACGGGTCCCCACCACTACCCGGTCGGGCTTCATGAAATCATCCACCGCCACGCCTTCGCGCAGGAATTCCGGATTGCTCACTACATCAAACTCCCCTTTGAAATTCTCTGCAACGGCAGCATATACTTTTTCGGCCGTTCCGACCGGCACGGTACTTTTATCTACAATCACTTTGTAATCTGTCAGGATTTTCCCCAGGTCTTTGGCTACGCCCAGTACATAGCGCAGGTCTGCGGCCCCGCCTTCTCCGGGAGGCGTAGGCAGCGCCAGGAATACGATCTCTGCATCCTTCACACCTTCTGCCAGGTTGGTGGTAAACTTCAAACGGCCTTCCTTGAGGTTACGTAAAAATATTTTCTCCAGTCCGGGCTCATAGATGGTAATTTCTCCGCCAGACAGTTTATTTACTTTGGATTGATCTATGTCGATGCAGGTTACTTTGTTACCGGTTTCAGAAAAGCAGGTACCAGTGACTAATCCAACATAGCCGGTTCCGACTACAGCAATTCTCATAATTATTGATTTACGTAATTTAAAACTTCGGTGCTGATATAATTCAGTTGTTCTTCATCCATTTCGGTATGAACCGGCAATGAAATAACAGCAGCGGTCAGCTGGTCTGTTACCGGCATATCCAGTTTGGGCAAATCAAATGAAGCAAACATGTCCTGCCGATGCCCGGGTACAGGATAATAGATCATGGAAGGAATTTTTTTAGTTGCCAGGTATTCGTTCAATCCATCCCTGCTTGCCCCATTCAGTTGCAGAGTGTACTGGTGGTACACATGCGTACTGTATGGCGCCACAAAAGGTGTGGTGATCTTTGGATGATTGGCAAATGCCCGGTCGTAATGCGCTGCAACCGCCCTGCGTGCTTCATTGTATTCATCCAGGTGTTTAAGCTTAATATTCAACACAGCTGCCTGTATGGAGTCGAGCCTGGAATTACATCCCACTACTTCGTGATAATATCTTTTTTGCTGGCCATGATTGGCAATCATTTTCATTTTTTGCGCCAGCGCATCATTGTTGGTAAAGATGGCTCCCCCGTCTCCGTATGCGCCCAGGTTTTTGGAAGGATAAAAAGAAGTAGCGCCGATATCTCCGATGGTACCTGTTTTCTTTTTAGCGCCATCTGAGAAAGTATAGTCGCAGCCAATGGCCTGTGCATTGTCTTCGATTACACAGAGGTTGAATTCTTTGGCTATCTGCAGGATGGCTTCCATCGGCGCAGCCTGCCCGTAGAGATGCACGGGAACAATCGCTTTGGTTTTTGGGGTAATGGCTTTGCGCACCGATTCCGGATCGATGCAGAAGGTTTTTGGATCCACCTCCACAAACACTGGTGTAAGCTTCAGCAAGGCCACTACTTCGGTGGTGGCGATATAGGTAAAAGAAGGCGTTATGACCTCATCTCCGGGTTGCAATCCCACTGCCATCATGGCAATCTGCAGTGCATCTGTTCCGTTGGCACAGGGAATGGTATGCTTCACATTCAGGTAGCTGCTGAGGGCAGCGGTAAAGTCCTGAACCGGTTTTCCGTTGATATATGCTGCTGAGTCTAAAACTTCGTGAATGGCCTGGTCTACTTCATCTTTAATGTGCAAATACTGGGTTTTGGTGTCTACCATCTGAATAGGCCGCATAAGAGAATTTTTATATGGTGCAAAATTAGCATAAAAAAGGTCAAGAAAGAATTCGGACATTCGCCCAATCCTGGCCCTAACAGCCTTACCTTTGCAAGCGATGAAGCTGTTTTACAGACTGTTTATTGCACTTTATCCGATTGGTGCCAGGTTGATTGCCCCCTTCAATCCAAAAGCAAAAGAATGGACCAGGGGCAGGCAGGATGTGTTTGCCGGTTTGAGCAAATTTGCAGCAGCTTCCAAAGCGCCGGTCATCTGGATGCATTGTTCCTCGCTGGGAGAGTTTGAACAGGGTTTACCGGTTGCCACGGCCCTGAAAAAGCAATACCCCGCATATCGTTTGCTGGTCAGTTTTTTTTCTCCTTCGGGATACCTGGTCAGAAAGGACCACCCCATTGCCGATTATGTAACTTACCTGCCAATGGATAGCCACAGCAATGCCCGCCAGTTCCTGCTGCTGGTAAAACCCCAACTGGCCATCTTCATTAAATACGAGTTCTGGTTTTATTATCTGTCTACCTTAAAAGAACGGCAGGTCCCTACCCTGCTGGTATCCGGCATATTCCGTCCCGATCAGTTGTTTTTCCGCAGCTATGGCGGCTTTTACAGGAACATGCTCCCCAATTTCACCCAATTCTTTGTACAGGACGAACATTCCAAAAAACTGCTGGATTCCATCGGCTACGGCAACCGGACCACGGTTTCGGGTGATACCCGTTTCGACCGGGTGATTGATATTGCACACCAGTTCCGGGAGAACCCGGCCATTACACATTTCTGCGCTACGCATACCACCATTGTAGCCGGCAGTACCTGGAGCGAGGACGACAAAGCCCTGCATCACCTGGCTGTACAGCACAAGGAGCTGCGCATGATTGTTGCGCCGCATGATATTCAGCAGGAGCGGCTGAACGAATGCAGTAAATATTACCCCGATGCTATGCTCTATACCGAGTACCTGGCTGCCTTTGAACAGAACAATGCACCTGAACAGGTTCGCACCCTGATCATCAATAATATGGGTATGCTCAGCAGCCTGTACCATTATGCACAGATTGCCTTTATTGGTGGCGGGTTTACAGACGACGGCATACACAATACGCTGGAAGCCGCTGTTTACGGGGTACCGGTTGTATTTGGCCCTGTTTACGAAAAATACCTCGAAGCCATTGAATTGATTGAAGCAGGAGCTGCTTTCACTGCATTGGATGTGGTGGAACTGGAAGAGATCATCAATGAGCTGTTAGCCCATAAAGAGAAGAGATCGGTTGCAGGCACTGCCGCCAGGAACTATGTACGGGACCATGCCGGTGCAACTGAGAAAGTGCTGCACTATATTCAGGAAAATCTTCGCTTAACCAGGTGATCGAACAGTTTTACCGCCTCATGGTTTTCAGTCCATCCCAGTTTTACTTTTAATTCGCGCTGAATCCAATACTGCGCTTCGGGATAAATACTGAAACTGTTAATGGTTTTAACGCTGCGCTCATACATGTTCTCATCACCCCTGAACAGCATATGGGTAAAGAGGTAGCGATCGTTTACACTAATGGCTTTCCGGAGATCACGGATAGGCGTTTCTTCCAGCTTGGCAGCCACTTCCACCCTTTCTTCTTTCAGGTGGTCATTGAGTTCGGTTTTCTTTGTGCCAATGACCTCATTGAGGGGAACCGGTGTTTCGGGAACATTGTAATCCTGGTGAACCAGTGTGGGTATTTCAACCGGTGTATCAAACAACCAGCCGGAAATCTCTTCTTTTTTGGAGGCCGGTTTACCGGCATTTACGAACACGGGCATTTCTTCCGGGGAGGGGCTGCTGACCACTACTGAAGGCATCTGAACTGATACCCCGCCCGTAACCTGTTCTGCAGTTCTTTTGCATTGAAGTTCGGCTAAGAGCAACTGGGCGGTTTGCGCCAGTTTTTCCGGATCAGCCTGTTGTTCAAACTGATCTTTCAATTTATTAATTAAAGTGCCCACTCTTTCCATAGGATATGATACTTTTGGGGGGTTACCAAATGAGCGTTCTTAGTTAAGTAACTAACGCTAAAACTTATAATTTATTTTGCAGGATGTTTATAGAGCCAAACTTGCGGGGAGAGAGAAGGGGATGGATTGAAGTAATCTGTGGAAGTATGTTCAGTGGAAAAACGGAGGAACTGATCCGCAGGCTAAAAAGGGCTAAGATTGCCAACCTGAGGGTGGAAATCTTCAAACCTGCCATAGACGTGCGTTACGACGAAACCAAAGTGGTGAGCCACGACTCCAATGCCATTGCTTCCACCCCCATCGATAATTCCCAGACCATTTTGCTGATGTCTCAGGACGTGGATGTAGTGGGGATAGACGAGGCCCAGTTTTTTGACGAGGAAGTGGTGAATGTTTGCGAAAGCCTCGCCCTGAGAGGGGTGCGGGTGATCGTAGCCGGGCTGGATATGGATTACCAGGGTAAGCCTTTTGGCCAGATGCCCAACCTGCTGGCCACTGCCGACTATATTACCAAATTACATGCAATCTGTGTAAAATGCGGCAGTATTGCCAATATCTCCTATCGCAAAACAGCCGCAAAGGGACAGGTGTTGCTGGGCGAAAAAGAAACCTACGAACCCCGTTGCAGAAACTGCGCCAATGAACAATAAAACAGCCATACTGACCCTGATCCGGAAAGACCTGTTACTGGAAACCCGCCAGC
Organism: Sphingobacteriia bacterium; assembly: GCA_015999745.1. Lineage (GTDB taxonomy): Bacteria > Bacteroidota > Bacteroidia > Chitinophagales > Chitinophagaceae > Sediminibacterium. Next base: position 44,758 of record JAECQP010000002.1, on the reverse strand, counting down.
AGCATACGTTTTATGGTGTATTGCTCTATATTGCTTCTACCACTTTTGTGGTATACCTGTCGATGGGTCAGCCAGAAGACAAGGTGTGGAACGGTTTATTCTGGGTATTGCAACTCTTTGTATGTATCAATGCTGTTGCCAAAAGCTTTCTGCAGGATAGCAGGGGCAGGATGCTGTACTTTTATTCCATTGCAGGCCCTACCGATTTCATTCTGTCTAAGCTCATCTTCAACGCCATTCTGATGCTGCTGATGAACCTGCTTAGTTTGGCTGTATTCACCTTATTACTGGGCAACCCCATCACTAAAATGATGGAGTTTGTATGCATCAGTATGCTGGGAGGAATCAGCCTAAGCCTGGTCTTTACCTTCCTGGCGGCCATAGCCGCAAAAGCGCAGCAACAGGCAGCCCTGATGGCCATCATGGGATTTCCCATTATTGTCCCCCAGTTATTACTGCTCATGAAAATCAGTTCCGCTGCTTTCTCTTCTGTTATACAGGACGGCTGGTGGAATATGGCAGGCATGCTGGGCGGGCTCGATCTGATGATCATTGTCCTGGCCTATATTCTCTTTCCCTTTCTCTGGAAGGATTAGTAAAATCAGAACCGCAGGTGGCGCACGGTAAGGCCGTTGCTGATCAGTTGCTTCAAAGAGTCTACCCCAATTTTCAGGTGCCTTTCTACAAACTGTGCGGTAATTTGTTTATCGCTGGCCTCAGTTTTAACCCCTTCCGGAATCATGGGCTGATCGCTCACCAGCAGTAAGGCGCCGGTAGGAATCTTATTGTAAAAGCCCACCGTGAAAATGGTGGCCGTTTCCATATCAATGGCATAGGCCCTCACTTTGGTAAGGTATTCCTTGAAAGCATCATCGTGTTCCCAAACCCTTCTGTTGGTGGTGTATACGGTACCGGTCCAGTAGTCTACCTTGTAATCGCGGATAGTGGTGGAGATGGCTTTTTGTAGCGCAAATGCAGGCATAGCGGGCACTTCCGGAGGAAAATAGTCATTGGAAGTACCTTCTCCCCTAATGGCTCCAATCGGCAGGATCAGGTCGCCCAGTTTATTTCTTTTCTTGAGGCCGCCGCATTTTCCGAGAAACAAAACAGCTTCGGGTTCAATAGCGGTGAGCAGGTCCATAATGGTAGCAGCGCCTGGGCTGCCCATTCCGAAATTAATAATGGTAATTCCATCGGCGGTGGCGCATTGCATGGACCTGTCTTGTCCTACCACTTTTACTTTATTCCACTTGGCGAACATGGTTACATAGTTACTGAAGTTGGTCAGTAAAATGTATTTGCCGAAATTCTCTAATTTTTCGCCTGTGTACCTGGGTAACCAGTTGTTTACAATATCTTCTCTCGTTTTCATAATGCTTCACTTTGAAAACAGACAACCTGCTGAAAGAGCGGATCAAACGGGGTCATTCCGGACGTTCCATGCGGGGTCGTTGTCCGTTGGTTAATCTGTAAATATACAAAAAAATGATGTGATGACCGGCAATCCGTTCTGCAGACCCCGGCATTCCTTATTTTTACGGCCCGGATGACCCGGAAACAAATGTCAACTCATCCCGAATACCAACCAGCATGACCATTCAGTACCCTGCATATCAACCCAAAATAAAAGGCGAAGCAGGCAGGGAAATGATCTTTGATGAAGTGCGGAAACAATGGGTGAAACTAACGCCCGAAGAATGGGTACGGCAGAATTTCCTCAACTACCTGATCCGGGTAAAACAATACCCGCCCGCCCTGATTGCAGTGGAAAAAGAAATACTGGCAGGTGAAATGAAAAAGCGTTTTGACATTTTGGTATACCAAAACGACAAGCCCTGGATGATTATAGAATGCAAGGAGCAAAATGTTCCGCTTACCGAAGCGGTAATTAAACAGCTACTGCCTTATTACTCCGTAGTACAAACCAGTTATATGGTCATCACCAACGGCAACTATACGCATTGCTTTGGCGTTAGCAACGGGCAGCTTTCCAATGAACCGGAGATTCCGGCCTACCCATAAAAAAATCCGGAAGCATATACATGCTCCCGGACGATATAAACTGATCCGGTAAACCGGAATTCCAAACGATTAAGGGAAGATTCCGAGTTCAGCGTAAGAGGTACCTACTTTGTCGATAGCGCAAACATACGCAGCAGTACGCATATCAGGAATCTCCGGATTCTTATGCCAGATATCCATAATCTCGCGGGTAGCAGAAATCATGGTTTCTTCCAGGCCGCTGTGCACCAGGTCTACTTCTTCAGGGCCATGCTGAATTACTTTTCTTTCGGCATCAGATACTTTCTTACCGGTGAGGGATTCGATCTGCTCCAGGATATTTCCGTTCATGTTTTCAGTGAAACGTTTTTCCATACGTCCGTAACGAACGTGGCTCAGGTTTTTCAACCACTCAAAATAAGAAACGGTTACACCACCTGCGTTCAGGTACATATCCGGTACAACCAGGATGCCTTTCTTCGCAAATATATCATCCGCATCAGGCGTTAAAGGACCGTTGGCAGCTTCACCAATGATCCTGGCCTTTACTCTGTCGGCATTGCTTCCATTGATTACATTCTCCAATGCAGCAGGGATCAGGATATCACATGCTGTTTCCAGGGCGTCACTGCTATTAGCCAGGTTGGTTGCACCAGGGAAATTCAGGATAGAGCCGGTTGCTTTTCTGTGCTGGAATACTTCTTCTTCGTTCAATCCGCCGGCATTGTAGATAGCGCCTTCATATTCTGCAATCGCTATCACTTTAGAACCATGCTCACGGAAGAATTTAGCGCAGTGGTAACCCACATTACCCATCCCCTGCACAATCACTGTTTTTCCTTCCACACCTGTAGAAAGGCTCAAACGTTTCATCACATCCGGCATGTTGCACACTTCCCTGATACCAAAGAATACACCCAGCCCGGTTGCTTCTTTTCTTCCGCGTACACCGCCCTGTGTAATGGGTTTACCGGTAACACAACCTGCAGCATCAATATCACCCGGCTTCAGAGAAGCATAGGTATCTACGATCCAGGCCATTTCGCGTTCGCCGGTTCCGTAGTCAGGAGCAGGAACATCAATACCAGGTCCGATGAAATTTTTCTTCACCAGTTCGCTGGTATAACGACGGGTGATTTTTTCCAGTTCGTATACGCTGTGCTGACGGGGATTGATTTTGATACCGCCTTTTGCACCACCAAACGGAACGTTTACAATAGCACATTTATAGGTCATCAGAGAGGCAAGCGCCATCACTTCGTCCTGGTTAACTGCATCACTGAAACGAATACCGCCCTTACAAGGAGATTTGTGCTGAGAGTGCTGCACACGATATGCTTCAATTACTTCAATTCTTCCGTCGTCCATCTTAACAGGAAAACGCATGCTGTAGATACTGTTACACGCTTTGATTTGTTCCAGCAGACCCTTTTCCCACTTGGTAAACTTAGTCGCCTTTTCAAAACTTTTTTCAACACTTTGAAAAAAGCTGTACTCATGTTGATTTGACATTGGCAATCAATTTATAGGTTTATTACAATCGTGAATTTGAAAACTACTTAAACGTCTCTCCTTTTTCGAGACGGGATAACTTACGGTCGATGGCAAATACATAAATGAAGAGGCCAACCAGTATGGTCACCACTACGGCCACCACTACAAATATTTTTCCGTTGCTCCGCATCAGGTCGGCAGATGGAACCTCCTGGGCCCGGGCTGATACAGCAACAAGAAAAGCGACTGCAAGCAGCATATACTTTTTGAACTTATTCATTGGATAATTTTTGTTCGGCCAATAATGTGTACCTGATTTTCAGTGTGCTGATCCATACACCCAGTAGTGTCCAGCCGATTACAGCAGGATAAAAAACCGCGCGCATCTGAATATCCAGGTCTTTACCATTCACACCCGGATTACCCTCGCTGCCCTGCCCGCCGGGATGCAGCGACTCCGTTAAACGGGGCAGGATCCACAGGGTTGGAAAGAGCATAAAAAAGGCGAAGATATTATAGACAGCACCAATGCGTGCTTTCTTTTCTTCATCGTTCATACTGCCCCTCAGCACAAAATAGGCCAGGTAAATCAGCATGGCAATAGCAGCTCCGTTCTGTTTGGGGTCGCCGCTCCAGGGGCTGCCCCACTGGTAATTGGCCCAGATGGAGCCCGTTACCAGCCCCAGCATACCAAAAACAACGCCGGTAGCGGCAAAGGCAGAAGAGCAGGCATCGTTTTTAACAGTAGGATTTTTGAGGTAACGGATGGCATAGATCAGTGACACCAGTAGGAGGATCATCATGCCAAACCACATGGGCACATGAAAGAAAAAGTTACGGATGGATTCCTGCATCCGATCATCCAGCTTTGGCACTTTAACATAGAACCCGTAAACACAGGTATAAAGCAATAAACAGAAAGCCAATATTTTCCACCAGGACTGTCGAATCATACGATGTATTTAGCCACAGAATACGTTTGAACAACGTGTTGGCAAAATTAGGTGAAACCACCTCAATAAAGCGAATGAATGTGTAAAAATTACCCACCTGATTGTTAAATCCGCTTAACTTGTGGACTATATGTCAGCAACCCTTTTACAGATCAATGATCTCTGTATTTCGTTTCAGGGCCCCGAAGGGTTAAGGCCCGCATTGCAGCACATTCATATTCAGGTAAATAAAGGCGAAACTGTAGCCATTGTAGGGGAATCCGGTTCCGGAAAATCCATTACTTCCCTCTCCATACTGGGCCTGTTGGCAAGCCCTCCGGCAAAATACACGCAGGGGGCCATCCTGTTTACCCAGGGCAATTGGACCGGAGACCTGCTGAAAGTTCCGGGGAAAACCATGGAGGCGCTAAGGGGGAATAAGATTGCCATGATCTTCCAGGAACCCATGACATCCCTGAATCCGGTATTAACCTGTGGGTTCCAGGTAATGGAAGCCATCCGTACCCATTTAAAACTGGATCCGGCGGCCGCAAAGGCAAAAACCATTGCGCTTTTTGAAAAAGTACAGCTACCCGATCCGGCAGGCATATTTAATCGGTATCCGCACCAGATCAGCGGGGGCCAGAAACAGCGGGTCATGATTGCCATGGCCATCAGTTGCGAACCGGAATTGCTGATCTGCGACGAACCCACCACAGCGCTGGATGTAACCGTTCAGAAAAACATTTTGCAACTGATCCGGTCTTTGCAGATAGAACAACAGATGGGCGTGATTTTTATCACCCACGACCTGGGAGTGGTGGCCGAAATTGCCGACCGGGTGGTGGTGTTATACAGGGGGCAACTGGTAGAAGAAAATACCACTCAGGAACTGTTCAAACATCCGCAGCATCCGTATACCAGGGCCTTGCTGGCGTGCAGACCGGTATTGCATGCCAAGGGGGAACGGTTACCTGTTGTGAGTGATTTTATGCAGGTTGATGGAAACGGCACGGCAAGTGTTGAGCCCAATGCGGGCCGGCAGACCGCGGCAAATGCGAACCCACAGACCGTTGCCAACCGGCCATTCCAGCCGAATGACGGGCAGGAACCCCTGGTTACTGTCCGCAATCTCCAGGTGCATTTCCCCACCAAAAAATCATTCCTCGGAAAAACACTGGCCTGCACGAGGGCAGTGGACGATGTGAGCTTTGATATTTATCCGGGTGAAACACTGGGGCTGGTTGGAGAATCGGGCTGTGGTAAAAGCACATTGGGCAGAACACTGTTGCAACTGATCCCTGCCACGGAAGGCCAGGTTTTATATAAAGGCTACGACCTCACCAGGGCCGATGCCCTAACCCTGAAAAGACTGCGCAGGGAAATGCAGATCATTTTCCAGGATCCGTATTCCTCTTTAAACCCGAGAATGCGAATTGGAGAAGCCATTGCAGAGCCCCTGCTCGTGCATCAACTGGTTCGGGATAAAAAAGAAGCCAGGGAGAAAGTGATGCACCTGCTGGAAAAAGTAGGACTGCTGCCCGAACACTACAATCGTTATCCGCATGAATTCAGCGGAGGCCAGCGGCAAAGAATTGTAATAGCCCGCGCCCTTGCATTAAATCCCTCTTTCATTATTTGTGATGAAAGCGTTTCTGCACTGGATGTAAGTGTACAGGCGCAGGTATTGAACCTGCTCAACGATCTGAAGGCCGACTTTGGTTTTACCGCCGTGTTTATTTCGCACGATCTTTCGGTGGTACGATATATCAGCGACCGGATTCTTGTAATGCAGAAAGGGAAAATTATTGAATCCGGCGAAGCTTCCTCCGTCTATTATCATCCGAAAGAAGCTTATACACAACAACTGATTGCCGCCATTCCCAAAGGTATCATTGCATAAAAACGGTGGATTATTTCTGCATACTCCATACATACCGGCCCTGCTGGTTGATGTATCCGACTGCCACATCCGAACTGTAAGCTTTATCACTTTCGGCATCAGATTTCATCATAACCCGGGCAATGCCCCCTTCAAAAAGACTGGGGCGTTCTGTCCATTGCGGTTCAATCGCTACCTCGCCTCTCAGGTTGATAAATCCCCATAAGCCATTGAATTTTACAGCCGCCAGCCCTTCGGAGAACCGGCTCACTTCATCGGCCCTGAAATAAGGCATCAGCGGTGTACCCTTTGTATCAATAAAAGTCCATTTGGCGCCCAGCATTTTTCCAAACAATCCTTCCCCATCCATCAGGCCGCCCATACTAACCAGGGCCCTGCCCTCTTTGTCAAATTCTTCCGCAGAGCTGAACTGCACGGCAATGGTCAGTTTACCCGACTGATCCACATAACCATATTTTTTACTGGTGGTATCCAACACCAGCGCCAGCCCTTTGGTGAAATGGATATTGCCACCAAAACCGTCTTCCTGGGCAGGATGCGGAATGGCTCTTACAATCAGCTTTCCTTTTTTATCGATGACGCTATGTCTGGCATCTGTTTTGTTCAGCCGCACCAATGCAAATCCGTTTTCATCAAAGGCACCTGCATCATAAAACTGTGGTTTGATCAGGTAGTTGCCTTTTGGATCAATGTATCCATAGAGGGTTTCACCGGGCTTCCGTACAAATGCCATCCCGTTGGTAAAATCACTGGCAGATTCAAACTGTGGGGCGATCACGACATTTCCGTTGGGGTCCATATAACCCTGCCTGCCCTCTTTCTCAAAACACCACAACCCTTCTTTAAACCGGTAACCGCCGGTCAGGAGTTGTGTTTTATAAGCAACAGGAATCACTTCTTTGCCATCATAATCCACGTAGCCGTATGAAGTATTGAAGAATCCCCCGCCCAACCCGATCTTAATGCGCTTCACCGCTTCATCTACCAGTATGTTTCTATACTTTGTTTCCACAACCATTTTTTGGGTTTTCCGGCTGTACAACCCGGATTCCGTTCCGTTCTTTACAATGATGAAGGGCGTTTTTACATTTTCCAATTCATACGCAGCCTGTTTGTTCAGGCTGGCTTTGATCTGCAACACACCTTTGTTATCGATATACCCCAGTTTGCCTTTTACGAGTACCGGATAGAGATAATCCGTGGGAGCGGTTTGTGCATGGGCCCTGTTGGCCTGTACCATTAAAAGAACCCCCAAAATCAGGAAAGCTGCTGTCTTTTTCATAATCATGATTTGATAGGCAAAAATAACCGCCCGAAATACCCGTCCTATACCCGCTGCAGGGTATACAACGCCCCTTAAATTCGTCATTGAGAATCAATCCATTAGACCCGGTTTATTCAAATTGGAAGGCTTTCGGTTTAATTTCGTAACTTTGCACACTCAAAAATTCATGCCGTAACATGAAGTTATCGCCACCCGCCTGCTGCGGGCCGGCAAACTGAATGTGGCTATCATCTTAAAACAGATTAGTTACATGAAATTATCCCAGTTCAAGTTTGACCTTCCACTGAACCTCATTGCCCAGAATCCCACTAAAAGAAGAGAAGACAGCCGTTTGATGGTTGTGGATCGCAAAAGTGGACATATGGAGAATCGTCATTTCAAGGATATCCTGGAATACTACGACGATAAAGATGTATTTGTAGTGAACAACACCAAGGTATTTCCGGCAAGAATGTATGGCCGTAAGGAAAAAACAGGCGCCAAGATAGAAGTATTCTTATTGCGCGAACTGAACAAGCCCAACCGTTTATGGGATGTAATTGTTGATCCCGCAAGAAAGATCCGTGTAGGAAACAAATTGTATTTTGGAGATAATGAGGAACTGGTTGCTGAAGTAATTGATAATACGACGAGCAGGGGCCGCACCATCCGTTTCTTATGGGACGATGATGATGCCAGTTTCAAAAAAATGCTGGAATTCTTAGGCGAAACACCCCTTCCTAAATACATCAAGCGTAAGCCGGATGAAGAAGATAAGGAAAGATATCAAACCGTTTATGCCAAGCATGAGGGCGCGGTTGCAGCTCCAACAGCAGGATTGCATTTCAGCAAGGAACTGATTAAACGTTGCGAAATCCAGGGTATTCGTTTTGCAGAGGTAACCCTGCATACCGGACTGGGCACTTTCCGTCCGATTGAAGTGGAAGACCTGAGCAAACACAAGATGGATGCAGAGTATTATGCTATTGATCAGCAGGCCTGTGATATTGTAAACAAAGCAAAGCAAAACGGTCACCGCATCTGTTCCATCGGCACCACTACCATGCGTGCCATGGAGAGCAGTTTTACTGCACAAAAATTACTGAAACCAAGTGAGGGATGGACCAATCACTTTATTCACCCGCCTTATAACTTCAACGTGGCAGACAGCCTGGTAACCAACTTCCACCTGCCTAAAACAAGCCTGTTGATCATGACCTGTGCTTTTGCAGGATATGATCTGGCCATTGAAGCATACAAGAAAGCCATTAAAGATAAATACCGTTTCTTCAGCTATGGAGATGCACTGCTGATTGTTTAATACCGGTGGAGAAAATTGAAAGCGGGGCCTGCCCCGCTTTTTTTATGCGCTGCGTTCAGGCCGGCGCGCAACAATGAGGCGCGCTAATGCATTGGCCGTTTCTTGATCATACCGCCCCTGGTGTCTTTGATGCTGTTCATCACCACAAATGCATTGGGATCTATCTTGGAAATTTCTCCATTCAGTTTGCTGATCTCCAGCCTGGTTACCACCGTGTAAACAATATCGGTTTCATGCGTGTGCCCGTGTTTACCAAATCCGCGTTTACCCCGGTACACAGTAACGCCACGGCCCAGTACATCGATAATCATTGCACGGATTTCGTCGCTGTGAACCGATACAATGGTAACACCGGTGTATTCCTCCACACCCACAATGATAAAATCCAGTGTTTTGGATGCGGCCAGATAGGTGAGCATCGAATAAAGCGCTGTTTCCATCGAAAGGAGGTAAGCTGCTGCAGAAAAGATGATGATATTGATCAGGGTAATGATATCGCCAATGGTGGTCCCAAATTTCCGGCTCAGGTGAATGGCCAATACCTCCGTTCCATCCAGCACCCCACCCCCTCTTACAGAGAGACCGATACCCGCACCCAGGAAGAATCCGCCAAATACCGCCACCAGCAGTTTATCGTGGGTCACTTCCGGGAAATGAACAGTGGCCAGCACAAAGGCAAGGCCAATGATGGCCAGGCTTGCTTTGATGGCAAACTGTTTGCTGATCACATTCAATCCCATAATCAGAAACGGAATGTTCACCAACACAATGAACACATACACGGGCACATGAAACAACCGGGCGGCAAGCAGGGAAATACCGGTTGCACCACCGTCAATAAAACTATTGGGCAATAAAAAGCTTTCAAGGCCAAAGGCAGCGGAAAAAATACCGATGGTGATGTATACAACATCCCTGATTTGCGACAACAGGTAGCGCTTGAATTCACTCACAGATTTTGCGATCTCATAACCGGAATAGGAAGACTTCTCAGCAGTGTTTTTGTATTTGCTTCTGAGGATCCGGTTGATGATTCTTTCTCTGAACAAAGGCTTCATTGCGGTAAATCTACGAATACCTGCAACAACAGCAATGAATAAATGGATTACAACTTCGCAATCACCTGCTCCATTAATGTTTGAACAATATGCAGATCATCTGCAGTAGTGCGCCAGTTCACCAATGCAGCCCTGATGCCTTTTTTGCCTTTGTATACAGTTGGTGTCATAAACACTTTTCCGGTGCTGTTCAGTTGATGTAAAAATTCAGTGGCACGGTCTGCACCATCGGGCTGTTTCAATGTAAAACAAACGGTGTTGAGCCGCACAGGAGCGAGTAATTCAAAGTGAGGACTCTGCGCTATGTATTGTCCAAATTGTTGCGCAAGCCCGATGCAATTTTCCACGATGTCTTTGTATCCCTGTTTACCATACGCTTTCAGCGAGAACCATGCAGGCAGGGCCTTGAGCCTGCGGGAATTTTCCGGAAGGAAATTCATGTAGCTGAAATTTTCCAAAGGGTCTCCCAGGTATGGCGCATTGGAGTTCTGAAAGGTTTCCACCTGCAATAAGCGGTGCTGGTTTTTAACCAGGAATACTGCACTTTCATACGGCACATTTAGCCATTTATGGCAGTCTACCGTAATACTGTCTGCGCCCTCCCATCCTTTCAGCAAATGTTTGTGCGCATCGGAACAGGCGGCAAAACCTCCGAATGCAGCATCAATATGCCACCAGAAATTATATTTATTTTTCAGTACGGCAATAGCGGCAAAATCATCAAAGTCTACTGTGTTCACGGTGCCTCCGCTCGAGATCAGTATAAATGGTTGTCCGTGCAGTGCGGCTATTTTGTTTTCCAGATCAGCTACCAGCATAGATTCCCGGTTCCCTTCCTCCGTTTTCACCGCAATGAGTTGGTTACTGCCAATGCCCAGTAGCGAGAGCGATTTAATAGCGGAGGAATGCGGTGTTGCGGAAAGAATATGCACCGGGCCACTCAGGCCGTCTTTGGCAATATCTTCTCCGGATTGTTTTCCGACCCATTGCCGGGCTACCGCCAGGCAGGTAAAATTAGACACGGTGGCGCCTGTTACAAATCCACCCAGGAAATCACCGGGCAGTTCCAGCAGGTTCAGCAGCAGCTGAATGGTTTCCAGTTCTATATTGGCAGAAATATCTCCCAAGCCTTTTACGGCAAAGGAGTTCTGGTCGTACACGGAAGTAAGCCAGTCGCCTGCGATAGAAGCCGGTGTTGAGCCTCCGGTCACAAAGCCCCAGTAACGGGGACCGCTGGTTGCGGCCATAACGGGTTCAAAACGCTGATTGAATTCGCGGAGCGCAGCTTCAGCCCCTACGCCTTCTGCAGGCAAATCATGTTGAAGCGCAACTGCCTGCTGCGCATTGGTAGACCGTTGGCTGACCTGTTCCAGGTAATGGACACCCTGTAATTTCACCTGTTCCAGCAAGTTGGCCATCTCTGCCGCATCCTTCCGCAATAATTCATTCATTGTATATCGCTGTTTAATTGGCCCGCAATTTAAATATTCTCCATTCGCCGCATGAACCGCTTATACTTTTCAATATTATAATCCAAACAAACCGCTGTTCAGCAGTTGCAGGGTTTTATTTTTTTCTGTTCCGGGAACCAGCAAAGAAATATTATGCGGGCTGCCACCATAACTCACCATGGTTACCGGCACCTCTTTCAAAGATTCAAAAAGACGTTGCAACACATGTTTGGTCTGGGCAATTTCATTCCCTACAATCGATACAATGGTCTGATTTTTTTCAATATCCACAGATCCGAATGGCTCCAGTTCTTTCACGATCTGCGCTAAAAACTGATCGGTATCGATGGTTACGGAGACCGCCACTTCGGAAGTGGTGATCATATCTATAGAGGTCTTATACTTCTCAAACACTTCAAATACTTTGCGCAGGAAACCATAGGCCAGCAACATTCTGCTGCTCTTGATCTTGATGGCAATAATCCCGTCCTTGGCTGCTACGGCTTTAACACCAACACTTCCGGCTTCCTTGGTAATCACCGTGCCGGGCGCCTCGGGCTGCATCGTATTCAGCAGGCGTACCGGAACGTTTTCCAGCTGTGCAGGCCAGATACAGGTTGGGTGCAGGATCTTGGCGCCAAAATAAGCCAGTTCCGCAGCTTCGTCGAAGCTGAGTTGTTCAATGGCCACTGTTCTGGGAACCACACGCGGATCGTTGTTGTGCATGCCATCTATATCGGTCCAGATTTCACATACGGTGGCATGGCTTGCCGCCGCAACCAGTGAAGCGGTATAATCGCTTCCTCCCCGCTTCAGGTTATCAACCTCTCCCCTTGCATTACGGCAGATATATCCCTGTGTAACCAGAATTTTTTTATCGGCGTGCAGCTTCAGTTGTTCCGCCAGCTTCACTTTAATCATATCCAGCTGCGGTTCTTCGTTGGCATCAATCAGCATGAACTCCAGTGCAGGCAGCAATGCATGGTCAATACCTTTTTCCCGGAGGTACACACAAAAGAGTTTGGTACTCATCAGTTCGCCCTGTGCCAGGATATCCTTGTTCAGCGCTTCACTGAAAGAGATGCGGAGAATGATGCGCAGAAATTCAAAATGCTCTGCGATCACATCGTTGGCTTTTTTCCTGTATTCTTCTGTAACAACCAGTTGCTGAATAAAATTCTGATAGTGCTCCAGCAACAGATCAATCCTGTTTTCTGCTGCAGCACGATCCCCTCCCGCCAGGTGATTGCTGATTTCCACCAATGCATTGGTAGTACCGCTCAGTGCGCTCAATACAACGATTTTCTGTGTATCATCTTTGGTAATTAATTGCGCCACTTCATGCATACGTTCCGGCTTTCCCACACTGGTGCCTCCGAACTTCATAACTTTCATAAGACCTTCCGATTTAAATAATGGTAATTTGATATTGGATGCAAATGTAACTTACCTGCGCCACATTAACAGGCTATAATCCAAACGGGCGTTGATTTTCACAACTCATGGCCGGACCGGGGTCCACTTTAAAATAGCGGCAGAAATATGTATAATAATTTAATCTGTATGCGGCTTTCTGCGAATTTGTTCCTCCGCATTCTATTCCTCCGTTAATGACATTCATTACTGCACCAAAGCCGGGAAGTCTCCCGGCGATACTGTCCTTTTTTTCGGGAATCCATTTACCAGACATGATTTCATGGCAGGATGGCTTAGGATATTGCGGGGTTACCCAGAACCAGATGGCCGAGGCAAAACTCAGTACCGGATCGGTAGCCAGCAGGGAAGGATTGTTTAAGAGAATCTGCTGGTTTTTAAAATAAAAACTGCTGAATTGCGCATAGTTATAGTTCCAACTCAACTGCATGGGGCCCCTTCCGTGATAGGACCGGCCGGGCATGGGCGGAAATTTTTTCTTGCTGGTATCGCTGTAATGCGCGCATCCGTTGGAACAACCCCGTTCTTCCAGGAAATAAAGTCCCCAGGCAAAATAGCCGCCCGGTGCTTCCTCCCATCCACCGCTGGTTTCATGGGCAATATTGGCCAGGAACGCGGCGAGCTCTCTTTTTTTCTGCACGGTGGAACCCTTTGCCAGAAAGTTTGGAAAGCGTTTGGCTGCTTTAATAAAAGCATCATAGGAATAAAAATCTTTCTGCGCAACCGCAGCGGCATAGCCTGATCTTTCCTTCGATACCGCATAACGGTTGGGGAACAACTGGTTCCATTGTTTCCGGCTGATGTATTTACTTACAGGCGGTAAGGACTGTGCATGCAGGGTTATGACCGCCATGCAGCCCAACAGCATCAAACCATATCGGAATAAACGAAACACTATAATCCATTGATATTAAAAATCATGCCGGTTTGCTTCAGGTCTTCCACCACAGGGTCCAGCAACGGGATACCTTCAATTCTTCGCACCACTTCCATTTCCCGTTCAGGATCTCCCGGTATCAGTACGCGCTCCTGTTCTGCTGCAGGTTTTGCCTGACGGAAGCGTTTGATCCAATGATCCATATGCATTTTAAATTCGTCCGCAGGCCTGAACGCATCTACCCTCATGGCGCCGAAGAAATGTCCCAACCCTTTGCCCGGCATGTTTTCCGGCATGGGGACATATGCGGGAAAAGGCGGTGCCCAGGGGCCATAAGAAGCGCCGCTCAACACGGCAGAGAAAATATCTACAATACTTCCCAGCGCATATCCCTTGTGGCTGCCGTGTTCCCGGTCGCTTCCCAGAGGGAGCAGGGCGCCTTTTTTCTTCAGAATATTTGCATCAGTACTGGGTTCCCCGTTTTCATCCTGCACCCAACCCAATGGTGCTTCGGCATTTTTGCGCTGCAGGATTTCCAGTTTTCCGTTGGCTGCTGTAGTAGTGGCCATATCGGCCACAAAGGGCGGCTCCTCCCCTGCGGGAACGGCTACCGCAATCGGATTGGTCCCCAGCATTTTTTCTATGGAAAAAGTAGGTGCAACCAATGCACTGGCATTGGTCATAGCCATACCGATCATATCCTGTTGCAGGGCCATCATGGCATGATAACCCGCTATCCCAAAATGATTGGAGTTTTGCACACTAACCCATCCCGTTCCTACCTGCTTTGCCTTATCGATGGCTACCTGCATGGCAAATGGCGCTACCACCAGCCCAAGGCCGGCATCGCCGTCTATCACGGCCGTGGAGGGCGTTTCATGAATGATCCGGATGGAAGGGCGGGTGTTGATCCGTTTGGATTGCCACAAACGCACATAACCGCTGAGCCGGGCCACACCATGACTGTCAATGCCTCTAAGGTCGGCCGACAACAACACTTCTGTAGCCGTAGTGGCATCAGTTGCGCTGCAACCCATTGCTATAAAAACATCCTGTGTAAACCGGTACAATTGATCGTAGGGATATACCTGCATTCCGTAAAATTATGTTTTTGAAAATAAAAAAGGATGGCAAGCCATCCCTTATATGCGTAATGCGTTGCTTTGTTTAGAAAGGAAGATCATCAAAAGCTTCCGTGATATCGGACGCAGCCGGAGCAGAAGGCTGTGAAGCTACTGCAGGTGCGGGCTGGTACCCGCCGGCGCTTCCACCTTCACTGGGTCTGCTACCCAGTAACTGTACACTTGAAACACGCAAAGAGAGTGTTGCACCGTTTACACCTTCCTTGGTGGTATAGGTTCTGACATCAGGCTGGCCTTCCACATATACCTGTGTTCCTTTTTTCAGGTAAGGAGCAATACCGGTTCTTTCCGTCCAATAAGCACAATCCACCCAAATGGTTTTGTCTTTCTGGTTACCCTGTGCATCCTTATAACGCTCCGTATGAGCCACGGTGAAATTGATTACATTCTTGCCACTTACGGTATTCAAAACTGCATCCCTGCCCAGATTACCGATTGCTGTTAACTTGATCATAGTATTGTTTTTATAAATATTCGAAAAATGAAATTAAGTAAATGCGTATTAACCACGGTCTAAAAGTTTTTTAACACGGTTTCTTCAGCCATTTCCGCGGTTCCCCTCCCCTATAAAGGGGGCAATCGGGCCTTTTCAGTTTCCGCAGATGGATTTTTTCGCTTTTCGACAGGGCCCGGGGGCCTTCAGCGGTTACCCCGCCCGGCATTTTCAGCCCAGTTGTTCTACTTTTGCACAAAGTTTAGTTACCATGAGTCGTAAAGGAAAAGTATTGGTGGCCATGAGCGGAGGTATTGACAGTACTGTTACGGCCCTCATGCTTCACAACGAAGGATATGAAGTGATCGGCATTACCATGAAAACATGGGATTATGCCAGCAGCGGCAGCAGCAGCAAGGAAACGGGTTGTTGCAATATTGATTCATTCAATGATGCCCGCCAGGCTGCCGTGCACCACGGATTCCCGCATTTCATTTTGGATATCCGCGAGGAGTTCGGAGATTTTGTGATTGAGAATTTTGTAGACGAATACATTGCAGGGCGAACCCCCAATCCCTGCGTGATGTGCAATACTCATATTAAATGGCGCGCCCTGCTGAAGCGGGCCAATGCCATGGATTGTGAATTTATTGCAACGGGCCATTACGCAAAAATCCACCGGCACCACAATGACCGCTATTATATCAGCAAGGGGCTCGACGAAACCAAAGACCAGAGCTATGTGCTTTGGGGACTGGACCAGGAACTGCTGAGCAGGACCATGCTGCCGCTGGGAGGCTACCATAAAACCGAAATCCGCCAGATGGCCATGGATATGGGATACCCCGAACTGGCCAAAAAAAGCGAGAGTTACGAAATCTGTTTTGTACCCGACAACGATTACCGTGGATTTCTGAGAAACCGGGTACCCGGCCTGGAAGAAAGAGTAGCCGGCGGCTGGTTTGTAGACAAGAATGGAAAGAAACTGGGAGCCCATAAAGGCTATCCGTTTTATACCATCGGTCAGCGCAAGGGCCTAGAGATTGCCATGGGCAGGCCCGTTTATGTTACCTCCATTCATCCGGACACCAATACCGTTGTATTGGGAGACGAATCGGACCTGGAGCAGAACGATATGCTGGTGGGCAAACTCAACATGATCAAATACGAATGCATCACCGAAGGCATGGAAACCGTTACACGGATCCGTTATAAAGACAAAGGATCGCTCAGTCATTTATACAATGCCGAAGATGGCCTGCGGGTACGTTTCTATGAAAATGTAAAAAGCATAGCACCCGGACAAAGTGCTGTATTCTACGAAGGCAACGATGTAATTGGCGGTGGAATTATTCAGCGCGGAGAACTGGTATTGGGTTAACGCCTTCGCAGGCAGAAGTAGCTCAGAATTATGCCGGCCTGCGCAACAATGCGGCAAACATAGTATCCGCTTTTTGCGTATATCCTTTTATGAGTTGCTGTTGCACCAGTTGCAGGTCCGATCCTGCCTGAATAAACTTTACCATTTCCTCATTTTCCCTGGCAAATACAGAACAGGTAATGTACAGGAGATAACCACCCGGTTTTACTGCGGCAAGAATATTGGACGTTATTTTTTGTTGCAATTGTTGAAAAGCATCTACCTGTTTTTCTTCAAAATAGTACAATTGTTCCGGCGTGCGTCCCCAGGTACCGCTGCCGGAGCAGGGTGCATCGCAAATGATCAGGTTGAACTGTTCGGAAGGTACCTGATCGGGCACGGTAAGATCGGCTCTGAACATTTTGCCGGTATTGATGCCAGCCCTATGCAGGCGTTGTTCCAGGTTGTGCAGCATGGAGGTTCTCAGATCCGAAACAGTTAACCGGATATTGCCCAATATGTCTTTCGCAAGAATGGATTTTCCTCCGCTGGCTGCGCAGCAATCCCATACCGTAATGGGAGCAGCGGTGCGTGCAGTGGATCGGGTATTCCACTCCTCTTGCACCAGTTCCAGTAATGCTCCTACTCTCTGCGAACTGTAATCCTGTACCACCCCTTCCCGGTCTGTTTCAACAATACCCTCCAGGTTGGTACCGTTGGGCAGGGCCAATGCTGTTTCAGAAAGTACGGTAAAGGGAACGCCGGAGGAGGTTAATGCTGCCTGCAACAATCTGGCTTTGCCCGGCCTGATGCGAAGAAAAAGATCCGGCTGCACCAGGTGCGATACACTGAACAAAGTTGCATTCACTTCGGCAGAAAGCGCCTGGTGAAAAGGAAATATATCTTCCCGCCTGAAGGAAGGATACAGCGATGTGGCATAATCCAGTCGTTGCTGCAACAGTTCCGGCCAATGACCCAGCCAGCTTTCGTTGTAGAGTTCTGCCCATTCGGAGGAAGTATCATTGCAGCAGTAAACAGCCAGCCTGATGGCGTCTTCAGCAGAAAGCATCCGGGCCGCATGCCCCAGTCTGAAATAATAGTAACAGAGCCGGGAAATATATTTCCGGTCTTTGGAACCAAATTTTTTGTGCTGCGCAAAATATTGCTTCAGGAAAGCAGCCAGTGGAACAGATCCGTTATAGGTCTGCAAGAGCGCAACAGCCGATTTTACATATTGATGTGCGTACCTCATTCGCGGATAAAATTAAAGCTCACCGGTGAGTGAGCTTTAATTATTTTTTACAATACCGGGTATTGAATTATAATTCTAATAATGCTTTCACCGGATCCTTGCCCATCAGCAGCAACTCCGGATTTTCCAGCAATTCTTTCACCCTTACCAGGAAGCTCACGCTTTCTCTTCCATCGATGATGCGATGATCGTAGCTTAAAGCAATGTACATCATTGGGCGGATCACCACCTGGCCATTCACGGCCATCGGACGCTCCTGAATTTTATGCATACCCAAAATAGCGCTCTGTGGAATATTGATGATGGGAGTACTCATCAGGCTACCAAACACACCACCATTGGTGATGGTAAAGGTTCCGCCCTGCAGTTCTTCGGCAGTCAGTTTACTGTCTCTTGCTTTTCCTGCCAGCACCAGTACGGCTTTTTCAATCTCCGCCATGCTCAGGCTTTCCACATTCCGGATCACCGGAACGGTGAGTCCTCTCGGGGTACTTACGGCAATGCTGATATCTGCATAATCGTGGTACAGGATCTGGTCCCCGTCGATATAAGCATTTACAGAAGGCCATTCGCCCAATGCAATGGCGCAGGCTTTGGCAAAGAAACTCATGAAGCCCAGGTTCACGCCGTGGCTCTCTTTAAATTTATCCTTGAATGTTTTCCGGGTTTCCATGATGCGGGTCATGTCCACTTCGTTGAAAGTGGTGAGCATCGCCGTGGTATTCTTAGACTCCACCAGTCTTCTGCTGATGGTTCTGCGGAGGGCGCTCATTTTTTCCTGGCGAACATTTCTGCTGAACAGTTCAGCTCCGGCAACAAATGCTTTTTTACCGGGGTTGGAGATCGCTTCCAGCACATCCTGCTTCATGATTTTTCCACCCACACCCGAAGGGGTGATGGCCTTGGTATCCACTTTTTTATCGGCGATGATCGCCGATGCAACCGGGGTCGCTTTTACCTCATTGGGAACTGCCGTTACCGGCGCTTCGTTCACCACAGGTTTAACGGCTTCGGCCGTTGGAGCGGCGGAAGGTGCTGCAGCGCCTTCCGGCTTTGTGGCCGTTTCATCAATCCTGGCCAATACATCTCCGATATTCAAGGTATCGCCTTCTTTACCAACGGTCGTCAGAACGCCTGCTTTTTCAGCATTTACTTCAAAAGTGGCTTTTTCACTTTCCAACTCGGCAATCACTTCGTCCCGCTCAACCCATTCTCCGTCTTTTTTCGTCCATTTTAACAGCGTAACCTCGCTGATAGACTCTCCAACTGTTGGTACTTTTATCTCGATCATAATTTTTTTATTTCCGGGTGAACATTAAATCGTAAATGCGGTTTCAATTATTTCGGCCTGTTCTTTCGCATGAATCTTTGCATAGCCGGTAGCCGTTGCAGCACTTGCATTTCTGCTGATGACGCCAAAGTTGATGGTCTTGAGATTCATTTGCAGGAAGCCGGCGGCCCCCATATTCATGGGTTCTTCCTGAACCCAGAACCAGGTTGCCTTACTGTATTTTTTATGCAATGCATCCAACTGCTGGTAAGGTAAAGGATAAACCTGTTCCAGGCGAACAATGGCAATATCCTTCCGGTTCTCCTTCGCCTGCCGGTCGGCCAGTTCATAATAGAGCTTACCGCTGCAGAACAACACTTTCTTTACTTCGGCAGCTGCGGTTACATAAACATCATCAATTACTTCCTTAAATCCGCCGGTCAGGAAATCGGCTACAGGACTGTAGGTTCCGGGGTTCCGCAGGTTGGCTTTTGGAGAGAAGTTGATCAATGGCTTACGGAAGTTCCAGGTGAGCTGTCTTCTGAACATATGGAACAGGTTGGCTGCCGTGGTTACATTGGTAATAACCATATTCAGTTCTGCACACATTTGCAGGAAGCGTTCCATCCTTGCACTGCTGTGCTCGGGGCCTTGCCCTTCGTAACCATGTGGCAGCAACATTACCAGGCCGTTCTGTCTTTGCCATTTCTGTTCGCCCGCAGCAATAAACTGGTCGATCATGGTTTGAGCGCCGTTGCTGAAATCACCAAACTGTGCTTCCCACAATACCAGCGCCTGCGGATTGGCCATGGCATAACCATATTCAAAACCCAGTACGCCATACTCGCTCAGCAGTGAATTATAAATTCTGAATTTTTCCTGTGAATCCCGGAAATGGTTCAACCGGTTGTGTCCCTTATTGGTAACTTCATCCCGCAGAATGGCATGACGGTGGCTGAATGTACCGCGTTGTACATCCTGCCCGCTCATTCGCACAATATTTCCGTTGATGAGCAATGAACCATAGGCCATCAGTTCTGCTGTTGCCCAGTCTACTTTCCCTTCTGTTTCCAGCAGTTTAATTTTATCCTGTACCAGCTTTTCAATCTTCTTCAGCGGCTTGAAATCTGCCGGCCATTTCATCAGTCCTTTGAACAGGAGATTAAAAATTTCTTCGTTGATGGCAGTATTGGGAGACTGCTCAAAATCAGCAGCCGTGGCTTTCACCATACTCTTCCACACCAGTTCCGGTGGCTGGTATTTATAAGGCAGTGGGTTCTGTTTAATTTCATCGAGCCGCTCCTGGAGATCTGCCCAAAACTTCTGTTCCATTTCTTTGGCCAGCACCTGCGCTTCGGGCTTTCCGTTCTCCATCAGGTATTTGGTATAGATCTCTCTTGGGTTCTGGTGCTTGTCTATCAACGCATACAATTGCGGTTGGGTATATTTGGGGTCATCCCCTTCATTGTGTCCGTGTTTGCGGTAGCAAACCATATCAATGAAAATATCGCTGTTGAATTCCTGGCGGTAACGGGTAGCAATTTCAGCGCACTTCACCACAGCTTCTGCATCATCTCCGTTTACATGCAATACAGGCGCCTGAATCATGGCAGCAACAGAGGTAGAATAAACAGCGCTTCTTGCATCATCAAAATCGGTGGTGAAACCAATCTGGTTGTTGATCACAAAATGGATGGTACCACCGGTATAATAACCACGCAGGTTAGACATCTGTAACACTTCATATACAATACCCTGACCGGCCACCGATGCATCTCCGTGAATCAGGATCGGCAGGATCTTATCGAACTCACTGTGCTGCATCACATCGGCCTTGGCTCTTGCAAAACCCAGAACCACCGGATCCACCGCCTCCAGGTGAGAGGGGTTGGGCATTAATTTGAGGTAGATGTCTTTTCCGGAAGCAGTGAGCACTTCACTTCCAAAGCCCATATGGTATTTAACGTCTCCGCTGCCCATGGTTTGATCAATGGCCGCGGTTCCTTCAAACTCACTGAATATTTGTTCGTAGGTTTTACCCATGATATTGGCCAGCACATTCAAACGGCCCCTGTGCGCCATACCAATCACCACTTCCTCCACACCGTTGTCTCCCGCCACATTGATCATGGCATCCAGTGCAGCAATGGTAGTTTCACCGCCTTCCAGCGAAAATCTTTTCTGGCCTACATATTTAGTATGCAGGAATTTTTCGAACATCACCCCCTGGTTCAGTTTCTCCAGGATCCTTCTTCTCTTTTCGATGGACAACTGGCCTGAAAAGTTCTGTTCCATTTCTTTGGTGAGCCAGTCAATCTTTTCCTGATCGCCAATGTATTTGAATTCAATCCCTACATTTTTAGCATAGGCATTCCGGAGATGGGTCAGAATATTCTGTAAGGTAGTGGCGCCCAGGCCTACCAGGTTACCCACCTGGAAAGTGGTGTTCAGGTCGGCATCGGACAATCCAAAAAAAGAGAGTTCCAGGTTGGCACCCCGGTCTTTCCGGCTTCGGATGGGGTTAGTGGTGGCGATCAGGTGCGCCTTGTTCCGGTATCCAAGGATCAGCCGGTACACTTTAATTTCGTTCATCCAGTCTATTCCGTTGGCGGAAACGGGGCCGGTTCCGGTACCTGCGGCAGCCTGGTTGGATATTGCAAAGTCGAATCCTTCAAAAAACTTCTTTAAATCGGGGTCTACGCTTTCCGGATTCTTCAAAAAATCCTGGTAAAGGGCTTCAATAAATGCCGGATGAGAGTTGCTGATATATGAAAAATCCTTCATTGGTCTCTTTTAATGGAACTTGATGGTCAAAATGGAGGGCAAATATCGTTGTTTGAACGCAGAAACCACCGCAAAAAATTGTCAAAAAGCGATAAATTTGTAACAAGAGAAGCCCATCCCCAACCCGTTGGAACAGCTTTTTTTGTTTTTTTTCAGATTTAATTTCCAAGTTTGGCCTCCAGCCCTTACCTTTGCCGTCCTGAAAAAATTAGAAAATGGCAAATCATTCAGCTACAAAGAAAGACGTAAGACAAGCCTCTAAGCGCCGTGATCGTAACCGTTACTATGGTAAAACTACCCGTAATGCAATACGTGACCTGAAATCCAATACGGAGAAAAAAGCGTACGACGAGCAATTACCTAACGTTGTTTCTATGATCGATAAGTTGGCAAAGCGTGGAATTATCCATAAAAACAAAGCTGCCAACCTGAAGAGCAAATTAGCGAAAAAGACAGTAGCAGTAGCTTAGTAGCTGTTGTTATTTCCTCAAAATATTCAAAGCCGGTTACCCAACCGGCTTTTTTTTATTGTACCTGGTGATGCTTCAGGGTTACACTGAATACATTCATGTCTTTACCTTCGGGTTTGTATGCTACCCTGCCTTTGTGCAGGGCTACGATCCGGTCTATAATGGAAAGTCCCAACCCAAACCCCTTCTTGTTAGCGGCATTCTCTCCCCTGAAAAACGGAATCATCATTTTTTCCACTTCGGCCAGCGTTAATTGCGGCCCCCGGTTTTTGATGTTGATTTTCACTTCATCAGCACTGGTTTCCAAAAGGATATTTACTTTCTGATCTACCGAATACTTAAATGCATTCTTAATCAGGTTCATAAACGCGGACCTCAGCAGTGTATCATTGCCCTTTACCATCAGCTCCCGGTCGTTCATGGGAGGATGTTCAAAAGAAAAGCTGATCCGGATACCCGGGTACATCCGTTTAGACATGGCAATGGTTTCATAGAGCAATTCATCAATACGTATGAGGGGCCAGTCTGCCAGGTATTCCAGGGATTCATATTGAGATATCACCAGCAGGGAATTGGTCAGCTGCACCATGTGCTGCTGTTCTTCCTTAAGTGATTCCAGGATTAACCGGTATTCCTCTTCTGTGCATGTACGGTTCAGCGCAGACTCTGTTTGCGAAAGCATTACCGCCAGGGGAGTGCGCAATTCATGGGAAGCATGTTGCACGAAACTTTTCTGCGATTCAAAGGCTTTCCGGAGCCTTTCCAGCATGGCATTGAAGTTACGGGCAATGGCATTGATTTCATCATTGGCCGGTTTTACCTCAATCCTGTCGGAAAGGTTTTGTTCGTTGGTACGCTGCATCTGCAGACTCAGCAACACAATTGGCTTAATGGCCTGGTGTACAAACAGAAAAGACATCACGGCCGTTAATAAGAGTCCACCGAAAAAAACCACCAGTAAAATCACTTTTAACGTACCCTGCTTGCTAAGCCCACTCCGGTCGTACCCGGAAGCATGCACAAATAATTTAGTGTCGGGCTTGTAAAGAACCACATGCTGCACATTCTGCTCATCGGTAAATTCGTATTCCTTTTTTTTGATGACCAGCGCCCTGGAAACGGCCATGGTATTCCAGGCGGTGTCGGGCATTTTAAACAGGGTATTTCCGAGGGAGTCTTCTATAAACAGTTCCTCATTAAAGAGGGCCTTGTCGTGTACATCTTTTACCAGGTCGGCTGTTACCTGCCGGTCGGGTTTCCTTATTTCGTTGAAGATCCGGTACACTTCATTGGCTTCAAAATTAACCCGGTTGAAATAATCTTCAGAACGATAGCTTGCATACAACAGATAAATGGCTGTAACGGAGATTAACAGGATGATGGCAACGAAGGAAGTAAAAAGCAGTGCGAACCGGAGTTTGATATTCATACCCGCTATTTAATATAGTACCCGAATCCCGGCTTGGTATAAATCAGCTTACGTTCGTAAGGCTTATCAATCTTGTTCCGGAGGAAGCTGATGTATACTTCAATGGTATTGGTTCCGGTATCAAAACTCAGGTCCCATACCTTTTCCAGAATTTCCTGTTTGGAGATCACTCTTTCCTTGTTCCTTGCCAGCAGTACCAGCAGGGTAAACTCTTTGGCAGTAAGGTTAATATTGTTACCGGCCCGTTCCACGGATTTGTTGCGGAAATCAATCACCAGGTCTTCCACCACAATCCGGTTGCTTTCATCAACAGGCTCCGAACGTTTCAACAGGGCTTTTACACGGGCGAACAGTTCATCAAAATGGAAGGGTTTTACCAGGTAATCATCTGCCCCGATATCGAAGGCTTCAATTTTATCCTGTATTTCTCCAACAGCTGTCAGCATGATGATGGCCACTTTCTGGTTCATTTCACGGAACTCCCTGCAGAGTACGAGGCCGCTTTTGCCGGGGATATTGATATCCAGGATCACCAATGCATATTCCTGTTGTCCAAAAAGCCTGGAAGCCTCATTTCCATCGGAGACAATATCTATCCTGTACCCGGCCCGTGACAACTCGTCTTTAATGATCTGAGCCAGTTTTACCTCATCCTCCACCAACAGTATCCTGTATTTTTTTTCCATCTTTTTCCGCTACTAAATTTATTCTATTTTTTTGATGGAGCCCACTCCTGCAATCTTTTGCTTTACAGTTGCAGCGCCCTTATAATAGACCGTACCGCTACCGGCTACATTCACATCCAGAGTTGCATCGGCAAATACTTTCACCGTACCGATTCCGGCCACTTTCACTTTAGCATTCTCCGATTTCAGGTTCAGGGCATCGCAATCTCCCGACCCGGCAATATCATACCGGGCATTTTTGGTTTCACCCGCCAGTGTAAGAGAACCCACACCTGCAATGTCCACATCCACTTCAGGAGCATTTACTTCAAAATTCATATCACCGCTTCCCGCAATATCAATAGAGAGTTTTTCACTGCCCGTAAACTTGCCCTTCCCGGTAACAGAACCTGTTCCTGCCAGTTTAACGCCGGATAACCGGGGAGTAGTGATATATACTTTGATCGGGTGATCGCTCTTCAGGTTGTAGTTGTTCTTTTCCTTCAATACCAGTTGATCGGGGCCTTCGCTCAGGATAATATAATCCATTAGGTTTTCGTCTGCCTCTATACTGATTTTGGTTGCTTCGCCCTGTGTAATGAACACATCATAACTGCCGGCCAGCTTAATATTTTCCGCTTTGTTCACCTTCCTGCTTTCCGTAACAATATTACCGCTCCCTTCAATGGTTTTGTACCTCCATCTGCAGGAAATCAATGCCAGGGGCAATAGCAGTAGCAAAAAAAGCCGTTTCATATTGTTTGGTTTGTTGCTGTAATATAGCAAAATATCTAAACACAGAGAAGGTTAAGGGTTTTGGCACTGCCAAATTTCATTTAACTTCGTGTCCATGACAGAAAAAATATTGATCCTCGACTTTGGAAGTCAATTCACACAGTTGATCGCAAGAGCAGTCCGTGAAGCGAA
The DNA here is from genome assembly GCA_015999745.1 of Sphingobacteriia bacterium. Taxonomy (GTDB): domain Bacteria; phylum Bacteroidota; class Bacteroidia; order Chitinophagales; family Chitinophagaceae; genus Sediminibacterium. The sequence continues at coordinate 19,291 of JAECQP010000002.1, read as the reverse complement.
TATATATTGCGAAATCATCCCCTATCATAAAGCCTTTACCATTGATCCATCATTGAAAGGCATCATCCTGAGCGGTTCCCCCTTTAGTGTAAACGATGAAAAAGCACCCCAGGTAGATGTACTCGATTTTATACGGCAACTACCTGTTCTCGGCATCTGTTACGGCGCCCAACTGACTGCCAGGCTTTTTGGCGGCCGGGTAGATCAATCCAATACCAGGGAATATGGCCGGGCTACAATGGAAATCATCAAGGCCGACCCGATTTTTAATAATGTGTCTCCCAAATCGCAGGTTTGGATGAGCCACAGCGACACCATCAAAGTATTACCTGAGGTATTTTCCGTACTGGCCACCACCGAAACCAACCCGATAGCTGCCTTTAAAAAAGATACCACCGATACCCATCCGCTCTATTGTTTTCAGTTTCACCCCGAAGTATATCATTCCACCGAAGGCAAACAACTGATCCGGAATTTCCTGGTGGATGTTTGCGGATGTTCCCAGAACTGGACCCCTAATTCCTTTGTTGATGAAACAGTAGCCCGCCTGAAAGCCGAAATTGGCGACAAGCAGGTAATCATGGCATTGAGCGGAGGCGTAGACAGCACCGTAGCCGCTACTTTAATTGCCCGCGCCATCGGCAGCCGGCTACATGGCATATTTGTTGATAATGGAGTATTGAGGAAGGATGAATTCCAGCAGGTGCTGGATACTTATAAAACCATTGGTTTGAATGTAAAGGGTGTGGATGCCAAACAAATTTTCTACGATGCGCTGAAAGGACAGGTAGATCCGGAGGCCAAACGCAAAGCCATCGGAAGGCTGTTCATAGATGTGTTCCAGGAGGAAGCCCAAAAGCTGGAGAATATCTCCTTCCTGGGCCAGGGTACTATTTATCCGGATGTGATTGAAAGTGTAAGTGTACACGGTCCGTCACAAACCATCAAATCGCATCACAATGTTGGCGGATTGCCCGATACCATGCACCTGTCGCTGATCGAGCCATTACGCTACCTGTTTAAGGATGAGGTCAGAAAAGTAGGGCTGGCGCTCGGCATCCCTGCAGATATGATCAACAGGCATCCGTTCCCCGGACCGGGACTGGCCATCAGGATATTGGGCGAAGTAAATGCGGAGCGGGTAGACCTGCTGCAACGCGCAGATGCCATCTTTATCAACGGGCTGAAATCTGCCGGGCTCTATACCAGGGTATGGCAGGCCGGAACCATTCTGCTCCCTGTAAAAAGTGTGGGTGTAATGGGCGATGAAAGAACCTATGAATTTACGGTTGCCTTACGTGCCGTAACTTCTGTGGATGGAATGACTGCAGACTGGGCGCATTTACCTTATGAGTTCCTGGCAGATATTTCCAATGAGATCATCAACAATGTCAGAGGGATCAACAGAGTTGTTTATGATATCAGCAGCAAACCACCCGCTACCATTGAGTGGGAATAAAATCAACATGAGCAGTCATTTTAAAATACTATCTATAACAGGTTTCTGCTTGCTTTTGTTTGTGGCAGGAATGGCTCAGACAGCAACAAAGCCCCTGAAGATTGCCGTGTTTGCGCCGGTGTACCTGGATTCTGCTTTTGACGGACAGGAATACAAACAGGGCAACAATGCGCTTCCGCGGATCATTCTTCCCGGCCTGGAATTTTACAATGGAATGATGCTGGCGGCAGATTCGCTGAATACAGAGGAACAGCAACTGGAGGTGTACTTTTATGATACCAAAAGCATACAGGAACCTTTGGAAAAAATTCTGCAGAAAGAAGCGCTAAAGGAGGTATCGCTGATCATTGCTTCCTTCAACACCAGGGCGGAAATAAAACCAATGGCTGCATTTGCCCAACAGCAACGGATTCCGCTGATCTCCATGACCTATCCCAACGACGGAGGCCTTACCGGCAACCCGTACTTTGCATTGGTCAACCCTACGCTTAGAACGCATATTGAGGCCCTGTACAAGTACATGCACAGGAATTATCCTACTGAGTCCATTACCCTGTTCAAAAGAAAAGGGGCGGCAGAAGATTTGATTGCCGGAATGATCGCGGATATGAACAAAAAAACACCGGGGCTGCCTTTAAAAATCAGGTCCGTTGAACTGAGCGATACATTCAGCACCGGCCAGGTACTGCAACAATTAGACAGCACCCGGCAGAATATTGTTTTCTGCAGCAGCCTGAATGAAACATTTGGTGCCAACCTGGTGAAAGCCATTGCTTCCGTAAAAAGCTACAAGACCGTTACCATCGGTATGCCCACCTGGGATGCCATTCGTGATTTGGGAAAGGACGCTGAAATCATTTACAGCACGCCGTACAATTACAGCAGAACAGATAAACTGGGTCAATACATCAATACCACCTATCGCAGCAAATACATTGGCCGGCCCAGCGATATGGTGTACAAAGGATTTGAAGCCCTGTATCATTTTGGCCGGCTGTTGCTGAAACACCAGGACAGGCTGCTCAACAACCTTTCCGACAAAGACTTCAAACTGTTCAACGAGTACGATTTTCAGCCTGTAAAAGCTGTAAAGGAATCTTTCAGCGCCGACTACCTCGAAAACAAGAAGCTTTATTTTGTTCGCAAACTGGATGGTCAAATTAAATCCGTGCAATAAAACTGAAAAACCGGAGCAAAGGATATCAGATTATACAGGCCTGGTTGAAATCAAAATCATTCAAGCCCTTTTCTTTTCAGGAAGAAACCTGGCAGTATATACTGGATGGGGAGAGCGGCCTGGTGAATGCACCCACCGGATGCGGAAAAACCTATTCCGTTTTTTTAGGCGCGCTGATGCAGTTCATCAACGATCACCCGGAAGATTACAGCAAGCTCAAAAACAACAGGCTGCAATTGTTGTGGATCACGCCGCTGCGGGCCCTGGCCAAAGATATTGGCAGAGCCATGGAGGAAGCCATTGAATCGTTGGGCATGCAATGGAAAGTGGGCATCCGTAACGGAGACACACCGGTTGCAGAGCGGGCAAAACAAAAAAAGAACATGCCCGAAGTGCTCATCATTACCCCGGAGAGCCTTCACCTGATCCTCACCCAAAAAGGATACCCTGAACTGTTTCGATCCCTGCGTATCATAGCAGTAGATGAATGGCATGAACTCATGGGCGGCAAACGGGGCGTACAGACCGAACTGGCCATCAACAGAATTATTCATGCAGGATTATCCTCCGCAAGGCAGGGAAGATCCGGTCAGCAGCACAACGCAACACAGCTCTGGGGCATCAGCGCCACCATCGGCAATCTTACAGAAGCCAAAGATGTTTTACTGAGCACCCTCAACAAAGCCGGGGTCATTGTAAAAGCCGATATCCATAAACCGATAGAAGTACATACCATCATACCTGATGAAATAGAGCGCTATCCCTGGTCGGGGCACCTGGGTATAAAGCTTGCCGCTACCCTGGTGCCCATTATAGAACAAAGCAAAACCAGTTTGATTTTCATCAATACCAGGGGCATGAGTGAAACCTGGTACCAGACCCTGCTCACGATTGCGCCGCAACTGGCGGGCGCCATTGCATTGCATCACGGAAGCATAGAGCAGGAACTGCGGTTGTGGGTAGAAGAAGCCTTGCATACAGAAAAACTCAAGGCCGTGGTATGCACGGCCAGCCTTGACCTGGGCGTTGATTTCAGGCCGGTGGATACGGTGATACAGGTAGGCTCGCCTAAAGGAGTAGCCCGTTTCCTGCAAAGAGCAGGCAGAAGCGGGCACCGGCCCGGAGAAGTGAGCAAGATTTATTTTTTGCCCACCCATAGCCTGGAACTGGTGGAAGCTGCTGCCCTGAAAACAGCCATAGCAGAGGAGGCCATAGAAAGCAAAGAGCCCATGCTGCTTTGTTATGATGTATTGCTGCAATACCTCTGCACCCTGGCTATTGGAGAAGGATTCCGGGCGGAAGAAATTTATGCAGAGATTAAATCTACCTGGTGCTATGCCGACCTGCAGGAAAATGAATGGCAGGAGCTCCTGCATCATTTAACAGACGGGGGAAATGCATTGCAGCAATACGATGAATACCATAAAGTAGAATTAGAAGGAGGCGTCTACCGAATTAACAATAAACGCATTGCTATGCGGCACCGCATGCATATCGGCACCATCGTAAGCGATGCCATGCTAAAAGTAAAGTTCATGAGTGGCGGCTATGTAGGCGTGATTGAGGAATGGTTCATCAGCAGACTGGAGCCAGGCGATGTTTTTACACTGGCCGGAAGAAACCTGGAACTGGTGATGATCAAAGACATGACGGTGCTGGTTAGAAAATCATCCGCTAAAAAATCCATTGTTCCCTCCTGGAACGGCGGCAGAATGAGCTTAACCGCCAACCTGGGTCATATTCTGCGCCAGACATTTGCGCAGGCGCTTACACCCCTTGCCGGCATTGAATTACAAAGCCTGCAGGGACTCTTTGAGCTGCAGCGGGACCTCTCGCATATACCCCGTGAAGATGAACTGCTGATAGAACAAATTGAAGACAGGGATGGATTTCATTTACTGGTGTACCCTTTTGAGGGAAGACAGGTGCATGAAGCCATGAGCGCCATACTGGCGTACAGGATCGGGCAGATCCGGCCCATCAGTTTTTCCATTTCCATGAACGACTATGGATTTGAATTACTGAGCGACCAGCCCATTCCTGTAGACGACAGTAATGCGGCAGAATTATTTACCGATGAAAACCTGCTGGCGGATATTCAGAGAAGCATCAACAGTACAGAGATGGCCAAACGAAAATTCCGGGATATAGCGGTAATTGGCGGCCTGATTTTTCAGGGTTTTCCCGGGCAGCACCAGAAAGCAAGGCATTTACAATCATCGGCTTCGTTGCTGTTTAAAGTATTTGAAGAATACGATCCCGGCAATATTTTACTCAGGCAGGCTTACAATGAAGTGCTGGTGCAGCAGATGGACGAGGTACGCTTGCGGCAGGCCCTGCAACGGATCTCGCAGAGCAGGATTGTGCTGACCTTCCCTCAAAAACTTACGCCATTATCATTCCCGATTATTGTAGACGGGTTGAACCGGAACAACCTCAGTTCCGAAAAATTGGAAGACCGCATCAAAAAAATGCAGGAACAGTTAACGGCCCTGTAACAGCCGGTAAACTTATCTTTGCAACCCATGTCTGCACCGCTGTTACATTCCATCAACAATCATCATTTCTGGCTCAGCGCCGAACGGTGTATTTTTTGGGAGGAAGCGCAAACACTGATCTTATCGGATACTCATTTTGGAAAAACAGGGCATTTTCGCAAAAATGGAATTGCCGTTCCGCAACAGGTGTATAAAGAAGACCTGCAACGATTTGTGCAGCAGGTTACTCATTTTAAACCACAGCAGATTATTGTGGTGGGCGATCTGTTTCACAGCAGGGAAAATCGGGAACTGGAGCTGTTCCTGAAATGGAGAAGGGACATGGTCCATACGCGCCTGGTATTGGTCAGGGGTAACCATGACCTGCTGGATGCCGCTTGGTATGCGGCGGCGGACATTGAGGTGCAGGAGGGCATCTACCAGATAGATGCATTTGATTTTGTACACGACCCCGCAGATAACACCGAAACAATAAAGGGGCGTTATAGTTTTTCCGGACATATACATCCCGGCGTTTCTTTACAAGGAACCGCCAAACAATGTCTGCAGTTTCCCTGTTTCTTCTTTGGAAAACAGCAATGTATTTTACCGGCCTTCAGCCGGTTCAGCGGAATAAAAATCATGCGTTCGCAAAAAAGCGATTCCGTATATGCCATTGCAGATGGAACGATCATGAAATTACGAAGCAGCTAATGGGGCCTAGTTCATTTTTTTCTTCAGTGTGCTTACCTGCTCCTGCAGATTGTTCACCATACCGGCCAGTTGATTCACGTCCCAACGGGGAGCGGCATTGGCTTTCTGCAGAATGTAAACGGCTTTCCAGATTTCCAGCACATCTTCCGCGCTTACATTGTAAGGCTCGTAGATCGGATTATCACTGATCAGGGTGATTTTATTCTTCAGGCGATTGTTCTTCATCACCCTTTTATAGGCAACGCCTTCAGTGCGGGATAATACTACATAGGTATTACTGTTCTTCAGGTCCTCCAACCCCTCTACCCGCTCGCCTACAATTACGCTACCGCTTGGGGTAGGCAGCATACTGTCTCCAATGATTTCAAACGCACGATACTGGCCGGGAGCCAGCATGGGCAGCGTAAATGTATTCAGTTCGTCAATAAACTCCGGATCAGCATAGCCCGTGAGATAACCCGCAGCAGCTTTAACCGGCACAAACCGCACTTCGGCGGATTCGGCCACCATCTTCATCTGGCGGCGTTTATCGAGGTAAGAGCCCCCTCCCCGGGCTTCATTCAGGTCTTTGAACAGCAGTTCCTCTAAGCTGAGTTTAAAAATGGCACAAACCTGTTCCATTACTTCCAGCTTGGGTTCCGCCCGTTCTTCTTCGTAAGCGCCCACCAGGGATCTTTTGATTTTTAGCTTATTCGCAAACTCCTCCTGGGTCCAGCCACGCAGCTTGCGCAGGTAACGTAAATTTTTTCCAGCGTTTGACATAACTAATGTATTTAGCTGCAAAATACTAAACTTTTTAGTTTTTCAAAATTTATTTTTGATTCATCGTATTACAGTACTTTTCCATCTGTAACCACCTCGTAAATCAACCCGATGAAAAAAAACCTCTCACTCGTTCTGCTGGCAGGCACATTAACATTAAGTGCCTCCGCACAAACTTCCACGGTATTTCCCGAATCGCTGTTACTGGTTCCTGAAAAATCCAACTTTGAAAAAACAACTACCTATGCAGATATGATGCAGTTTCTCGGCAGCATCAAAACCATGAGCCCAAACATTCATATCGGCAGTACCGGCACCAGTACACTGGGAAAGGATATTCCGATGGTCGTATTGTCGCAACCTGCTGTTACCAGCCCCGAAGCAGCCAAAGCATCCGGCAAGCCAGTAATCTATATCCAGGCCAATATTCACGGGGGTGAAGTGGAAGGAAAAGAAGTGTGCATGATGCTGATACGCGATATTTTACTGGGAAATAAAAAAGAACTGCTGAAAAACCAGATTATTGTATTCGTTCCCATGTACAACACCGATGGCAACGACAAGATGGCAAAGGGTTTAAGGCCCAGCCAGGAAAACAGCCCGCTGGAAACCGGCACCCGGGAAAACGGTCAGGGGCTGGATTTGAACCGGGATGGCATTAAAATGGAAGCGCCGGAAACAAGGGGAATGATACAAAATATCCTCACCGCATGGGACCCGCAGATGGTAGTGGATCTTCATACCACCAATGGCACCTGGCATGGTTATTCGCTTACCTGGGCGCCGGGATACCTCTATGCAGGACAACCCGGACCATTCGAGTTCACCAACCATAAAATGCTGCCCTATATCACCCAACAGGTGAAGGAAAAGAACGATCTCTATTTTGGGCCATTCGGCGATTTTAATGTAAGAGAAGGATGGCCGTTAAAATCATTCTATACCTATAACCACCATCCCCGCTATATCATTAACCAGATCGGGCTCCGCAACAGGATGTCTGTTTTGAGTGAGGCATTTGCACACGAACGTTTTTACCAGCGCATCAACACCACGTATAAATTTGTGTACGAGATCCTGGATTATTGCAATCGGCATGCTGCGGAAATTGTCCGCATCAACCAGGAAGCAGAAGCAGCAGCCATTAAAAATGTATTGGAGAATGCCGGAAAAATTCAAAAAGGGGTTCGCTATAAAATGGTGGCTAAACCAACGCCGCTGAACCATTTCAGAACCTATGATTACATCAGGTACACCAAGCCAGACGGTAGTTCGGCCTACACCAAAACCGGTAGCATAGTGCATTACGACAATGTGAACTACTATGCAGATTTCAGGGATACGGTTCGGGCCACCCTTCCGAGGGGCTATATTATTCCTGCAGCATTTGCACGTATTGCAGAACACCTGAAACAACAGGGCGCCATCGTAACGCAGGCCACCAAAAAACAAGTGTATTCCGGAGAAACATTCCTGGTGGAACAATTCAGTAAAGCGCCCAGAAAATTTGAAGGGCATTCGCTGGCATCCGCCGAAGGCCGGTACCAAAACGGCGAATACACCGTACAGCCGGGCGATTTTTTGGTAGACCTGGCGCAACCCCTGGCCAACCTGATCTTTTACACACTGGAGCCCCAGTCGGATGACGGGTTACTCACCTGGAATTTCTTCGACGAATACCTGGAAGCGAAAGGAGCCGGCACAACGCCGGTTGCATTTCCGGTGTTCAAATACTTTAGCACAAAAACAACAGCCAAAAAGAAATAACAGGCTTTACTAAACTGTATCTTGCAGCTATGTCAATATCAAAAGCAACCAAAAAAAGAAAGCACGAACCGGTGATCCTCATCACCAACGACGATGGTATCACGGCTCCCGGTATTAAAGCGCTCACAGAAGCCGTAAAAGGGTTGGGAAAGATTGTAGTAGTGGCCCCGGATAAACCACAGAGTGGAATGGGTCATGCCATTACCATTGGAGAGCCCCTGCGCTTGCATAAAGCAGCCCCTATTGTAGAAGGCGTTGAATGCTGGAGCTGCAGCGGCACACCGGTAGACTGTGTTAAATTATCAGTAGATAAAGTATTGCACCGCAAACCGGATATCTGTTTAAGCGGCATTAACCATGGCGCCAATAACTCTATCAATGTAATTTATTCCGGTACCATGTCGGCGGCGCTGGAAGCATCCATCGAAAGCATTCCGAGCATCGGATTCAGCCTCCTGGAGTTCAGCATTGAAGCTGATTTTACAGCCGCTAAGAAATACGTTCGCATGATTGTGGAGCAGGTATTAAAATCCAAAAAGACCAACAAGCATCTTTGCCTGAACGTAAACATTCCGTATGTGAGCGAAAAACTGATCAAGGGTATTAAGATCTGTCACCAGGCCTATGCCAAATACGAAGAGAAATTTGACGAACGCAAGGACCCGCATGGCAAAAAATATTTCTGGCTCACCGGAGAGTTCGTCAATTTTGATAAGAGCAAAGAGAGCGATGTATGGGCACTGAAGAACAATTATGTAAGCGTGGTGCCCGTACAGTTTGACCTGACCAACTATGCATTGAAGAAAGAACTGGAAAAAACCTGGAAATTCTGATGTTGAAAAAAGATGATCTCCGATTGGGATTGATATTGGGTTTCCTGGCGCCGATTGCCGGGATCTTTGGCTATTATTTCTGGAAGTTCCGCCTGTTTACCCTGAATGAATTCTTCCAGGTACTGAACATGCAAAAATCTTTATTGAGCGGCATTATCAGTGTGGCGCTGGTGGCAAACGCCATCGTGTTCACCATTTACATTAACCAGCATAAAGACAAGACCGCAAAAGGCGTATTTGTTGCGACCTGTCTTTATGCAGTGGTTACCTTATTGTTTAAGTGGTTTCTTTAACGGGTTATTCTTTTACAACAAAACGGATCGTTTGTTTAACCTGTGATAGAACCGCTTTCCCTCCCTCTTTGGCAGGAACCCATTTGGGACCATACCTGATCACACGAACGGCTTCTTCAGCAGTTCCAAAACCCGGATTATTTTCTGCTATTAAATTACTAATGAGTCCGTTTGGAGCTACCAAAAAAGAAAGCTGAACGGTATAATTTCCCGGAGGAGCTCCGGCTTTCCCGGGCAGTTCTTTGTTCAGGTTTCTGTAGAGGTATTTGGACCAGGTTTCTTTCCCTCCCGGAAAATGAGCCGGTTCTTCGGGTTCCTTAATTATTTTGTAACCCATTTGTGTAGCAGCCCTGATCTTTTCAGGCGACCCTTCATACTCCCTTACGGTAACAGGTCCTTCTTTGGTTTTAATCAGTATGGCCCCGCCCTTTGCACGCTCGCCATAAGACTGTTTAGCCAATGCTCCTTTCAACACAGAAACCGAAGCTATTTTTTCAGGAAGAATGTTTAACTCTCCGATGGTTTTATCCTGAACAACACCGTCCAGCACCACCAGTACTTTTTCATTGAGTTTTTTCACGGGTTCATGTTCGTTGCGGATTTTCACTTTAAGTTCCCCGGAAGCGGCTTTTTTAGTCGTAATCATGACCACCCCATTTTCAGCAATATCCTCTTTGAAGAGCTCCCTGGCAGATCCGCCTTTCATTACATTAATGGTAGCAATATCATCGGGCGAAATAACAGACAGTTCTGTTTCTGTTACCCTATCTCCATCCAGTAAAATAACCGGCTTCTTTCCTTCGGGGAAGGAACTCAGCAAAGCGCTGCCGTCTTTGCGCTCCTTCGGTTGTAAACCATTCCCATCTATCACCACCGTGGCCATTTTCCCGTTTTCCTGAACCAGTTTCACCGGTTCTCCTTTGGGTAGGCGGTAAACAGAGTCGGAGTTGAGGATAATGGTATCCCTGGCCGGACGATTGGTTAGTCTGGCAGGTTGCATGGCAGCAGGGACTTCCCTATACACTTCCTGCAGAACGGCCGCTACGGAAATGGAGCCGGCGCTTTCGGCATTTTTATTCCTGAAGGAAAAAAATACTACTACCACGGCCAGCAGCGGCAATACCACCAGGCGACGCAGGTAGCTGAATTTAGGATGATGCTGGTTCGAGATCATTTGAAGTCTTCGTTTGATGGGTGAAAAGAAAAAAGGATTGGTTAATAAGTGTTGCTGCTGCGGATAGCTGGCAGCGAGCAACATCTGCGCCAGGGAAGCCGCATCGCCCCTGGCCACTGCTTTGTGATCGGCAATGAATTCATGGATCATTTCCATTTCTTTCTTCATCAGCCAAAAGAAGGGATTGAACCATCCGGCAATGAGCACCAGTTGCATCGCCATTTTATCGATGCTGTGTTTCTGCCGGACATGGGTTAGTTCGTGCTGCATCATTTGCTTTCCGGCATCACTCTTCAGGTCGATGGATTCGTGCCAGAAAATATACCGGAAGAACGAGAAGGGGGCGCCTTCGGCCCTGGTGAGTACCAGGTACACGTCTCCGACCGTTTTGCAGGAATGGGTTTTCAGCAACTGATAGATGCGGAAGATTGCCCGGATCATACTGATCAGGAGGGCTAATGCTACCAGGGCGTACAGCGCTACCAGAGCGCCCTGCCAGTTCATATAAACACTGTTTCCGGTAAGGCCGGATTCAATTTCCGAATTGTTATCGGCAATAACGGAGAAGAAACGGACCAGTTGCAGGTCATTGTTCCCCGGATTATTCCATTGAATCTTGATCAACGGAACAATCCAGGCCAACGCGGCAATGGCCAGTATATAAAAGCGGTTGTACTGATGGAAGCGCTTGTTGCGCAATACCAGCCAGTAGTAACCCATCATGATTCCACTGCATAACACTACCTGCAAAAAATAATAGAGTGTGGTAAGCATAGATTTATTTTTTAGCTTTTTTAATTTCCTGCAACAGCATTTCCAGTTCCTTAACGCTGATGTCTTTCTGTTTTACCATAAAGGAAACCGCATCGGCAAAGGACCCTTCAAAATAGCCCTCCACCAGGTTGCGGATGGTATTGGAAGAATATTTTTCCTTGGAAACAACCGGATAATACTGATGCACTCTTCCGATTTGTTTCACCCCTACAAAACCCTTGTCCACCAATATTTTCACAATAGTGGCAATGGTGTTGTTGTGGGGCCTGGGTTCGGGCTGCGCTTCAATGATGTCTTTCAGGAAGGCATGCTCCAGGTTCCAGATACTCTGCATGATCTGTTCTTCCGCCTTGGTTAATTGTTTCATACTATCGGGTTAATTGGGTATTTGCAATTGCAGGATAAATCTATAACTAATTTTTTAGTTTTAAAACTATTTTTTTAGTTTTAAGGAAATTTTCAGGATCCGGCCTCCTGATCAACCCCCTGTTCAATCCCCGAACATTCGTAATTTGCAGGTATATGAAGTATTACATCATAGCAGGAGAAGCCAGCGGAGATCTTCACGGCAGCAACCTGATTAAACAGTTGCAGCTAAAGGATACAGCAGCCAGGATCCGCTGCTGGGGAGGCGACCTGATGCAGCAGGCCGGCGGAGAGCTGGTAAAACATTACCGCAACCTGGCATTCATGGGGTTTGCAGAAGTGGTGAAAAACCTGCCCACCATCCTGGGGAACCTGAAATGGTGCAAGGAAGATATCCTTCAGTTCCGTCCCGATGCCCTGATCCTGATCGACTATCCGGGCTTTAACCTCCGGATTGCCGAATGGGCCAAACAACAAGGCATCTCCGTGATCTATTATATTTCTCCGCAGGTATGGGCCTGGAAAGCCAACAGGGTAAAGAAGATGAAGACCTGCATCGACCTCATGCTCTGCATTCTGCCTTTTGAAAAAGATTATTATAAAAATACCTGGAACTGGGAAGTGGACTATGTGGGGCATCCCCTGATTGAAGTGATTGACCGGTTCAGCCAACAGCCCCAGGAGCCGCTGAGCGATCCTTCGGGCAATATAGATCTGAACAGCGCCAATATCATTGCACTGCTGCCAGGCAGCCGCAAGCAGGAGATTGCCAAGAAGCTGCCCATTATGTTAACCGTGGCCGATCAGTTCCGGGATTATCGTTTTGTAGTGGCCAAAGCGCCGGGGCAGGAAGATGCATTTTACGCGCCCTTCCTGGAAGGCCATCCCAATGTATCCGTTGTAAAAAACAGCACCTATGCATTGCTGCTGAAAGCAAGAGCCGCACTGGTAACCAGTGGCACAGCCACCCTGGAAACTGCCTTGTTTGGTGTACCGGAAGTAGTTTGTTACAAGGGAAGCGCCATTAGTTACCAGATTGCCAAAAGGCTGATTAAGATCAAATATATATCGCTGGTGAACCTGATCATGGACAAGCTGGTAGTAAAGGAACTGATACAGGATGAACTGAACACCAGCAACCTGGTAGCCGCATTGAATGAGCTACTGTTGAATGAAGAGGCCAAAGCTGTGCTGCAAAAGGATTACAGGCAGTTGAAGGAAGTATTGACTGCCGGTGGAAATGCTTCAGAGCAGGCAGCTGAAAAAATACTGACTTACCTCAGGCGCTCATTCATTGCGGAAAGTTAACAGGCCGGCCTTACTTAAACAAGGGAAGGATCACCTGCTTGAAGATGATGTACAGCAGGGCTGCCAGGAACATGAACAGGGAAACCCGGTTCATTCCATGCATGTACTTCATCCATTGAGTTGGCTTTTCGTTTGGATCCTTTTTTTTGAGATAGAGATACTCTCCTATTTGTTTCCAGATACCCATATCGGTCAATTTTCATTAAAGATAGCAAGTGTACAGCAATTGGATCGTCATCAGATCCAGTCTTTCAGCAGTGCTGTGATCTGTTGTGTTTCAATAATAAATCCATCGTGCCCGTAAGTAGAATCGATGGCATAGAGTTCCGCATTGGGCATATGATCGGCCATGAACTGTTGTTCATCGAGCGGGCAAAGAATATCACTGTTGATGCCAATGATGAAAGCAGGCTGCTGAATGGTTTTTAATACTTCTATCAGGTTCCCGCCACGGCCGCGGCCCAGGTGATGGCTGTCCATAGCCTTGGTGAGCAGCCAGTAACTGTAGGCGTTGAACCGCTTCACCAGTTTATCTCCCTGGTAGTTCAGGTAAGAAGAAGCTTTGAAATTGTCGATCTTTTCCGGATCGGGATCGGTTTGTTTTTCCTGGAACGTGGTATAGTTGCGATAGGTAAGCATGCCAATGGCCCTGGCAGCTTTCAGTCCCCTGGCGCCTGCCGTTGAGGTATGATCTTTCCAACTCTGGTCGGCTTCAATGGCCAGGCGCTGCGCAGTATGCACAGCTACGCCCCAGGCGCTTTCCGAAGGAGAAGTGGCTATCAGGAACATTTTCTGAATCACAGCAGGTTCCATCACGGCCCATTCCAGCACCTGGTAACCGCCCATGCTGCCTCCCATCAGCAGATAAATAGCATCAATCCCGAGCTGCTTTCTCAATAAAATATGCGCGGCCACCATATCGCGGATGGTTACCTGCGGAAAATCGGAATAATACACTTTACCGGTAATCGGGTTCACATTGGCGGGGCCGGTAGAACCGTAACAGGAGCCGATGATATTGGCGCAAACGATAAAATATTTATTGGGGTCAATTAAACAATGTTCGCCCACCAGGCCCTTCCACCAGTCGGTCACTTCAGCGTTTGCTGTTAAGGCATGACAGATCCATATTACATTGTTCTTCGCTTCATTCAGGGTACCGTAAGTTTGGTAAGCAATTTCCAGACCGGGCAATTCCTTACCGTTCTCCAGCAAAAGGGGGCGATTATAGCAAAATGTTGGCATGCTGTTATTTCCGTGTTTCAACTGCAAAATAAAGGCATGTGCTGCGTACATTTGTTGAAATATTGTAAAATGGACAGCATTGAGGTAAAAAGAGTGGACGATGCCTATGCTTTTGAAGCCATGGACAGCAACGGACATACCATCCGGATGGATGCCGCAGCGGCCATTGGCGGTCATAACACAGGGATAAGGCCCATGCAGACCCTGTTAATGGGGCTGGGAGGTTGCGGAGGGGTGGATATTGTTTTGATCCTGAAGAAGCAGAAACAGGAGCTCACCGGGTTCAGGATGGTAATAGAAGGAGAAAGAGAGAAAGACAAGGAACCCGCATTATGGAAAGATGTGCAAATTCATTTTTACTTATCCGGACAAATAGATGCAGAAAAAGCGGAAAAAGCCGTAGCGCTGTCTTTAAACAAATACTGTTCTGTAGCCGCCACCCTCAGAGCCGGCGGTTGTACCATCAACTGGACAGTAACCATAGAATAATATTTTTAAAAAAAGATCATGAAGAAAGAAACACAGGCGATCCGCATTCAGACCCCCAGAACCAATGAAATGGAGCATTCCACTCCCCTATTTTTAACCAGCAGTTTTTGCTTCGACAATGCGGAAGATATGCGGGCGGCTTTTGCAGATGAAACCGATGATAATATCTACAGCAGGTTCAGCAATCCCGGTGTGCAGGAATTTACAGACAAGATGGTGGCGCTGGAAGGGGCGGAAGCGGGCTATGCCACTGCATCGGGCATGAGTGCGGTGTTTGGTTCATTCATGGCATTGCTGAAACAGGGCGACCGGTTGCTTTCCTGCAATTCCATTTTCGGCAGTACCCATACCATCATCTCCAAATACCTTCCCAAATACGGTATTGAATACGGATATGTTGGCGCCAGCGCAACAGAAGCAGAATGGGAAGCAGCCATCACCCCCAATACCAAAATGATTTACCTGGAAACCCCTACCAATCCCGGCCTGGAAATACTGGACCTGGAAATGATTGGCAGGCTGGCCAAAAAACACAAGATCATCCTGAACGTAGACAACTGTTTTGCCACACCGGTGAACCAATGCCCAATTGCATACGGTGCTGACCTGGTGGTGCACTCCGCCACCAAATGGATTGACGGGCAAGGACGTGTACTGGGAGGAGTGGTGGTAGGCCGCAAAGACCTGGTGAAAGAGATATACGGGTTCTGCAGAAGTACAGGACCGGCTTTGTCTCCGTTTAATGCATGGGTGCTCAGTAAAAGCCTGGAGACGCTGGATGTACGAATGGAAAGACATGCAGCCAATGCTTTGTTCCTGGCACAACAACTGGAACAGCATCCGGCCATTGCCAACCTGCGTTATCCTTTCCTGCCTTCTCACCCGCACCATTCCATAGCCATCCGGCAGATGCAGAACGGCGGCGGTATTGTATGTTTTGAGCTGAAGGGCGGACTGGAAGCGGGAAGAAATTTTTTAAACAAGCTGAAAATGCTTTCGCTCACCGCCAACCTGGGCGATACCAGGAGCATTGCCTCACATCCGGCCAGTACCACGCATGCCAAACTCAGTGAAGCGGAAAGACAGGCGGTGAACATCTCCCCTGGCCTGATCCGCATCAGCGCAGGGCTGGAACACCGGGACGATATCCTGGCGGATATATTGCAGGCGTTGGGTTAGGGTTATTAAGTTAAATAGTAAGTACAATAGAGCTTAACGTCAGTAAGAAAAAATGTATGGTTAATTCCAAATTTCGTTCATTTCTGTTAATACAATCGGGCTGGCGTCTGTAACCACAATGGTATGCTCGTGCTGGGCCATGAAACCACCCTTATTCCCTACCATGGTCCAGCCATCCTTCAGGGTAACTGCAAGACTGGAGTCTGTTGAAATAAAGGTTTCGATGGCAACCACTGAATTCTTTTTAAATTGTTCCTTATTATAGCGATCCCTGTAATTGGCAATCTCGCTCGGAGGCTCGTGAAGACTTCTTCCAATGCCATGTCCTGTAAGATTTTTAATGACTTTGTAGCCATACTTTTTGGCTTCTGTTTCCATCAAATATCCGATGTCGGCAATGCGAGCCCCGTGTTGAATATTGGAGATGGCTTTATGTAAAACCAGCTTTGAAGCGTCGATGAGTTTCTGGTGACGGTACAGGTCATTGCCAAGTACAAACGATCCTCCATTGTCGGACCAAAAACCATTCAACTCGGCAGATACATCAATGTTGATCAAATCGCCTTCTTTCAATACTTTGTTGCTGGAAGGAATGCCGTGGCAAAACTCATTGTTCACACTAATGCAGGTCCAACCCGGAAAGCGATAGGTTAAAAAAGGGGCAGATTTTGCGCCAAACTCAGAAAGCAATGCTGCGCCAAAGTTGTCCAGCTCTTTTGTTGTCATACCAGGCCGGGCATGGTTCCTCATTTCCTTTAATGTAAAGGCAACCGCCTCACTAGCTTTTTGCATTCCGATCAATTCAGATTCTTTGTTGATAGACATATACTTAATATTATTTTCTTAACCAGTTTTTCTTCATTCAAATGTAGGCTTTCTGGTAAAATAATCCCACGCTGCCCTGGCGATCTCAGCAATGATCAGTTCATTGTCTGATGCATTTTCCTTTGAGTCGGTCACCAGTACGCTGATAAAGAAGTGTTGCCCATTGGGTAAAAACACAACACCAATATCATTGACCGCAGCAGTGATCCCGGTGGTTTTATGCGTTCCGGACGAACCGGTTTTATGCGCAACAACTGTTCCCTCCGGCAACATTCCTTTCAGGCGGTCTTGCCCGGTTAAAGTTCCACGCATTGTTTTCCAGACAAAATCGTAGCTGCTTTGAAAAAGCAACTTATTCTTATTGTAGTAAAACGCCTGCAAAATCCGGTTAGCAGTAATGGGGGTAATCCAATTTTGGAATTGTAAATCCCAATTACCCTGCATTACTTCCTCGTTGATTTTTATGGAGATATCTTTAAAGCCCTTGCTCCGGAAATATTGCTCTACTTTTTGTGGGCCACCCAACAACCTTAATAGCAGCTCACATCCTACATTATCGCTCTGAGCGATGGTATATTCCAGGATATCGGCAAGCGTTAGTGTAGCACCTCCCGGATATTGGTCTCGTATTGGGCTATAAAGATCCGGGAGAAGATCCTTCTTCCGGATCTCAATTTTCTGACCAAGTGAAAACCTTCCTTTATCAATTTCAGCAAGCATCGCCAATCCTATGTGAAATTTAAAGACGCTCTGCAATGGAAACTGTTTCAATCCGTTGACCGACATAGTATCCTTAGCGTCAATTCCACTAATAGACACCCCGACAACCGCCTTTTTTGTCAATAAAAGCTGTTCTATTCTGGAACGCAAAGAATCCATTGTTTGCGCTTTTGCCTGAACTGCGGCAAGCAGCAAGAATAAAAAAATAAAGCGAAAAATTTTAGTCATGGTGTTTGATATAGTAAAAATATACCAATTCCGACATTTAGCCAATTTCGGTGGCTGCCCTTCGTTTAGTCGTGATTAACCATTTGGCGATAAAGCATAAGAACTCCTTTCTCATTCCTTTTCCAAATATTGATACTCTTTCCTTTTACAACTCCTTCATTTTTACTATCCATTGTCCGCCATTTTACGCCATAGTAGCCTTGTTCAAAAACGATATTTCCTAAATCAATTATTTTGCTGGCTTTGATTTGCAATGAGTCAATATTTACATCTCCAACTTTTTCGTGTTCAACAAAATAAGATTTAACACTATCAATGCCGATTAACATTGGCTTATAGTAGGGCATATAAATAGCGTCCTGTGAAAAAAAAGTTGAGTGCTGTTCACCTTGCCTTTTTATTACCAATTCCGCAATAGTTTGGTTTCTCTTTTCAACTTCCTTTTTAACCTTCCGGGTTACACTATAATTCGGCATAACATCAGTTTCAGTATTCTCAATGAGAGGAAATCTGGAACGGTCTAAATAATCAACTGCACCCCAAATGTCTGACAGAATCGTCAGTGTTTTATTTTTTTCGATCTTCCAAAACCGGATATACTTTCCTTTATAAACAAATGAATCATTATCCGCCTTCACAAAATCATTTTGAAAAGTTCCGACTTCGATTAAATAGCCTTTTATATTTTCTACATCGTAAATAGTTCTGCTATAAATATTGGATTTTGTTGCTACAAACCATTGCTGGAAATACTTTGAAATGTCGCTTTTGTTGTAAAGTGCTTTATGATATTCAGGCATACAAGTTGCACCAATGTTATAATAAGAGATTATAGTTTCAACATTTTTGTCTAAATATGCTTTGGCTATTAGACTATTTATACTTTTAATTTTGTCCTTAAAGTTGTTGTTGAATTGTCCGCTAGTAGTTGTTTCCATTAAAAGCAAAAATGTCATGAGTAAAAATGCTTTATTGTACATCATAATTTGTCTTAATTAAATTTAAAAGTCCAATAGTAGGTTTTGAAACCGGATGCTCTTTTGGCGTTGCCACAAACATCGAAGTATTGGCGATGTTGGACACTTGGCAATACCTTATCAGTGGCAGGCATTATTTCTCCACGTAATTCTAATAACCCCTTCAAATTCATGTTGTGTGCTGCATATATTATCTCTTAGATTTTTTGAGGTATGATACATATTCTGCTATACTTTCAACCAAGTCGGTGATTCTTCTGTCGGTTGGTTAACTCGAATTAAATAGCCATCAGGGTCATTAAACTCAATTGATACCATACCCAAATGTGATTTTTGGGGTCCACTAAAAATAATTCCATTTTCAGAGAGCCTTTCAATAACATCCTGTAAATTATCTGTCAAAAAACTTGTAACTGCAGTTTTAGTTGGAAAATGTGTCGACATATTAAAATCTACTCCTGTAACTCCCGAGTTGAAAACTTTTAGTCCTGCCTGATCAACCGAAGTCTCGAGGCCTAAAATAG
>JAECQP010000067.1 GCA_015999745.1 Sphingobacteriia bacterium | reverse complement strand
AAGTTGTCGTAGAGCTGAATGGCATCCGGTGTGAGTTTCAGTGCAAAAATGGCGGCAATCATCATTCCGGAAAAAATGACTGTGCGCAGGATAATACCTGTCCAACCCGATATTTCGCCCAATACAAAATAACAGAAAGCATAGGCGCCTCCCGCCACCAGCAGGGACAGTACGGTTTTCTGATCGAAGGGTTGCATATTAAATTTCCGGCGCAGGAATTCGAAGCGGATAAAATTGTAAACACTGTATGCCGCCAGTTCTGCAAAAGCAGAGCCGATAATACCATAGTGCTTAATCAGAAAATAGGTAAGAGGCAGCCGGAAAGCCAGCAGCACCACACCACTCACAAAATCGAAACGCCAGAAAGTGGAGGTATTGATCACCACCGCATTCAACCCGGTTCCGGCATCAATAATTCTGACCATTCCCAAAATAAAAATTACGCCAAGACCGTCCTGGTATGCTTTCTGGATATTCAGCACCTCCATACCCTGTTGTACATTCAGCCAGAGGTTACCGAAAATAAACAAAGCCATCAGCAGGAGGTTGATGCAGGAACGCTGGTAAATACGCCTGATCTCGGTATAATTTTTATCCTTCCATGCCCGGGACAAAACGCCTGTAGAAACGGCCTGTATACTGCGCTGCGGCACTTGCACCAGGTTGGCCGCATACTGCGCGAAGCCAAAAACACCCACCACGGCCAGCCCCTGAAATTTCGCAATGATAAAACTATCGATGGTGGCCGCTACGGAAGCAATAATGGTTCCGCTGTAAATCAGCAGTTGCATACCCACCATTTTTTTCCAGAACTTCCTGGTAACACGGCTCAGTTTGAATGGAAAGTGAAGATGACCAGACCGGAGCAGCACCACAGCCAGCACAGCAAAAATGATCAGGAATAAAAAGGTAAAAAGCTGTATGAAGGTATCGAAGGTGATCAGCTTAAAATAATAGAGCAAAATGAATAAAAGTGTCACGATCCGCAACCCGGTTTCTTTCAGGAAATTGGAAATAATGGTCTTCTGCAGGGCCCAGGCAAATCCTTCCAGTACATTAAACAGTAATGACCCCAGGGCAAAGGGAAACATCCAGTAATAGTAATCTACAATCAGTTTAGATTTCTCCGAGAACTGCTGTACAAACACCGGACGGAAAAACCATCCGAGTGTTACAACCAGTAAAAACCCGATCAGCGCCGCCACCATGCCCCAGGTCATCAGGTCAATCTTATGCCTTTCCAGGTTGTCTTTGTAATAAGGATAGAATTTGTGGATCACCGGAATGACTCCAAGTGCGCCAAATGCGCTGATGTTCTGGGCAAAATCAAAAAAGATCCTGGTAAGCGCATATTCTTCCGGAGCAAAGGAACCGTTCATCGAATAGAAATACGTATTGATAGCCCCCAGGAAAAATCCGAAGTATACCAGTATGCTCGAAATGATTGTTTGTTTCCTGATCGTCCCCATCTGCTAATTCAATTTGATCACCATTTCCTTTTTTTCAAGGGTTTGAATATAAAAGTATTTACTCAGATCCTTTAGCTGAAGCGCTTCGGCCTGCCCTCGTTTCAGCGGGTATTCCTGCCACTGGCTTAGTTTGGGCCGGATCCGGATGGTATCGCCGGTAGAAGGAATCTGCAGGGGGAGGTTAAACCCTTCCACTGCATCACTCCAACGGTATACCAGCTTATCCTTTTCATAGGAAATATAATACTCCAGTACCGGAATCTGTATACCGCGAAGGTATTGATCAAAAATTCCCGTAACAGAAAAACCTGTGTAACCGCTCATGAATTGTTCCAGCTCTTTTGTAGTTACCATGGAATGCCGGTATTTCCGGTTCATGCTGCGAAGCATTTCCCGGAATTTAGCATCGTTATTCATGGCCAGCCGAATGCTGTGAATCATGGACGATGCCTTATAATACATGTCTCCGCTGCCGGTTGCCTGTACATTGTATGGCGCAATGATCGGCTTGTCGTTCCGGATATTTTTCCTGCTGCCAAAATTGTATGCATTACCCGCCTGCTTTCCATCTGTCCATTCGGTAAACAGGGTTTCGCTGTAATTGGTGAACCCTTCATGAATCCACATATCGGCAATGTCTTTGGAGGTGATATTATTACCAAACCACTCATGACCGCTTTCATGAATGATGATAAAATCCCATTTTAATCCCCAGCCGGTGCCGGAAAGGTCTTTCCCGAGATAACCATTTTGATACTTGTTGCCATAGGCCACATTGCTCTGGTGTTCCATGCCCAGGTAAGGCACTTCCACCAGTTTGTACCCGTCCTGGTAAAATGGATAAGGTCCAAACCAGTATTCAAAACACCGGAGCATGGGTTTTACCTGCCTCAGTTGCTGTGTGGCGCTGTCTTTATTGGATTGTAGCACATAATAATCGAGGCTCAGCAAACCGGATTCCCCCCTGAACTGGTCTTTGAGAAGGGTGTACTTCCCAATATTCATGCTCACGCCATAATTGTTGATCGGGCTCTTTACTTCCCATACCCAGGTTTTGGTGCGATCCCCGTGTTGGATCACCTGCTTCAACCGGCCATTGGAAACCTCGGTGAGCGTATCCGGAACCCGGACAGCAATCAACATTCCCGAATCCGGTTCATCTGCCTGATGATCCTTACAGGGCCACCAGGCGCTGGCGCCCAACCCCTGGCAGGACGTAGCCACAAAGGGAGCTCCGGTTGCATCTGTTTTCCAGCTTACACCGCCATCCCATGGTGGACGAATGGCTTCCCGGGGTGTTCCGTGATAATAAATGCGGATAGTAGATTGCCTGCCGGTGATCAGCGTTTTGCCATAATCAATGATGGCCACATTGCTGTCTCTTTTAAAGGACAGTAACTTGTTTTTTTTAGCGGAAAGGGGGGTGGTTACACTGTCGATGATCAGTGGCTGCTGCAGGTCAATCTGCATATAGCGACCGGCCTTTACAGCCCTGAATTGCACATCTACAGAACCTTGCAGGGTTTTCTGCGCTATATCCGGTATTATATGTAAGGAATAATGCAGCAGGTTCCACCAGGCTCTTTCAGGAGTAATACTGCCACGCAGGGTATCTGCTTTTGTAAATTTTTTTCCGGTACCGGTTTGCGCGTGCAAATAAAAGGACAGGAGAAAAAAAAGGATGCTGATTGCAACTGTTCTTATATTCATGGTTTAAAAGTAGGATATTCAGAACCATGTTTGCACAAGCCTTCGTTAAACACTTTCATTTTTCGGGGTATACCCTCTTGCTGGTGTTCCTTTCCTGTATAACATCCTGCCGTGAACCTGCAGCTGAGAAGAAAAAAGTATTCTATTATAATGAAGCTACCGGCATTGCCACGCTGGATCCGGCCTTTGCCAAGAACCAGAGCATTATGTGGGCGGTGCATCAGTTATACAGCACACTGGTGGAGATCGACAGCAACCTCAATATTGTTCCGTCTTTGGCCAAAAGCTGGGAGATCAGCCCCGAAAGAACGGTGTATACTTTTCACCTGCGCGATTCCGTATTCTTTCACGATGATCCTTTGTTTACCAATGGCAAGGGCAGGAAACTCACTGCAGCGGATGTAGTGTACAGCCTGCAGCGTATACAGGATAAATCGGTAGCCAGCAGCGGCGCCTGGATTTTCAACAACCGGATTTCCGAAAAAGGGTTCCTTGCTTTAAACGACAGTACTTTTCAATTGAAACTGGTCAGTCCGTTTCAACCGATCCTGGGAATCCTGAGTATGCAGTATTGCAGCATTGTTCCCAAAGAAGTGGTGGAACACTACGGTAAGGATTTCAGGAGCCACCCCTGTGGCACGGGGCCGTTTAAATTTGTATCCTGGGACGAAGGCGAAGCCATGATCCTGCACAAGAATGAAAACTATTGGGAACGGGATGCAGCCGGCAACAGGTTGCCGTACATCGATGCGGTTAAACTGAGTTTTTACGATAATAAAGCTACAGAGTTCCTGCAGTTCAGGCAGGGCAGGCTCAGTTTCATCAACGATATTGATGCTTCTTTTAAAGATGAAATCCTTTCCAAAAAAGGGATCCTCCGCACAGAATGGAGAAACAAGATTCAACTGAAGAAACATCCTTACCTCAATACTGAATACCTTGGCATTTTGGTGGATGAAAACAATGATCTCGTAAAAGCTTCGCCCACCCGGTCCAGGGCCATCCGCCAGGCCATGAACTATGCTATTAACCGCCGGCAGTTGATGATGTACATGCGCAATTCCATTGGGATTCCTGCCGAAGCCGGTTTTGTTCCCGGCGGGCTGCCTTCGCGCAATACCGAAACCGTAAAGGGGTATCATTATGATCCGGACAAGGCAAGGGCATTGGTTAAGCAGGCCGGCTATAACGCGGCCGGTCAGCCTCCTGTAAAATTACTTACAATTGCCATTTATGCAGATGTGGCCAGTTTTATTGCACGCCAGATTGAAGAAGTGGGCATCAAAGTGCAGGTGGAAGTTGTACAAAAGAGCCTGCTGCTGGAACAGACTGCCAAATCGCAGGCCTTGTTTTTCAGGGGAAGCTGGATTGCCGATTACCCGGATGCGGAAAACTATATGGCCATGTTTTACAGCAGAAATCCGGCGCCCCCCAATTATACCCGTTATAAAAATGCTGAATTTGACCTCCTCTACGAACGCGCCTTGCAGGAAACCAACGATTCTGTGCGGTACGACCTGTACCGGAAAATGGATCAGATCGTGATTAACGATGCATCGGTTATACCGGTATGGTACGATATGGCCATACATCTTGTACAGCCCGGTATCAGTGGCTTTGGGCCCAATGCGCTGAATCTGCTGGAGCTGAGAAGGGCAAAAATCAATGCTTCTTCAACTTATCCTTAAATACCTTTTGAAATTTCTCCAGCTTGGGTTGAATCACAAAACGGCAATAGCCCTGGTTCTGGTTATTATTGTAATAATCCTGGTGATAATTTTCTGCCGGATAGAAGTTCCTGAACGGCTCTATGACCGTTACAATTGGCTTGGCCCAGGCACCACTCTTATCCAATGCTGCTTTATACTTCTCTGCCTTTTCTTTCTGCCCGGCATTGTGGTAAAATATGGCGCTGCGATACTGTGGCCCCACATCATTGCCTTGCTGGTCAATGGTGGTGGGATCATGGGTTTTCCAGAACACTTCCAGCAACTCATCATAGGTAATTTTGGAAGGATCATACACAACCCGGCAAAGTTCAATATGCCCGGTATTCTTATCGCAAACCTGCTCATAGGTAGGATTCTCCACATGCCCGCCGCCATAACCGCTGAGTACATGAATCACCCCGTCTAATTGTTGAAAAAAAGCTTCTGTACACCAGAAACACCCCTCACCAAAAGTGGCGGTATCTGTTTTTATTCCTTCTGGATTGATTGTATTGTTCATATCACTGGAGGTTGCTTTGTATTGCCGGTCCGGAGCCGCACAGGATGCCATATACAGGCTCACAGACAACAAGCATAAGGTCAGTTTTTTCATGGTATAATTTCTTAAATATACACTGCCTCCTTACAACAGCCGATCCACCCAAATAGTTTAACCCTTCTTTAAGTAGTTTGGAGGGAAATTGAACCTATCGTTCCTTTTTGTATCTTCAAGGAACCGTAACCGCTATGAACCTATTACCTCCATTGAAAAAGGAGTGGTATTTCCGTGTGGAAATACTGCTGCTTGCCGCCCCGATCCTGTTTTTCGGGCTGCATTTTTTATTTTATCAGGTACTCTTTATCAATCCCTACCTGAGCTCCTCCGTCCCGTTGTTTCTGAGCAATAACCTGCTCATTACCCAAATTGCTGTTCTGTTAATCCCTTATGTAATCCACTGTTTTTTAAGAGAACAGGACAAATACAATGAACTAATCTGCAAAATACATGTGCTGGGGTCCGTTTTCCTGGTTGCTGCCGGCCTTTTCACCTACCAGATTGTACAACCCGCATTTGCTTATCACGGAACACCCTTGCTCGATACACCTCAGAACGAGCTGGGTATGGAAGCTACTTTTGCCACCTGCCTGGTATTGGGCGCCCAGATGATCCTGCAACTGGCCTTCCTGTTTTACTGTATGATCCGGCTGTTTCCTTCCGTGAAAAAAGAAGCTGTTTCCCGATATGCATAAAGAGTTGCCTCCAGGGCTTAACTTTGCACCCGAAATTGAAAAGGCTCTCACATGCGTTTATACCCGGAATCGGCATTATCACAGTTGGAATTTGACAAGGTAAAGGATCTGTTGGCAGCGCTGTGCAAAACCGACATCTCCAGGCAAAAAGCCGCCAATCTGCGCATCCATACCCGGAAAGACTATATATACAGGGAACTGCGGCAAACGCATGAGTACAAAATGATCCTGCTGCAACAGCAGTATTTCCCCAATGAATTTACCCTCAATATCAGCAAGGACATCAAACTCCTGTCTATACCCGGCGCCCTGATTACCGGCGAACAATGGATGCAGATCAAAAAACTCACTGAAAGTATCGGCAGCATTTTCCGTTGGTTTGACAATGAAAGGAGAATTGCTTTCCCGGCCCTTACAGAAGTAATTAAAGACAGTTATTACGAAAAGATCATTGTGGAACTGATCAACGAAGTGCTGGATGATGCCGGTGTGGTAAAGGACAATGCTTCCGACGAACTGCAGAAGATCAGGCTCAACCTCTTTAAACGCCGTAATGAACTGCGTCGCATGTTTGAGAAAGTGGTACAGAAAATGGCCAGGGCCGGTTATACGGCGGATATAGATGAAAGTTTCAGTAACGGCCGCAGGGTGATAGCCGTATTCTCGGAACACAAACGGCAGGTAAAGGGTATCCTGCATGGAGAAAGTGACAGCCGCAAAACGGCTTTCATTGAACCGGAGGAAACCATTGAGCTGAACAATGCCGTGTTCTCGCTGGAGAATGATGAGATCAAAGAAGTGCAAAGAATCCTTCGCGCACTGACTGCCCGTTTATCGGTGTATGCACCTTTGCTGACACAATACCTGCAGATCATTGGTGAATATGATTTCATCAAAGCCAAGGCCCGGTTAGCGGTAGATATGAATGCGAACCTCCCGGAAGTATCCGATAAAGCACAGATTCAACTGGTAGAAGCTTACCATCCATTGCTTTTCCTGTACAATAAGATTTCGGGCAAGCAAACCATTCCGGTTACGCTAACACTCAACGACCAGAACAGGATACTGGTGATCAGCGGCCCCAATGCAGGTGGCAAAACCGTTACCATGAAAACCATTGGCCTGAACCAGTTGATGCTGCAAAGCGGTTTGCTGGTTCCGGTCAGTGCCTTATCTCAGATGGGAATATTCAAGCAACTGTTCATTCATATTGGCGATACACAAAATCTTCAGTTTGAGCTGAGTACTTATTCCAGCCACCTGTTGCACATGAAACATTTCATGGAAAATGCCAATGGCAGAACCATGTTTTTTATAGATGAACTGGGCAGTGGTTCCGATCCCAACCTGGGCGGCGCATTTGCCGAAGTGATCATGGAAGAATTATCCCGCAGGCATTCTTATGGCGTTGTAACCACGCACTACCTGAACCTGAAAGTGATGGCCAATCATACCCAGGGCATCCTGAACGGCGCCATGCAGTTTGATGAGGTGAACTTATTGCCCATGTACAAACTGATCACCGGCAAGCCGGGAAGTTCCTACACATTTGCGATTGCAGAACGGATCGGATTACCCAAACATCTGATCAACCGTGCCCGCAAACTGGTAGACGAGGATCATTTTAAACTGGATCGGTTACTCAACAGAACGGAACAGGATTTGCAGCACCTGGAGAAGGAGAAGAAGGAACTGAACCGCCTGATGAAAGAAAATGAACGGCTTAAGAAAGAAATGGAAGTAGTGATGAACAGGGAGCGGCACCGGCAGGAAGTGGAGCTGCTGAAGAACCAGAATAAGATTACCGAAGACCGGTTAGTCTATCTGAAGGATATGGAACGAAAGCTGCGGCAGATTGTGCTGGACTGGAAGAAAGCTGAAAACAAGCATGAAGTGGTGAAGAACCTGCAGAATCTGTTGTTCAAACAAAAAG
>JAECQP010000066.1 GCA_015999745.1 Sphingobacteriia bacterium | reverse complement strand
GTTGTAAAATCCCCCTTACTCCGATCATATTAATATTTAGCCGAAATGCCGTGTGCATTTCGTAAAAATGTGTTTTAAAGAAATGAGGTGGATTCTTTTAGGGATGGGGATGCTGTTTTCAGTTGCAGCAATAAATGGTATCCGGGCGCAAGTGCCCGATACCAAAAACGTATCAGCTATTAATATCGAAGCAATGTCCAACGCACAGTTGGAAGCTTATCTTCAGCAGGCGCAGCTTTCCGGTTTATCGGAAGAGGAGCTGGTAGCAAAGGGAAGAGAACGGGGCTTATCCGATGCGCAGATTGAGCGGCTGCGTGAGCGCATCACCCAGTTGCAGGGCAATAAAAAAGCAACAGCAGTCAGCTATGAAAGCCGGAAGCCGGTCTCCTTTGTAAAGCCGGCAGCGCCGCAAAACAATGTAAGCCAACCCCAGATTTTTGGCGCCGATTTCTTCAGCAATACCAACCTCACATTTGAACCCAATATGCGCCTGGCAACCCCGGGTAATTATGTACTGGGGGTGGATGATGAGCTGGTATTGGATATCTACGGGTTTTCAGAAAAAACCAGCAAGCTAAAACTCAATACGGAAGGGCAGGTGCGGATCCCCAATATCGGGCCGGTCAATCTCTCCGGCCTTACGATAGAGGAAGCTAAAATTAAACTCAAACAAAGGCTGTTGCCACTATACCCGGGCCTGGCTACCGGCAAAACCAGCCTGCAACTGAGCCTGGGACAGATCCGTACCATCCGGGTGATCCTGATCGGAGAAATCAGGACCCCGGGAACCTATTCGCTCTCATCCTTATCAACCATTGCCAATGCCCTGTATTTATCGGGCGGGCCATCCCATAACGGATCGTTTAGGAAAATCTCCCTGATCCGGGCCGGTAAAAAGCTGGTGCAGTTTGATCTCTATGATTTCCTGCTGCGGGGCGATCTGAGTAGTAACCTGATGCTGAAGGAGGAGGATATTATTAAGGTAGAACCTTATGCCATCAGGGTAACCATTGATGGAGCGGTTAAGAAACCGGGCATATACGAGTGTACGGAGGGAGAATGTTTACAGGACCTGATACATATATATGCAGGCGGATTGTCGGACAATGCCAATAAACAAAGGATCAGCATCCGCCGAATCGGCGACAGTACCCGTCATTTGCTGGATGTGCCCTATGAGCAACTGAAGATCGAAAAACTCAAAAGCTCCGATGTAATCACCATCGGCCATATCCTGGAACAATACGATAACCGGGTAAAAGTGGGCGGCGCCGTGTATTTCCCCGGAAATTATTCACTGGAAAAGAACCCCGAACTGCGGTCTTTGCTGGCCAATGCCCTGTTGAAAGAAAATGCCTTCAGGGGAAGGGCTTTGTTGTACCGGTTGAACGAAAAAGGGGAAAATACAATCATACCGGTAAACCTGCTGGATGCCATCAGCAAAGCGGTAAACCTGCCGCTGGTGAAAGAGGATTCCCTGCATGTATTTGCGAAGGCGGAGCTGGAAGAAGCGGCTACCGTAAGCATTACGGGCGAAGTGAACAAGCCCGGGCAGTATGCTTTTCACAAGGGAATGCAGGTGGAAGACCTGGTATTGTTAGGGGGCGGGCTGAACGACCGTGCGGCATCCAAATCGCTGGAAGTGCTGCGAAGGATCCGGAAGGATACGGCCATGTCCGACACGGCGGTGTACAATATGATCTTTAAACTGGATATCCCGGATAGCCTGCGGTTGAACAAAGATCTTTCCTCCATCCAACTGGAACCCTACGATGTGGTGAATGTGAAGAACCTGCCCCGGAATAAACAGGCGGGAACGGTCACCATCCGGGGGGAACTGTTGTTCCCGGGCACTTACCCCCTCAATACCAAGCAGGACCGGGTATCCGACCTGGTGAAAAGAGCGGGCGGGGTATTGAATACCGGGTTCCCGGAGGGGGCATT
The DNA here is from genome assembly GCA_015999745.1 of Sphingobacteriia bacterium. Taxonomy (GTDB): domain Bacteria; phylum Bacteroidota; class Bacteroidia; order Chitinophagales; family Chitinophagaceae; genus Sediminibacterium. The sequence goes on along the minus strand of JAECQP010000066.1, from coordinate 6,179 downwards.
CCTGCTGCGCAATACGTTTGGAACCGGGAGCGGGGAAGAATTGAAGAAAATGAAAAAATCGTTGGTGTATAACCAGTTGAGCGATTCGACTACAGAGGAAAAACTGGTTCGCCGGCTGGATTCCAGTAAACAGTTGGTGGCATTCCAACTCAGCAGGGCCCTGGAAAACCCCCGATCCGGGGAAGATATCCTGCTGGAAGACGGGGATATCCTGGAGATCCCGAAGCAACTGAGTACGGTATCGGTATTTGGCTCGGTACAGTTCGAAAAGAAAGTATTGTATCAGCAGGGGTTGAGCGCCAGAGCCATGATCAGGGAAGCCGGCGGGTTCCAGGACAATGCCAAACGCAATGGGGTATATGTATTGTATCCCAATGGCCGGGTTGCTACGGCTCATAAAAGTTTCCTGTTGTTCCGGGCTTATCCCAGGTTAAGCCCGGGCGCAGAAGTATATGTGCCGGAGAAGAAAAAACGGAAAGGATTGAGCGCCGGGGAACTGATGGGTATCAGTAGCAGTATTGTTGGGTTGAGTGGATTGATTTTTGGCATACTAAATTTGAGTAAATAAGATTCGGATCAGTTATCTATTATTTGGGTACTAAAACTCGTAGCCCTATATTTGCACCTCTTTTGGATGTATATGAGCCATTTATCCCCCCTATGGCTTTATGCATTGATTTTGAACGGTTTGAGGCGCTTGTTTCTGAGTTTTTTATGTGAAAGTTTTAGTAAGTTTACCCCTGCGCAAGCAGTTAAATATAACCTATTGTCTCATCTGTGAGTGAGAGAGGCGAAGCCATGTATTTTTCTGTAATTTCGATCCATTCCAATTCTGTCATTATGAACTTTAGAAAGAAAATCCCCCTTCTTTTTTTACTTATTTTTTCATCCTTGCTTGTAACGGCCCAGTTGCCCGGCGGTTTTAATATTGACCAGTGCACCGATCAGCAGTTGATGCAATATGTACAGTCCAATAATTTGAGCGGGTTATCCGAAGCGGACCTGGAAGCAAAGGCCAGGGAAAAGGGGCTGAGCGCGGACCAGATCCAGAAATTGAAAACAAGGATCCAGTCGCTGAACCTGCCTGCCGCCGGCAACCAACAGGAAGGAAAGAAAGAGGAATCTACTACCAGGAAGCCCGGCACTTATATATTGCCTAAGTCCAATCCTGATTATATCAATGGGCTGATGATTTATGGTTCGGATATCTTTACCAAAGAGAACCTGACATTTGAACCCAACCTGAATATCCCCACCCCCAGGAATTACACATTGGGCGCAGGAGATGAGATTAAGATCGATATCTATGGATTTTCTGATAAAAGCCAGACACTGAAGGTTACGCCGGATGGTTATATCCGTTACCCCAATATCGGGCCGGTGAAACTGGCGGGGCTAAGTATTGATGAGGCGAAGGCAAAGCTGACATCCATGTTAAGCAGGATCTACCCGGGATTGAAAAGCGGTAATACCAGTTTACAACTTACGCTGGGGCAAATCAGGACCATTAAGGTGAACCTGATCGGGGAGATCTCCAAGCCGGGTTCTTATTCTATTCCTTCGCTGAGTACCATTGCCAACGCTTTGTATGCTGCAGGCGGACCAACCAAAATCGGTTCCTACAGAAATATTGAACTGGTGCGTGGCGGTAAGGTGATTGCGAAGTTTGATCTCTACGATTACCTGATGAAGGGAGATCTTACGCAGAATAAAGTACTGCAGGACGATGATGTGATTAAAGTGGCTTCTTATACTGCCAGGGTGGAGATAAGGGGTGCAATTAAAAGAAGCGCTATTTATGAGATTGACAATGCAGACCACCTGGACAATGTGTTAAATTATGCCGGTGGTCTGGATGATAATGCCAACAAAGAATTTGTGCGTGTGTCGCGTTTTGGTCAACAGACTAAAGAGCTATTTACCGTAAATGCCAATGATGCAAAGAGCTTTGTACTGCAAACAGGTGATAACGTTTATGTAGACAGTATCGCCAATATTTTTAAGAACAGGGTAAGTATTAAAGGGGCTGTTTATTACGAGGGCGTTTATTCGTTGGATAAGATCCTTACTTTGAAGGATCTCCTGGCCATTGCCAAACCAAAGGAAGAAGCTTTTAAAGAGCGGGCGGTGTTGCGGCGTTTACAGGCCGATTATACACCGGAAGTCATTGGGTTTAATGTAGACGAGGTACTAAACGGCAGGTTTAATGTTACCCTGAACAGGGAAGACTCTATTCATATTTATCCCTATAATGAAATCAAGGAACGGGCCAAGGTACAGGTGAGAGGAGAGGTGAATAGTCCGTCTGAATTTTATTATGCCAAGGGAATGCTGGTTCAGGATGCGATCCTGATGGCGGGGGGATATAAGGAAGGCGCCAGTAAAAAACTGGTGGAAGTAGCCCGGAGGATCAGGGACACGTTGAGCACTCAAGAATCTCCCTTATACTCCATTATATTAAGTGTGGATGCTTCCAATGCCGGTTCTGCAAATGCATTGAATACCATTTTGCAACCATTTGACATTATTTCTGTCCGGAAGGCGCCAGGTTATAAAGAGCAGGTAAGTGTGGCCATTGAAGGGGAAGTCATTTACCCGGGCAGCTATGCCATTACCAGTAACCAGGAGAAACTGTCCGACCTGGTGAAACGCGCAGGAGGGTTGAAACAGGGGGGCTACGCACCCGGGGCATTCCTGCTGCGAAAGACTTTTGAGAACCTGTCTGTTACCGATACAGTGATTTTAAAGAATAAGCTGGCAACCCTGAAAAGCACATTCACCGATACCGCAAAAGCCAGGGCTGCAGACAGTACCCTGAGAGATGATATGAAGATCGTGGGGATCCGATTGGATGATGTATTGAATAACCCCGGTTCCATTTATGATGTGATCCTTCAGGAGGGAGATATCATTAAAGTGCCCAAGAAGGTGGAAACCGTGCAGACTTTCAGTGGTGTGTATTTTCCCAAGAAGATCATTTATCGTTACGGGCTAAGTATTAAACAAGTGATCCGCGAATCCGGCGGTGTAATACCCGGGGGGCAAAGAAGAAGGGCCTATATCGTATATCCCAATGGTGAAGTGAAGACCACCAAGCATTTTTTGTTTGTAAATATTTATCCGAAAGTAAAACCCGGTTCCGAAGTGTATGTGCCCGTAAAGGCTGTTGGTAAAGGAATGAGTACGGCAGAAATCCTGGGCATTACAACGGGATTGGCTACGTTGGCAACGATGGTAATAACGATCAGTAACCTAACTAAATAAATCATTCATGACCGATCAGATGACTGATGCTGAAGATGAAATTTCCTTAAAAGAGCTGCTCCAAAAAGCAGGAGACTGGTGGAGCTATTTGAAGACCCAATGGTGGAAGATTGCCATGGTGGGGTTCATTGGAGGTGTGATAGGGTTTGTATATGCTAGTATGCAACCGGTTACTTATACCGCAAAAACCACTTTTGTGGTGGAAGAGGGAAAGAGTAGTTCTTCCGGTTTGGGTGGATTAGCGTCATTAGCAGGTCAGTTTGGGGTTGATATGGGTGGCGGATCGGGCGGCGGTTTGCTATCCGGTGATAATATTCTACTCTACTTTAAAAGCCCCTCGTTGGCCAGGGAGGTATTGTTGACCCAATATGACAGTTCTTCCAATCAGTCTGTTGCGGATATTTATGCATCAGTTTATCATTTAAGAGAAGGTTGGGAACAAAATGAAAAAATAGGGAAGGCCCATTTTCCTCCAACCGGATTGAGTAAAAGCTATACCCGTTTGCAGGATAGTCTGTTGCAGAAAATGATTGAGGGTATCATTAAAACACAGTTTACTGTTGGTAAGACTGATAAAAAAGCCGGCTTTATAGATGTGACTGCTACTATGCAAGACGAATCATTAGCAAAAGTTTACTGTGAGCGGATCGTAAAATTGGCTGTTGAAAAATATGTAGGAATAAAGACACAAAGACAAAAAGCTACGGTGGATAAATTGCAAGTGAGGGTAGATAGTATTGCAAATTTGTTGCGCCAGAAAACAGTTTCCGGAGCAAGTTTGCAAACATCTTCCAGCACCATGGATATTAATCCTTTGTATAGAACCGGTACCGCAGTTGCTGTTGAAACAACGGTAAGAGATAAAACCATGTTGGCAACTATTTTTGCCTCTGTTACGCAAAACCTGGAAATGGCAAAGTTTACCCTGAGCCAGGAAACACCTGTAATACAGATTGTTGATGTTCCGATCTTTCCTTTGAATAAAGAAAAAAAATCGCGATTGAAAACTGCTATCAATTTTTCTTTGGCTTGCTCACTTGTGTTAGTTCTATTCTTAATAGCTAAAAGAGTATCTCATAGTATTCTGGATTGATGCAGATCAAATATTTAATAATATTTCTTGATCAGTACAAACTAAAGTATTTACTATTCATTTAATTTAAGCCTTGAATTTCTCAAAAGAAATAACCATCAAAATAAAATTTTCCCTGCGTAGTTTGGTTCGTAAATCATTATAAAGTTTAAAATCATTTAAATGCAACTGTTAAATAAGAAAATTGCTGTAATTGGCTTAGGTTATGTTGGCTTACCATTGGCGGTGGAGTTTGGTAAGAAATATAGAGTACTTGGATTTGATATTAACCATTCAAGGATTGATGAACTAAGTCAAGGCGCGGATCGTACTAACGAAGCCGATTTAGATGGCTTAAAAATCGTTATGGAGCTATCTAGAACTTCTAAAGAATTGGGTTTGACTTTCTCATCCTCAATAGAGGATTTGAGATCATTCAATGTCTTTATTGTGACTGTTCCTACTCCAATTGATCAGTTCAAAGCACCAGATTTGACCCCATTATTGAAAGCATCAGAAATGCTTGGTAAGGTTCTGAAGAGTGGAGATATTGTTATCTATGAATCCACTGTTTATCCAGGATGTACAGAAGAAGATTGTGTGCCTGTCCTTGAAAGATGCTCTGGTTTAAAATTTAATCAGGACTTTTTCTGTGGGTATTCTCCTGAGAGGATTAATCCGGGAGACAAAGTTAACACTCTAACTAAGATTAAAAAGGTAACATCAGGCTCAACTCCGGAAGTAGCTGAAGAAGTTGATGCCTTGTACCGTAGTATTATAGAGGCAGGTACTCACAAAGCACCAAGTTTAAAAGTTGCGGAAGCATCCAAAGCAATTGAAAACGCACAGCGTGATGTGAACATCTCATTTGTGAATGAGTTAGCTTTAATCTTTGATCGAATGGGTATAGATACCACAGATGTTTTGGAAGCTGCTGGGACAAAATGGAACTTCTTAAAGTATAAACCAGGATTAGTTGGAGGGCATTGTATAGGAGTTGACCCTTATTATTTAGCCCATAAGGCGGAAAGTCTTGGGTATTATCCACAAGTGATTTTATCAGGGCGCAGGGTCAATGATAATATGGGTATGTTTGTAGCAAATAAACTTATTAAACTGCTTATATCTCGAAATCATGTGATTGCTAATTCAAAAGTCCTCGTATTGGGAATAACTTTTAAAGAGGATTGCCCTGATATTCGAAATTCTAAAGTGATTGATATTGTCCGAGAGTTGCAACAATTTGGTATTAAAGTAGATGTTTACGATCCACATGCTGATAAGGATGAGGTGATAGCGGAATATGGGATAGAGTTAATTGATAATATTAATAGTCAATACAGTGCTATAGTATTAGCAGTATCTCATCGAGAATTTATAGAATTTGATTATCAAGAATTAAAAGCTAATAATTCTTCTGTTGTATTTGATATCAAAGCTTTTATTGATCGCAAATTTGTTGACTCACGACTTTAATTTTGTATATGAAAATTGAAATGGTTGACCTTAAAGGTCAATATGCTAAAATTCAAGATGAAATGGATCATACCTTACTTGACGTGGTCAAGTCAGGAAATTTTATTAATGGTCCGGAAGTGAAAAAGTTCGAAAAAAATATGTCCGACTATTTAGGAGGCCCTTATGTCATTTCGTGTGCAAATGGAACAGATGCACTTCAAATAGCAATAATGGCTTTAGACCTTAATCCTGGTGATGAAGTAATTGTGCCATCATTTACTTATGTGGCTACGGCAGAAGTAATTGGCTTACTAAAACTCAAGCCTGTAATGGTCGATGTTGATCCTCATACTTTCAACATCGCTCGTAAAAATATTGAGCAAGC
>JAECQP010000065.1 GCA_015999745.1 Sphingobacteriia bacterium | reverse complement strand
GCTCGCAATTTGCATTGCGCGTGCCCAACAGGCGTCGCTCGCTGCAAAGCAATGCGGTTCCTTATGCGGGAGGTACTTACCAGGCATTTCTTTAAAGGCTCGCTCCTGCCTGTTGACCCGCGCCTGATATTGTAACTGGCATCTATTGCAGTAAAGCATTGCGCTTGCCAACAGACATCGCTCGCTGCAAAGAAATGCAGTTCCTTATGCGGGAGTTACTTACCAGGCATTTCTTTAAAGGCTCGCTCCTGCCTGTTGCCCCGCGCCAACCGCCAGCATACACTAAATTGATCTCAGCAAACAAACCGCATGGGCGGTGAGGCCTTCTTCGCGGCCCACGAAGCCCATTTTTTCGGTGGTGGTGGCTTTGATGGAAATATCGCGGGTGGTGATGCCTAAAATACCGGCTATGGTTTCCTGCATGGCGGCAATATGGGGTTTGATCTTGGGGGCTTCCAGGCAGAGGGAGGCGTCGATATTAATAATGGCATAGCCTTCCCTGGTAACCAGGTCTTTGGTGCGTTGCAGCAGGATCTTGCTGTCGATGTCTTTGAACTCGCCGGAGGTATCCGGAAAATGAACGCCGATATCGCCCAGGCAGGCGGCTCCCAGCAGGGCGTCGCAAATAGCATGGAGCAGCACATCCGCGTCGCTGTGTCCTAATGCTCCTTTATGGTGGGGTATTTTAACCCCGCCGATCACCAGGTCCCTTCCTTCTACCAATTGGTGAAAATCGATGCCGTAGCCTATTCGCATATCAAAAAATTGTACAAGCAAAGTAAAGTATAAATGACTATTAACCGATTTACAATTTGTTTAAACATCAAATGTTGTAATTTCGCCGGATTAAGTTTATATGAATTAATTATTATTCTAATATATATATTTGATTATGTCTGCTAAAATACGAGTGGCTGTTGCGGGGGTTGGGTCTTGTGCGTCGGCTTTAATCCAGGGAGTTGAATTTTATTCCAGAAATACCGATAAAACCTACGGGTTAATGTATCCTGAAATTGGCGGTTACAAACCGGCCGATATTGACTTTGTGGTGGGTTTCGATATTGATGCACGCAAGGTTGCGCATTCCCTGCAGGAAGCCATTTATGCCAATCCCAACTGCAATATGCAGGTGGTTGACCCGGAAACCAAGTTCCGTTGTATTACCCCGGAGGCAACCGTATTCCGCGGGCCCACGCTGGATGGTATTGCGCCGCATATGCGCCACCTGAACCCCGACATCACTTTTGTAGAAGATGATCAGCAGCCGGTGATCAGCCCGGACGAATATAAAAAGATCCTCAAAGAATTTAAGGTTGATATTTTACTGAACTATATGCCGGTTGGCTCCGAAGAAGCTGCACGCTGGTATATTGAGAACGCGGTAGAAGCAGGCATCCATATTGTAAACTGTATGCCTACCTATATTTCCACGGAAGACGCGCGCGTCCTGGAAGCCAAGGCCGTGAAGAACCGGGTTACCGTAGTGGGAAGCGATATGCGTTCCAGCTATGGCGCCAGCCGTTTGTCCGAAGTGCTGCAGGGCAGTATGATGGATTCCGGACTCGTGGTAACGCAGCATATCCAGATGAATATGGCTGCTGGCACCACGCAGGGCCAGGAGCATATCATCAACGGCCGTTCCGCCAATACCGATTTCCTGAATATGGCCGAGAAGAACCGCCTGCACAATAAGCATATCTCCAAGGAGAATGTACTGAGTGGCCAGTCGATCGTTCGCGGGGTAGGAACAGAGGGCACCACCATGTTTGCCGGCCCGTCCCTTACCGTGGTGCAACGTCCCGGTGGAGTGTATATGGGAACCGACAACAAGGTTTGTAATATCGATATTGTGGCTTACGGATATGCCGGCGCCCGCTACGAACTCACTGCCCGCCTCAGCGTGCAGGACAGTCCGAACAGCGGCGGTATAGTGGTAGATGCCATCCGCTTCTGTAAGGTAGCGCAGGAAATGGACATCATTGGTTATCTCCGTGGCCCATCCGCCTGGTCGCAGAAAACGCCGCCTGTTCACATGACTACGGCAGATGCCAAGTTTGAATGTGATGCCATGGCACGCAGGGTGTACACACCGATGACGGAGAAGCAAAAAGCAAGTGTATTGTATCCCGCAGGTGGAGCGCAACCCAACCTGGAACTGCTGGAATACACTTTCCAGAAAGCAAAGACAGAATACGAATAAAGTGGTTATTTATACGCTAGTCCGGTAACCTGAAAATCTCCATCTTTGTATCCTATGCGCCAACCCGTTATCGGAATTATAGGATTAGGATATGTAGGCCTGCCGCTGGCATTGGCCTTTGCAAAGCAATATGCCGTAAAGGGATACGATATTAATGCAGAACGGATCGGTGAACTCCGGCAGGGATTGGATCAAACTCATGAAATAGCGCCGGAGCAGATCACCGCCGCTACAGCAACAAGCACCGGTAGCAGCGGGCTACAGTTAACAACCGATCTTCAAACGCTGAAGGATTGCACTATTTATATCATCACTGTTCCCACTCCTTTAGGCAAAGAAAATCAACCGGACCTGACTTACCTGGTAAGGGCATCCAGTTCCATTGGCAGCATTTTGAAAAAAGAAGATCTCGTGATTTACGAGTCTACTGTTTATCCCGGTTGTACCGAAGAAGTATGTGTGCCGGTGCTGGAGATATTCAGCAAGCTGACCTATAACAAGGATTTTTTTGTGGGATACTCGCCGGAGCGCATCAACCCGGGCGATAAAACCCGCCCCATCACCTCCATACAAAAGATCACATCAGGCTCTACCTTGCGGAGCGCCCAAAAAGTGGACCAGTTGTACGCCAGCATCATCACGGCAGGCACTTATAAAGCGCCTTCCATTAAAGTGGCGGAAGCCGCCAAAGCCATTGAGAATGCGCAGCGCGATGTCAATATCTCTTTTATGAATGAACTGGCGCTGATCTTCGACCGGCTCAACATCGATACACAGGAAGTGCTGAAAGCCGCTTCCACCAAGTGGAATTTTCTCCCGTTTAAACCGGGACTGGTGGGTGGGCACTGCATAGGAGTGGATCCGCATTACCTGGCCTATAAAGCCATGCAGGCAGGCTATACCCCACAGGTGATCCTGAGCGGAAGAAATGTGAATGAACAGATGGGTGTGTTTGTAGGAGAGAAAGTAATAGCCCTGCTGGCCAAAAAGTTCCTGGGGCAGATCGGCGGTAAAACGGTGCTGATACTGGGTTTTGCTTTTAAGGAGAACTGCGCCGATACCCGTAATACCAAGGTCATCGATATCTATACAACCCTTAACGCCGCGGGGCTGGCGGTATCCGTTTTTGATCCCCTTGTACATGCAGCGACTGTACAAAAAGAATACGGGCTCAGCCTTGTTACTGCACCGGCTCAAGCTTACGATGCTATTGTACTGGCTGTGGGGCATGATGGGTTTCAGCAGATCGATTTTACGGGCTACAAAGAGCGCGGCGCCATCATCTATGATGCAAAGGGTGTGTTACCGGTTGAACTGGTGGCGGGAAGGTTGTAGGGAGGGTTTCATTTCTCCAGCTAAAACCCTATTTGTTAGTTAAAATCAGAAATATATTTCTATTTAAAGTAATTGTAATAAATAATTTGATTCTTTTTGTTAGAAATCAGTATTATACTTCCGGTGACTAAGCAAGAAATTGGACATATCATTTTAAAAAGACGTCAAGATCTCTCTTTAAAACAAGAGGACTTATCAGAATTGACCGGAATCACTTCCAAAACCATTTACCTGATAGAAAATGGCACCGGAAATCCTTCCTTGGAAACCTTGGAGAAAATTGCCGGTGTGCTCGGCTTGGAAATCAAAATGCAAATCAGAGATGTTGAATCATGAAAGGCGCAGTGTACAATAATGGGCTATTGGCGGGCTTTCCACCAGGGTACTAAGCAACTGATAGTTTCTTTTTAGGAAGTTCAACCTTGAAGTTGACTTTTGCATGTAAAGCATTAAACACTTTTATTACGGTGTCAAATCTTGCGTTTGTAAAATTGTTTTCCAGCTTTGAAATTTGCGCTTTTTGAACACCTACTAATTTCCCCAATTGTTCCTGAGTGAGATTATGATGCAGCCTGACTTCTTTTATTGCGTAGCCCAATAAATCAAGTTTGAGCTCTTGTTCAAAACTATTTCTGGGTGCTGTTCCAATTTTGCCAATATGCTTATTAATCATTTTGTCAAGAGAAACTGTTTTCATTTTTTTCTTCGTGTGCATTGGACTATTTTTTTTGGTCAAAATATTGTTGTCTGATTTTTTCAGCTTTATCAAGCTCAGATAATGGAGTTTTGCCGGTTTTCTTTATAAGCCCATGTGTTGCCAAAACTAAGGTTTGTTTTCCGTCAATTTTATCCCAAAAGGCGAAAAGCCTGTAGTAAGTTTTGTTATAAAGAGTTCGGAATTCCCATATAGAACCGGTTAATTTTTTAAAAAGTTCAGGATCATTTGTAACCTGTGCCTTTCGGATATTATAATATATTTTTTTTGAGATTTTTTATCCAAACTCTCCATAAAATCTACGGCTTCAGGCAGAAACTCCACTTTGAACTTTTCTAACATGCCAAATTTTATACAAATATACGGTTTCCTATTAAAGAAACAAGTGGGTTCATTTGGTCAGATGTAAACTGAACGGCTTGTCTGAATAGTGTTTTATTTTCGTGCAAATTCATACAATGTTCCATTTTTCGGTGTTGGATAAAGTTTTCGCAAGCTCTGCCATAACATCGCCACCAACACTTAAAAATAATAGCCCTCTCACTAAAAAAACGTTAATCATTTAGTTGCACCCGCATAATTTCTATGCCCGCAAATTTCTACCCCCGCACAATCTTGAATGCGTATGTAGTTCAACAATTACAATTCTTGTAGTTATACCCGCCGGTTTTTTGAACGGTGCAGAAAACAGCGCGGGGGTTATTGATTAAGCAATATTTTAGCGCCCTGAGCTACTCCCCCTTATTATTATCATTCCCAAAACTAAACGGTATGCAACTGTATGCCGGTCTTGTATTTATTTACGATGAAGCGGATTCTTTTTGCGGCAATCACAACAGTCATTACAGCGTTGGTATTTACTCAGGTGGGGGCGCAGTTGCCCGATACCAAAAATCTTCCGGCCATCAATATCGATGCACTTACAGACGAGCAGTTAATTGCCTATCTGCAGCAGGCGCAGCTCAGCGGTTTAAGCGATGAAGCGCTGGAAGAAAAGGGCAGGGAGCGGGGTCTGAGCGATGCGCAAATCAACCGGTTGCGCGAGCGCATCACCCTTATGCAGGGCAGTAAAAAATCCGCGGCCGGTACCTATGAAAGCCGTAAACCGGTATCCCCCATCATGCCGCCAACGGCAGCACAGACCGCCGAAACCGCGGCAACGCCACAAATCTTCGGCGCAGAATTCTTCAGCAAAACCAACCTCACGTTCGAACCCAATATGCGCCTGGCCACGCCGGGCAACTATGTACTGGGCGTAGATGATGAACTGATCCTGGATGTGTATGGGTTCTCAGAAAAAACCACCAAGCTGAAGATCAATACCGAGGGGCAGGTACGCATCCTCAATATCGGCCCGGTGAATTTAGCGGGGCTTACCATCAGCGAAGCCAAAGAAAAACTTCAGCAACAATTAAGGCCCATCTACCCGGGTCTGGCCACCGGCAAAACCAGCCTGCAACTGAGCCTGGGGCAGATCAGAACCATCCGGGTAATCCTGATCGGAGAAATCCGGAATCCGGGAACCTATTCGCTGTCGTCGCTGGCTACCATTGCCAATGCATTGTATTTGTCGGGCGGACCCTCGCACAATGGGTCGTTCCGGAAAATCTCCCTGTACCGGGCGGGGAAAAAACTGGTGCAGTTTGATCTCTACGATTTTCTGCTGCGAGCCGATCTCAGCAAAAACCTGTTGTTGAAGGAGGAAGACATCATAAGGGTAGAACCCTATACCATCCGGGTAACCATCAACGGCGCAGTAAAAAAGCCGGGTATTTATGAGTGTATAGAAGGCGAGTGTTTGTACGACCTGGTGCATTACTATGCGGGCGGCCTGGCCGATGATGCCAATAAGCAAAGGATCACCATCCGCAGAATCGGCGACAGCGCCCGGCATTTGCTGGATCTGCCCTACGAGCGGCTCAAAAAAGAACAACTCAAAAGCTCCGATATCATCACCATCGGCCATATCCTGGATCAATACGATAACCAGGTAAAACTGAGCGGGGCCGTGTATTTTCCGGGAACCTATTCGTTGGATGAAAATGCCACCCTGCGGAGCCTGCTCCAAAAAGCGCAGTTAAAAGAGAATGCATTTCGGGGAAGGGCTTTGTTGTACCGAATGAACCGGCAGGGAAGGCGGATGATTCAGCCGGTGAACCTGCAGGAAGCGATGGAAGAAACGAACCCCGTAAAGTTAAAAAAAGAAGATTCCCTGTATGTATTTACGAGGGCCGAGCTGGAAGAGGCTGCCACTGTAACAATAACGGGAGAAGTGAACAGCCCCGGGCAATATACATACTACCCCGGCATGCAGGTAGAAGACCTGATCCTGCTGGGCGGGGGCCTGAACGACCGGGCAGCCACCAAATCGCTGGAGCTGTTGCGCAGGATCCGGAAGGATACGGCCATGGAAGACACAGCAGTGTACAATACCATTGCAGTAATGGACCTGGGCGATAGCTTAAGACACAACCCGGAGTTGCAAGCCATGCAACTGGAGCCCTACGATGTGGTGCATGTGAAGAACCTGCCGCGGAACAAGCAGGCCGGATCGGTCACCATCCGCGGAGAGTTGTTGTTCCCCGGCACCTATCAACTGAACAGCAAGGAAGACCGGATCAGTCACCTGGTGAAAAGGGCCGGAGGGGTGTTGGCCAGCGGGTATGCAGAAGGCGCATTCCTGCTGCGCAATACTTTTGAAACCGGCAGCGGGGAAGAACTTAAGGTTATCAAGAAAGCCCTGGTGTACAGCCAGGTGAGCGATTCGGTGGCAGAGGCCAAACTGATCCATAGGCTGGATTCCAGTAAGCAACTGGTGGCGTTCCGGTTAAAAGAGGCGCTGGAGCATCCGGGCACGCAGCCCGATTTGTTGTTGCAGGACGGAGATATCCTGGAGATCCCGAAGCAACTGGGTACCATATCGGTATTTGGGGCGGTACAGTTTGAGAAGAAGGTATCGTACCGGCCGGGATTGAGCACCAGGGCCATGATCCGGGAGGCGGGTGGCTTCCAGGAAAATGCCAAAAGAAACAAACTGTATGTGTTGTACCACAATGGCCGGATTGCCACGGCCCATAAAACTTTCCTGTTCTTCCGATCCTATCCCAAGCTTGTTGCGGGGGCAGAAGTGTATGTGCCGGAGAAGCGGAAGCGGCAGCGGTTCGGATATGCGGAACTGACGGGAATCAGTTCCGGTGTCATTGGGATGAGCTGGCTGATTTATGGGGTGGTGAATTTGATAAAATAGAGAAGCAGGCGCTCCGGGCGCTTATAGGTCTAAAACAATAGCGATGTTTTGCTTTAACTTGCTGATTTGTTCTTCAGTGAGTTTCCCAACTTTCTGAGTTAGTCTTTTATTATCAATAGCCCTGATTTGATCTACTAAAATATCACTAGGTTTATCTAATTGATTTTTTCGAAGATGGACCCTTAAAAGTTCAATATCCGGTTGAACATTTGATGTGATCGGGCAAACAATTGTTGATAAATGAAATGCATTCAACAGATCTGTTTGTATTATAACTACAGGTCTTGTTTTGCCTGGTTCAGTTCCCCTGCCTGGATTAAGATCGGCAAGCCAGATGTCATACTGTTTAATTTTCATCTACGAACTTTTCAAACTCATGAAGAACTTTTAGAGAATCTTTCGCGGTTATTTTTGATTCTTTTTCAAGTGTTCTTTTTAAGAGTTTTCTTTTGTTGAACTGATTATAAACGTTTACAGCTTCATTGATATAGCGGTTTCTTGCGAGTTTTAGTTTCGCAGTTATTTCTTCCGCCTCATTAAAAGTAGTCTCGTCAAGTTTTAAAGACAATGTTTTCATAAAATAACTTTTTGCAAATGTATATACTTTTTGTATATACCGCTGAATTTTCTAAAAGATTGATATTCACGAGCGTTACTGCCAATGCCCTGTATTTATGGGGTGGTGAATTTGATAAAATAGTGAAGTATACTAGTGTGTAATAGTCCGGGTTGCCTGTAGCTCATTTACTACATTTTTTGTGTTTTAATTGATATTTAATTATATTAATCTCTATAAAATCAGGGATACGTGAATGATTGTATCTATATTTGCGCCGTTGTAAAATCCCCC
>JAECQP010000064.1 GCA_015999745.1 Sphingobacteriia bacterium | reverse complement strand
CTATTTATTTAAAAATCAACAAACAAAAAATTATACTACAAAAAATATAGTGAAAAAACGGTGTAGCGAATATTTAGCAGGTATCGACTTAACGCTTTTTGTACCAAATTTTTCTCTGTGATTATAATGATTTCTCTTCTATGGAACTTTTTAGGTAAAATCGCATAAACTGATCTCATGGCTTTATTAGGCAAGGGATGAACAGAAGCATCCATTTTATGATGGGAATGGTCGTAACAGCCGGTTGATAACAATGGCATGGTATTAAATTATGATACTTAATCCTTTCTGTAAATCATTTATAGTTATTTTAGCTTTGAATCAATAATTCAGCTTTCACCAAATCTTTTTTCAATCTTGAAACCGGTATGAGTGGACTATTTTCTATTAGTTTAATTTCAAAGACATTGTCTCTGGAAAGGAGGCTTTTAATGTATTTTCGGTTCACTAAGTGAGATTGGTGGCAGCGAATAAAATGGTAGGGTTTCAGCATGTCATCAAACTCGCCTAACCCTTTAGAGACTATCAGCTTCTCACCATTATCCAGGAAGATATGGGTGTAATTATTGGCTGCTTCGCAGCGAATGATGGTAGATGGATCGATGAAGCGTAACTCTTTTAATAAGGGGATACCAATGCGGTGTTCTTTAGGCTCTTGGTTGACTATTGATAAGAGATTCTGGATCTTTTCCTGCGTTTGTCTGTGTTCCCTTCTTTTAGTGGCCTTTTGTATCGCTAGTGTCAGATCTAATAGCTTAACAGGCTTAAGGATATAATCGAGGGCGGAGGACTTTACGGCTTGGATGCCGTATTGGTCGTAAGCCGTGATGAAAATGACGTCAAAGTTATAATCACCCAGGGAGGTGAGAAGTTCAAATCCATTGGTTTCCTGTAGTTGTATGTCCAGCAATAACAGTTCGGGTTTTACTGTGGATACTAATTTGATCCCATCAGCGTAATTCATGGCTTCGCCTACCAATGTTATTAGTGGTAGATTGGTGAGCAGTCCCTTCAAATGTGTCAGGCATTTCCTTTCATCTTCAATGATAACTGTTTTCATAGGCTTGTATCCAGTTTTCAAAACAATAGGTTGCTTTGCTGCTATTTGATTGATGACTCAGATTGAAGGATATATTATCCGTTTTATATAACTCTCGTAATCGCTCAATCCTGTCCTTGGTTAGTTGCAAACCATATCCATTTCCCTTGTTTTTCTGGTTAGTGGTTACTCGGGCACCTCCATTGTCTTCCACGGTAATTACCAGGTCATTGTTTCGCTTTTTGATCGCTATCACCAGTAAACCTTGGTTACTTTTTCCTGAAATCCCGTGTTTGATTGCATTCTCGACCACCGGTTGCAGGAGCATGGGAGGAAACTCGATCTGGTCAAGGTCAAGCGTTGGATCTATATCCATCATCCATTTGAATTCAAATCGTAGTTGTTCAACCCGCAGGTATTTTTCCAGTGTATCCAGATCCTCTGACAAAGGAATTATCGGCTCACGGCTGTTTTTCAATGTGTCGCGCATGATATCTGAAAAGGAGGAAAGATATTCATTGGCCCTCTCATTCTCCTGGTTGGAGACCAAACCTTCAATAGAGCTCAATGCGTTAAATACAAAGTGGGGATTGAGTTGTGTTTGCACAGTTGTGAGTTGATCTTCCAATTGTTTTCTTTTCCTTGCCTCTCTTTGTAAACGGAAGCGGTGGTACCTGTAGGGAACGCCCAATAACACCGCAAGCCCGATCAGGCTTGAGGCAGATCTACCGAGAGTCGATTGATACCAATGGGGTAGCGTTTTGAGTGAATAGGTATTGATCAGTTCCATATCCACGTATCGTATATCCAGCAGGTACTGGCTGTTTGATTCCAGTGAATCCAAAGAAAGTAAGTGGCCAGTCAACTGCCACCGGGGTTTGGCTTTGTTATATGAAGAATAGAGACGAAACAGGATACAGGAGTCCCTGTTCCAATTGTTTTTCCGGATGAGCAGATCCAGTTTTTTTCCAGCGCCCAGTTTAAGTGTACGACCCCTCAGGCTGTCAAAACCCATCCATTGTTTCTTTGGGTCGTTGGCAGTGAGTGATTTGATCTTGCTATCAATGGAATCTGCAGCTTCTTTCTGTCGGTACCCTTCAATAACAGGGGGTAATCCGGGACGATGGAAAACAGCATGATGGATAAGTTTCCCGTTTTTTTTGTAACGGAATGAAAGAGTGGCTGAATCTCCATACTGTAACTGAAAGGCTGCCAATAAACTACCAAAAGGGAAACTGGTATTATTTGCCTCTACCGATATAATAGGTTTCCACTTTGGTAGGGGCTGTTTAGGGTAGGTATAGCTGTACTCGATTTTTTGGTACTCCTCTACGGGAAGCGGTTTACTCAGCCAAAAGGAATGGTCACTCGGAATGCCTGTTTTCCTGGGCGCCAACGCGATCTGTATGTTTCCGCTTAGGGTATGGGTTCGACCGCCAACAGAAAGTTTATCACTAAAGACGGCTGTTTTGACAATGAAAGGTACTTTGCTAATATAGGTGATGGTGGATGGCGGCATAGTCTGGCCAATGGCAATAGATGCCACAATCAGCAGGCAGCCTGTATAACATACTGGATTTCTCACATCGGTAATTAGTCATTGAATATACAAATTCCTTATTTGATAAAACGGATACCGCCATAATTCAACCGATACACACCCGTTCCTAACCGTTACACATCTGAGTCATATGAGGCAAGACATATCAGACAGTTTTGGACTACTAAAACCAAACTGCCATGAAAAGTATCCTTTTATTTCTTTGTCTCATCACTGTAGTCTACTCCTGCAAAAAAGAACAAGAGTCCTTTATTCCCATATCAACAAAGCATGAGTTCTTCAAGAGCCGGGCGGATATGGTTAGTCAAATCCAATCCTTTGTTTCACAACGTTTTCCGAATGAAACACTGGATGAGATCAGCCATGTTTCCTATATTAATTCTAGGGATAAAAGTTATGCACTGGTTTTTTTCAAATCCAACAAAAGATCCAGCAACCTTCTGCTGGAACATAAATACAAAAACGGCGTTTTATTGGCTGCTTCCGGTACCAGCTGTGAGGGAGTGGGATGTAATTGTCAGGTAATCACTACGATCAGCAATGAAGGTGACGTTGCCGTCAAATGCTCCTGCAGTTCCTGTACGATGCTTGTTAATGAGACAGTTTCATCGACGATCAACTGATCCATGAAAGGGATTTTTGTTGACGGACAATTCAAGCCCTTCCGACAAATACCAGCTTTGCCTGACGGGTATCCCGGCCCAGTGATCCGGGCTAGCACTATTCTTTTTGTTAAAGGAAATTTTGGTCGAGTGACCTGCCAACGGCTGGTATCCGGCCCATTTGAGATCTGGCACAGCGTGTATGAAATAACGCAGGACTGCCAACTCCGGTTTCACCACAAAAGGGCATTTCTGGGCGTTCACGCAGTACTGGAAGGAGACTCACAGTATGAGGTCGAAGGATTACCGGTTGTACGGATCAGAGAACAAGAATGTAATTTTTATTACCTGCCTCTACTGGATAGTACGGTGCGACTTGAAAAAAGAAAATGTTACCAGAGCCTGAATATGTGCCTTAGGGCCGCCCAGGTAAAACCCTATCTCGCTAATTTTGATACCGGCAAACGGTTTACTGTCCAACTCTTTCAAAAGGAGCCAGTGGTGCTTCACCAGGATCCCCTGCACATGGGCTTTGCTTTGAAAGGGATTATCCAGGAGATCCTCTCCTTTACAGCCGCCATTGATCAACAGGATCTTTTCATAAAGATCAAGATCCACGAATTCCTGTTTTATCTATTTGGGGCCTCCTTGCCGGTAGATCCGATTCCCCCCGAGATCAGGGATCGCTTACTGGAAGTAAAGAAAATCATTGAGCAAGAATTTACCCTGCATTTTACTATCCGGCAACTTGCCAGAAAGTCCGGCATGAATACCACCAGTTTTAAGACCGCCTTCAAAAAGGCATTTGGCATGGCTCCTTTTGAATACCTGGTAGAGGTCAGGATGCAGCATGCCGTGACCCTGCTTCAAAAAAGAGACCTCTCCATCCAGCGTGTGGCGGATGCATCTGGCTATAAAAGCTTCGGCAGTTTTATCCAGGCTTTCAAAAGAAGGTTTGGGGTCACGCCCGGGAAGATCAAAAAAACTTTTCCGAACGAACCATATTAATAGTGTTTGCTAATTGATTAATCGGCTCTCATTAAGTAGTTCTCTTTGCTGTCTGAAAGATGGATTTTCAAGTAGATTATCCGGATTATTCCGTTCTAGAAACTGCTATCCGTACATTGGTATAGTCAGCTTTATCGACCCACTATAAAAGTATTTCAAGGCTACGCCCCGCAGATCCGTAAGCAATCCTACAATAACATCCATCTTAATAATTTTCTTTTCCTTTTGGAGAACGGGAGTTAATCCGGAAAGGAGAATTTTGAAAAACTAAAGGATCTGATACGCCCGGACGATGGAATTTATTTTCAATACCTGCTATGAATAAGAAAATCTTTGCCTATGCAGTCAGACTACTGTTCATTTTCCTTTTCTTCTATACTGCCAGTAGTAAATTGCTGGAAGCCAGGTCCTTTGTGCTGGTTCTCAAACAATCCCCCCTGATTGGAAACAATGCTGCGCTGGTCGCATGGAGTGTACCGACCATTGAGTTGGTTACCGCTTTGTTCCTGGTCTTTCCGAAAACGCAAAAGATTGGAATGCTTGTTTCATTCTGCCTGATGCTGCTTTTTACTATGTACATCGGATATATGATCATTTACACGCCTCATCTTCCCTGCACCTGTGGTGGCGTCACCCGGTACCTCACATGGCGTGAACACTTGTGTCTTAATATCGCGCTACTAATTTTAAGCGGAAATGCTATTTATTTTCAAAAAAGGGAGAAAGCCGAAAACCTGTTAAAAGAGTAGGTACTATTTTTCAACAAAGGCTGTTAAAGGACGGCCAATAGGAGTCTGGTATTTTATTATTTATCATTAAAAAAACAATCATGAAAAAGTATTTATTGGGTTTGCTGGTTGCTGCGTTCGCTCTTGGCACCAGCGCTTTTACTTCAACGAATAGCAAGGGTAAGTTGAGTACTACTGCCGTAATGTGGCAGTATTATCCTAACCTGGGACCAACGACCGATAAGACGGCTTACGTGGAGGTTACGACAGGAAATCCCGGTCTGGAGTGCGGCGGTTCTACGATCCTTTGCAAGATTCTGGCGAATCCTGATTCCGGTACACCCCAGTTTCCCGATCTGAGTAATGGCGATCCAGGAGACACTGGAAATAATTATAGCCAGCAATTCAGGAATGAGTAGTAACAGGAAGCAGCCGTTCGATATGAACGGCTGCTTTTTTTATTGCTACCGGGGGTTTTGTTCCATGCCTGAAAAGTCAATTACATATTGTGGAATGGGAAGGGCAAAGCGGTTGTCGTTTGGTGGCAATGTGTAAGTCTTTGCACCCAATTGCCGTTTTAATGTTATTGCTGCCCCTTCGAGGTTGAGTCTTTTGATGTCCATCCATCTTAGATCCCGCAACAGTAATTCCTTTCTGCGTTCGATTAGAATTTTCGACAGTGCTTCTGCATTGCCAGATACCGTAAAGGGGATATAGGTTCCGGGTTTCCACCGGGTGACTAACAGCGTATTAAGTAAGGTCATGGCACCTTTGTAATCGCCACTGCGCGCTTTGCATTCAGCTGCCGTCAGGTATGTTTCGTCAGTAGCGATTCCGACGAAATTTCCGGAGGACCCATCGTAACTGCCTCGGAAAGCCTGGCTTCCATCCGCATTTGTTCTGAAGAAAAGCGTTTTCCTTAAGTCATTGGTTGCATAAGAACGGTAGAGGTTACTGTCGATCAATGCACGTACATTGCTTGTAAGAAGGGTACCACCACTCATGTGAAACATAACCTCTTTATTGAATCTTGGAAAGGGATAAGCGGCGGTTGTGCTCAGTGTATTGTAATTCAATAGCTGGTTATTGATTTGTAGGCTGGAATCAGCGTATAGGCCGGCTTTGGGATAATCCCGCATGTACAGGTATACCCTGCTTAACAAAGCATATGCTGCCGCTTTTGAAGGCCTCGTCAGCTGCTTTGCCTGTTGGGGTAATAATGGAATAGCGGTTTTAAGATCTGCAATGATTTGGTCAAAGGTTTCCTGCAAGTTTGACCGGGTAGACGTTCTGTTGAAATCCGGATCTAATCTCAGTGGTATGCCCAAGGTAAATTTCGCATCCGAAACGTTATAAGCTTTGGCCCATGTTTCAGCAACCATGTTAAGGGCATTTGCACGATAGAAGCAGGCAGAGCCCATTACATTCCTCCAGTTTTCATCGGTATTATTATAAAACTTTTCAGCTCCTTTAAGAACAATGTTAGCGTAATTGACACAGGCGTAAAGGTTCCGCCATGTATTTTGGGGCAGGTTGAAGACAACTTCTTTTTCCCAGATATACAGATTTCGGTCTCCTTCTGTCGTCAGTGCAGTCCATGCGGCCTCAGTCAAATAGTAATCGTCTGCACTGGATTCTGACATGCCGGTAGTGAACACGTTAAAGAAATTTGTGTTGTCCAGCAAAGCCTGGAAGTCTTCTGCTTTTTCCGGAATGGCAAGTTTGCTATCTGATTTCTTGTCAAGGAATTTGCTGCACGCTGTCAGGCTTAGGCTAACTAACAGTATGAATATATTGACTATTGTTTTCATGATGTTGATTTAAGGTTGGGTTAGAATGTAAAACTCACACCAATTGTGTAAGCCTTACCTGGAATCAGTGTTTCTGAATAATCTGGATCAATTCCATCATTATTGGCGCGCCATAAGAGGCCCAGGTTTGATGCGTTGACGAACATGCGGGCGTTCTTTGCGAATCTTTTGAATGTGCTTCCCAGGTCGTATGACAAGGTAACAAATTGCAGTCTGATATGATCGCCTTTGCGAACCAGGGTTTCAGCGTTCAGGTAAAAGGCATCACGGTTTGCAACAGATGGATATACGGCTGCCGGTATTTCTGTTCTGTTTTCGTCGCCGGGAACCTTCCAGCGCTCAGCATAGTCTGAATAACCGATTCCCTGTTGGTATAGCAAAGAATAAGAAGTGCCTGCTTTTCTGAAATAATAGCCTAATTTATAGGTGATGTTTGCGGTTAGTGAAAATCCTTTATAGCTGAGAGTATTTCTTAAAAAGCCAAAAGTTGCAGGCAAGGCAGAACCATGATATACAAGATCGGTCACCTTTGTGTTGCTGCCTGTAATAGCTGCATAATCCGTGCTGTTTAATCCATTGACAGATCCTACCGGGTCACCTGCATTGTTCAGGCCGCGCCATGGGTAACTGTAAATAGCGTATACCGGTTTACCCACCAAAGGGGAGATCACATTGCCTTTGTTCACAAACAAAGAGCCGTTCAGGTTGGTAATGTAATAATCAGTAACCCTTGTTGATACATAGCTGAACTGAAACGAAGTATTCCATTGAAATGCTGAAGCGTGTTTACCCGGAACAATCCATCCATTCAGCAAAAGTTCAGCTCCTTCGCCTTTCATTGATGCTACATTTTTAGTTACCTGCTGTAGCCCGGTTGTCCAATCCAGCGGTGTTGGTCCGAGCAGGTCAGTTCCTGTTTTATGGTACACTTCAATAGAGCCACTGAATCTGTGGTTGGCACTTGCAAAATCCAGGGCGGCATTGGTGATGGCCGTTTTTTCCCAGCGTAGATCCGGATTGGGGGTCTGGGCGATTGCCGCCGCCTGGAGCCCAGTCAGTGGATTGAGAGATGCGTTATATGAAATTGTAGAAACGGCCGATTTGCGGGTATCAATGCTACCTGTAATTCCATGGGTGATGCGCAGGCGCATATAGGAAAATGCTTTCCACCTATAGAACGATTCCTTTGAAAGCTCCCATGCAGTTCCTGTAGACCATAATGGTTGCCATTTATCATTGGTGTTTACACCGAAAATGTTAGAAGCATCCCTTCGCCCACTTACTGTAAAGTTGTACCGCCCCCGGTAGGTATAGGCCGCATTGGCGTACAGTGAAACAAAACGGTTGGTTACATCGCTGAAGGACTGATTGGAGGGAATAAAACTGTTTGTGCCTGAGATAAGATTTGGGTAGGGGTTCACAAAGTCAACGTTGCCTGCGCTTAGTGCATCCAGATTCAGCCCATAGACAGTATAGCCGTTACCGCTGATATTGATATTCCTGATCTCACCGCCCGCAATGGCGTTGAATTCATGCCACCGCTTCTTTTTTTCAAAATTGATCTGGGCGCGCGCGTTATCCGACAGAAGGGTTGCGTAGGAAAGATCCTGGATTGCACCTTTAGGGATATTGTACTTGATCGTATTGTTTGCATAATTGATCTGTGTAGCCAGATTGATCATTGTGCGGGCGGCAAAACTTTCCAATGTTTTAAGGGCCGTGGTTTTGGTGCTTTGTCTTTCAAAATTGTACCGCAGTTCCACACTCAAGCCCGGGACGATCTTGTAATTAATGCCAATATTGGCTAAAACATTCTGCCGTTGGGTTGAACTGGTGTTGTACCTCCATTCGTTTAAAGGAAAGTTTCGCCAGTCCAGCAACTTACCTTGACCGGCGGTGTCCAGGTAAGTTTTGCGGTAGGTACGGTATACCGGCAGGGGATTTCCGTTGGCATCAGC
>JAECQP010000036.1 GCA_015999745.1 Sphingobacteriia bacterium | reverse complement strand
CTGAACTGGCAGAGGATATTGTTCAGGAGGTCTTTATCACTCTTTGGAAAAAAAGAGAAATGGTTGGTCTTGCCGATAACCCGGAAGCCTACCTGTTTAAGATGCTTCACAATGCTATTTACACGCAGTTTCGAAAGCTGGCCCTGGAGCGCCAGTTAAAACAGACCCTTGCCGATGGAAATAAGGAACCGGAGGAAAGTCCTGTAGAGGCATTGTTGTTGGAGAAAGAGAACCGGGCAATCCTGGAAACGGCGATCGGACAGTTACCAGCCCAGCAGCAGATGGTATACCGGTTGGCCAAGCAGGAGGGGTTGAGCCGGGAGGAGATTGCTGAAAGGCTGAATATATCTCCCAATACCGTCCGCAACCACCTGGCGGCCGCGGTTGAATATATCCGGAGCTACTTCAATAAAGAGGCTTCTGCCTTAGTCTGGATCGCTATCTGGAACAGTTTGTAAAGAAATTTTCCGCCGACTAGTACATTTTGATAGCGCCAGGCATCAGTATAAAGAAGCCGGCTTGTTGAAACCGTTTTCTACTGTTATGAACATTTCAAAAGAAAGGATCAATTACCTGTTGCAAGCATGGACCAGCGGCAAGGCGTCTCCAACGGAGGAAGCGGAACTGTTTGATTATGTGCAACTATCCATTCATGAAACTGATGTAGAAAACCATATTCAATCACTGGTTGCCGGATATACCGGTAAAGAAGCGCTGCCGGCAGTGGATTGGGAAAGATTGTATGCTAAAGTATTGGCAAACAGGGGAGGAGCGCGGGTTGTTCCGGCCCGGGAAAGGATTACCCGTATGGTTTCCGTGGCGGCTATACTTTTATTGGTAGCGGCAGGCGGTTGGTGGTATGTTTCCTATAAGGCAGCTAAAGATAAAGAACTGGGAATTGCTCAAAAGAACGCTCCGCATAAAAACGATATATCCGCGCCAGCTTCCAATCGGGCTACCATTCAATTGGCAGACGGCAGGATTGTTCATCTGGACAGCGCAGCCAACGGGCAATTGGCCATGATGGGAGATGTGCAGCTTGTTAAACTGAAAGACGGACAGATCGTTTACAGTGGCAAGGCAAATGAGGAATCTTACAATACATTAACGAACCCGAAGAACAGCCAGCCCATTGATATTGCGTTAAGTGACGGTAGCCGTGTATGGCTGAATGCAGGATCATCAATCAGGTATCCGGTTGCCTTCCTGTCAGGTAAGGAAAGAGTCGTTACCATGACCGGAGAGGCCTATTTCGAAGTCAGGCATAATGAAAGGGCGCCTTTTAAAGTGAGGGTTGCAAATGAAGTGATTGAGGATCTCGGAACAAGTTTCAATGTAAATGCATACCCCGGGGAGCCAGGCGTCAAAACAACCCTGATTGAAGGATCTGTGAAGATCAAAAAGGCCGTACTCCAACCGGGTGAGCAGTACCTGAATGGAAATATTACAGCGGCTAATATAGAACAGGCGCTGGCATGGAAGAACGGATTCTTTGGATTTGACAATGCAGATATCCGTACCGTGATGCGTGAAATAGCAAGGTGGTACGATGTGGACGTGGTTTTTGAAGATGTGAAAGAGGGTGCACCCTTCCAGGGAAAGATTGCCAGAGGCATGCCGCTGGAACAATTGCTGAAGAATCTTGAAAGGTATCCTGTCCGTTTCAGGATGGAGGAGAACAAGCGGATCGTTGTATCAACGCCGAAGCCCTAAAGGCCAAAGCTTTAAGATAGCATACCCAAAATAAAAGCCGCCCGCGCTTGCGACGCGAACGACCCATTGTTTTGGGTAACATGAGAAGTAAAAACGTACTACCGGATTCACTATTGTTAACCCAAAACGTAACCGAAATTATGAAATTTCGAACCAAACTGCTATTTGTCATGAAATTGACGACAGCCCTCATCTTGTTTGCCGCGATGCATGTTTACGCCAAAACATCCGGACAGATTGTTTCCTATTCCGCCAGGAATGCAAAATTGGAGCAGGTGTTCAGGGCCCTGGAACAACAAACCGGCTATGGTTTTTTCTACCAGGTGTCCGATCTCAAAAATGCCCAACCCGTCAGCGTAGATTTTAAAAATCTTGCTTTGCCGGATGCACTTAAACTGATTTTGAAAAACCAAACACTCGAATTTTTCATTGATGGAAAAACCATATTCATTACGCCTAGAAAAAAGGGAGAAAGTCTAACCCAGGGTATAAACCCCGGATTAGATCCACTTCAAGCCCGCACCATCGACGTTCGCGGAACAATTAAAGACGAGAACGGAAAACCCATTGCCGGAGCCAGTGTGCAGGTGAAGGGAACAAAGACAGTGGTAGTAAGTAACGAGTTGGGATATTTTTGGATTTCGGGAATATTAGAGCGTGCAGTAATTGTAGTATCAAGTATCGGCTATCAGCAAAGAATTGTTAAAATAACTGTCGCTGATACAGAACATATTGTAATAGTTTTGAAGCCAGTAGTCAGTATCTTGGATGAAGTACAAGTTATTGGGTACGGACGAAGTACGCGACGAAATAGTACTGGTTCGGTTTTTAAGGTTTCTGCAGATGAAATTGCCGTTCAGCCTGTCACTAATGTGTTGGAAGCATTGAAAGGAAGGGTGCCGGGTATGTTTGTACAATCTACTAAAGGGATTACAGGTGCCGGAATCACGGTGCAAATACAAGGGGTTAATTCCATAGCAGCGGGCACCAGTCCATTATACCTCGTAGATGGCGTCCCCTATGGGGGAACCAGCCTTGACCTGGTGAGTGTGAGCTCCAATACACCTTTGACCGGTGCAGGATTAAATCCGTTAAACGCACTTAATCCAAATGACATAGAAAGCATCGAGGTCTTGAAGGGTGGGGATGCGACGGCGATCTATGGTTCCAGGGCAGCAAACGGAGTGGTGTTAATTACTACCAAGAAAGGCGGCGCGGGGAAAACCAGTTTAGCTGTCGATGCCTACGGTGGTTTTGGAGAAGTCCCCAGGTTTATAAAGATGCAGCCGATCTCGCAATACCTGGCAACGAGGCGTATGGCCTTTGCCAATGACGGCATCACACCTACGACCGCTAATGCGCCCGACCTGCTGCTTTGGGATACAACGCAGACAACCGATTGGCAGCAGGAATTGATTGGCGGCAACGCAGCCATCAGCAATACACAACTATCACTTTCCGGGGGAACCGAGCGGACCCGTTTCCTTCTTTCGGGTAGCTACCGGTATACAGGTACTGTTTACAGTAATGATATCGGTGATAAAAGAATCACAGGGTTTGTGAATCTGGACCATAAGTCCGTCGATAATAAATTCGGCCTGAACCTTATGGTTAATTATGGCACCGACGACAATAACCTGGTTAATGACCCGACACCCTATCTGAATCTTCCTCCCCACTATCCTGTAAACGATGTTAATGGTAAACTCATATGGCGGCCGAATGCATTTGTAGAGCCGCATGCAACAATGCTGTCACGTTTCAGCAATCAGACCCGCAGCTTTGTAACCAACGCTATGTTGCGCTATACCATATTTAATGGCCTCAAGGTAAAAGCCAGTTTGGGCTACACCAATGTTAACCTTGAACAGCTACAAACATTTCCGCTGGAAGCCCAGAACCCGCTATACGGCCCTAAGCTGACGAGTTATTTTGGAAACAATAGTATATCCACATGGATAGCAGAGCCGCAGCTTACCTATCAGACGAAAGCGGGTCCAGGGATCATAGATGTTCTGGCCGGCTTGACTTTACAACAAAATCTTACTGAGGGAAAGGTGATCTATGCCTCAGATTTCAACAGTGCCGCCTACCTGGATAATGTGGCACTGGCCGGTAGCCTGCGCATTCTGAACAATAATTATACGCGGTACAGGTATAATTCCGGGTTCGGAAGGATCAACTACAATATTCGCAATAAATACATCATCAATGCCAGCCTTCGGCGCGACGGGTCTTCCCGGTTCGGTCCCTCTCACCAGTTTGGCAACTTTGGTGCTATTGGTCTTGCCTGGATATTTTCAACAGAAGATTTTATCAGGAAAACGTTGCCCTTTCTCAGTTATGGCAAACTGCGGGGTAGTTATGGTATCACGGGGAATGACCAGATTACAGATTACCAGTTTTTGTCTACCTATATCGCTACACCGCAACCTTATGTTATTCCCGGTATACGTGCGCAGCGTTTAGCAAATCCGGACTATAGCTGGGAAACAAATAAAAAACTGGAAGCTTCCCTGGACCTCGGATTTATGAATGACCGCCTGTTACTTTCGGTAGCTTATTACCGGAACCGGACCAGTAACCAATTAGTCAACTACCCCATACCTGGACAGACAGGGTTTGCCAGTTACCAGGCCAATCTTCCGGCTATCATACAAAACACCGGGTGGGAATTTACTGTCAATGCAAACCTGCTAAAAAATACAGATTGGTCATGGAATGCTGCTGTTAACCTGACAATTCCTAAAACCAAACTCATTTCATTCCCCGGGCTTGAAAAGACTTCATATGGGTCAGCGAACCTGGTGGTCGGCCAACCCCTAAATTTAATATGGGGATTTCAGTACACCGGTGTTGATCCTACAACCGGGACCGCTACTGTCAAAGACCAGGATAACAATGGCAGCTTCAGTTCCCCCGGTGATTTTATACCATTGGGGACACAACTTCCGGATTACTATGGCGGTTTAACGACAACACTTAAGTATAAAGCAATCCAGGTAGACCTTGGTTTCCAGATGGCAAGCAAGCTGGCACAAGCCTTACCTACAGGATCACCCGGCACTGTCTTCAATCAGCCAGCCTTCGTATATGACCGGATATGGAAAAAGCCCGGAGATCTTACGGTATTACCTAAAGCCTCTACGAGCAGTTTCCCGGGCTACTATTATTATGCATATTCGGATCAGGGCTATTGGGAAGACGCCACTTACCTGAAACTCCAGAACTTGAGTATTTCTTACACCATCAGTAAAGGCTGGCTAAAAAAGGTAAAGATGGCCAGTGCAAAGATTTACCTGCGGGGTCAAAATCTCGTGACGTTTAGTGATTATTCCGGTTATGATCCGGAAACCGGTGCTCCATCTGTCCTGCCGAACCTGAGGATACTTACAGCGGGGATTCGTTGTGAATTTTAAAACATTTACTATGCCATTTAGATTTCAAAAACATACACTTATTTACCTGGCCCTAGTTACGGCAACCACAGTTGGCTGCAAGAAATTTGTCGCTACAGACATTCCAAATAACCAGATAGTAGCTGCCACAGTGTTTTCAGATGATGTATCCGCCAATTCGGCCGTAGCTGGCCTCTACAGTTATATGTACCAGCTGAACAATGCGTCCAGCACTTTTGGGGGGTTACATACTACTATTTATACGGGCATGTCCGCGGATGAATTGAACCGGCCCAGTCTACCTACGGACCCTTTCCTTATCAATAATATTCCGCCTACGGAAAGTGCTATTTCCAGCATGTGGCTAAGCTGTTATACCATTATATACAATGCCAATGCCATCCTGGAAGGACTGGATGCATCTGGTAACATAACAATTGCTATGAAAAGGCAGTTACGTGGGGAAGCACTGTTTATCCGTGCGTTTGTGCATTTCTATTTGGTCAACCTGTTCGGAGACGTGCCGCTAGTTCTTACTACAGATGTTAGGCAGACAGCAACAATTGGTAGAACACCGGTTGCCTCTGTATATGAGCGAATAGTCACGGATTTGTTGGAAAGTAAGAGTTTGCTCTCCGAAGGTTATAGCAATTCCAACAATGAAAGAGTACGTGTAAACCGGTTTGCAGCATCTGCTTTCCTGGCAAGAGTTTACCTGTATACCGGCGCATGGCAGAGCGCCATAGAGGCTGCCGATGCAGTCATCGACAATTCCGGCCTGTACGAACTGTCAGCGGATCTCAACACTGTATTTTATAAAAACAGTAAGGAAGCGGTCTGGCAGTTTTATTCTTTCGGAGGGGACGGACACACTACCGTTGGGGCAGCCCTGGTGCCTGCTTCAGCGACATCAATACCTAACTATACAATGACAGATTATTTGATGAATACTTTTGAGTCAGGGGACCAGCGGGCTACAACATGGGTGGCTACCTCG
The DNA here is from genome assembly GCA_015999745.1 of Sphingobacteriia bacterium. Taxonomy (GTDB): domain Bacteria; phylum Bacteroidota; class Bacteroidia; order Chitinophagales; family Chitinophagaceae; genus Sediminibacterium. The sequence continues at coordinate 30,811 of JAECQP010000036.1, read as the reverse complement.
ACCAGTAACAGCCAGGTATATTATCGTCCATATAAATACAGGCAAAGAGTTGCGACGACCGGTGCTACGGGTGAATATGATATGGTGTTAAGATTAGCAGAACAGTATTTGATAAGAGCAGAAGCTAAAGCACAACTCAATGATATAGCCGGTGCACAGGAAGACCTGAATAAAATACGCAACCGTGCAGGGCTGCTGAACACAAGCGCAAGCGATAAAGATGCGCTATTGGCTGCTATCGAAAAAGAAAGACAGGTAGAGCTGTTCGTAGAATGGGGGCATCGTTGGTTGGACCTCAAGCGTACCCGTCGCATAGACGCTATATTATCTCCTATTAAATCGGGATGGCAATCGGCCAGGCAATTGTTTCCTCTCCCTGCCGTCGAACTCAGTAAAAATCCTGCCCTTGAACAAAACGCTGGCTATTAAACACTAAAAAAGTCAAATGAAACAAGTATTCCTGAGATTGGCAGCCTGCCTGCTGATCCCCATATCTCTTTGCGCACAGCAAACTGTATCTAACAAAAAGTCTTTCAATATAGGTGATACCTGCCCGAACCTGGAGTTCCGGAACCTATTACATTATTCCGCGCCCACGGCCAAGCTTTCTGATTTTAGAGGCAAACTTGTCATCCTGGATTTCTGGGCTTCCTGGTGCCTGCCTTGCGTTGCCACATTACCCAAAATAGACTCCCTGCAAAAAGTGTTTAAAGACAAATTGCAGATCATTGGTATTTCCAAAGAAAGCGCTGATAAAATCCAAACCTTCCTTGCGAAAAGAAAAGAAATCGTTGGCCGGGAGATGCGATATACCACAACTACCGTAGACACGACGAATTTCGATCTTTTTGATGTTCGCTTCCTGCCACATTATATGTGGGTGGATACTGCAGGAAAGATCGTTGGCTTTACCAGTGACCGGGAACTAACAGCTCAGAACATCCGACAGTATATAGATCATGGAGACATAGTCTTCAAACAAGCAGAAAGGCGTCAGCTGATTGATTTTGATGGACAAGCTCCGCTATTTATCAATGGAAATGCCGGAAAGGTTGACAATATGGTCTTCCATTCCATACTTACCAAGCGCAATCCTCAATTGTCCGGAGGTGGTTTTATCTGGAAAAAAAGACTATTATTCATTAACTACCCCAAACTATACCTGTATCAATGCGCCTACGGTGGGATGAAAGCTGAATTCGACATGGTAATAGGCTTCCCGGAAAACAGGACGATTCTGAACTTTAAGGATACGACTATCAGCTTTACATTACCACTGAAAGACCCGGCAGCCATGCGCCAATGGCAGCTGGATAATTCACACTGCTATGAGCTGATCTTGCCCGGTTACAATCGGGAGAGGGCCGGTATGATAAAACAGCCCGAGTTATATAAGGCTATGCAACAGGATTTAGATCGCTATTTCCCGATACAAGCGAAGATTGAAGTCCGTCGTGTAAAATGCCTGGTTCTAGTAAGAACATCAAAGCAGCTAAAAGTGGTGAGTAAGGGAGGTGATGCCTTCTCTCAAAAGGATGCGTATTCTTACACATTACGCAATGCGTCTTGGAGTGACTTTTTGCATCAATTGCGGTTTTACTACATGCAATTTGATAAGCGGCCGATGCTGGACGAAACCGGGTTAACTGGAAACGTTGATATGGAATTACAAGCAGATATGTTCAAATGGGAATCCGTAGCAAAAGGGCTCAGAAAATATGGTCTTGACATCATAGAAGCGGAACGTGATATTGAGATGTTAGTGCTGAGCGATAAATGAAATTGCATTGTTGAGTTTATTAAAAACATACAAAGCGAAAATATTCTTGAATAATGATTCTGGTGGGTAGATTTTGGATTAATCAACTTGGTGGCTACCATCACGACAGTTTGTCTGTTACTGTATTCAGGGTTTTCTTCCTGTTTTTCTGGGTATACCCCAAAGTAGATTCTGATAGAATCAGCCTTTGCCGAGGATGCTTGTTTAAGAAAATCAGAGAGAGAGAGTCCAGGTTGAAAGTGGTACTTATCGAATCGTCTTTTCCGATTCGCTGCGAATTGAATAACCATCTTTGTTTTTTGTAGTTTCGAACGAGTTCGTCAACATGAACCTTTCCAACTAGCTGACCATGTTTTTGGAGTGTTTTTGTTTCCATTTTTGGTTTGTTTAAACGTTAAGAATGTTTAAACGTATTCCTGTCTACTCCCAAATCTGCCGATAATAAAATGAAAATTAATACATTAAAATATTATATAAACATAATGTAATTGAAATCAGTATTTTGGAATTTTCACTATATCCAGAATCAGTGGTTTAGGATATAAAATACCCATCTGTATAAAGCTAATTTGATGTAGCTATTGGATAAATAGGTACCGAGAATTCACGGTATGAATGGTTGTACCAAGATTTAAGATTTGCTTTTCCCCTTTGGTTGAAGATTTACGATTCCTGACTGGTAGGCGAATACCGTTAATGCTGCCCGATTGTTGATATCTAATTTCTGAAACAGGCTATCCCGGTAGTTTTCAACTGTTTTGGGATTAATATTTAGATGGACTGCAATTTCTTTATAACTAAGATTGCTGGATGAGAGCTTTATAAATTCAACCTCCTTAGCAGTTAGAAATTCTTTTCCATAAAACCCAGGTTTAAGTTTGATCGCATTATATTTTTTAAAGAATTCCTTTTTTACAAGATCGCCTAAATAAAAACCTGATGTATGAATTTGTCTAATAACTTCTGGAAATATCTCTGGATCTGTAGTTTTTGAAAGATATCCGCATGCTCCCTTTGTAATCATATTAATGATCGTATCCTCGCTATAGAGTAATGAAAAGACCAAAATTGAAATTTTGGGATATTCACTCTTGATTTTATCAATAACATCAATGCCAGATAATATGGGCATGTTAATATCTAAAACGATGATTTCTGGAATTGAAACAGTGTTTGCTAAATTATCAATCAACTCTTTTCCATTGGATGCCTCCCAAACGACCTCAATATCCTTTTCGCTTTCAAAAATTGCTTTCAGGCCTCTCCGAGCTATTATATGATCATCAACAAGTGCTATCTTAATCATGACGTATTTTGTTATAAAAGATACTCATTCTTTTGTACATCTTGTCAGATCCCGGAAAGTTGTATATAGTAACCGCTAATACATTAAATAGCCATCGGTCCCCGGATATTTAATTACTAGGGTAGTAGTAACTTTTATTTATAACTGTTTGGGGGATAACTTAAGGTGGGTTAAAAAAATGATTAAAATCAGGTAGCAAGACTAGATTGGTAAAATATCTAAGTAAACTAGGTAGTAAGATTTTAAAAGACTAAATTGACACCAACTTTTGACACCAATTCATAAAAAAGCCGCTCAAACGTAATGTCTGAACGGCTTCATTTTTCTTGGTGGTGATCCCGCTGGGACTCGAACCCAGGACCCATACATTAAAAGTGTATTGCTCTACCAACTGAGCTACAGAATCTTAACTTTATCGTGACCGATATCGTTAATTGGGTTGCAAAAATAAGAGAAATTAAACTTTCACCAAATTTTTCTTGATTTTTTCCTGTTTTTTTTGAAGAAATATCCATTTATGGCGCTTCCCTTCTGCTTACATTTGCCATGTCTATAAAATGAACGCAAAATGTCAGATTTCAGAAACAAGGTTGTGGTGATCACAGGAGGTTCGGAAGGCATTGGTAAAGCCCTCGTAGATCATTTTTTACAGCAGGGGGCGAAAGTGGCCACCTGTAGCCGGAACTACGATAAGCTTTACAGGCTACAAGCGCTGTATCCGGGTAAGCCGCTGGTGATTCACAGCGCCGATGTAAGCAAGGAACAGGACTGCGTTAATTTTATCAATACAGTGATTAAACAATTTGGCACCATCGATATACTCATCAATAATGCAGGTGTTTCCATGCGTTCCGTGGTAACCGAAGTGGAACTGGATACCATCCGCAAAGTGATGGATATTAACTTCTGGGGTACGGTGTATTGCACCAAACTGGCATTGCCGCATATCTTAAAGAATAACGGTACCGTAGTAGGGGTTTCTTCTATTGCCGGTTATAGAGGATTACCTGGCAGAAGCGGTTATTCCGCTTCCAAATTTGCGGTGAACGGATGGCTGGAAGCCCTCAGAACCGAATTGCTGGAAAGCGGTGTGAATGTGATGTGGGTTTGCCCGGGATTCACCACCTCCAATATCCGCAATGTTGCGCTGAACAAGGATGGCCAGGCGCATGGAGAATCCCCGATGGATGAAGGCAAAATGATGAGCTCCGCAGAATGTGCAGGGCATATCGTAAACGCAATCAGAAAACGCAAGCGTACACTGGTACTTACCTTCACCGGAAAACGTACTGTTTTCATGAATAAATTCTTCCCGGGGCTCACCGATAAAATGGTGCGAAAATTTTTCTTCAAAAACGGGCAGTTGGTGAAATAACTTAACTTGTTTGGCGTTATGCTATCAGCATGCCCATTCTTACGTTGTCAACTGATATTGGCCAGCGGGATTATATCGTTGGTGCAGTAAAAGGTCAGTTTCTGCAGTTACTGCCTGCCATGAATATAGTGGACATTACCCACTATTTATCGCAGACCAACTATCCTTTGGCTGCTTACACCTGCAACAATGCCTTTAAGTACTATCCGGAGGGCACCTACCACCTGATCCTCATCAATGTATTTGAAGCTGCTTTTGACCATTTTTTGATCGCCGATTACAATCGCCAGTACCTGATCTGTCCGGATAACGGGCTGATTACCATGATTGCGGGGGAGAAGCCTGCCCGGGTGGTGAAAGTGCCGGTGACACAGCAGGCCAATTTGCTGACCATTACGGCCGGCCTCGCCGCTGCCGTGCAGCAGCTTGAAGTAAGCGGTGATATCAATGCCGCCGGCCTTCCTGCCGCCGAAATAGTGGAGAAATACCCGCTCAGGCCTACTGCGGGGCCCGACTGGATTGAAGGGCAGATCTTGTTTATCGACAATTTTGAAAATGTGGTGATCAATATCACCAAAAAGGACTTTGAGGAGCATGGCAGGGGCAGGCGCTTCAAAATCATGTTCAAAAGGAACGAAACCATCGAAAAACTCAGCGATAACTATGCCGGTGTGCCGGAACACGAGAAAATGGCCTGGTTTAACTCTGCCGGATACCTGGAAATCGCCCTCCGCAACGGGAATATGGCCGGCCTGTTTGGTTTACAGGGCTATAGCGAACAAATGCAGAAAGCCGGTGCCTCTGCCGGAAATAAGTGGTTTTATCAGACCATCCGCGTTTTCTTTGAATAAATCCCTTTTATTCTCTTTTTTAGTTTGCTGAATTGCGAGTATTTTCGCATCCGCAATTGTTTTATTATACAATCAATTAATACTTGTAACATGGCATATGATGTAATTGTACTCGGTAGCGGTCCTGGTGGATACCCGGCAGCGATCCGTGCTTCTCAATTGGGCTTTAAAGTAGCCATCATCGAAAAAGAGAACCTGGGTGGAATCTGCCTGAACTGGGGATGTATCCCAACAAAGGCCCTGATTAAAAGCGCACAAGTGTATGAATACATGAAACATAGTACCAACTACGGTATCAATGCCACAGGTGTTCAGCATGATTTTGGCGCGGTGGTAAAAAGGAGCCGCGGCGTAGCCGATAAAATGAGCAAGGGTATTCAGTTCCTTATGAAGAAGAACAAGATCGATGTGATCATGGGCTATGGTAAAGTAAAAGCCAAAGGGCAGGTGGAAGTAACTGCTGCAGACGGTTCCAAACAAGTGGTGGAAGGTAAATACATTGTGATTGCAACCGGTGGCAGAAGCCGCGAATTGCCCAACCTGAAGCAGGATGGTAAAAAAGTGATCGGTTACCGGGAAGCTATGTCTTTAACCGAGCAGCCTAAGAGTATGATTGTGGTGGGCAGCGGCGCGATCGGCGTTGAATTTGCCTATGTATACAATAGCATGGGAACCAAGATAACTATCGTGGAATTCCTGCCACGTATTGTGCCTGTGGAAGATGAAGACATTTCCAAAGAACTGGAAAAACAATATAAAAAATCCGGCATTGATATCATGACCAACGCTTCTGTGGAGTCTGTTGATACTTCAGGCGCGGGCGTAAAAGCTACGGTGAAAAAACAGGATGGCTCTATCGTTGTGCTCGAAGCGGATATCGTATTAAGTGCAGTAGGGGTGGTGGCCAATATTGAAAATATCGGGCTGGAAGAAAATGGAATTAAAACAGAGAAAGGAAAAATTATCGTAGACAAATACCAGCAGACCTCCGTTCCGGGTATCTACGCAATCGGAGACTGTTCTCCCGGACAGGCCCTGGCACATGTAGCTTCCAAAGAAGGAATTAATGCAGCAGAACATATTGGATATAATGAGAAAAAATTCCATCACTTACCAGAAGCATTGGATTACAACAATATTCCCGGATGTACCTATTGTATACCGGAAATTGCAAGCGTTGGCTTTACGGAAAAAGCGGCGAAGGATGCAGGTTACGAAGTTAAAGTCGGTAAATTCCCGTTTGTAGCCAGTGGTAAGGCAAGTGCGGCCGGTGCTACCGAAGGCTTTGTAAAAGTGATCTACGATGCCAAATACGGCGAGTTCCTGGGTTGCCACATGATCGGAACCAACGTGACCGAAATGATTGCTGAGGCCGTTGTTGCCCGCAAGCTGGAAACCACCGCGCATGAAATCCTGAATGCCGTTCACCCGCACCCCACCATGAGCGAAGGGCTGAAAGAAGCTACAGCAGCAGCATACGGTGAGGCGATTGATATTTAATTGAAAATCAAAACCATTTGTATAGAAGGGCCCCTGATCCAGGGGCCTTTTTTGTTGCCTACCCACTAGTTTGTATTTTGTAGTGGAATCACTATATCTAGGGATATCTTGTTATCTTTATTAATGATTTGTTGTTGTTCCCCCGTACGAACAGATCAAATTAATCCGTCGATAGGTATTTAAGCAGAACTTAAGTACACTCCCGGCATATTGGACAAACACCCTATGGATCATTTGAAAGCTGATCAGCTGTTCCCGGAACAGTTACTGAACTCATTGGTTTTCTCCGTAGTCATCACTGACCTGGAGGGGAGGTTTGTGTATGTGAACCCGCTCTTCCAGTATAAATTTTCCCATGTTGCTCCCGATTTAAAGAAGGTTCATTTTGCAGATACTGTTTTTGCCGACGACATCCGGCTCTGTAATGAGGCAGCCAGGGAATGTATTAAGCATCCCGAAAAACATGTTACGGTAACCGTAAGAAAAGCCGCAGAAGAAGACGATTATTTCTGGACTACCTGGGAAGTGTCTGTGTTGAAAAATGAGCATGGCTACGGGGTAGGAATTGTTTCCATAGGACATGATGTTACCAGCACGGATTCGGTTCACAGTAAGATGCTGGAGCTTTCCGGCGAACTGAAAAAAATACAGCAGGAACAGTTCCGTTCCATGATCGGGCATATACCGGGTGTGGTTTACCGTTGTGTTGCGGATGAACCGCTTACCGTAGATTTTTTCAGCGACGCAATAGAACAACTTACAGGCTTTGATGTACATAACCTGCATACCACCAGGGAAGAAGGGTTTGATACCCTGATTGTTGAAGAAGACCTCGAAATGGTGAAAACCAGTATTCGGCGGGCCATTGAGCACAAAGATCATTTTGAAATTGAATATCGCATACAGGACCGGGATGGAAATATCAAGTGGGTATTTGAGAGAGGGGGAACCGTTCAGGATCCCGAAGACGGAAAAACATATGTAGACGGAAGCATCTTCGATATCACTTCCCGCAAACAGGTAGAAGCAGCGCTGGAACGGAGTGAGGATGAGGTGAAGCGGCTGGCGCTGGTGGCGCACAATACAACCAATTCTGTTTTGATTGCAGATATGTCGCAACAGATCATTTGGGTAAACGAAGGATTCACCAGGATCAGCGGCTACACACTGGATGATATCCGCGGCAGGAAGATCGGCTTTTCACTGGATGGCCCTAAGGGCGATGAAAGAGCCAAGGTCCGGCTGAAACATGCACTGGATAATAAACTCTCCTTTAAAGAAGAATTCCTGAGTTATACCAAGAGCGGCACGCCCATCTGGCTGGAAGTGGATTGCCAGCCATTATTTGATGAAAGCAATGCCCATATCGGGTTTATGGCCATTGAGAGCGATGTGACCCGCAGAAAAAATGCCCAGATGGAACAACAGGAATTGCTGCAGCGATTAACGTTGGCTACCGATTCGGCCAAGATCGGCATCTGGGAGATCGACCTTGCAGACGACAAGATTATCTGGGATGATAAAATGTTTGAGCTCTACGGCTACGAAAAGGATACACCGCTTCCTCCTTATAAAATCTGGAAACGCGCCATGCATCCCGACGACCTGGAAATGATGCAGCGCGTCATCGGCCAGTTAATAGAAGGACAGCGGGAGATTGATTCAGCGGTATACAGAATCATCACCCCCAACGGAAAGGTCCGGCATATTGAATCCCATGCCATTATTAAAAAATCTCCTGCGGGCAAAGTGTTGCGGTTAATCGGAACCAACCGGAATATCACCGATGATATACTGGTTCAGGAAAAACTGAAAACACAGAACAAAGTGCTGCGGGATATCGCCTTTATCCAATCGCACGAAGTGCGCAGGCCGCTGGCCAATATTCTTGGAGTGATAGAGGTACTCAATAGCAGTGATTCCGTACACAACAAAGAAATTTTTGATCACCTCATTGAGAGCGCCAATGAGCTGGATATGCAGATCCGCAGCATTGTAAAGAAAACCAATAACATAGATGGCCTGAAGGCCGGCTAGTATTGCTGTTTAGCTTCCCCCGAATACTTTTTTCAGCAGATCAGTGGTTCTTGCCACGGGATTCTTACGGATATCTTTTTCCTCAACGGCAATCTGTTTGTAGATACCACTCAGTGATTTCTCTGTAACATAACCCGCCAGATCGGGGTTCACTTTCTTTAAGCTGAATTTATTGTAGGTAGTAACGAGTGTATTCCAGTATTTGGTGGCATTGGTTTTTTTCAATGAACTGTCAATCACAGGTCTGAATGCGGTGGTGAGTGAGGCCGTGGTTTTCTGTTGCAGGTAGGCGGTGGCGGAAGTATCGCTTCCTTTCAGAATACCGAGGGCATCTGTAAGGGTCATTTCTTTAATGGCGCCTACAAAGATGGGTGCAGCGCTTTTACAGGCGTCTTCAGCCGCCCTGTTCATGCTCAGTACGGCATCATCCACCAATTTTCCCATGCCTATTTTCCGGAGGGTGGATTCGATTTTTTGTGCTTCGGGCGGAAGCAGGATTTTCAAGGCTGCATTGGCAAAAAATCCGTCTTTGGCGGAAAGCAATGAACTTCCTTTTTGTGCGCCAATGGTCAGGGCCTCTTTTAATCCGTTGGCAATTTCATTGGTACTCAAAGCGCTTCCGGAAGTGGTTGCGCCGCCCAGGATATCTTTTAAAACGGTAGCAGTCGTTTTCTTAGTGGTGTCTGTTGTTGCTTTCTTTATTTTCTTCAACAGGCCGCCAAGCTCCTGTGCATCTGCCTGTACAAAAGAAAAAGAAATAAGGAGTAAGGTGGCTATGTATTTCATGTTCATTGCTTTGCCGCAAATTTACCCATTAAGAAAGAATTGTTACCTGTGCTTTAATACATTAACAATTTATATAGGTCTGCTACAGTGAATGCTTCACTACCGTTTCTCTCAGGCGTACCAGTTTTTCGAGCAGGCCGGGGAGTAAGTGCAGGGGAAGCATATTGGCGCCATCGCTTTTGGCAACTGCAGGGTTCGGATGGGTTTCGATGAACAGGCCAAGAGCGCCTGTAGCAATGGCTGCTTTGGCAATCGTGCCGATCATTTGCGGGTTACCTCCGGTTACGCCACCGGGCTGATTGGGCTGTTGTAAGGAATGCGTGCAGTCCATGATAACAGGGACACCGTGCTGTGCCATAATGGGCAGGTTCCTGTAATCCACCACCAGGTCCTGGTAACCAAAAGTATTTCCTCTTTCGGTGAGCATCACTTTATCGTTACCCGCCTTGCTGATTTTATCCACGGCAAACTTCATCGATTCTCCGCTGAGAAACTGCCCTTTTTTTACATTGACAATCTTATTGGTTTCCGCGGCAGCCACCAGCAAATCGGTTTGTCTGCAGAGGAAGGCAGGAATTTGTAAAATATCTATATAGGGAGCAGCCATGGCCGCTTCTTCATGCGCATGGATATCGGATGTGGTAGGGAGTTTGAACGTGTCGCCCACTTTTTTGATCAGGGATAAGCCATTATCGTCTCCGATACCGGTAAATGAGCTGGCGCTGGTGCGGTTGGCTTTTCTGTAGCTGGCCTTGAATACATAGGGAATGTCCAGTTCCCGGCAGGTGGCTGCCACTTTATCGGCGATTTCCATCACCAGCTCTTCACTTTCCACCACGCAGGGGCCTGCGATCAGAAAAAAAGATTCGGGATTGTATTGTTGGTTGCTGAATAATTCCTGTAAATACTTCGGTAACATTTCGAAAAGTTTATGCGGCGAAATTAATCAATTTTAGCTGCCTTTTTTTCGTTTCTTTGCCCTTCTAAATGATTGAACATGCCTGCAAGAAAAGATAAAATTCTGGTGATTGGTGCATCCGGACAGATTGGCGTTGAATTGACACTGGCTTTGCGCAAACAATACGGTAACAACAATGTAGTGGCTTCGGATCTACGCGAAGAGAATCCCCTGCTGCATGGAACTGGCCCTTACGTGAGCCTGGATGTGATGAACAAGGAAATGCTGCACGTGCAGGTGATCCGGCAGAATATCACCCAGATCTATCTGCTGGCCGCTATTCTTTCTGCAACAGGAGAGAAGAACCCCAACCTGGCCTGGCACCTGAATATGCAGGGATTGCTGAATGTGCTCGATATTGCCCGGGAAGAAAAACTACACAAAGTATACTGGCCAAGCAGTATTGCGGTGTTTGGGCCTACCTCTCCCAAGGTGAACTGTCCGCAAAAAACCGTGATTGAGCCGATTACGGTATATGGCATCAGCAAATATGCAGGGGAGTTCTGGTGTAACTATTATCACCAGCGTTTTGGGGTGGATGTAAGAAGTATCCGTTATCCGGGACTGATCAGCTATAAGTCTGCTCCTGGTGGCGGTACCACCGATTACGCAGTGGAGATTTATTCTGAAGCGCTGGATGCGAAGAAATACAATTGTTTCCTGAAAGAAGATACCTATCTGCCCATGATGTACATGCCGGATGCCATCCGTGCCACGCTGGAACTGATGAATGCGCCTGCGGATCAACTTACCGTAAGAACCTCCTATAATATTTCGGGAATGAGTTTTTCTCCCCGCGAAATTGCTGCCAGTATTCAGGTGCATATTCCGGAATTTACCATCAACTATAAACCCGATTACCGGCAAAACATTGCCGATAGCTGGCCTCAAAGCATTGATGACAGTACTGCAAACAAAGATTGGGGCTGGAAGCCCCAATACGATTTGCCTAAGATGACGGCAGATATGTTGGAAAATCTTCGTGGCCGTTAAACCACGAAGATTTCTACCCATAAAATACTTTGCTTAGAAGCGAATACCTAAACCTAAATTCAGACCGCGGATTCCTGCCCAGGGACCATCAGAGGCAATCCTTGCTCCATTGGCATCCACGGTGCTGGTAAATTTAAATGGCTTGGCATCGATGCTGTTCAGGTTATCCCTTAAAGCCTGTTGTTCGTAACTATTGAGTGCAGCAGCAAAATTCAGGTCTCCATTGCTGTTACCATAGTGACCGCCTACGATCTGGAAGTCCAGCACAATCTTGGTGGCAATGTGAAACTGGTATCCCAATAAAATACCTGCACTGGTAGATTTGATCTTACCATCCATCATGGCTTCTTTGGTGGTGGGCGGTATGGTGGCATTGCTGCTGTATTTCACCGGAACCGTTACATCAAAAGTTGCAAATCTTGCATAAGGTGCAATGTAAAACCCTTTCATCCTTTTCAGGCTGAAGTAAAAACGCAGTTCAGGGGTAATGGCGGTATTCCCTACCTGAAAATTGTCGAAATTGATCTCATTGCTGTTGATCTGATCTTTAATGAGGTCTTGAAATGGGAGGGAACCCTTCGACATGGTTCTGTAACTTAGAGAAAGGGATATATTCTTAACAATACTTCGCTCATAAGTGAAATTAAAATTCCTTAAGGCCATGGAAGACAGGTTCCATTTAATAATATTCTTTCCCCCGATCAGGCTCTGCGCCTGAGACAGAAGGGGCATAAAAAGGGCAATCAAAAAGATTTTTTTCATGATATTTATTTTATGGTGTATTCAACTAATAACTAACCAGGTCCTGTACAGTTCGGTTTTCAAGGATACTCAGGGTGTTGTCTCTGACTTCTTTCATGATCTTGTTCAGTCCGCATTTCTTTTCGTTGCAGTCGGAACATTTCTTGTAAAAATTAAGACTTACGCATGGGAGGAGTGCGATGGGGCCTTCAATCAGGCGCATAACAGTGGCCATCGTAATGGTAGAAGGGTCCTGGTTAAAAAAGTAACCGCCACCCTTGCCTTTCTTGCTGTTAAGAATGCCCGCTTTTTTCAGTTCCAGTAAAATGGATTCCAGAAATTTTACCGGGATCTTCTTTTTCTTGGCAATATCTGCAATCAAAAACGGGCCTTCATTGTTTTGCTCGGCCATATAGGTCAGCGCTTTCAATGCATATTGTGTTTTTTTTGCAAGCATATTGGTTTGTTGTTAAGTGCCGGGTTTTAGCCGCAAGATATTGTTTTTTTTATTGATCCCTTAAAGTCCCATTACTTCTTTCATGCCGAAAATTCCCTTTTTTTGGAGGGCAAATTCCGCAGCTTTTACAGCGCCGCCGGCAAAACCGACCCTGTTATGTGCCGTATGGATGATTTCAATATCGTCGATAAGAGAAGCATACTTAACATGGTGGGTACCGGGGGCCGGATCAATTCTTTCGGAGAGAATCTGCAGCGCTGCACCGGGCGTTGCCGTATCTGTATTCACCCACTGCTTTTTCCGTTCAATCTGTTCCAGTACCTGTTCCGCCAGTGTAATGGCCGTGCCGCTTGGGGCGTCCTTCTTTTCGGTATGATGGATCTCCCGGAGCATTACATCGTATTCCGGGTATTGGTTCATCAGGGCGGCAAGGTGTTTATTTACCTCAAAAAAGAGGTTTACGCCAATGCTGTAATTACTGGCATATACCAGGGTGCCGTTTCTGGCTTCGCAGTAGGCTTTGATTTCGTTCCATTGCGCCAGCCAGCCCGTTGAACCGCACACAACCGGAATCCCCGCGTCCAGGCATATCTTCAGGTTATTCACCGCGCTGTGAGGGCCGGTGAATTCAATGGCCACATCGGCTTTCGACAGTTGCGCTGCGGTTAAGTCTGCCGCATTGCTGATATCAATTTTCAATACAATGTTGTGCCCTTTTTCAATAGCAATGGATTCAATGGCTTTTCCCATTTTGCCGTACCCGATTAATGCAATGTTCACGATGTTCGATTTATGTTTTGCGATTTACTTTATTACAACAGGATCTGCACGGGGAGACCATCCTAGCGGGCCATCACCTTTGCCTTACGTGCAGGCTCCCGGAGATTCAGGCTTAAAGATAGGGAAGGCATTTTATTTGCCGGGTTGAATTGAGGATGCACCTGCATACTCAGGTCGCTGCTGATATTAAACTGGCGCAGGTGCGCAAATACCGTAGCATCCACTACCTGTAGCCCCCAGGCCAGCAGAAACCAGAGTATGGAGTAGTCCCGGTCTCTTCTGAAACTGTTCCGATAGTTTTGCAGTGAGCCCAATCCCAGCCCTTTTAAATCCGGATCAATCAGCGGCACATCGCTGCTGTCTCCGTTCTGCTCTTTCAGGCGGGCTTCGAAAGCAAACCTGGTTTTCTTATAATAATTCTGGTTATAGATATAAGCTACCGTAGGAATGGCCAGTACGCCATATACAATCGGGATCTTCCAGTATTCCCGGTTATAGGCCTGTCCCCATCCGGGAATGATGGCCGAGCGCCTGGTGGCTTTCCGGGGTATATGGTTGGCCCTCAGCGCAGAGTCTTTTTGTTTTTTGGTCAGGATCACCGTATCGGCAATACGTTTTTCACCTGCAGTACGCAATGATGCACCGCCGGCAACTGTTGTATCCGTTTGTGCAAATGAAACAGCAGAACCACCTGTCAGCACAATCACCAAAATCACTACTACTTTTTGCAGTACATTCATCAGTTCACAGTTACGTTCATTAAATCCAATAACTTATTCAGTTCGTCCAGTGAATAGTATTCGATATTAATACTGCCGTATCCTTTTTTATTATGGGTCATTTTTACCTTGGTGCTAAAATGGGAAGCCAGGTTGTCTTCGATCTTCTGGTACGCAGGAGGGAGGTCGCTCTTTATGCCGGAAGGCGCTGCACCCTGTTTGTCTCCTTTGTATAATTTTCTGACCAGTTCTTCCGTTTGGCGAACGCTCAGTCCTTTCTGCTGTATTTCCTTGAATACATACAACTGTTTGTCGATGGTATCAATGTTTACCAGGGCCCTTGCATGTCCCATGCTCAACGTATTGTTACGCACGGCAGACAGGATATCCGGTGGAAGTTTCAGTAAACGGATATAGTTGGTAACCGTACTTCTTTCCTTTCCCATTCTTTCGGCTACCTGCTCCTGGGTATAGTCCAGTTCTTCCATCATCCGCTTAAAGCTTAATGCCATTTCCACGGCATTCAGGTTCTCCCGCTGAATATTTTCCAGTAAGGCTAATTCCAGCAATTGCTGGTCATTGGCCTGGCGGATATAGGCCGGAATATCCTTCAGGCCGGCCAGTTTGGCTGCCCTGAACCTTCGTTCACCTGCAATCAACTGGTACTTGCCGTTGGGAAGTTTACTGACGGTTAAAGGCTGAATAATATCATGCAGTTTAATGGAAGTAGCCAGTTCCTGCAGGGCCTGCTCGTCAAAATCCCTGCGGGGCTGTTTAGGGTTAACCTGTATATCGGTCAGGTTGATCCTGCTGCTGGTGGTAACCTGTTCCACCACTTCCGATTTAAGGGAGCCTGTTGTGTTTTTGAGGTCGGTATCTATATTCTGTAATAAGGAACGGAGTCCCTTACCGATGAGGTCTTTGTTTTGCTTGGGTGTACTCATAGTTATTCAATTATTCTATCCTCATTGGATATTTTGGTCATGCCATTGTTCTGAAGAATTTCTTTGGCCAGGTTCAGGTAATTGACAGAACCCTTGCTTTCGGCATCGTATAAAATGACCGGCTTACCCACACTGGGAGCCTCGCTCAAACGGGTATTACGGTGTATAATGGTAGAGAATACCATGTCGTCAAAATGCCTTCTTACTTCGCTCACCACCTGGTTGCAGAGCCTTAAACGACCATCATACATGGTCATCAGGATTCCTTCAATCTGTAAGGCGGGGTTCAGCCTGTTTTGTACAATCTTGATGGTGTTTAATAATTTACCCAACCCTTCCAGTGCAAAGAACTCACACTGCACGGGAACGATCACACTGTCTGACGCCACCAGTGAATTCACCGTAATCAGGCCCAGGGAGGGGGAACAGTCGATAATAATGAAGTCGTATCTGTCCCGAACAGCATCCAGGATACCTTTCATCACATTTTCCCGGTTGGGATAATTGATCATTTCAATCTCGGCGCCCACCAGGTCTATATGAGAGGGGATAATGTCGAGATTGGGTACATCACTCTTCAGGATTACTTCCGCGGCGGTAACATTGTTTACCATACAGTCGTACAAACTGTTGGTAATATTATGAAGATCAAAGCCTACACCGGTGGTGCTGTTTGCCTGGGGGTCGGCATCTACCAACAGGGTTTTATACTCCAAAACCGCCAGACTGGCCGCCACATTGATAGCGGTGGTGGTTTTTCCTACCCCTCCTTTCTGATTGGCTACTCCAATAATTCTTGCCATAATACTAGGTTCTTGATTGCTTTTTGCAAGCTTCCAAAAATAAGGTATCGGCTGTTAAAATTGTCATTATTATCTTTATCACTTATTTATTGTTGATATATGAGGAATTCCGGAGTCTTTTGGGTGATAGCCCTGATCATGTTACTGTTGGATTATTATGTGTTCCAGGCAGTTAAAGTGGTAACCCAGCCGCTCAGCGAACGCTGGAGAATAGTGGTGCATTACAGTTACTGGGTGGTGTCCGTTCTGACGATCGCCGCCCTGCTGTCATTTCCCTTTATACAGGCATTGCAGAGTTCCAGAACCTACCGGAACTATATTTTTGCAATCCTGGTGGGCCTGTTTTTGGCCAAACTGGTGGGGTCGTTTATCTTCTTCACCGACGATATCCGCCGGGTATTGCCCTGGGCGGTGAACAAAGCCATCAGGATCAAAGGCAACACATTTGTTGGGGAGAACGGGGACATGATGTCGAGGTCCACTTTCCTGAGCTGGGCCGGCCTGGGCCTGGGTGGAACCCTGTTCGGCACCCTGTTGATGGGTTTTGTTAACAAATACAACTACCAGGTAAAAAAACATACCCTGCGTTTCCCGAATTTGCCAAAAGCCTTCAACGGGTTGAAATTGTTGCATATCAGTGATATACACAGCGGAAGCTTCCAGGATCCTGCCGCTGTAATGCGGGGCGTGAACCTGATTCTTCAGCAGGAGGCCGACGTGATCCTCTTTACCGGCGACCTGGTAAACGACCGGGCCAGCGAAATGGATGAGTACAAAGCCATTTTCAGCCGGTTGAAAGCCCCGATGGGCGTTTTCAGCACACTCGGCAACCACGATTATGGAGATTATGTGCAATGGCCCAGTGCAGCATCCAAAACAGCCAATCTCGAAAGCCTGAAGCAGGTGCACGCAGAGATGGGATGGAAATTATTAATGAACGAGCACCAGGTATTGGAAAGGGACGGAGAAAAAATTGCCTTGCTGGGTATTGAGAACTGGGGCGCCAAAGGGCGTTTCCCCAAATACGGAAAAATGGATCAGGCCTATCCGGGTACGGAATCCATTTCATTCAAAATATTATTGAGTCACGACCCAAGCCATTGGGATGCACAGGTTAAAACAAGCTATCCCGATATTGATATCATGCTTTCGGGGCATACGCACGGCATGCAGTTCGGTTTGGAAAATCCTTATTTCAAATGGAGCCCGGTACAATGGATGTACAAGCAATGGGCGGGGTTGTATGAAGATGGAAAACAAAAATTATACGTGAACCGTGGATTCGGTTTCATCGGGTATCCGGGCAGGGTTGGTATTCTTCCGGAGATCACTGTACTGGAATTAAAAAACGCTTAACTGTTACGGTGCAACTAGTTTGGCATGGTGCTTGTCATATGAGAAGGAAATTAAACATTATGCGTAAACT
Source organism: Sphingobacteriia bacterium (assembly GCA_015999745.1). Lineage (GTDB taxonomy): Bacteria > Bacteroidota > Bacteroidia > Chitinophagales > Chitinophagaceae > Sediminibacterium. The sequence goes on along the minus strand of JAECQP010000036.1, from coordinate 13,355 downwards.
ACTTTTAACTTTATTGGGTTTCACTGTTATTGGTATAACAGCAAATGCACAAGGTGGATTCCGGTTGGGTGTGAAGGCTGGCGCCAACATGAACAAGATTTCCGGGCAATCTTTCAAAGACGGATATGATCTTTCTTATCATGTAGGAGCTTTTGCCGAGATCGACATCACCAAAACAATCGGTATTCAACCCGAAGTATTGTGGAACCAGACAACCACCAAGCGTGCCAATAGTTTTGATGCTATTTATGCAAGCCTGCCGCAGGACGTGAAACTGCAATACCTGGCCATCCCTGTATTGCTCCGTATCAATGTAACCAATCTGATCACCCTGAATGCAGGCCCTCAGTTTGGAATCCTGATGAACAAGGATGATAACCTGATTACGAATGGCCAGGCAGCTTTCAAAAGCGGAGATTTTTCATTGGTGGCGGGCGCCCAGTTGAACCTGACCGCCCTGAGAATTTATGGCAGATACAATATTGGCCTGCAGAATGTAAATGATGTGGCCAACCAGGAAAAATGGAAGAATCAGCAGATCCAGTTAGGTGTAGGTCTGCGTTTTTAAATGAATTGAAATACCTGTGATGAATCTATAAAACCCTGCAGTCATTGATTGCAGGGTTTTTGGTTTGATCGGGTTATCCCTTGATCTTGAATTTTTTCTTCAGGGCCTGTATTTCTTTTTTGAATGCAGCCAGTTGCGTGGTTTGGTCTTTGATGAAGCTGTTGTTTTCCAGCTTGCCCACCACTTCATTCATTTCAGTAAAGCTTTCATACACCATTTTGCGGAAAGGATTGGAATAGTCCTTGGCTCTTGAATCGTGAATACCCTTGGTAATCCATTCTTTAGTGGTTACTGCTGCATTCAGCAGGTAGCCCAACTGGTGCTCATCCAGCTTGTTCAGCGGGAGGCCGCTGATATCTTTTAAAGCAGCCAGTGCATGCAACTGTTTCTGTTTGGCATAGGCCTCCCCCTTGATCCGGTATTGTTCGTGCATATCATCCCAGCTCCTGATCTTTTGCCGGGTAATTTTGTTTTTGATATCCAGCAGATCGGTTTCAGGCATGAGTTGTCCGCCAATATTCACCCAGTTGTCCCTGGAAAGCCTGGCAGGGATCAGCTTGCAAAGTTCAGCCAGGTTAGCGGGCTGGTGTTCGTGGATCAGTTCCAGCAAGTGTTTTACACCGTAAAAGAGGAGGATGTCTTCAAATACATGGTAAGCAGCCAGTACTTTAACGAGCACCGTTTTGCGCTTGCTGTTTTCCATATCTTCGGCTGTAATCTCCAGTTGGTTCACCAGTTTATTATTGCTCTTTAAGAGCAGGCGGCCCACTTCAATGGCTTCCTGCGGATCTGCAGCGCTTTTTTTCTGACTTCGTAAATAGGCTTTACCGGTACACAATTCCAGTTTGGTTAAGGCGGTAAAAATTTCATTGATGGAGTCGGGCGCCAGGTAATCGTATTCCAATACCTGTGTTTTATCAAAGCGTTTATCCCTATCCTGGTACTTCCATGCATTCCTCGATAAAGCATACATATTATACAGGAACCAGTAGGCAGGCATGATGGTTAACTGGTCATTGTGTACATCATTGCTGATTAAACTGAACGGGATATCGATTTTCAGTTCGGCAGGATAGTCGCCCTTGCTCACCATACTGAAGGAAGCAAAAACAGAATTGTGTTTAAGGCTCACACAGAGGCCCGGCCAGAAGCCTCTCCCCATAATGATTTCACCGTCGGCACTCCGGCTGTTGTGGTTGGAACCGATGGTGGCTCCGGCTGCAATATTGCTTTGTCCCATTACAAGTGCAGCGCAAAGAAATGAATTGTTGTGGTGCTGCTCGTGCGCAGGAAAGATCAGCGAATTCAACACTTCACAGCAGGAGATGGTAGCATTCTGGCCCAGGTAGGAGTTGATCAGACGGGCGCCGTATTTTAATTGAGAATGATCCGCCATGATAAATCGTACGGCTTTAACCCCATAGAAAATCCGGCAACCATATCCGATAATACCATTTACCATTTCGCAACCCTCGCCAATCTGTGTCCTTCCGGCTTCACCGGAGTTTACGGTGAGGTTTTTGAGCTTATTGGCTCCCTTAAAATAAGCATCCGGGCCTACCCATACATCTTTGATGATCTTACAATTCTTAATGACGGTGCGGTCGCCGACCTTGCCGTAATAGCCCCTTTTGTTGTCGCATTTCTTTTCGGTAAATTCTTTGAACTTATCCTGCAGCAACTGATCATCTCTGAAGCGGCTCCAGAGAAAGGCATCCCCGGGAAGCATGCCATTGAAAGGCATCACCCGGCGGCCCGTGTTTTCATTGCAGATTTCCATCCAGATCCTGACCTCTTCTTTTTCATCCGTCTTCAATACGCCTGTGCCGAATTTAGCGTGATTGGTGGTCACCAGTTCGTTTACATTGGTGATCATTACCTCACTGCCAATAATATAGTGAGAGAGGTAATCTACATTGTTGATGACTACATTATCGCCGAAGTCGCAACTGATGATGGTTGAATTGTACAAGCCCACCGGCGCTTTCAGGTCGCTGAAGGTTAAACAGAGTGGTTCCAGTTTTCCAATCCGCACCAGCCCGTAAAAGGTGCAGTTTTTTACCAGCGCCGGATTAAATGCATCCGAAACCAGGATATTGTTCCAGTTATCGGAAGTGTTGCCGTTGCGAACCAGTTGCTCAATTTCATAGGCAGATAACTTCCGGTAATGGATCCCGTTTTTCAGTTGAATATTCCTTAGGTAATATTCATCTTTCCCTTTGGGAACATGATGGTCTTTAATGAAATTGTATCCTAATGAATCAAGCGGTGTTTTATGGATAATGTTTTGCGCCATTTTGGGTGGTTTATTCAACGGTTACGCTCTTCGCAAGATTGCGGGGCTTATCTACATCAAGCCCTTTGGCTAATCCTGTGTAGTAACTTAATAATTGTAATGGAATAACACTCAAAAGGGGAGCAATAATTTCATCTGCATCCGGAACCAGCATTACATCATCGGCCATACCCGGAATAATATCATCCCCAACCGTGGCAACCGCAATCACTTTTCCTTTTCTGGCTTTGATTTCCTGCACATTTGAAACGATCTTTTCGTAGTAGGAATCTTTGGTGGCAACAAATACCACCGGAAGATGTTCGTCTACCAGGGCAATGGGGCCGTGTTTCATTTCTGCAGCGGGATAACCTTCCGCATGTATATAAGAGATCTCTTTCAGCTTTAAGGCGCCTTCCAGGGCAACAGGGAAATTGTATCCTCTTCCCAGGAACAAAAAGTCGCTGGCGTCTTTGTATTTTTCTGCAATGCGTTTGATGTTGGATGTATCGGCAAGAATTTCCTGCACTTTAGCCGGAATGGTATCCAGGTCAAACATCAGTTGCATGTAGCGGTCCTGGCTGATGCTGCCCTTTGCGTAACCGATCTTCAGTGCCATCATCATCAATACGGCCAGTTGTCCGGTGAATGCCTTTGTACTGGCCACGCCGATTTCGGGTCCGGAATGCGTATAAGCACCGGCATGACTCAGCCGGGCAATGCTGCTGCCTACTGCATTCACCACTCCAAAAATGAACGCTCCTTTTTCTTTGGCGCTTTCCAGGGCAACCAGGGTATCGGCCGTTTCGCCGCTTTGCGATATGGCAATGATTACATCGCCCTTGTGAATGACCGGATTGCGGTACCTGAATTCAGAGGCGTATTCCACTTCTACCGGAATACGGCAAAGGTCTTCAATTAAATATTCCGCCACCAGGCCGGCGTGCCAACTGGTGCCGCAGGCTACAATGATGATGCGGTTGGCATTTACGAAGGCATCCATATTGCTTTCAATACCCCCCATCATGATCTGACCGGTTTGCGGAAGCAGGCGCCCGCGCAGGCAATCAAAGATGGTGCTGGGCTGCTCATGGATTTCCTTCAGCATAAAATGGTCGTAACCGCCTTTTTCAATCGCGGCCAGTTCCATATCCAGTTTGGTAATGAACGGGGTCTGCTTTTCGTTTCCGAGATTTTTCAGGATGAGTTCATCCGGCTTTACAATGGCAATCTCATAATCGTTTACATACACCACTTCTTTGGTATACTCAATAATCGGAGAGGCGTCGCTGGCCAGGAAATGTTCCCCCTTGCCAATGCCAATCACCAGCGGGCTTCCCTTGCGGGCAGCGATGATGGTATCGGGGTCATCGTCGGAGATCAGTAAAATACAATATGCGCCGACAACTCGTTTCAAAGCAATACGCAATGCTTCTTCGAGGGGGCAATTGTTGTTGATCTTGATGTCTTCAATAAAGTTCAGCAACACTTCCGTGTCGGTATCACTCTTGAAATCGTATCCTTTGGAGATCAGTTCTTTTTTAATCTGCACATAGTTCTCAATGATGCCATTGTGAATCATGGCCAGTTTGCCGCTCTGAGACTGATGCGGGTGCGCATTGCGATCGCTGGGTTCGCCATGTGTAGCCCAGCGGGTATGACCGATGCCGATATGCGCATGTGTATCGAGCCCCATTGCACTTTCTTCCAGCTCGGCCACCTTGCCCTTCTTTTTATAAACTTTAAGTTGATGATTGTTCAGTAAGGCAACGCCTGAACTGTCATAACCCCTGTATTCCAATCTTTTGAGTCCCTTTAAAATTACAGGATACGCTTCTCTGGGTCCGGTATAACCAACAATTCCACACATATTTATTTAAACTGTTTGAGTTTCAAGATCATTCTTTTAATACTGATAATGCATTGTTTTCCAGGACTTAGGGAAGTCGGGGTGAAGTTTCCTGCCGATGAAAAACAATGCAATGCTAGCTAAAAAATCACATATAAAACAGTTGTGCAGGTTGTTGCGGCATTGGGAGCGTGTAGTTGCAAATAATTGAATAAAATTGTGCAATATTCAACTCTAAAGAAGCTAAATCCTGCAAAAATGAGCGTCAAGATCAGCCAATAGCATTTTGAATAAAGTAATAGTTAAGCAGGATATATACTGCCATACAAACAACTGCGGCAATTTTGTCCATCCGGTCTGCTTTGGCAACATTGTTCTGCTTGATCAGCGAGAGTGAATAAACCGAAAAACTCACCATGGCAAAAATGAAAAAGAGGGTTAGCCCATGGAGCGTGTCCACCAATGTGTAAGTAGTGGATTCCGGTAAAGCTGAATCAATGATATATTTATTGCCAATTGCAGCAAACAACGCACCCACACTCAATCCAAACCGGGAATCAATACTGTCTGCATGAATAAAAAAGCAGATAAAGGAAATCAGGAAAGCCACATACATCCCAAGGAACATTTTCCAGAATAAACCTCCGGCATCCCTGGTAATACCTACTCTTACTTTAAGGTTACTGTATTCGGTATGCGGTGTGTTGAGGCTGGCATCTCCAAAGCCGGTTTCGTACAGTTTAATACCGTTCACAATACTGAAACTGTCTATGTTCCATCCGCGTAAGGTAAACCGGGGATCATAATGGTTGCCTACAGTATCTTCTGTAAACACCAGTGATTTTGAATCGTATTGTGAGTTCTCAAATGAAAGCCGCAGCATTTGTTTGTCGAAAGGGAAGTTGCTGATTTTCCAGGAGTCTTTCATCAGGCACTGGAGTTTCATCAGCATATAAATTTCCTCTCCGGTGGAGTCAATGGTCGTATACAGCTTGCTGAAAGACTTTGCCTGGGGAATTTCCAGGTTTTGCGCAAAGTCAAAATCCTTATTCCTGTATTTTAACCATAGCCAGAGGTTGATGGCATATTCATTTTGCTTGAAATCAATGTCATGGATGCTGGTAATGTAGATGCCCGCTTTTACCGTATCGGGGGTATTCTTTTCCTGTGCAACGCCGGTGGAAACAGCCAGGCTGAACAAAAAAACTGCATAGCAGCGAAATAATACTGATTTCAGCATGGGAAGATATTTGCGACAAGGTAATTCATGAGGCTTAAAATGAAAAATCTGCCTGTCGGATAGTCCTTTTACCGGTTTCAAACGTCTATACTGTATACCATTCATTCAATTTATCATGAGTTGGCTCAAAAAGTACAGATATTGGGTGTTTTTACTTGTCCTGCTGTTAGGCCTCCTGGTGTATGGGGGCTTCTTTGAAACTTATTACCGAACCGATACCGGCCTGCGTTATAAACTGATCAACAGTAATAGCAAAGAACCGGTTGCACGGATGGGATATACTGCCAAAATTCATTATTGTCAGAAAGTGGGGGATCGGATCATTGACCAGACCTACGATGTCATGCCATTATACTATACGGTGATGCCGGGCTACGGTAACCGGTACAATCCGCTGGAAGTATTTGATTACGGACTGAGGAAGGGAGATAGTGTTGTTACCATTCAGTTGGTAGACTCGATGATGAAGAAACATATTTTAAAGCATATTCCCTCCTGGATGAAGCCGGCGGACCAGTGGATTACCTGTTTTAAGGTAGAAAATGTTTTTATGAACGACAGCCTTTTACAGGCTGATAAGATGGCAGAGCGGAACAGGGTAAAACTGCTGCAGCAAACATTGGGGATGGCCCGGATATTGGCCTATCTCCGAAAATATCGTATAACAGCAGTGCAGCAGAAAGATGCATACCTGCAGTGGATCCGGCATGGCTCCGGGCGACAGGCCGATACCGGTACCACAATCAAAGCAGTGCTGAACATCCGGACATTGAAAGATACGCTGGTGGCCAGGCAGGATACGGTTTCATTTATTACCGGGCGATCCTACTGGCCATATCCGATAGAGCAACTGACACGTAGGCTAAAAGCCGGCAGTTTAATGCGGCTGTACCTGCCGGCAGTACTGGTAACGGGGGTAGAGCCTTCTTCCGCAAAGATCAAAGCCAGCGATGATTTGATTGTAGATGTGGACGTATTGGAAATGAATGAAAAATAATTGAATAGATAGCATGTCGGAGCATTCCGGTATATGTGTTGAATAAATACCAATATCATGAACAGAATTTATGCCTATATCCTGGATGGAATCATATCCATTGAAAACATTGTATTCTTTAACAACCATGGATATCTTGTAGCGCCGGGTATGGTTTCACCGCAGGAAGTGAATGCCTTAAAAAAAGAACTGGCAACGATCTGCAGGGGAGAAAGGGGGGCCTTCAAAGGGTTTATTCCTGTGAAAAACGGAGCATTGGATGGTGAGCTGACCGGCAGGTACCGGGCTTTGCATTTTCCACATAAAATGTCCCGGATTTTTCACAATTTTCTGTTTCATCGTAAAATAACAGCTACTATCACGCAGTTGATTGGCCCGGATGTGAAGTGTATGCATTCGCAATTGTATATAAAGGGTCCCGGTTGCAAAGGTCATGCCTGGCACCAGGATGAAAAGATAATCCCAACAGGGGACCAATCTTTAATAGGAGCCTGGGTTGCCCTGGATGATGCATCTGTGGAAAATGGATGTTTGTGGATTATTCCGCAGCGCCAGGAGCATCTTGCGCGTACCGTTCCACAGTATTCCCCGGAGTACTTAGAGTCTGAAACAATTGATGTTTCGGCATATGAAGCGCAAATGATCCCCCTTGAAGTTAAAGCGGGGTCGGTTTTGTTTTATCATGGGTATACCATTCACGCCTCGCAGCCCAACAAAACCATGTACTGCAACAGAGCGGCTTTGCAGTGCCATTACATGAATGCGAACGCTGAATTACCCTGGTCTGTTGATGGCAGAGGTGTTCCGGTAGAAGATATGCGCGATATTGTACTGATAACAGGAGTGGATCCTTATCAATGGAAAGGAACAAATAATATTTGTTGCCCCCGGTTTGAACCTGCAACTGATTTGGCGCATGTGAATGATCGCACAAAAGAAACAATCAGGTTGGTGAAACAATCATAGTACACCGGGTTTTAGAAAAGGCATACCTCTAACCATGTATTAAACGGTTAAAAAATGAGCACCCCTGAAAACAGGGGTGCGTGGTTTTAGAAACTGCACATGAGAAAAAGGTGCTGTATATGATATGATGTTACGGCTTTATTATCTGTGGCCGGCTTGTAGGAGGATCATTACAGTGGCTGTTTAAAAAGCGCCCCACGAAGGACCCATGCCTTGTGAAGCGCCTTAAACCAACTAGTAATTAAACTCTCCACTATAAGACGATTGAAAAGGGAAAAAGGACTATCCGGAATAAAAATATTTTTTACTTTTTTTTCATTATAGAATAATTAACAAATTGGACTAGTCCCTTTTTTGGTCACAGGCGTCTTATAAAAAACGTTTAATGAAGAAGTTATTGCTTGCCTTATTGCTTTTTGCGGATGCTGATCCGTTAGCTGCCCAAAATCCGGTGAAGTGGAATTACACTGCCAAAAAAATAGGAGATAAAACCTATGAACTTAAATTTGTGGCCAATGTATCTGCGCCCTGGCATATTTATTCACAGCATACTCCGGAAGGAGGGCCGGCGCCAACTATTATTAAATTAGCGAAAAATCCATTGTTGTTGAGCAACGGAGGGGCATTCAAAGAGGATGGAAAACTGGTAGAGAAATTTGAGGATGTTTTCGGCGTTAACATCAGGTATTTTAATGGTAATGTTGTCTTTACTAAGAAAATTCAACTCCGGGCAAACGTAAAAACCAGTTTAACCGGAACAATTGCGTATATGGCATGTGACGATTCTCAATGCCTGCCGCCAATGTCGGTTCCTTTTACGGTGAAACTGGATTGACCAGTCATTGCTTAACCAATTTGCTACAACCAGCTAACGAATGCGGAGATTATTGTTTTTACTTGCTTGCTTTATATGCAATGGTGTAGGAGCCCAGCCGGTGGATGCGGATATATGGACTTATCCATCTGTTTCTTTCCCGAGAGTCCTGCTTGGGTCTGGTGTGATAGTATTTTCTGTTTACCTGATTATGCGTATCGTTCAGCCTGAATATGCAAAACGCTCTTTGTTGAGCGGTTTCCCTCCTCCCAAGAGTTATAGTATTTTCGTTGCTGATTATTCATTGATTAACCGTCCTGTAGGCTATACTCCGGATGCAAACGCATATGGAGCATGGCTGGAGTGCGGGATCGAAGCAATGAAAAAACTGCGTTATGGCCACAAAAATGCAATAAATAAGAACCTATGAGCCATAATGATTAACCTAAACAGCATGATAGAATGAGACTAGTATTATTGATGATGGCGGCCATGGCTGCAAGTACACTGAAAGCACAGGAAAAAACGCTCGAATTAGATCCCGTAACGGTAAGCGCATCCCTGCAATCCATGCAGGCATCCGTTACCGGAAGGAATATTATCAGTATCAGGGGGAATACATTTGAAAAACTGCCGGTTCATTCGCTGGATGAATTACTGCGTTACCTGCCGGGTATTGAAGTTCAATCCAGAGGCCCACTGGGAGCACAAAGCGATATTGTGGTTCGGGGAGGTACTTTTCAGCAGGTATTGATACTCCTGGATGGAATTCGGCTCAATGATCCCAACACCGGGCATTTTAACAGCTATATTCCCTTGTCACCGATCGAAATTGATCGCATCGAAATTCTGAAGGGGGCTGCCTCTGCAGTTTTTGGCAGCGATGCCGTTGGCGGAGTGATTCATGTGATCACTAAAACCTTTGCCGCAAAATTAAATCAGCAAAACAGGCAATTAAAGCTTCAAACAACCATTGGCCAGTATGATTTAACAGGAATAGATGCGGGAGGTTTTTATCAGAAAGGCAAAACTGCAGTGAGCGGAGGTCTGATCACCAATGATGCCAACGGGCAGCAGCAGCGTGGTACGAGGGGATATGTTCATAACTATTCTGCATCTGTTTCAGTGTCGCACTATTTTAACCCCTACTGGCGACTGAGTGCAAGAACCGCTTTTGATAAAAGAGATTTCAGCGCACAGAATTTCTATACCGGGTTCGGCTCGGATACGGCAAAAGAAAAAGTAACCAGCTACTGGAATCAGTTGGGCCTTTCCTATGAAAAAAACAACAGCCGGTTTGTATTGGATGCCGGGTATAAAAAAGCGGATGATGAATACCGGTTTAACAGTATATCCGGCGCCAATAAAAATATTTCATCGCTCTATCAGTTGAATGGCCGTTACGAACACCGGTTTGCTGCATTGACCAGCCTGGTTGGCGGGTTGCAATTGCAGGATAAACAGATCCGGTCTAACGACAGGGGAAACCATAACCTTACCAATATTGCCGGATTCCTGGTGCTGAATCAGGGGATTGGCCAGTATTTTATGACCTCTGCCGCCATCAGGATGGATCACAATAACAACAGCGGTACAGACTGGTCGCCACAGGTAAACCTGTCGTATAAAAGAAAAGCCATTCAGGTAAGAGCCAGCGCAGGCAGAACGATCCGTCAGGCCGACTTTACAGAGCAGTACAATAATTACAATAAAACATTCGTAACAGGCGGTAGTATTGGTAATCCGGGCTTATTGGCTGAACGTTCATTCAGTTATGAGGCCGGTGTGGATTTTTTCATTAATCAATCCTGGAAAATTTCTACAGGACTCTTTCGCAGGGAACAGGAAATGCTGATCGACTGGGTACCGACCGCTTATGCAGATATGCCCAGAAAAGATAACCTGTCTCCGTTGGGGAATTACGCCCTGGCAAAGAATATTGGAAAAGTGAATACCTCCGGCTGGGAAACAGACATACAGTTTTCCCACTCATTCAGTCAACAACAACGGGTATGGGCTACACTTGGAATGGTTTGGCTGGATAGCAAAATCAGTGATGCCGCTCCTTCCTTCTACCTGTCTTCTCATGCAAAGTTTCTTGCAAACTTCAACCTTGTATATACGTACAACTGGTTGGGTATTCAAATGAACGGATTGTACAAAACAAGAACAACGCAGCCTGCAACGGTCAACTTTGCGGGGATTTCGGGAGATTATTTTGTGATGAATATTAAACTGAGCGCAAGCCTGATTAAAAATAAAGCAGGAATATTCTTTGAAGCGGATAATGTCTTTGATCTGCATTACAGTGATTTATTGGGTGCGCAGATGCCCGGCAAATGGTTAAAGGGGGGGGTGAAACTGGATCTATAAAGAAACTGGATCTATAAAATAGTCTATAGTTTCCCCAATTCGGGGATGTTGTCTAACATCCCCCTACTTCAGCTTTTTATCTCTTTCTCATAAGGGCCCCTTCAGCAAGGGCCGGTTTAGGTAAGCAGGGGAGGGCGTGAGCAGCTCTCCCCCTTTTTTCGAAGTTATATAATTCCGGATAAATTTTGAACAATGTTTCTACTGTTCAACTGAATTTGTTCACTCCCAGAACTTTTCAATTTCTTCCAGGCTTTTTCCTTTTGTTTCAGGAATTTTTTTCCAGGTTATATAAAATGCATAGGCGCTGAATATGGCAAATACAAGAAAGGTGAATGCAGCTCCGGCGCTGTTTAACAATGCGGGAAAAAATTGCCCCACGATCCAATTGGCCAGCCATAAACCCATGGTGGATATTGCAACAGCCTCGCCCCTTACTTTGGTGGGGAAAATTTCAGAAATGACCACCCATGTAACAGGCCCGAAAGAAAATGCAAAACAGGCTATGAAGAGTACAATTGGGATTAATACCAGCCATGCAATAGATATATCTGCCGCAAACAGAACGGCGGCAAGCAGCAAGGAAAAAATCGCACCGCCAATGCCCCAAAGTAATAATGGCTTTCGCCCGAGCTTATCAATATAGTATATAGCCACAATAGTAAAAAGCATATTAACAACACCAATCGTTACCTGCCCACCCAGGGCATCCCCCAATTGAAATCCAGCTTTTTCCAGAATGGAGGGGCCGTAATAAATAATAGCGTTGATGCCGCTGAACTGGGATAAAGCCGCTAAAAGAATGCCTATGAGAATGGGCTTTTTTAGCTGCCCTCTGAAGAGATCAGTCACTTTGGTGTTTTCGGAGTGGGAGATGGCATTTTGTATCTCCTCCAATTCTTTCTTCGCATAGCTGCTGCCGGCTATACTGGTTAAGATACTGCCGGCCTCGGCAGTTCTGTTTTTTAATGCAAGCCAACGCGGACTCTCCGGGATAAATAAAGCCATCAGCACAAAGATCATTGCCGGAATAATTCCTACGGCAAACATGCCACGCCATGGTTCCAGTATAAAAATCTGCGCTAACCATCCGGAGAATCCTTTCGTGGATGCCTCACTTTGAATGAGCGCATTGGAAAAATAAGCAAGCAGGATCCCGATCGTAATGGCAAGTTGGTAATAGGTTACCAGCTTGCCTCTCAGTTGGGACGGCGCCATTTCTGAGATGTACATTGGACAGACCACAGATGAAATGCCAATGCCTATTCCTCCAATTAAACGGGAAATGATCAGTGTAGAAACATTGGGAGCAAAAGCACATCCTGTAACCGAAACAATGAAGAGTACGGCAGATAGGAACATTACTTTCTTACGCCCCAGTAAAGTACTGATCTTGCCCATGGCTGCCACCCCGGCAATGCAACCTGCCAGTGCAGAACTTACATACCAGCCCTCCATCAGCGAATCCATGGCGTATTGGCTTTTCACAAAGCTGATGGTGCCGGAGATGACTGCTGTGTCGAAGCCAAATAAAAAGCCGCCCAATGCTGCTGTAATGGTCAATAGACTTAAAAACCTGAAATTAATGCTGTTTGTTTTTTTCATAATGAATGGTATTAACAATGATTTTCTTTTACATATGCAACAACAAGGAATGCTTTCTCTTTTCCTTTTGAGCAGACCCGGTATTGTTCAACCGATGCTGGAATGATGAATGTTTCCGCATAACTGAAAATATCCTTTTTGTTTCCGGTATACACTTCAATGGCGGTTCCTTCCACCAGCATACAGCAATGGCATTGCCTATTGGTATCAATTGAAACCTCACCGCTGAATTCATAACGGTCTATTGTATAGAAATGCTCCTGGTGTGTGGGGAGTTTGAGTTTTCTGCCCTGATCCCATTCTTTTTCTACGATGGGATGGGAAATCAATTGTTCCTGCACATATGATCCCTGACGGTCAAAATATAAATTATTGTATGCATGCTCAATGTTGATCGGGCGGGGTTGTCCATTCAGGTCCAGTCTTAACCAATCATACATTTTGAAAGTGAAAATATACGGTGTACTGCTGATTTCAAGTACAAGGTTGTTTTTGCCGGAAGCATGAACGGTTCCGTTCGGAATCAGGAACAGGTCGTGCTTGTGTGCATCCAGTTTCTGTACATAGTCCTCTATTTTTATTTCAACTGCTTTTTCCTGTGCGTTGATCAGCGCGGCTTTTAGTTGAGTCGGATCTACGCCCTCCTGGAAACCCAGGTATACATTAGCGCC
>JAECQP010000063.1 GCA_015999745.1 Sphingobacteriia bacterium | reverse complement strand
TTTTATCCAAAATCAGGCATTAGCCCGTCTGCAAACAATAGATTCCTGTTGGAAGCGGACGCAAATGTGAACGTTAAGTTATTGACCGACAAATACATAGTGGTTCCATACCTGACATTTGGTTTGGGAGCTTCCATGTACGGTGGTACCTACTTTGCGGCACAGGGTAATACCGGTATGGGTCTGCAGGTGGGTCTCGGCGAGGGAACTTTTGTAACCACCCAGTTATTATACCGCCCTGCAATTTCCAACCTGGCTGTAAACCATATGGCTTACACCATCGGAATTCTTTCTCCGCTGAAAGATAAACCAAAGCCAGTTTTAGCACCACCGCCACCACCTCCTCCGGTTGTTGAAAAAGACACTGATGGCGACGGAATCCTGGATAAGGATGATAAATGTCCTACTGTTCCTGGTGTAGCCAAGTATCAGGGTTGTCCTGTACCAGACACTGACGGTGATGGTATCAATGATGAAAATGATAAATGTCCTACCGTAAAAGGTATCGCTAAATACCAGGGATGTCCTATTCCTGATACTGATAAAGACGGCATCAACGATGAAGAAGATAAGTGCCCTACTGTTCCGGGTCTTGCCCGCTACCAGGGATGTCCTATTCCTGATACTGATGGTGATGGTGTAAACGATGAAGAAGATAAATGTCCTACTGTTAAAGGACCTGCTTCTAACAACGGTTGCCCTGAATTACAAACTCAGTACAAGTTTGATTACAAACAAATTCAGTTTGTAACAGGAAGCGCTACACTGACTAAAGTATCTAAGAAAGAACTGGATAAAGTTGTACGTGCTCTGAACGACTATCCTACACTGAAACTGTATGTAGACGGTCACACAGACAACACTGGTTCTGATAAGATCAACAAACCATTGTCTCTGAAACGTGCGAATGCTGTGAAGAACTACCTGTTCAGCAAGAAAATAGACGCTGCAAGACTGATCACTGATGGTTTCGGAAGCGCTAAGCCGATCGACACCAACAAAACTGCAAAAGGCAGACAACAAAACAGAAGAGTAGAATTCAGGGTACAGGAAATGTAAGCTGGATCTCCCGATAAAAGAAAACCTCCGATGCAAATCGGAGGTTTTTTATTTTAATGAAAAGGGCTTTTTTAATGAACCCGGTCGCCCCTCAGCTCCAGATGTTTCATAATATCAATTTCATGCGCCAGCCATTCCTTCCACCTGGCTCTCACTTTTTCTTTGGGTATATATTTTTCTGCCAGTGTTATAAAGAGGGTGTAATGGCCCGCTTCACTCTCCATAAATTTCCGGTAGAAGTTGCGCAGGTATTTATCTTCCAGTCCCTCGCTTAATCGCTTAAAACGCTCACAACTCCTGGCCTCAATCAGTGCCATCGTTAGTAACTGATCCAGTAAACGGTCTTCAATATGACCGCCTTTTTTCTGGAAAAGGAGTAATTGATTTACGTATTCGTCTTTGCGTTGTTTGCCAAGTGTTAAGCCTCGTTTATTCAATTCGGTCAGTACCTGCCTGAAGTGTCCCCACTCTTCGGTTACAATCGGCGCCAGTTCTTCTACCAGTTCTTTGCGGTCGGAATAACGTTGAATATAGGAGATGCAGGTGAGGGCCGCCTTCTGCTCGCAATAAGCATGATCGGTGAGGATGGCTTCCAGCGATATGGCAGCAAGGTTTACCCAACGCGGATCCGTAGGGAGCTGAAGTCCCAGAATATTCCTGGTATGCTGAGAAAGATGACCGGTCATGTTCACATAAAGTTTATTGTTCAAAATAGGCAAGGCTTCCACCTACCCATGTTTTATCCTGGTTGTATCTTACCCCGATCATTTTACCCTTACTGAGGCGGGCCAGGTTATTGGCTGGAACCGGTCTTACCGCTCCTTCTTTCCAGAAATAAAAAATACGGAGTTCCGCTTTTGCCGGTTCATCGGGTGTCTCAATGACTGCAGCATAGTTCACTTTTCGTTGTAAGATCCAGTTTTCCGGGTCCTTAACCTGCTGAAGATCTTTGGTGGTTACATCTATCACCACACCTTGTCCTGCAAAAGAAAACAAGGGTTTCAGCACATAGTTTTCCAGGTCGGCAGGAATGGTTTTCAGCTCATTGAGAAACACTGTTTCAGGCACATAGGGATGTTTAATAAATGGAAGGGTGAATTTGCTGATCCGGTAAAACCAGTTGGGATGTGGTACCCATTCTACATTCAGCTCCTCCTGTAATATTTTTCCCTTCTCCCGGATAACTGCCTCCTGTTGCCGGAGGTCGTCGAAGATGATGCGGTTGTAAATTCGCTTAATCTGAATCTTCCTGCCGTGTTTCAGGTAGAAAAGATTCCTGCCTTCCTGAATCAGCTCCGTTAAACAAACAACCGGAATGCCGATATAGTCGGTGGTACAGTAAAAATCGATTTTTGTTTTTTGCTGATGCGGCAGAATTTCCAATAAAACAACTTCCTCCGTTTGGTGATTGCCTGTAATGATTTCCTTCAGTAAATCAATATAAGTATTGCGGTCGTATCCGCTCAGGTAGGTACTGAATCCCTCCGGGATAGCGAACTGATGCCGTATCACTTCGTCGTGCCAGATCTGGTACGCAAAGAGGGTTGGGAACCCCTGCATTTCGATCAGTTGCGGTTCCAGTTCGCCTGCAGCATTTTCGCAAATACCAAAATCGAAGGCAATGAAATGCGTATGTGCATTTTCTGCCGGCACATATTCATTTTCGGGTATAGCCTTTTCCGTCAGCGATTTAAAGCCGGGAGCAGTAATCACATCCACAATTGCTTCGCAGGCCGACAGGATTTTTTCCTTGAAATCCCTGCCAACAAAAACCGGCGTTTCTGCCACCCTGAACTCAATTGCACCAGTATGACGGGACTGAAGTTCCTGCAGGAAAGCAACATATTTTTCGCTGGAGAAAGATTGATTGTAGCGTTTGCGAATGCCGGGTATCATAGCGGTAATAATTATCTGGTTAATATAAATCAGCAGAAGCCAATTCCAGAAAATTCGACAACACATGATCGTGTGTCCAAATTATTTTTTCCGGATCCTGTAATTGTTCCACCATGCTCTGCCATTTTATTTCGCCATGGTTTTCAATCACTGTTCGTTTTTTATCTTCCCGCTGAAGGTACATGGCCATACCACTGGCATCTGCTTCGGGGTGGAACTGGGTCCCGATACTATAAGGATTGAAGCGAATGGCCATGATGGCTCTTTCGAAGGGTACATGGGGCCTGTCTTTCTCAATAGCCAGGATATGACCACCCGTTTTTCTGAGCTTGACATGATCCGGTTCTATTACCTGAAAATCCCTGCTGTCTACACTGTAAAACGGATCCAGCAAACCATTAAACACCAATTCATATTTTCCCTCTTCCAGCATATGGATGGGGAATACTCCAAAGGCGGTAGATTTCCTTTTACACACATTGCCTATCCGGTAATAACGGGATGCCAGTTGAAAACTGTGGCAGATAAAGAAAACATGCTTTTTGGGAAAATGACCTTCACCGGCATTCCATTCATCTATTGTTTTGATCCAGTTGAAGTATAAATTTTCCCATTCGGATCCTTCACTCTCCAGCGGAGAACCGGGCCCTCCGCTGGAAATGAAGATGTCAAAATCGAGTCCGGGAACCATTAGCTGAAGCCTTACATCAAATTCAGTAAGGCTTATTTCAAAGTGACTTGATGCTCCCCATTGCTGAATGATTTCCCGGATACAACGCATTCCCTGGTTGGCCGCACCTTCATAAAGGTCAAGGATGGCTATCTTTAATTTTCTGCGTTCGGGATGACTCATTTACAGGTATTTCAGGTTCGTTTTAGGTGTTAGGGTAAGTAATGTTTCGTACATCAGGCGTATGGTATCGCTGATATCGCTCTTATGCAACATTTCCACTGTAGTATGCATGTATCTCAACGGAATGGAAATGAGTACGGAAGGACATCCGTCGTTGGCATACGCAAAGCTGTCGGTATCGGTACCGGTGCTTCTGCTGAGTGAATGTTTCTGAACAGCAATCTTGTTCTTTTCAGCAACATCTTCTACCAGGCCCAGCAATTTATTGTGGATAGCCGGCGCAAAGGATAAGGTAGGCCCTTTTCCGCACTGGATATCTCCTTCAAGAATTTTACTGATCATTGGTGTATTGGTATCGTGCGTTACGTCTGTAATAATGGCCACATCAGGTTTAATTCTGCGGGCAATCATTTCTGCGCCGCGTAAACCAATTTCTTCCTGAACTGCATTCACCACATACAGGCCATAAGGCAGTTTCTTCTTGTTCTCTTTCAGCAAACGGGCCACCTCGGCAATCATGAATCCGCCAACCCTGTTGTCGAAAGCACGACCAATCAGGTAATCATATGCCAGTTCATCAAAGCCTTCTTCGTAGGTTACCACGGATCCGATACGGATGCCCAGCTCTTCCACTTCCTTCTTGTTTCTTGCGCCGCAATCAAGACAAAGATTCTCAATCTTCGGACTGGGTTCCTTTTGTTCAGGATTGCCCAACCGGGTATGAATGGCAGGCCATCCGAATACGGCTTTTACAGGCCCTTTTTTACCATGAATCCAAACTCTTTTGGCTGGTGCAATCTGGTGATCCACCCCTCCATTTCTTTTCAGGTAAATCAGGCCCTGGTCGTTGATATAGTTTACGAACCAGCTGATTTCATCCGCATGGGCTTCAATCACCACTTTAAATGGTGCGGTAGGATTAATTACACCGACTGCGGTACCGTATGGATCGGTAAAAGTGGTGTCTACATAAGGTTTAATATATTCCATCCAAAGTTTCTGCCCACTGCTTTCAAATCCTACCGGGGATGCAGTGTTGATGTAATTCTTCAGAAAATTCATGGATGTTTCCGGAATAACGGACTTCGATTTAACCGATTTAGCTTTTGCCATAGTAATAATTATTTTACAACGACCATGCCGAGAATACCACAAACGGCTTTTACCAGCATGAGACCGTCAATTATTGCAAGATAATAGAGAATCGTTTTACGTTGGTACATCGAATAGCAAACAGTTATCAACAAAAGGAAGGGGATAGCGTTGATTAATATTCTCAGTAACGGAAAATTACCCGCAATAACGATCAGGATGATGCAGCACCAACTGGTCACAGCCATGGGAAGGATTATTTCGAACAGGGTTTTCCGGAGCCCGAACCGGACCACAAAAGTTTTGAGTTGCAGGTTATGGTCTTCAGCATAATCCTTGATGTCGAAGAGAATGCAGAGGATGGAAATAAATAACCAGTTTTTAATCAGCAGGAACAGGGTGGTGGTACTGATCAGCATCCTGGTCTGATGGATGAGATCATGAAATAACACCGGCAAAACAGATACGGTTCCCGCCCAGACCAGGCCAATCAGGAAGGGTTTGATCAGTCCCAGGCTTCTTAGCGATAAGCGTTTTTTGCCCGGAAGCTCCATCCCATAATAGAAAGCCGCCAATGCCGGAATGAGCAGCAGGATGATCCGGGCACCGGTGGAAATATGCCGGAATTGATCCATGTATTTCAGCGCCAGGTAAATGGCGGTTCCAACTGCTGCTACAGACAGGATTACCTGTGTAAAAGGCAGTAGATGCCGGTTCTGGTAATACCATTGTGTACGCTCATTGGTCTGGGCATTTTTTGCGAGGTACTGATTGCGGTAGGCATGGGTATAATAAACAACCGTAATACCAAAAATGAGCAGGTAAAATAAAGGTTCAGCTACCGGAATCTGTTGTTGAAAAGCTGTTTCAATGCAAAGGGCAACCGCGCAACATCCATAGAACACATTACTGAAAAGTATCCCTTTGATAAAGCCGCCCGGACTCATTTATTTAACCAGGATAATATCCGGAGAAGCAATGGTATCGCTCCTGTTCTGGGCCTTGTCTTTAAGCCAGAACCGGAAATAGGAGGTATCGTTTTTATTGCTGCAGCCAATGATGGAAGACAGACCAGGCACATTGGCATTGTAAACAAAGCTGATTTCCAATTTGCCGTCCAGGTTGGAAGTGGCCGTAAAATTGGGCACTTTGTTTTTACTGATGAACTGAACGCCTGGTGTGGTAGGGCAGGTACGGGATACTTTTTCTACCCAGAGTGTATCCTGGATATCGCCTTCCTTATCGGTAAAGTTGAGCTGAAAAGTAACAATATTACCCTGGTAAAGAACAGTTGAATTCACATTATTGAAACTGATCTGAGGCCTGGTAGTATAGGAACTCTTTTTACAGGCATAAAAAAAGGTGGCAAATGTCAACAGGATCAATATTTTTGTTCTCATCAGATTGCTTTCTCTTTCAAATTTAGTTAAAACAATACAATACTAACCGGTGCAGTTGTTGGATATTAACAATATTTTTTTTGACCTGGCCGACCGGTTCAACCGGTATTGTGCCGATTGGTATCAATTTCAATACGAGCAGAACACGGTTTACAGAGAATGGGTAGACCTGATTCACCCTCAACAGCTTGCGGAGAAGATACCCCATTTAATACCGGCGTTGCCCATTACTTTTTTTAAGGAACGGAAAGTGATAAGTGGCGTATTTGAACCGGAGAAGGTTTTTGAGAGCAGTGGTACCACAGGAATAGTGACCAGCCGGCACCTGGTGAAATCACTGGATCTGTACGAACGCTCATTTATGGCAGGATTCACCCATTTTTATGGGGATATTCAGGACTGGTGCATACTGGCATTGCTGCCAGCTTACCTGGAGAGAGCAAACTCTTCCCTCGTATACATGGCGGATAGCCTGATCAGGGCCAGCGGGCATCCGGATAGCGGATTTTACCTTTATAATTACGGGGAGCTTTCCCAAACCATTCAAAGACTGGAAAATGCCGGCCAGAAAACCATTTTACTGGGGGTAACCTTTGCCCTTTTGGATTTTTCGGAGGCGTTTCCGCAGCAATTGAAACACACCATTGTAATGGAAACCGGCGGAATGAAGGGCAGGGGGAAGGAATTAACCCGGGAAGACCTGCATGCCACACTCTGTAAAAGGTTGGGGGTAAAAAAAATTCATGCAGAATATGGCATGACCGAGCTGTTGAGCCAGGCATATTCCTTCGGGAATGGAAGATACCAATGTCCTCCCTGGATGAAGGTATATGTGCGGAGTGAAGATGACCCCTTAGCTGTATCAGTAAAGGGTTCCGGCATTATTCAGGTGGTGGATTTAGCCAATAGATTTAGCTGTTCTTTTATAGCAACACAGGATGTGGGAACCGTTTATGAGGACGGAACTTTCGAAATTTTAGGAAGATTGGATAATTCTGACCTGCGAGGTTGTAGTTTATTAATAGTTTAACCCTATATTTGCATCCCTGAATCACAAAAAATGCCCAGATGGCGAAATTGGTAGACGCACTGTGTTCAGGTCGCAGCGCTCGCAAGGGTGTGCTGGTTCGAATCCAGTTCTGGGCACAAACGCCTTTCCAACGAAGTTGGAAGGGCGTTTTTCATTGAGAGCGTTGAAAGCTTGCTTTCAAAAGCGAACACAATCCAGTTCTGGGCACAAAAAGCATCGTGATATTCTTCAATCTTTTCCCGTAATCAGTCTTCAAATGGATCGTAGTGGTGTGGCGGAATCCCTTAACCTGGCAATATGCAATCTTAAATGGCGCTAAAAACTCCTAAAATTCTAAAAATTCGGAGTTTTTAGGAGACTTGAGCGTTTTTTATCCCAAAAATTCCTAATTTAGTTAAAATTGGGAGTTTTTATGAAGCAGCCAGAACGTGTTCCGATCGTACCCAAAGACTTTAATTATAAGCATTTCCTGGAGCATCTCAACACTGAGCAATTCAGGCGTGTCTTTGAACTCAACGACTCGAAATACTACTATTACGATAAATGGAAATACCTGGCTGAAGAGTGGAGGCTGGATCCACAGCAGCTTTGGGCTGGTATAAAGATGGCAAGAATAGGACAAAAATCGCTGACTATTTCCCGGCTTCCGGGGTTTAAATTTAAGATAAGCAACCCCGCAGTCATTCAGGAATATCTTCATGCTTTTGATATGAACCTGGGCGGTAACCTACAGGGAGATGCTGTTATACCTTCCGAAGACAGGGATCGATACCTGATTAGTTCACTCATGGAAGAGGCCATTGCGTCCAGCCAGTTGGAAGGTGCTGCTACCACTCGTAAGGTGGCCAGGGAAATGCTGGAAAATAATCGGAAGCCACGCAACCATTCCGAACAGATGATCCTGAATAATTATGAGGCCATGAAATGGATTGTTGCACATAAAAATGAACCATTTACGCCTGAACGGATCAAAGCACTGCAAGCGATCATCACCAAAGACACCCTGCATGGAGAGCCGCCGGGGAGTTTCAGGACCACCGATGATTTCAATGTCGTAGATGTACAGAACGGGTCTATATTATATACACCTCCTGTAGCCGGTCAGTTGGAGGAACTAATGACGGCCTTATGCAGCTTTGCCAACGACGAGCAAAAACTTTCCTTTTTTCTTCACCCTATCACTAAAGGCATTATTGTGCATTTCCTGCTTGGATATATCCACCCATTTCCGGACGGGAACGGACGAACGGCAAGAACACTGTTTTACTGGTACCTGTTGAAACATGAGTACTGGTTGATCGAGTATATGTCTGTTTCAAAGATCATCCTGCATTCCAAAGCGCAGTATGCCAAAGCCTACCTGTATACAGAACAGGATGATAATGATCTCACGTATTTTATCATCTATAACCTCAAATGCATCGCCCGGGCATTGGATGAATTGAAGGATTATATCCAACGAAAAACAGCGGAAAAGCAAAATGCTTTAACCCTGCTCAGACATACCAACTTCAATGAACGCCAAATCATCCTGCTCCAGGAACTGATGCAGGACCCGACATTGTTTTTTACAGTACCGCAGGTACAGAATAAATTTGGTGTAAGTAATCAAACGGCACGAAATGATTTAAATGGCCTAACAGCAGCGGGTATATTTGAAGAACGCAGAACCGGTCATAGGATACGATTTCTGCCTCGTTCAGGCTTCATGAAGAAATTAAAGGGTAAATAGACAATCGATGGCCCTTTCAGGTCGTTCAAAAAAATGCCGGAACGCGTAAAGATGGCAGTATATGCAATGTTCACCTTCCTTTTATTAAAGAT